>NZ_JBNCLD010000001.1:0-582140 GCF_049844505.1 Micromonospora sp. DT229 | reverse complement strand
ACCACCCCCCCCGCCCCGGGGGGCGGGGCCGGTGCACCGCGGGTGTGGGGGGGGGGGGGGGCGGGGGGGCCCCCCGCCCCCGACGGTGCCGGGGAGTCCGGCGCTCCCGAGAAGTCCTACTCCGCCGACGCCGTGGTGTTCCGGATGGACCATGTCGGCGGGTTCACCACCCCGGCCATGCTGGCCACCCGACTGCCCGCGATCAGCGTCTACGGCGACGGTCGGGTGATCACCCAGGGGCCGGTCAACCTGGTCTATCCCGGACCGGCCCTGCCCAACCTCCAGGTCGGCAAGGTCAGCACCGATGAGCTGGAAAACCTGATCAAGGCGGCCCGGGAGGCCGGCGTGGGTCGGGTCGGCGACCTGGGCAGCCCGCCGGTCGCCGACGTCCCCGCGACCCGGTTCACCCTCTTCGACGGGACCAGCACCGAGCAGTTGGAGGTGCAGGCGTTGGAGATGGGCGCGGAGCCCGGCGCCGACCCAGGCCAGGGGGTGACCGCCGAGCAGCAGGCCGCCCGGGACAAGCTGCGGGCCTTCGCCGAATCCCTGACCGCGGAAACCGGCCCGCTGGGCAAGGCCACCACGGACACCCAGGCGTACGTCCCGACCGCCGTCGCCGCCGTGGCCGAGGACTACGTGACCAACTCCGAGGTCGGCGACCAGCCCGAGGCGACCTGGCCGGGCCCGGCGCTGCCCGGCGCCGAACTCTCCAAGGACCTGGGCCTGAGCTGCGTCACCGCCACCGGCGACCAGGCCAAGCAGGTGTTGGCCGCCGCCGCCAGCGCCAACGCGGCCACCCCCTGGGTCTCCGAGGGCAGGCAGTGGACCGTCCACCTGCGGCCGCTGCTGCCGGACGAGACCGACTGCGGCGACCTGGCTAGCAAGCGCTGACGACCGATCGGGCGGTCGGGCGCTGACCCGGCCGCCCGTGGCAGCCTGCACTAGGCTGCACCGCGATGAACCCGCCCGCCCGCATCCTGGTCTACGGGGTCCACGGCTCCGGCAAGTCCACCCTGGCCCACCGGCTCGCCGAACGTCTGGGGTTGCCCTGGTACCCGGTCGACGACCTGCTCTGGGAGCCGGGCTGGGTGGAGGTGCCGGTCGCCGTGCAGCGCAGCCGGATCGAGGCGATCTGCCGGCGCGAGCGGTGGATTCTCGACGGGGCCTACCACGGCTGGCGGGACGTCCCCCTGTCCCGCGCGGACCTGGTGATCGGTCTGGACTATCCGCGCGGGCTGTCCTTCCGGTGGTTGCTGCGGCGCACCCTGCGCCGACTCTCCACCGGGGAGGTGATCTGCAACGGCAACCGGGAGTCGCTGGGCAGCGTGCTGGGCTGGGACTCCGTACTGCGCTGGCACCTCACCGGGTACAACCGGGAGCGACGCCGGATGCGGGCCTGGCAGCAGGACCCCGCCGGGCCGCCGGTGCTGCTGTTCGACACCCCGCAGGCCCTGGAGCACTGGCTGGCCGGCCTACCCAGGTAGCCCACCGGCGCTCCCCGCCGACCAGGCCGCCGACCACCCCGGAGGGGGCCCAGGCCCGTCTCGGGCGTACGGCCTGCGGCGGCATCTGGGTCGGGCCGGTCGGTGTCGTGGCGGGAAACATGGGTGGTCGCCTCCTCGGTCGGTGAACCTCTTCGGCACCGACCCTGCCGAGGGCCCGACCCGGACCACATGTGTCATCCGGTCCCGACCGACCGGGATTTCACCGGGACACCGGCTGGATCGGGTGGGCGGGGTTCGGAGTGACCGAATCGACGCTCGGTTCTGCCCGGGAACGACGTTTTATCGCCGAATGCCCCGAGACTTCTTCTTGACTCATTCCAGAAAAGCGGCAAGACTGCACAGCGTGCCGACGCCCGGGGATCTCGAACAGCTGCTGCGTGACGCGGCGCTGCGCGTGACCCGTCCCCGGGTGGCGGTGCTCAAGGCGGTGTACGCGCAGCCGCACGCCGACACCGAGTCGATCATCACAGCCGTCCGTCAGGACCTGCCCGGCGTGTCCCACCAGGCCGTCTACGACGTGCTCCGGGCGCTGACCGGGGCGGCCCTGGTACGACGCATCGAGCCGCCCGGTTCGGTGGCCCGGTACGAGTCGCGGGTCGGTGACAACCACCACCACGCGGTGTGCCGGTCGTGTGGCCTGATCGTCGACGTGGACTGCGCCGTCGGTGCGGCGCCCTGCCTCACCGCCTCCGACGACAACCACTTCGTGATCGACGAGGCCGAGGTCATCTACTGGGGCCGGTGCCCGGACTGTTCGACCGCCCAGATTTCCTGAACCACCCGTTCCCGCAATCCTGGAAGGATCCCCGTGGCTGAGAAGCACGACGCAGTCGTAGGAGACATGCAATCTGAGGAGAGCGAGGGTCGCTGCCCGGTCACGTCCGCGCGCGCCCCGCACCCCACCCAGGGCGGGGGGAACCGCGAATGGTGGCCGAACCGGCTCAACCTGAAGATCCTCGCGAAGAACCCCGCGGTGGCCAACCCCCTCGGTGCGGACTTCGACTACGCCGAGGCGTTCAAGAGCCTGGACCTGCCCGCCGTGAAGCGGGACATCGCCGAGGTGCTGACCACCTCGCAGGACTGGTGGCCGGCCGACTACGGCCACTACGGCCCGTTCATCATCCGGATGGCGTGGCACAGCGCGGGCACCTACCGCATCAGTGACGGCCGTGGTGGCGCCGGCGCCGGTCAGCAGCGCTTCGCCCCGCTGAACAGCTGGCCGGACAACGCCAACCTGGACAAGGCCCGCCGCCTGCTCTGGCCGGTCAAGAAGAAGTACGGCAAGAACCTCTCCTGGGCCGACCTGATGATCCTCGCCGGCAATGTGGCCCTGGAGTCGATGGGCTTCGAGACCTTCGGCTTCGCCGGTGGCCGGGCCGACGTGTGGGAGCCCGACGAGGACGTCTACTGGGGCCCGGAGGCCACCTGGCTCGGCGACGAGCGCTACACCGGTGACCGGGAGCTGGAGAACCCCCTGGCCGCAGTGCAGATGGGCCTCATCTACGTCAACCCGGAGGGCCCGCACGGTAGCGGGGACCCGCTCGCCGCGGCCCGGGACATCCGGGAGACCTTCCGCCGGATGGCGATGAACGACGAGGAGACCGTCGCGCTGATCGCCGGTGGGCACACCTTCGGCAAGACCCACGGCGCGGCCGACCCGAACAAGTACGTCGGCCCCGAGCCCGAGGGTGCCTCCCTGGAGGAGCAGGGCCTGGGCTGGCGGAACACCTTCGGTACCGGCAACGCCGGTGACACCATCACCAGCGGCCTCGAAGGTGCCTGGACGAACACCCCGATCGCCTGGGACAACAGCTTCTTCGAGATCCTCTTCGGCTACGAGTGGGAGCAGACCCGCAGCCCCGCCGGAGCGATCCAGTGGAAGCCGAAGGACGGCGCCGGCGCCGGCACCGTCCCGGACGCCCACGACCCGACGCGTAGCCACGCCCCGACCATGCTCACCACCGACCTGTCGCTGCGGGTCGACCCGGTCTACGAGCAGATCTCGCGGCGCTTCCTGGCCAACCCGCAGGAGTTCGCGGACGCCTTCGCCCGGGCCTGGTTCAAGCTGACCCACCGGGACATGGGTCCGATCCAGCGCTACCTGGGCCCGGAGGTTCCCAGCGAGACCCTGATCTGGCAGGACCCGCTCCCGCCGGTGACCCACGAACTGGTGGACGCCGAGGACATCGCCGCTCTCAAGCGCCAGATCCTCGACTCCGGGCTCTCCGTGGCCCAGTTGGTCTCCACTGCCTGGGCCTCGGCCTCGACCTTCCGGGGCAGCGACAAGCGGGGTGGCGCCAACGGTGCCCGGATCCGCCTCGAGCCGCAGAACGGCTGGGAGGTCAACAACCCCGACGAGCTGGCCCAGGTGCTGCGCACCCTGGAGGGCATCCAAGCCTCGTTCAACTCCGCCCAGAACGGTGGCAAGCAGATCTCGCTGGCCGACCTGATCGTGCTCGCCGGCTCCGCCGCCGTCGAGAAGGCCGCCCGCGAAGCCGGGGTCGAGGTCGAGGTGCCGTTCACCGCCGGGCGTACGGACGCCTCGCAGGAGCAGACCGATGTGGAGTCCTTCGCGGCGATGGAGCCCACCGCCGACGGCTTCCGCAACTACCTCGGCAAGGGCAACCGCCTGCCGGCCGAGTTCCTGCTGATCGACAAGGCCAACCTGCTGACCCTCAGCGCGCCCGAGATGACCGTGCTGGTCGGTGGCCTGCGGGTCCTCGGCGCGAACTACCAGCAGTCGCGGCTGGGTGTCTTCACCGCCACCCCGGGGGTGCTGACCAACGACTTCTTCGTCAACCTGCTCGACCTGGGTACGGCGTGGAAGTCGACCTCCGAGGACGCGAACACCTTCGAGGGCCGTGACCTCGCCACCGGTGAGGTCCGCTGGACCGGCACCCGCGCCGACCTGGTCTTCGGCTCGAACTCCGAGCTGCGTGCGCTGGCCGAGGTGTACGCCAGCGACGACGCCCGGGAGAAGTTCGTGCACGACTTCGTCGCCGCCTGGGCCAAGGTGATGGAGCTGGACCGCTTCGACCTCGCCTGATCCACCCTCGACGCCCAGGTCGGCCCGCCCCCGGGCCGCCCTGGGCGTCACCCTTTCCGGCCTCGGTACGGCAGCGCCCCTCCAGGCGCGCTCTCGTATCGAGATCTACTTCTGTGCTCCGAGAATGATCGGCGTGCCCAGCTCGGGTAGCGGCTCCAACCAGGCCAGGTGGCCGTCGGTGACGGCGATGGTCCGGCTGCCGGCGGCGTCGGTGGCGACCAGCCCGTAACCGGCCCGACCGGAGGGCGCGATGCGCTGATCGTCCTCCAGCGCGAGATGCAGCATCGGCCCGCCCGCAGCGAAGGCAGCCACCCCCGCGTCGAAGGCCGGACGCCGGTCGACGGGCACATGGATCCGGGTCGCGGTATGCACCACCAGACGCGGCAGCCCGGCCGGAAGGCCGGCCGCGACCTCGGCACCGATCTCGGCGACGTCACCGCGCAGCACCCGCGGCGGATCGTCGGCCACCACCCGCATCGCCGCGGCCAGCAGCGCCGCCTGAGGCGCGTTCTCCGGCCACACCAGCGCGCGTAGCCAGGCCCGGTCCTCGGCGTCGGTGAGATCGGGCGGATCGAGGTCGATCCCCACGACATCGGCGACGACCGGCAGCCGGGCGAGATCGGGCAGCAGCCGGGCCTCCGGAACCTCCACCCGGACGTGAACACCCGAGGTAGGGTCGCCGACGGTGCTGTCGCCCACGCTGAGGGCGTACCGGTCGGCGCGCAGGTTCAGCCCCGCACTGCACCCCACCTCGACGACGCAGACCGGCGCCCGCGTGACCGCGCGCAGCAGCGCCAACCCGAGCCGGGTCACCAGGGACCGTTGCACCTGGTTGGTCTGCACCAGTCGGGTGGCCAAGACCGCCGCGATCCGGTCGGCGTGCGCCAGGCAGAACCGGGTGAAGACCCGCCCGGTGTCCGCGTCGACCGCCCGGGCCCGCGCACCGACGACCGACGGATAGTACGCGGCGAGCGGATCGGTCACGCCGTCCAACAGCAACTGGTGCACGGCCCCGAACAGGGCAAAGGTCGGCTGCTGCCCTGGCCGGGCACCCGCCGCCAACTCGACCAACGCCGGAGCGTCCGCCACCACACCGAGCAGATGCCGGTACAGCGGCGAACTGTCGAACCCCCGCGCCGCCCGAAACACCTCCGCCGTCCCCACACGCCCCATTCCCCGGACTCTATCGGACCTCTTGGATGGACCTTGGTACAAAACTGCCCCTCCGAGGGCGCTTTCGTGCCAAGATCTACCTGCGCCGGTGCGACCATCGTGGGGTGCTCGGCCCACTCGTGGGGCGGGACTGGTCGGCACCGGCGGGAGACCCTCGACTGGAGTTGCCGGGATTCCCTGGTCCACATCGGTCACGACCCGCTCGGCTATGGCGCTGGCAGATCACCCCTTGGCGGCAGCGGCCCTGTCGAGCTGATGCCGTGGGCGGATCGTGGTGACCGGCCACCCCGTGATGTCTCGGGTGAGAGCGCAGACGGGTCAGCTCGACAGGGTCGCGACAGGGCTGGCTGAAGCGGCCAGGTGGACCGACTCGGGGCGCCGCTGCCGGGTGTCTAGAGGTTGCGCTTGTTGAGCAGCCGGTTGGGGGTGCCGGAGAGACTGCCGCCGACCACGCCGGTGGTGGCGTTGTTCACGATCCAGTTGTGCACGGTGGCCTGGCTGGCGTCGCCGTACGTCGCCTTGTAGAGGGCGGCGACCCCGGCCGCGTGCGGGGTGGCCATCGAGGTGCCGTTCATGCTGGAGGTGGTGGAGGTGGGGTACGTCGAGACGATCGCCGAGCCGGGGGCGTAGAGGTCGACACACGAGCCGGTGGAGGAGTAGCTGGCCCGGGCGTCGGTGTTGGTGGTGGCGGCGACCACCAGGGCGGCGGTGAGGTTGCGCGGCAGCCGGTCGCACGAGTTGCCGCCGGTGTTGCCGGCCGAGGCGGCGAGGAAGACCCCGCTGTTCATCATGTTGGTCAGCGCGGTGGCCAGGGTGGAGCTGTAGGTGTAGTTCCAGGAGGCGTTGGCCACGGCCGGCTTGTTGGCGTTGCGGGTAACCCAGTCCACCGCCCCGACGGCGGCGGACAGGGTGCCGCCACCGCCGCAGTTCAGCCATTTCACGCCGTACAGTCGGACGTTCTTGGCCACCCCGTGGCTGGCGCCCCCGATGGTGCCGGCCACGTGCGTGCCGTGGCCGTTGCAGTCGGTGTTGTTGTTGTCGATCGCGTTGTACGCGAAGGTGGCCCGCCCGCCGAAGTCGGGGTGGTTGGCCTGGATGCCGCTGTCGATGACGTACGCGTGCACCCCACTGCCGGTCGAGGTGTAGGTGTAGCTGCGCGACAGCGGCAGGTTGGTCTGGTCGATGCGGTCCAGGCCCCAGGAGGGCGGGTTGCTCTGGGTGGCGTCGAGCACGTCGTACTGGATGATGTCGCGTTCGATGCTGAGCACGTCGGCGTTGTGCGACAGCTCGGCGACCTGCGCGGCGGTGAGCCGGGCCGCGAAGCCGTTGACCGCCCGACTGAAGTGGGCGGTGGGGGTGGCCCGCAGCGCCCGGGTCGGTGCGGTCGCGTCCGTGCCCGGCTTCATGGTGACGACGTACGCCCCGGGAATGACCATCGGTTCTGGATGGTCACTGACGCTGAGAGGAGGTTATGTAGACGCTCTGCAACATATAAGGCTGTGGATGTTACGAATCGATGTCGGGTTTGCCGTCCGGTGTCACGGGCTTCCTGCCGCGGGCCTCCCGCGCGTCGGTGAGCCCGGCGGCCTGTCGACTGAGCGCCTCGACCTGCTCGCGCAGTCGGCGTACGGCGTCCTCGTCGGCCCCCCGCACCGCCGTGACCTCGTCCAGCAGCCGGGTGTAGTCACTGGCCAGCCGCAGATACTCCGGTTGGGTCTGGATCCGGCGGCCACCGAGTCGCTGCTCCAGGTCGACGATCTGCTGGGCCAGCCCGGCCATGGCCGAGCTGAGGGCGGCCCGCCCGTCGGCGTACCCGGCGCGGCGCGCCTGCCGGGCCTCGGCCAGCCGACCGGCCCGGCGTCCCAGCAGCCAGAGGGTCGCCGCCCCGGCCAGGACACCCCCGACCGACGCGCCGGCCAGCAGGTAGCGGGGCAACGAGGGGCTGATGACGCGGGCCCCGTCGGGCACGGTGCCGGCCCGTACCAGCAGGTCGTAGTTGAGGGTGACCACCTTCAAGGCCTCCAGTGGCTGGTCGACGAAGAGGTTGACGCCCCGGCTGATCGTCGTCTCCATCACCACCGCGCGACCGAAGTCCCGGCTGTTCCGCTGCGGGAAGCGGGAACATCCGTAGGTGTCCCAGTCCTGCTCGGCCCGGCTGATCGCCAGCACCAGGGTGCCCGAGGCGGCCCTCTCGGTCTTGGCGCACGCCTCCCGCAGATCGTCGCCGGGGGCCATCAGCAGCACGACCAGCCGGCGGTTACCGATGATCCGCTCCGCGGCGGGCTCGTCCAGGTCGACCCCCGGCGCGACATACACCGAGGAGGCACGGACCTCCCGGGCGATCCGACCATCGAAGATCCCACCGGACCACAACGCCCACCCGGCCAGCACCAGAGCGGCCAGCAGGGCAACCCCGAAGGTGCTGCCGAACAGGGTGCGGACGCCTCGGCGGAGCATGGGGGTCACGACAACCGTCCCTGGAGGTAGTTGGCCGGTCGGTAGCTGGCGATGCCCACCACCCGGGCGGCCTCGTCCAGTTCGGTCGTCGCCTCGTCGAGCAACTCCCACACATGGCGGGCGGGCAGACCCTCATCCAGCGCCTGACGGGCGGCCTGAAGCTTGCCGATGCCCCGGGTCAGCGCCGGATCGCTGCGGGCGTCGGTCAGCAGCGACACCTCGACGGCCAGCGAGGTGAGCCCGGCCAGCCGGGCCGCGTCGGCACCGTGGCGGGCCCGAGGCGGACTGCCCAGCACCCCCGACCGTCGCAGCGAACGGGCCGACAACACCAGGAACCCGGCCACACAGAACGTGAAGATCCAGGGCAGGGCGGGCAAGGCCACCCGCAACGGGTCCACCGGCCGGTACGGCAACGGCCGGTCGAACAGACCGGCGTACCGGACGTCGGTGACCTTGCCCAGGTAGGCGCCGAGCACGTTGAGCTGCGGATAGTCGTACCGGCTGAGTCGATCACCGGACTGGGCGTAGAAGCTGCCCGCGGCCAGGTCCGCGAACTCGGCCGCCGCCGGACCGTGGTACTCGATCCATCCGCCGTACATCACCACGATCGGCTGGTCCGGCACGAGCCGGGTCAACGCCGGACCGTACGCCGGCAACGACTGTCCGTACGGCTGCGCGGGCAGGGCGACGAACCAGGCCCCGTCCGGGAAGGCGGCCCGCACGGCCTGCTCGGGTACCCCCTCGAGGGTGGCGCCCCGGCCGACGTGCAGCCCTCGGGCGCGCAGGTCGGCCAGGACGGTGGCCACCTCCCGTTCGGAGGGGTCCCGCCACCGCAGGTCGTCGACCTCCGACGGGGCCGGCACCTCCCGCAACCTGGCGATGAGGGCGATCAGCGAGTCGGTCACATCCATGGTGGCGAACCGGGCCCGCCACCCGGCCAGGGTGCTCGGGGTGGCCACCAGGCCGCCGCCGCTGACCTGGGTGCCGATCACCCGTACTGCGGCGTTGTCGACCTCGCGTACCCGCTCGCGGGCGGCCTCGTCGAGGCCGGGCGGTGCGACCAGGATCCGGATGTCGGCGTCCCCGATCGCCTCGCGTACCCGCTGCTCGTTCCAGCGGGCCACGGCACCGGGCAGCCGCACCACCGCCTCGGCGGCCACCAGGGTGGTCATCTCCTGGGTCGAGGGCACGGTGACCTCACCCAACTCCCCGGCCGAGCCCTCCTCGACGCGCACCGGTGAGGACGGCGACTGGCCGTAGCTGACCTCGACACTCTGCCGCTGGGCCAGCACGAACACCACCAGGATGATCACTGCCGAGGCGAGCAGCAGCCACCGCAGCACATGCAGGTTCCGCAGGATCCGGCCGGTCACGACTGGCCCCGCCACAGCCGGTCGGCCTGCCGGGCGTGCTCCGTGGTCGCCTCGGCCGCCGCCGTACCGCCGCGTTCGGCGGCGAGCAGTTCGGCGCGGGCCAGCAGCCGGTCGGCCTCCGGCAGCCGTACGACGGCCGCGTCCCGGCTGACCGTGGCGCTGTCGATGGCCGCCCGCGCCCTCGACCAGGCCACCCGGGTGGCTCGGGTGCGGGTACGCAGGCGGGGCAGCAGGGTGGTGACGATCCCGGCGGTCAGCAGCAACACGCCACCGACCGACCAGATCAGCAGGGATGGTGACATGCGCTCCCACCGTCCGAGGGGTTCCGGTACGGCTATCTGTCTAGCCCAACCGCGCCGGCCCGGCCACGCCAGCCCCCTGCCCGACGGGGCGGAACGTCGGGCGGTCTGCCACTCAGGCGTCGTAATGTTGCTCCATGTCGGACATCATCGAGTTGCTGGCCTCGCCGGTACACCGGTTCGTGGGCCGTCCCGCCGATGGCCCGGCACCCGCCCCGGCAGGGGAGTCGGTCGAGCAGATCGCCCTACGGGCGGAACTGGGCATCGTGGGGGACCGGTACTTCGGCAAGCCGGCGCACCGCGAGGCGAGCGTGACCGTGATATGCCCTCCCGGATAGGCCGGACGCACCGACGACCACCTGCGTGAACGCCAGGTCGTTCGTCACGTCAGGGACTGTGCGACCTCGACCGCCTCGGTGAGGGTGAACGCGCCTTCGAGGCGGTAGGTGACGCCGTCCCGCTCCCAGATCAACGTCTCCGCCGCCAGTCGGGCGCTTTCTTCGCGCACCACGCCGGAGCGGTCCACGTACGACACCGGGTGCGGAGCGCCGATCCATACCGCCTGCCGCCCGTCGACGACCGTCCACTCCGCTGCCGCTGCACCGGCCTGCTTGAAGAAGACCGGATCGAGGTGCCCGTCGAAGGCGTCCAGCCGCACCGCACCGCCCCGCCAGAGCAGGGTCACCACCCGGTGCCCACCGCTGCCGTCGGGGTCGGCGACCAGCACCCGCTCGGGTGGTCCCAGGGCCGCGGGCAGCCGGATCGGGAAAGCCACCGCCTGCTGGGCCTGCATCAACTCGGCCGGGTGCTGCGCGGGCAGCGGGGACGGGGAAGCGGTCGGCAGTACCGGGTCCGGCGAGGTGCTGATGGTGATCCCGGCGAAGCGCAGCAGCCCGGTGACCGCGTCGGCGAGCGCCGCCCGCCCGGGGGGCAGCATCGCGACCAGCACCGCGACCAGCGCCGCCACCACCGCGTACCGCCAACGCCGCCGCCTCCTCACGGCCAGCAGGCGCGGCACGGCGGCCCGCAGACGCGGCGCGCGGATCCGGAGACGCGGCGCGGAGGTCGCGGTGCGCTCGGCGGTCAGGCGGGCGCGGACCTGCGCGGTCACGTCCGGCGGATCGGGGGTCTCCAGCCAGGCGGACAGTTCCCGCAGTTCCCGTTCCAGGTCAGCCACGGCTGAGTTCCTCGACGTCGAGCAGGCCACGCAGCTTCGCCAGGGCGCGGGAGGTGCGTGACTTCACGGTGCCCCGGGCCCAGCCGAGCATGGCGACCGTCTCGTCCTCGCTGAGGTCGAGGAAGTACCGGCAGACGATCACCTCACGATCCCGCTCGGGTAGCTGCCGCAGCGCCCGGACCAGGGCGGTGCGTCGTTCCTCGGCGAGGACGGCACCGACCGCGCCGTCCTCGCCGGCCTCCGAGCCCGGTGCCACCCGGGCAGCCCGCAGCACCAGGCCGGTGCGGCGCTCGCGGGCGCGGTGCAGGTTGCGGGTCTCGTTCGCGACGATGGACAGCAGCCAGGACCGGAACGACGAGTCACCGCGATAGTGGGACAACTTCCGGTAGCCCTTCACGAACGCCTCCTGGATGACGTCTTCGGCCTCCGTGCCCGCGCCGAGCAGCACCGCGGTCCGGTACGCGGACGCGGTGTGCCGGGCCACCAGGAGTTCGTACGCCTCCAGGTCGCCGGCCTGCGCTCGGATGACGAACTCCCTGTCGTCCAGTGCTACCTCCGTTGGCATCACCCCTACTGACACCGGCCGGCTCGGACGGGTTCCGCCTCTCGTCGACGGAACCCGTCCGGCTCCGGCGGTGTCATCCGGTCATGACTGCCACGCCGATGATGTCGCGTCGTACCCTGCTGGCCGCCCTTGGTGCCGTGGGCGCCGCCACGCTGACCGGCTGCGAACCGGACGGCGGCCGGACGGCGGGAACGCTGCCGGACCCGCTGCTTGTGGAACTCGACGGCGGGCTCGCCGTGTTGCGCGGCGCTGCGCCGCAGGTGCTCCCGCACGCGATCGCCACCGCCGACGCACGGTTCATTCACGCCACCGCCCCGGACGGCGACGACACCGCGCTCTGGCGCATCGACGTCGCCACCGGCGCGGCCTCCGAACGGGTCCGGCTGCCGGGCCGGTGGGTGCCGCAGACCGTCTCCACCGACGGTACGCAGGTGGCGTTGACCACCGAGGAGGTGAGCGTCACCACGGGACGCCCCGCCGGGCGTACGGAGACGCCGGTGCTGATCGCCGACGCCGGTGGCGTACGGCGGCGGTTACGGCTGCCGGGCAACGTCGTGCCGGAGGCGTTCACCACCGACCACACCGGCCTGTTCGTGCTGGAGTGGTTGCCACCGCACGCACCCGACCGGTACCGGGTCCGGGTCGTGGACCTCGACAGCGGGGTGTCCGGCCCGCTGTCGACCCGGCTCAAGGAGGCGATCCCGGCCGGCGCGGAGGAGGAGATGCGCGGCGACGGGCGGCAGGCGGTGCTCGCTGCGGACCGCCGGGTGCTCTACACGCTCTACACCCACCAGCCCGACCACCAGCACACCCGGGACCGGATCAGTGGGCGGCCGGGCAGCGACGTGCACGCCTTCGTGCACACCCTGCACCTGGAGCAGCGGTGGGCGTACTGCGTGGATCTGCCGCATCCGTTCGGGCACGGGCCGGTCGAGGGCCACGCCATGGCGATCACCCCGGACGGCACCCGACTGCTGGTGGTCGATGTCGGCTCGGGCATCGTCGCGGACATCACCACTGAGGAGTTGACCGTACGCCGGACGGCCGCGGTCACCGGCGGTGTCGGGTCGGCGTACGCGGCAACCGACGGTGACCGGCTGTTCGTCGCCGCCGGCACCTCCGTCGTCGTCTGCGACCTCGCCGACCTCGGTGGCGGCGTCGAGTTGACGACGGGGGAGCGGATCAACGGGCTGCTGCTCAGCCGCGACGGCAGTCGGCTCCACGTGGCCGGACCCACCGCGCTGAGCTGGCACGACTCGGCCAGCGGCAGGGAACTCGGCCGGCTCGCCGTGCCCGGCCTGACCGGTCTGCGTGGCCTGGCGTAGCGCAGCAGCGCCCGCCGAGCCGGTGGGCAGGGAAGACGGACCATCGGGACGAATCCGTCCGCCCCGGCTGATCCGCAGCGAGTCGGGCATCGTACGTTAGGGGCATCGAACGACGAGCGCACCGTCGGTAGTCGCTGCCGAAAGGAAGGACAGCCCTATGCCCTCTGCCCGGATCGCCGACAACCTGGGCCGCGCCCTGGACAGCCTGGTCGACCGGGTGCCGGGGGCCCAGTTCGCGGTGGTGCTCTCGCCGGACGGCATCAGGCTGGGGGCCTCGCGGGGCATCGACGCCGAACTGGCCGAGCAGTTGTCCAGCATGGTCTGTGGGCTTCAGGCGTTGGGTACGGCCGCCGCCCGGGTGTGCGGCGAAGGTGAACTGCACCAGGTGGTGATCCAGATGTCCCGGGCCTTCCTGTTCCACGCCACCACCGGCAACGGGGCGATCCTCACCGTCGGTATCGACGGGGACGCCGAGGTGGGCGACATGGCGTACGAGGTGGCCATGTTCGTCGCCCAGGCAGGGGAGTACCTGCCGGTCTACCTGGAACCGGCCGGGGCCGAGGCCTAGCCGGTACCGGTCACCCGTCGTACGGCGGTACCGGGTCGGCCACCTGCCACAGTTCGGCCGGCAGGTGTGCGATCACGTCGTCGTACTCGTCCGCGGTGGTGGCCGTCCGGATGGTGTCGAGCACCGCCTGGATGCCTATCTCGGCCAGTTCCGGGTCGACGTCGGCCCGCCCACTCACCCGCTCGACGAAGACGTCGAGACCGAAACGCTCGGCGGCCTCGTGGGGGGCGAAGGTGTACGCCCGCATTCCTTCCGGAAGTTGGTCGGCCAGGTCCCGGGCCTGCCCACCGTCGATCCGCTCGGCCAGGGTGGTCAGGGTCGCCCGCGCGATGGCGGTCGCCTGCTCGGCCGACGCCCCGGTGCGGCGTGCCACGGAGTCGATGAACTCGTTGTCGTCCACCTCGCCGACCCCCTTCTCGCTGCGGATGTGCCGGGTACCCGCG
This sequence comes from Micromonospora sp. DT229, assembly GCF_049844505.1. Lineage (NCBI taxonomy): Bacteria > Bacillati > Actinomycetota > Actinomycetes > Micromonosporales > Micromonosporaceae > Micromonospora > Micromonospora sp. DT229. Next base: position 568,209 of record NZ_JBNCLD010000001.1, on the reverse strand, counting down.
CAGCAGTCCGGCAAACGGCGGCCAGCCCAACGGCGGTCCGGTCGGCCGCCGCAGGAGCGGATCTTCCGGAAGCACCTTGACGCATCGCGGGATATCGATACGATCTGCGCAATGCGACGGCCCCTCCGCCAGGTGCGGACGAACACCCCTGAGCCGACCGACCTTCATCCCGCATGGCTGCCGCCCGAGGCCTGGGCCGCCATCGGCGCCCGCCGCGCCCTGGTCTGCGGGCAGGGCCTGCTGGTCGACACCGTCCATGCCGAGGTCGGCCGGGCCACCGACCGGTACGGCGGCACGGCCCGGCGGATCACTCCCGAGGTCGACCTGCCCCCGGCGGACCTGGTGCTGACCCTGGCCGCCGACCTGCCCCGCCCCCGGCCCGACAACCCACCACCGGCCGACTCCAAGGCGGCCGTGGGCGAGGTGGCCGATTCCGAGGCGGCCGATTCCGAGGCGGCCGCGGGCGAGGCGGACGAGGCGGCCGGGGTGTGGGCGGCGCTCGCCGCCGCCCGGGCGGAACTCGACACGACCGGCACACTGGGCGCCGAGGATTTCGTGGTGACCCGGCACCACGGGGTGACCGTGGTGGTGGCCGGCGCCTCGGCCGGGCTGCTGTACGGGCTCTTCGAGCTGGTCCGGCTGGGGGAGTCCGCCTTCGGCCGGGGGCACCGGGTACGGGTGTGTCGTCCGGTCATGGCCCGACGGATGCTCGATCACTGGGACAACGTCGAGGTGCACCCGGTGATGGGGCAGGTCGAACGCGGCTATGCCGGCGGATCGATCTTCTGGCGGGACGGTGGGCCCCGGGGCGACCGGGACCGGGTCACCGCGTACGCCCGGTTGTTGGCGGCCTGCGGGATCAACGCCGTGGCGGTGAACAACGTCAACGTGCACGCCACCGAGGCGCGGCTGCTGACCGAGCGGCTCGACGACGTCGCCGAGCTTGCCGACCTGCTGCGTCCGTACGGCATCCGGGTGCACCTGGCGGTGAGCTTCGCCGCCCCGGTCGTCGTCGGTGGCCTGCCCACCGCCGACCCCCTGGACCCGGCGGTGCGCGCCTGGTGGGCCGGGACCACCTCGCGGGTGTACGCCCGCATTCCGGACTTCGGCGGCTACCTGGTCAAGGCCGACTCGGAGGGTCAGCCGGGTCCCTTCAGCTACGGCCGGGACCAGGCCGACGGGGCCAACCTGCTGGCCGAGGCGCTGGCGCCGCACGGCGGGGTGGTGCACTGGCGGGCCTTCGTCTACAACCACCGGCAGGACTGGCGGGACCGCTCCACCGACCGGGCCCGCGCCGCCTACGACCACTTCGCACCGCTGGACGGCCGGTTCCGGGACAACGTGATCGTGCAGGTGAAGCACGGGCCGATCGACTTCCAGACCCGGGAGCCGGTCTCCCCGGTGATCGCCGCGATGCCGCACACCCGGTTGGCGGTGGAGTTCCAGGTCACCCAGGAGTACACCGGCCAGCAGCGCCACGTCTGCTACCTGGCCCCCTGGTGGAGCGAGGTCCTGGGGTTCCGGCCCTGGGGCGACGAGCAGGGTACGGTCGCCGAGGTGGCGGCCGGTGGCGGTGGTCTGGTCGCGGTCTCCAATGTGGGTGATGACCGGTTCTGGACCGGGCATCCGCTGGCCCAGGCCAACCTGTACGCCTTCGGCCGGCTCTGCTGGAATCCCGGGCTGCGCCCCCAGGCGGTGCTCGACGAGTGGATCGACCTGACCTTCACCCCGGACCGGCGTGCCGATCCGGACCTGCTGCGGCGCACCCTGCACGAGATCATGGACGACTCCTGGCGCAGCTACGAGCGGTACACCGCCCCGTTGGGGGTGGGCTTCATGGTCCGGCCCGGTCACCACTACGGCCCCGACGTCGACGGGTACGAGTACACCCCCTGGGGCACGTACCACTTCGCCGACCGGGACGGGGTCGGGGTGGACCGGACCCGGGCCACCGGCACCGGATTCACCGGCCAGTACCCCTCGCCCTGGTCCGAGGTGTACGAGTCGGTCGAGAGCTGCCCCGACGAGCTGCTGCTCTTCTTCCACCACGTGCCCTACGACCACCTGCTGCACAGCGGCAGCACGGTCATCCAGCACATCTACGACACCCACTTCGACGGCGTACGCGAGGTCGAGGCGATGTGCCGGCGCTGGGAGTGGCTGGCCCGGCTGGTCGACCCGGCGGTGCACGCCCGGGTCACCGAGCGGCTCAGGGAGCAGTTGCGCTGTGCGCGGGAGTGGCGCGACCAGGTCAACGCCTACTTCCACCGTAAGTCCGGCATCCCCGACGCCCACGGTCGCACCCTGCACTGAGTCCTGTCGAATGTCGCTCTTTGCCCGGCTGACATAGCGTGGCTCGCCTAGTGATGTCGATCCGGGAAAGAGGCAGTTGCATGTCCGTCTGGAGAAGGCCCGCCGGGTTGGCGGTCGCTGTCGTCACGGCCGCCGCGCTGACCGCCTGCAGCGACGGGAAGTCCGACCCGGAGCCCGAGGCGCCGACACCCTCCGGCGCGGTGGAAACGGCGGAAGCTCCCACGGACATCAGGGACGCCTTGCAGAAGGCGGTCGAGGCCGCCGAGCAGAGCGGCTCGGTGACCGTGACCATGCAGGACAACGCGGTCGGCGAAAAGATCCTGATGCAGGGCGCGGTGAGCCTGGGTGGCCCGGTCAGGGCCGAGCTGACCGCGACCAGTTCGGAGGACCAGACCCTCAAGGTCCGGATCATCGACGAGATGGTCTTCGTCGAGATCCCGGCGGATCAGCGCGCCGACATGAACGGCAAGAGCTGGATGAAGCTGGACCCCGCCGGCGGGCAACAGGGTCTGGAGTTCAACAAGCAGATGGCCGACGTCAACCCCGTCCGGCAGGTGAAGACCATGCTCGCCAGCGAGGGGGTGACGTTGGTCGGTGAGGAGACCCTGGACGGCATCCGTACGGTCCACTACACCGTCACCACCGGATTGGCGCACTACCTCGAACAGGTCGACCCCGAACTGCGTCCGATCATCGAAGGGCAGTTGACCGAGATGGGGGTCAAGGAGGTCAAGATCGACCTCTGGGTGGACGAGCAGCACCGGCCGCGGCGGGAGCGGGTGGTGCTGGATCCGGTGAGCGACATGACGGTCGACTACACCGACTACGGCAAGCCGTTGACGGTCGAGACCCCGCCGGACGCGGACACCCTCGACCTGGCCAAGGAGAAGCAGAACAACTGAGGTCGGCGGTGGGTCCGGGCCCACCGCCCCCCGGGTGGCTCAGCGCCGGGTGGCCGTGACCACCCCGGCCAGGCAGAGGGCCCCGCCGGCCAGGGCCAGGGGTGCCGGCACCTCGCCCAGCACCATCCAGGACAACCCGACGGTCACCGGCGGGACCAGGTAGGTAGCGGCGGTGGTGCGACCGGCGGTCCAGTGGGACAGCACGTACCCCCAGGTGAGGAAGCCGATCGCGGTCGGGAACACCCCCAGGTACAGCATCCCCAGGGTGGCCCCCTGCGGCGCGGTGGCGAGTTCGTCGAGCAGGGCCGGTGCGAACGGCAGCAGGGCGATCGTGCCGGCCAGGGCTCCCAGCCAGGTCATCGTCACCGCCTCCACCCGGGCCAGCAGCCGCTTCTGGAGCAGCACCCCGAAGGCGTACAACACCGCGGAGAGCGCGGCCAGTGCCACGCCGAGCTGGTCGACGTGCCCGGTGAAGCCGGTGGCGGCGATCAGGGCCACGCCCACGAAGGCGACCGCCACCCCGACACCGAGCCGGCCGGTCAGCCGCTCGCCCAGGACGAGGATCGCGGCCACCGCCACCAGGATGGGGGCGATCGCCACGAGCAGGGCCGCCGTCCCGGCGTCGATCAGCCGCTCCGCGGCGTTCAGGGCCACGTTGTACCCGCCGAACCAGGCCGTTCCCCAGAGCGCGATGAGCCCCAGGGTCCCCCCTCGGGGCCAGCCGGTACGGCCACCCGGTGCGGCGGGGTGAGCGCGGCGGCCTCGGGCCCGGGCGGTCAGCGCCACGAAGGCACTCAGCGCGACGGCGGCCGCCAGCATCCGGCCCAGTGCCATGGCACCGGGGGAGTAGTCGTGCCCGGCGAACCTGATGCCGACGAAGGCCGACGCCCACAGCAGCACCGTGGTCGCGGCGGCGACGACCGGCCAGGAGAAGGAGCGGGCGGCAGGTGTCAGGTGCGTACCCTCGGTGAGGGGGGCGGTCTTCAGGCTGGTCATAGGCCGATTCTGGTCCGCTGGACAGTTAAGCACCAGCGACTGTTTCTTCACGACTCTTAAGTTTGGCTATATGGTTGGACGGTGCTCGATGTCCACCGCCTCCGCATCTTCCGTTCCGTCGTAGCCTCCGGATCCGTCCAGGCCGCCGCGACCAACCTGGGCTACACCCCCTCCGCCGTCAGCCAGCACCTGACCGCCCTGCAACGCGAAACCGGCCTGGCCCTGTTCGCCCGAGCCGGTCGGGGGATGCGGCCAACCGCCGCCGGGCACGCCCTGGCCGCCGAGGCGGATCGGCTGCTGGCCCGGGTCGGTGAGGCGGAGTCACTGATCGCGGACCTGCGCGCCGGGCGTACCGGGGTGCTGTCCATCGCGTACTTCGCCTCCGTCGGCGCGGCCTGGATGCCACACGTGGTGCGGCGGTTCATCACCGAGCTGCCCGGGGTGCGGCTGGACCTGACCCTGCGCGAGGACATCCCGCACGTCCGGGAGGAGCGGCCCGACCTCCAGTTGGTGGTGGCACCCGCCGGCTTCGACCCCGGTTCGGGCTTCACCGCCCATCACCTGGTCGACGATCCGTACGTGGCGGTGCTGCCGGCCGGGCACCGTTTCGCCGACCGGGAGCAGGTGGAGTTGGCCGAGCTGGCCGAGGAACGCTGGGTGGACAACGACTTCGCCCGGGGCTGGTGCCGGGCCAACCTCATCGAGGCCTGCACCGCGGCGGGCTTCGCCCCGACCTTCGGGGTGGAGGCGCACGACTACCCGACCGCCCTGGCCTTCGTCGAGGCAGGCATCGGCCCGACGGTGCTGCCCGCCCTCGGCGCGGTGCGGCTGCCGCCGGGGGTGACCCGGGTCGGGCTGCTGCGTCCCACCCCGATCCGGTCGATCCACCTGGTGATCCATGACGCGGTGGAGCACACCCCGGCGGTGCGGATCGCCATCGCGGCCCTGCGGGAGGCCGTGGCCGCCGTTCCCACCCGCTAGGCGTGGTCTCCGGCGGTGAACTCCTGGCGGATGATGCTGATCATCGGCTCGCCGCCCCGGACCAGGGCCAGCGCCAGCACCGAGGCCAGCGCGGCGAGGGCGGCCTCCGAGGCGACCAGGGTCAGCGCCGTCGCCGCCACCAGCAACAACCCGACCCCGATCACCACCACCGGGGTACGCAGCACGAAGTAGCCGGCCAGCCGGAGCACGTCGCGCAGCCGGAAGGTGAACAGGGAGGTGATCAACAGCGCGTTGATGCCGACCACGGCCACCCCGGCGGCGACCAGCACCAGGGGCACCACCCACCAGCGGGGCAGCCCGACCGCGGTCAGGTTGACCAGGTTGATTCCCAGCAGGGTCAGCCACATCAGCATCGGCACCCAGACCAGCAGGGCCCCCGCCAGGTTCACCCGGTAGCCGCGCCAGAACAGTCGGGCCGGATGCAGTTCGGTGAGGTCCAGACGCTGGTGGTGCAGGGCGTACAGGGCGGCGGACAGGGCCGGGCCCAGGGGCACCGCGCAGACGGCGACCAGCGGCAGGTTGCTCACGTGCCGCTCCAGCGCGAACAACGCGATCAGGCCGGGCGCCGCGCAGACCAGCAGCAGCACCTCGACCACCAGCAGGGTGTAGACCAGCGCGGCCACCCGCGACAGTGGCCCGGCACCGAACTCGCGTCGGGTCGCCGTACTCACGAGGTCCCCGCCGCAGGGATCCGGCCGCCGGGGGGTACGGCGAGGGTGATCGGCATCGGTGTCCTCATCCTCCGCAGGGTGTGGGGCCGGTCCGGCGGACACCGGACCGGCCCCCGACCTCAGTTGTCCCGGTCGCGGTAGCGCTCGTACGCCTTGTTGACCGTGTCCAGGTAGGCGTCCATGTTCTTGCTCTTCAGCTCGTTGACGTAGGTGTCCCACTGGGCCAGGTCACGCTGCCCCAGGGCGAACTGCAAGGTGGCCTGGTAGACGTGGTCGCGCAGCGGGGTCTCCCAGAGCGACACCTGCTCGCGCTCCTCGTCGGTCAGCGGGAACGGCGGCGGCGGTGACTTCGGGGTACGGGCGTTCATCACCTTCTGGAACTCCTGCTCCTCGGCGGAGAAGAAGGCCTGCACCAGTTCGGGCCGGCCGCCGTAGGCGAACACCCCGTTGGCGAAGCCGAAGTCCTTCTGCAGGTGCTTGGGGGCGCCCGGGTTGAGGCCGATCATGTCGACGTCCTCGGCCAGGCCGGCCTTGCCGGCGGCGTCCTTGGCGTAGGTGGTGCCCTCCACCCCCCACCGGGCGAACATCTGGCCCTCGTCGGAGTACCAGAGCCAGTCGACGAACTGCATCATGGCCACGAAGTTCTTGCTCTCCCGGGCCTTCGAGGAGATCATCATGCCGTTCTCCAGCCGACTGGCCGGGTTGATCTCCCCGGCCGGGCCGACCGGCAGCGGAATCTTGGTGACCTTCGCCTTCGGGTTGGTGGCCGCCAGATCCGGCCGGTAGTCGTTCACCAGGGCCTGGGCGTTGCCGCTGATCACGAAGGACTTGCCGTTGGCCAGCTTCTGCCGGGCCAGGTCGTCGGTCTGGGTGAAGCTCTCCGGGTCCAGCAGCTTCTCCGTGATCAGCTTGTTCAGGTACTCCAGGAGGTGCCGGTAGTGCTCCGTGGCCCCGGTGTACTCGAACTTCTGCGCCTGGGCGTTCCAGCTGACGTGCTGGAAGTTCCAACCCGCGCCCTCCAGGCCGTGCGAGACGGCCAACAGGTTGAGCAGGTTACCGGCCGGGTTGGGCTGGCTGTACCGGTCGGAGAAGGGGTAGACGTCCGGGTACTTCGCCTTCATCGCCTTGAGCATGGTGTAGACCTCGTCCCAGCTCTTCGGGATCTCCAGGCCCAGCTCTTCGAGGATGTCGGTGCGGACCACCAGGGAGTACTCGTGCCAGGGCTTCTCGTGCACCCCGGGCAGCAGATAGAACTTCCCGTCGGCCTGGCGCAGGGTGTCCAGCTCCGGATTCAGGTTCCAATTCTCGATCTTGTCCTTGAGGTTGGGCATCAGATCGAGGTAGTCGCTGACCGGCAGGATCGCCCCCGAGGAGACGTAGGCGTGCACGTCCGGCGGGTAGGTCTTCGGGATGAGCAGCGGCGCGTCACCGGCCCCGATGAGCAGGCTGCGCTTCTGGTTGTAGTCGCTCAACGGCACCGCTACCGGTTCCAGGGTGACATTGGTCCGGGCGGTCAGCTCCTTCCAGAACAGCCAGTCGTTCTTCAGCGGGTAGTTCGGGTGGTTGTTGTAGAGGACGGAGAAGGAGAGCGGCTCGGTGGCCTTGAACTGCGTACCGGCGGCGTAGTTCTCCATCGCGCCGGCCCGGTTCTCCGACAGGTCCTCCGAGTCGGTGGGGTCGTCGCCACAGGCGGTGACGCTGGCTAGGGCGAGTAACGCGACGGTGGCTGCTGCCGCGTGACGCCACGATCTGCGGAACATGGCGGGTCCTTTCACAGGTGATGGTGCGAGGGTGGGTCGGCTGCTCAGCCCTTCACCGCGCCGAGCATGATGCCGCGGACGAAGTACCGCTGGACGAAGGGATAGACCAGCAGGATGGGCAGGGTGGTGAGCACGATCGTCACGGCCTTGAGGGTCGCCTCGGCCTGCACCTCGTTGGCCTCGGAGATGGCGCCGATGTTCTCCGCGCCGGTGGCCCCGGCGATCAGGTTGCGCAGGTAGATGGTGACCGGCCACAACTCCTGCCGGTCCAGGTAGAGGAAGGCCGCGAACCAGGAGTTCCAGAAGGCCACCGCGTAGAACAGCACCATGGTGGCGACGATGGCCTTCGACAGCGGCAGCACGATCCGCCACAGGATGCCGTACGTGTTGAGCCCGTCGACCGCGGCGGCCTCCTCCAGGTCGTTCGGCAGGCTCTCGAAGAACGCCTTCATCACCAGCAGGTTGAACACGTTTATCGCGTTCGGCAGCGCGATGGCCCAGACGCTGTTCTTCAACCCGAGGCTGGTGACCAGCACGTAGTTGGGGATCAGCCCGCCGGTGAAGAACATCGTGAACACCGCTATGCCGATCAGGGCACTGCGTCCCTTGAGGTGCTTCTTGGACAACACATACGCGTAGCAGGTGGTCATCACGATCGAGATCAGGGTGGCGGTGACCGTGTAGAACACCGTGTTGCGGTAGTTGGTCCAGAACATCGAGTCCGACAGCACCAACTCGTACGTGTCCAGGGTGAACCCGCGCGGCACCAGGTTCACCTGGCCGGCGATGATGTACGCCTCATGGCTCATCGACCGGGCCACGATGTTGACGAACGGGTACAGCGTCACCAGCACCACGGCGGTCAGGATGATCGCGTTGACCACCTGGAACACCCGGTAGCCGCGGGTCTGCTGGATGCCGCGCCGCCGTCGCCGAGGCGTGGGCGCGGGTTCGGTGGCCGGCTTGGCGGCCTCGACGGTCACCACAGGCTCGTCCCCACCGTACGGCGGGCGATCAGGTTCGCCGACAGCACCAGGATCAGCCCGATCACCGCCTCGAACAGCCCGATCGCGGCGGCGTAGCTGAAGTTGCTGGAGGTGAAGCCGACCCGGAACAGGTACGTGGAGATGACGTCGGCGGTCGGATAGGTCAGCGGGTTGTACAACAGCAGGATCTTCTCGAACCCGACCGCCATGAAGGTGCCGATGTTGAGGATCAGCAGGGTCACCATGGTCGGCCGGATCCCCGGCAGGGTCACGTGCCAGGTCTGGCGCCAGCGGTTGGCGCCGTCGATGCGGGAAGCCTCGTACAGGTCGTCGTCGATTGTGGTGAGCGCGGCCAGGTAGAGGATGGTGCCCCAGCCGACGGTCTGCCAGACCTCGGAGGAGACGTAGATGGTGCGGAACCACTCGGGGCGTTGCAGGAAGGGGATCGCCTCGCCGCCGCCCGCGCGGACCAGTTGGTTGATCGTGCCGTCCATGGACAGCAGCTGCATGACGATGGCCGCCACGATCACGATGGACAGGAAGTGCGGCAGGTACGACACCGACTGCACGAACCGCTTGAGCCGGCGGGCGCGTACCTCGTTGAGCAGCAGGGCCAGCACGATCGGCAGCGGGAAGCAGAACAGCAGGGTCAGCGCGCCCAACGTCAGGGTGTTGGTGAAGACGTTCCAGAAGGTCGGGTCGCTCAGGAACATCTTGAAGTAGCGCAGGCCCACCCAGTACTCGCCGAACAGGTTGCCGCCGGGCCGGAACCGGCGGAAGGCGATGACGTTGCCGAGCATCGGCAGGTACCGGAAGACCAGGAAGAACAGCAGCGGCAGGATCGCCAGGGAGTACAACTGCCAGTCCCGCCGCAGCGCCCGCCGCCAGGTCCGCCGTCGGGCCGCGCGGGGCATCCCGGTCGACGGCGGCGCCGCCGAGGCCGGGCCGCTCATCGCCTCGGTCGATCGTCGACGGGTAGCTGAGCTCTCATGCGCCCTCCGGTCGCGTCCGGGGTTGTCCCGACGGCTCGCCCTGCCGCTGTGCGGCGCCGCCACAATCGAAAATTTCGGAAAACTGGTCGTAGTCCGTGTCGGGAACCTAAGTGTGTCGATAAATCGATGTCAAGGGCTGGAAATCCGTCTACCGCACTGGCACTGTGGTGCGGGTAAGCGATTGCCTGCGGTCGTTGGCCGTCGCGCAATCCATCGATCGTTGTCCTCGGTGATCGGTTGGGGCATGGTAGGTTCTCCGAAATTCTCGGGGCCGGTGGTAGAGGGGCCGATGACTGGGAACCGCTCGCCGGCGGCGCTCGGCGCCACGACACTCGCGACCATCGCCCAGGAGGTTGGCGTCTCCTCGGCGACGGTGTCCAAGGTCCTCAACGGCCGCTCGGATGTGGCGGCGGCCACCCGGGCCCGGGTGGAGGCGAGCCTGGAACGGCACCACTACCGCCGCCGGACCCGGCGGGCCGCCGGCGACGGCCAGATCGACCTGGTGTTCCACGAGTTCGGCTCGGACTGGGCGATGGAGATCATCCGGGGGGTCGAGGCGATCACTACGGCGGGTCGGGTGAACGTGGTGCTCTCGCAGTTGGACGGCGCCCACCGACCGCCGCAGCCCTGGTTCGACGCGATGCTCGCCCGGCGTCCCCTGGGGATGCTGCTGGTGATGTGCAATCTGACCGACCAGCAGCGCCGGCAGCTACGCCGGCAGGCCATTCCGGTAGTGGTGGTCGACACCGACAGCGCCAGCGCGGCCTCCGGGCCGACCGTGGGTTCCAACAACTGGAACGGTGGCCTGCTGGCCACCCGCCACCTGCTGGATCTGGGGCATCGCCGGATCGCGATCATCTCCGGCCCGCAGGACGTGCTCTGCGCCCGCGCCCGCACGGCCGGCTACCGCTGCGCCCACGAGGAACTCGGCGTACCGGTCGATCCCGACCTGGTGCGCTCGGGGACCTTCCACCTGGACGCCGGATACACCCACGGCATCGAGTTGCTCAGCCGTCCGGACCGGCCGACCGCGGTCTTCGCCGGCTCCGATCTCCAGGCGCTGGGGGTCCTGCGGGCGGCCCGGCAGCTCGGGCTCGACGTCCCCGGCGACGTGTCCGTGGTCGGCTACGACAACCTGCCGGTCTCCGCCTGGTCCGGCCCCGCCCTGACCACGGTCAACCAGCCCCTGCGGGACATGGCCGGCACGGCCACCCAGATGCTGCTCGACCTGGCGCACGGGGTGGCGCTGCCCACCAGCCGCATCGACCTGGTGGCCGAGCTGGTGATCCGGGAGAGCACCGCCCCGCCACCGCGACCCTGACCACAGTTGCGAGGACGCATGTCTCTGTTCGACCTGCCCCTGGACCAACTGCGCCGGTACGCGCCCACCATCACCGAACCGGCGGACTTCGACGACTTCTGGCGTACCACCCTCCAGGCGGCGGAGTCGGTGCCCGTGCTGGTCGAGGTACGCCCGGAGCCGACCGACCTGCGGCTGCTCGACACCTGGGACGTGACCTTCGCCGGTTTCGCCGGTGACCCGGTCCGGGCCTGGTACACCCGTCCGGCCGGGGTGCCGGAGCCGCTGCCGGTGGTGATCGAGTACGTCGGCTACGGGCGCGGCCGGGGCACCCCGCACGAGCGGCTGACCTGGCCGGTGGCCGGTTACGCACACCTGCTGATGGACGCCCGGGGGCAGTCCGGCCAGTACGGCGTGGGGGACACGGCCGACCCGCACGGGGAGGCGCCGGGTGGTCCCTCCCCGGTGACCCGGGGCATCCTGTCCCCGCAGGGCTACTACTACCGTCGGCTCATCACCGACGCGGTACGTGCCGTCCAGGCGGCCCGGGCGCTGCCCGGGGTCGACCCCGGCCGGGTGGTCGTGGCCGGCAACAGCCAGGGCGGCGGGTTGGCCCTGGCGGTCGCCGGGCTGGCACCGGGACTGGCCGCCGTCCTGGCCACCGCACCCTTCCTCTGCCACCTCCAGCGGGCCATCGAGATCACCGACGCCAGTCCGTACGGCGAGATCGCCACCTACCTCGCCGTGCACCGGGAGGCCGAGGCGGCCGTACGCCACACGTTGTCCTACGTGGATGCGGCCTGCCTGGTACGACGGGCCACCGCCCCGGTGCACCTGGGTCTGGGGCTGCGCGACCGGGTCTGCCCGCCGAGCACGGTGTTCGCCGCCTACCACCAGTACGGTGTCGCCAACGGCGGGCCGGTGCCGGCGCGCAGCATCCACGTCTACCCGTTCAACGGCCACGAGCACGGGGAGGCGGTGCACCTGCGACGGCAGCTACGTTGGCTGGCCGAGCTGCTCGGCGACCCGGCGCAGCCCGCCCGGCCGCCCCGGTCGACGCAGCCGGCCGTCGCAGGCTGACCGGTCGCCGGTCAGCGGGACCGAAACTTTCGGTGGTCATCGGTCCGGGTCAATCCGCTGCCCGCTGTGGTTTACTGCCGACCAGGGGTCGGTGCGGCCGGGTCGCGTCGGTCCCGAGAAGACAGTCCGGCACATTGAGCTTGCGGACGTGTTTCGATACTGTTTTCGATAGAACAGCTCCGATCTACTCACGAGGGCCGGCCGAAGTGCACCGGCCTGCGCGGCATCCGGGCGACCGCGCAGGTGACGGAAGGGTCATCGTGTTGGGCGGTAGTCGGAGCCGGCTTCCCATCAGCACGGCTTCGTCGAAAGGCTCACGCCATGAACAACGCGTTCGCCCGCGCCAGCGGGCGTCCCGCGACCCGACTGCGATCACGCCCCGCGCTGATCTCGGCCGTGGTCGGTCTCTCCCTCGTCGCCACCACCGTGGTGGTGACGGCCTCCAGCGCCAGCGCGGGGACCACCCTGGGCGCCGCCGCCGCGGAGAGCGGCCGGTACTTCGGGGCCGCGGTCGCGGCGCACAAACTCAACGACAGCGTCTACACCGGCATCCTCAACCGCGAGTTCAACTCGATCACGGCTGAGAACGAGATGAAGATCAACGCCCTGGAACCGCAGCAGGGTGTCTTCACCTACGGCACCGCGGACCGGATCGTCAACCACGCCCTGTCCCGGGGCTGGAAGGTCCGGGGTCACACCCTGGCCTGGCACTCGCAACAGCCCGGCTGGATGGAGCGGATGGAGGGGCCGGCACTGCGTTCGGCCATGCTCAACCACGTCACCCAGGTCGCGACCTACTACCGCGGCAAGATCGACTCCTGGGACGTGGTGAACGAGGCGTTCGACGACGGCAACAGCGGCGCCCGGCGTCCCTCGAACCTCCAGCGCACCGGTGACGACTGGATCGAGGCGGCCTTCCGGGCCGCACGGGCCGCCGACCCGGGTGCCAAGCTCTGTTACAACGACTACAACACGGACAACTGGACCTGGGCCAAGACCCAGGCCGTGTACCGGATGGTGCAGGACTTCAAGCAGCGCGGCGTGCCGATCGACTGCGTAGGGTTCCAGTCGCACTTCAACGCCCAGTCGGCGTACAACAGCAACTACCGCACCACCCTGTCCAGCTTCGCCGCCCTCGGGGTGGACGTGCAGATCACCGAGCTGGACATCGAGGGCTCCGGCAGCCAGCAGGCCGACACGTACCGCCGGGTGGTCGAGGACTGCCTCGCGGTGCCGCGCTGCAACGGCATCACCGTCTGGGGCATCCGGGACAGCGACTCCTGGCGCGCCTACGGCACCCCGCTGCTGTTCGACAACAACGGCAACAAGAAGCAGGCGTACAACTCGACGCTGGAGGCGCTGAACGCCGGTGGCACCACCCCGCCGCCCACGACGCCTCCGCCCACCACTCCGCCGCCGACCACCCCGCCGCCCACGACGCCTCCGCCGACCACCCCGCCGCCGCCGTCCGGTGCCTGCACCGCGACGTACACGCTGGACACCTGGAACGGTGGATTCGTCGCCCATGTGCGGGTGACCGCCGGCTCCAGCGGTCTCAACGGCTGGGCGGTGAACATGAACCTCCCGGGTGGCACCTCGGTCACCAACTCGTGGAACACCCAGGCGAGTGGCAACAGTGGCGCCGTGACCTTCCGCAACGTCGGCTACAACGCCAACGTGGCACCCGGCACCACTACCGAGTTCGGGTTCCAGGGCACGGGCTCCGCCCCCTCCGGCACCCCCACCTGCAACGCAGGCTGATCTGAAAGGAGGGGCCCCTTCCTAACGCCTCGTGCATAGGAAGGGGCCCCTTTTAACGCGCCGATGCGTTCAGCAGCGGCTGATCGTCGAGTTGTTCAGCGCCACATTGCTGATCACCAGGTTGGCCGTGCAGGGGCTCTCCCGGATCCGGCTGTTGACCAGGGCGAAGTTGCGCAGGGTGATGTCCCGGTTGCCGGGGAACTCGCTGCGCGCCGCCAGCCGCACCTCACCGCCACCGCTGATGGTGCCCCCACCTCCGGCGATGTCCACCCCGTAGCAGTTCTCGATGAGGATGGCGTTGTTGCCGGTGTTGGCGATGTCGACCCGGTTGACCGCCAGGCCGCCGGACTCCGAGACACAGAAGATGCCCCGGCCACCACCGCGCGCCCGTACGGTGTCCACCCGGATGTTGATCGGGTAGCTGGAGCCGATCCGACCGGCCCGGTTGGCGATCCGGAAGGCCGCGTACCCGGTGCCGGTGCCGGCGTTCTCCGCGTCGACCGTGTTCACGGTGGCGTTGATGGTCTCGTTGAGCAGCAGCCCGGACTCCCCGACATTGCGGGCGGTCACCGTGCCGATGGTCAGCCCGTCGACACCGTAGGTCTCCACGGCGTGCGCGCGGGCACCGGATACGTACACGTTGTCGATGCGGATGTTGCGGCTCCACTGGCTGGTGTCACCCCGGTTGTCGATGCGGATCCCGAGCCCGCTGGACAGCCGCATGTCGATCTGACCGAGGATCACGTTGCTGACGTTGCGCATGAAGATGCCGTACAGCGGGGTGCCGGTGACGTTGAGGTTCTGCACCTCGACCTGGGTGGTGCCGCGCGAGTAGATCGGGGCCTGGTCGCCGCTGCCGGAGCCGGTCACGTTGATCGTGCCGCACACGTCGATCGTGGTGTAGCTGGGCAGGGAGATCCGGGAACCCGCGCTGATCGAGCCGGAGCCGCGTACCACGACCCGCTGCTTGCTGGTCCGCCCGGAGCTGAGGCTGTTGATCGCGGCCTGCACGGCCTCCCGCATGTCGCCGCCGGTGTAGACCGTCGTGCCGCCGTTGCGGGCCGTCCAGGTGCCACCGTTCAGCACCGCCTCGGCCTGGAAGCTGCCACTACCGCAGCCACTGCCGCTGCCGCCGCCGAGGGTGATCAGTCGCCACTGCTGGTTGGCCCCGTTGACATCCTGGTACTGCGAGATCATCGCCCCGTCGGCGGTGGACCAGCCCCACAGGTCCAGCGCCTTGTTGGAGTGCCGGTTGATGAACCGGACATGACCGCCGTCGGAGTCGGCCAGCCGGAAGTGCTGCCGGGTGTTGCCGCCGGCCGAGGAGTTCTGCACCAGCTGTACGCCGTCGTTGGCGTTGGGCAGCTCAAGGACCTTTCCGCTGTGCACCGACCGGATCTGGTAGTAGCCGTTGCCGACGTCGACGAAGCGCCACTGCTGCACGGCGGCGTCGTTGCGGGTGAACTGGTTGATCGGGGCCTGGTCGGCGGTGGACCAGTTCCACACGTCCATCGCCTTGCCGCTGTGCCGGTTGACGAAGACGTAGGTGGCGTTCGGGTCGACCGTTGCGGCCTGCGCGGGGCTCGGCGCCGCGATGGCCGTACCGGCGGCGACCAGCACCAATGTGCTGGCGGCGACCAGCCATCGGGGCGTACGCCGGGGTGTTGTCGTTCTGGACGGCATGTGAGCTTCCTTTCCGGACGGGCGGGTGGTGGTGAAAGGGGGGCGAGGCACCTGTCAGGGTAAGCGCTTTCCTGGACGGCGCGAGTCAGGCCTTGGTCGCCCCGCGGTCGTGGTGCCGGTGTGCTCGCGAACAGCGGTCCCGGGTCGGCGCCCCACGTCGTGCCCCCGTGGGGTGCCGGCCTTACCGGGATCAGCCTGAGAAGTAGCAGGAGCCGCCGTTGAGCGTGAAGGCGCCCGGCTTGCCGGCGTCGCCGATGTGGTTGGCCTGGAACCCGATCGTCGTCGAGGTCTTCGGCGCGATGGTGCCGTTGTAGGAGACGTTACGGGCGGTCACCGCTCCGGAGGTCGGCGAGTACGTCGCGTTCCAGCCGTTGGTGATGGTCTGCCCGGCGGGCAGGGTGAACGCCAGGGTCCAGCCGTTGATTGCCGTACTGCCGGTGTTGGTGATGGTCACCGAGGTGGTCAGCCCGGTGTTCCAGGCGTTGACCTCGTAGTGGACCTGGCAGCCCGGGCCCGGCGGCAGCGTCGGCGACGGCGACGGCGGCGGGGTCGGGGTCGGGGTCGGAGTGGGGGTCGGAGTGGGAGTCGGGGTCGGAATCGGGCTGGGGGTCGGATCAGGCGTTACCGACGGCGACGGGGACGGGTTGTTGAGGCCGAAGAAGCGGATCGCCTGCGCGGCGTCGACCGGCAGGTTGTGCGACACCCCCTGCATGCTGATCGCCTCCACCGGCGCCTGGTCGCCCGTGGAGCCGTAGCGGGTACGGGTGTAGCCGGCCTGCGGGCTGTCGGTGTAGACGGCGGTCTGGGTCCGCCCTTGCACGTTGGTCCACTGCTTGATCTGCTCGCCGAAGTTCGGGTATCGCAGGATGTCGTCATTGGTGCCGTGCCAGATCTGCATCCGCGGACGGTTGCCGCTGTAGCCCGGGTATGCGCTGCGGACCAGGTCACCCCACTGCTGAGGGGTACGGCTGATCTGCCCGTTGGCGCACTCGCTGTTCCACTCCGAGCCGTTGGTGGTGGCGAAACAGCCGAACGGAACCCCCGCGAAGGCGGCGCCGGCGGCGAAGACGTCGGGGTAGAGCCCGAGCATCACGTTCGTCATCATCGCCCCGGAGGACACGCCGGTGGCGAAGATCCGGCCCGGGTCGACGGGGTAGCGGGCCCGGACGTGGTCGACCATCGACATGATGCCCACCGGGTCACTGCCGCCGCCCCGCCGCAGTGCCTGCGGCGAGTAGACGTCGAAGCACTGGCTGCTGCGGGTCACCGAGGGGTAGATGACGATGTAGCCGTGCTGGTCGGCCAGGGCGGCGAACCGGGTGCCCGAGTGCAGGGCAGGCCCGGTGCCGGTGCAGTAGTGCATCGCGACCAGAATTCCCGGTCGCGGTGCTACCCGGTCCGGTACGTAGAGGTACATGCGCAGGTTGCTGGGGTTGGCACCGAAGTTGGTCACCTCGGTCAGGCTGGCCGCCGATGCCGGACTCGGGATCGACAGTGCGGCAAGCGCTGTCAGGATGATGGCCGCGAGCGCGGCCGAGCCGAGTTTGATCGCCTTCTTCATGGGCAGGATGTCCTCCGGACGGATGCGAACAGGGGGATGTTCCGATCGAGGCTGCCCGGTGCCTCGTCTCGTCCGGCTCAGGAACATTGATGATTATCAGTCGTGTGAGTACGCGGTGACAAGCCGCGCCACGCTGGTCACCGTTCGTCGTCGACCACCTCGGACTCGCCGTCGTGGGCGTACCGCACCGCCGGATGCTCGTCGGGCTGTGGCGCCTCCGCCAGGGTGTGGTGCGGATCGCCGTCCGGGGAGAAGAGCACCTGATCGGTCTTGCGGGTCTTCTCCTGGTCCTCCTCCGGCTCGGTCACCGGCCTACTCCTCACCTCGGGGTCACGTCCCACCGACGCTATGCGGGTGCCCGCCGACGGCTGCCACCCCCGGAGCAACCACCACCCGTTCGGGGGTGCCCCTCAGGGCCGTCATTCCACGTGCCTACCGGGTCGCCGGTCCAGTTCTCAGCCCTTCGCCTTCCGGTATTGCCGCAGGTCAGCACCTATGCGGCAGGCGGCGGTGAGCTGTCCCACCCCGGGTGCCGCCGGATCGGGATTCGTCACCCAACCGTCATGTGTCCGCGCGTTGCCCGCCACCTGGCCGGTGCAGGGTGGGTGGTCGATCATCACGACGTGGGAAGGAGCCCGGTATGGCCGTCGTCCTGGCTGCCCAACTGGTCACCCTGACCTGTGACAACTGCGGGGACACCGTCGTCGGCGCGCGTCAGCCCGCCGACGGGGAAATGCTCTGGACCCTGCTGTCCGAGCACGGCTGGGGCGGATCTCCGCTGCCTGATGGCCCGCACCGGTGCGCGCACTGCATCCGGCTCGGCCCGGCCTCCGACGCCCTGTCCGGCGGCATTCTCGGCATCGAGCATCTCGGTGGGGTGACGGTGGTGACCGTCGCCGGTGACGTGGACCTCGACACCGGCGACACCCTGCGGATGGCGCTGCAGCACGCGGCAGACATGGGTGGTCACGTACTGGTGGACCTCGTCCGAACCGATCTGATCGACTCCACCGCCCTGGGCATGCTCGTCCGCGCCCATCACGACGCCGTCGAGCGGGGCGCGCGGTTCTGCGTAGCGGTCACCTCACCGCTGATCCGCCAGGTCCTCCAGGTCACCGGCGTGGACAAGGTACTGGCAGTAACGGACAGCCGCCCCGCCGCCCTAGCCCACCTGACACCCGACCAAACCACCACCCCCTGACCCACCCCCGCCCGCCGGGCCTCCCACCCTCGGCCCGGCCACCCCGGCCACCCACGGCGCAGCGGTGCCTATGGCGCGGTGGTGCCCATGGCGCGGTGGTGCCCATGGCGCGGCGATCTTGCACTTTTGGTCGGGACGAAGCCGCAGAAAAGCCGCGTAAAGGCGACCGAAAGTGCAAGATTGCGTTGGCGGATGGGCGCGACGGATGTGTGGGCGGGGGAGGGTGTCCGGCCCGTCTGCGCTTGCCGGTGCCGGGCGGCGCGGACGGGCCGGAAGTCAGCGACGGCCGCGCCGATGCCCGACAAGCCGAAGGGCGTTGCAGACATCCGCAACTCCCTCGACATCCCAGGCCAGCTCACCGGCGGCCCGCCGGGTCTCCGCGCCGGCGACCAGGCCGGTGAGGATCACGACACGGTTCTGCACCATCACCGTGATCTGCTGTCGACGGGTGCTCCAGTCGGCGCTCAGTCGCTGGGCGACCAGTGCGGCGAGACGGACGTCCTCGTCATGGTCCTGCGGCTCGTCCCACAGTGCCCGGAACGAGTGATCGTCGGGCATCGGCCAGGGCCAGGGCATCACCACAACGGTCTCCTTCGTCGTCGAGGCCGGCGACCCGACGCGCCGTCCCGATCGGTGATTACCTTGCGCAAGGACCTTGGAGTCGACCGCACGGTTGGATGACATTTGCGTGACAGATCCCACCGCTCACCGGTGCCCACGGGCGGTGATGTCAGATCTTGAGGAGGCTGCCCCTGAGTCCGTACGGGAGGTTCGCCTCGAAGGCGGCTTGGATCGTTCCGTGAACGCGGTGCGGGTTCAGGGGCGACGGTGGTCCGTCTTGATGCTGCTGACGAATGCGTCCCACGACGCCGGGCCAAAGCTCAGCGTTCCGGCAGTAGGAGCCTTGGAGTCGCGTACGTCTATCGCAGTGCCTCGGTCGCGGACCTCGACGCACTGGCCGTTGCTGCCGGAACGGCTCGACGTGCGCCAGACGTTACGCTCCATGCGCGCTCAGCTCCTTGACGAACTTGATCGACTCGGCCGGCGACCTGGCCAGCATCCTCAGATTGTCGTACGCCGCCGACAGTCGCGCCAGGTCGCTGCTGGATTCCAGGAACAGCTCACCGGCCAGGGTTTCGATGTAGCCCAGCGGTGGCTCGTCCTGCTCGAAGCTGAGTAGCGCGAAGCCGCTGCTGTCCGCCAGGTGAGCACCCGCCTCGAAGCGGAGCACCTGGATGGTGACGTTGGGCAGTCGGCTCACCTTGACCAGGTGGTGAAGCTGCTCGGCCAGTACCTCCGGGCCGCCGACCTCGGTCCGCAGCGACGCCTCCGACAGGATGGCGTGCAGCCGCAGCGGGGCGGGCTGCCGGTGCAGCACCTCCTGGCGGGTCATTCGGGCGTGCACCCGCTGCTCGACGGTCGCCGGGTCGGTCTCGCGGCCGATGAGGTTGACCTCGCGGGCGTACCGCTCGGTCTGGAGTAGACCGGGCACGAGCATCGGTTCGAAGTTCTTGAGCTCGACGGCCTCGGTCTCGTAGGCGATGTAGGTGGCGTACTTGCCGCCGATGCGCTGCCACCAGCCTTCTTCGCGCAGG
This sequence comes from Micromonospora sp. DT229, assembly GCF_049844505.1. Lineage (NCBI taxonomy): Bacteria > Bacillati > Actinomycetota > Actinomycetes > Micromonosporales > Micromonosporaceae > Micromonospora > Micromonospora sp. DT229. The sequence goes on along the minus strand of NZ_JBNCLD010000001.1, from coordinate 548,406 downwards.
TCGCGGGCAAGCTCCAACAGCGAGGTGCCGGGTTCTTCGTCGATCCGGACGCCGTAGGTGACCAGCAGTTCCATGACGTCGCCGGCCCGGGGCTTGATCTCGCCGGACTCGATGCGGCTGATCCGGGAGGTGGAGCAGCGGACGATCTTCGCGGTTTCCTCGCCGGTCAGTCCCTTGGCTTCGCGGAGCTTGCGTAACTCCCGACCGAGGCGGCGGGAGCGCGGGGTCGCTGGCGTGAATCGAGGCATGTCGTGATTCTGCACCAGCCCTGCCCCGATCGTCTGTCCCGAATCACATGCAGCTTCAACTGATCATGGTTTGACGCTTGCTTGACATCATTTGATGCGCCAGTGTGGTCACTGGACGCAACGGGCCGAGTTCGAGGCGTAGGCAGTGGAGGGTGCGTGACTGTCGAGGTGGTGATGATGGCGATCAGTGGAGTGCTGCTGGGGTTCGCGGCCGGGCTGTTCGCGTTCAAGGTGAAGTCGCGATGGTGTCCCCGCTGTGGCGAGTCGACCCACGCCATGCCACCGGGGGAGGGCAACCGATGAGCCGCACACACCGGCGCGACCACAACTCACTGCCGTTGGGTCGGCGGGTGGCCGAGCTGCGGGCCCATCGGGGGATGAGTCAGCAGGCCTTCGCCGACCGGCTGGGCAAGTCCAAGAGCTGGGTAGACAAGATCGAGCGTGGTGTCCGTCGGCTCGATCGGTACTCGGTGATCCGGGAGATCGCCGATGTGCTGCGTCTCGACCCGGAGATCCTCCTGGACCGGCGTCGACCTGCACCGACCACGCCGAGCCTGGACGGGGTGGACGCGATCCGCGCGGCCCTGGCCCAGTACCACGACCGGCCGCAGCGGACGATCACGGCGGACCAGGTGCGCCGGCACGTCGCGCACGCCTGGATGACCTACCAGCACGGCCGGTACCCGCAACTGGGGAACGCCCTGCCCGGCCTGCTCGACGCCACCCACGGCACCCGGAGTCTGCTGGCCGCCACCTACCGGATCACCGCCGCACTGCTGGTCAAGCTGGATCATCCCGAACTCGCCTGGCTCGCCGCCGACCGGGCGGTCACCATCGGAGGCGGCCCCACTCTCACCGCGACCGGCACCATCGCCGTGGCCGAGGCCCTCCGCGCCCTCGGTCACCACCGCCTCGCGCTCTCCGCCGCCCTCACGGTCGCGGACAACACCGACGACGACGGCGTACGCGGAACCTTGTTCTTGCAAGCCGGTCTCGCCGCGGCGGGTGACGGTGACCGGCGCAACGCCCACGACCTGCTCGATCACGCCGCCACCCTGGCGGATCGACAGGTCGACGACACCGATCCGTACCACAGCGGCTTCGGGCCGGTCGCCGTCGAACTGGCCCGGTCCCTCGCCGCCCACCGCCTCGGCGACACCATCGAGGCGGTACGCCGACACGAACACGCCGTACGCAGCGACGGATGGCGGCGGCTGTCACCGGAACAGCGCGCCGCTGCCCTCGTCGACGCGGCCCGCGCCTACCTGGACACCGGCGACCCGGTCGCAGCCGGGCACGCCCTGCTCGACGCCGACCGCATCGCCCCCGCCGAGATCCGCAGCCGCCCGGTCGCCCGTACCCTCCTCGCCGAGGTCATCCAACGCGCCCCCGCCCCGCCCGACGTAGCGCGCCTGTCCACCACCCTCGGCCTCACCCCCGACACCACCACCCTCCGAAGTTGACCAAGAGGTTTCGGTCTCGCGCCTCGGCGTGTCGTGACCAAAACTTCTTGATCGACCCACAGGCCCACCCACAGGAAGGGGTCCCGGTGCACGGCGCGCGAGTTGACCAAGAGGTTTTGGTCTCGCGCCTCGGCGTGTCGTGACCAAAACCTCTTGATCGACCCGCCGGGGGCAGGAGGGGTCGCCTGCGGGAGTTGACCAAGAGGTTTTGGTCGCGCGCACCGGCGTGTCGTGACCGAAACCTCTTGATCAACCTCGCGCCCCGCAGCCCCGCAGCCCCGCAGCCCCGCAGCCCCGCAGCCCCGCGAGTCCGCAGCCCCGCGAGTCCGGGGAAGGGGGAGGGCGGTTAGGGGCGGTGGCGGTGGGTGCGGTAGCGGCGGATGAGGGTGGCGGTGGAGGAGTCGAGGGTGGTCAGGTCGGCCTCGTCGCCGGTGAGGAGGGGGGCCAGCTGGTTGGCCATCACCTTGCCGAGTTCCACGCCCCACTGGTCGAAGGGGTTGATGTCCCAGATCGCGCCCTCGGTGAGCACGATGTGTTCGTAGAGGGCCACCAGTTGGCCGAGGGTGGCCGGGGTCAGGCGGTCGGCCACGATCGAGGTGGTGGGGTGGTTGCCGGGCATCACCCGGTGCGGCACCAGCTCGGGCGGGGTGCCCTCGGCGGCGACCTGCTCGGCGGTACGGCCGAAGGCCAGCGCGGCGGTCTGGGCGAAGAAGTTCGACATGAACAGGTCGTGCATGTCGCCGATGTCGTGGTGGGGTTCGCTGAACGCGATGAAGTCCGCCGGGATCAGCCGGGTGCCCTGGTGGATGAGCTGGTAGAAGGCGTGCTGGCCGTTGGTGCCGGGCTCGCCCCAGAAGATCTCCCCGGTGTCGTACGACACCTGCTGGCCGTCGGTGCGTACGGACTTGCCGTTGCTCTCCATGGTCAGCTGTTGCAGGTAGGCCGGGAACCGGTGCAGGTACTGCGAGTAGGGCAGCACGGCGTGGGTCTGCGCGCCGAGGAAGTTGGTGTACCAGACGTTGAGCAGCCCGAGCAGCACCGGCGCGTTGCCGGCCAGGGGAGCGGTGCGGAAGTGCTCGTCGACGGCGTGGTAGCCGGCCAGCATCTCGTCGAAGCGTTCCGGCCCGATGGACAGCATCACCGACAGGCCCACCGCCGAGGGCAGCGAGTACCGGCCGCCCACCCAGTCCCAGAAGCCGAACATGTTCTCCGGGTCGATGCCGAACTCGGCGACCCGCTGGGCGTTGGTGCTGACCGCGACGAAGTGCTTGGCCACCGCCTGCTCGTCGCCGCCGAGCCCGGCCAGCAGCCAGCGTCGGGCCTGGTGGGCGTTGGCCAGGGTCTCCTGGGTGGTGAAGGTCTTCGAGACCACCACGAACAGGGTGGTCGCCGGGTCCAGGTCGGCGGTGGCCTCGGCGATGTCGGTCGGGTCGATGTTCGACACGAAGCGGCAGGAGATGCCGGCGTCGCGGTACGCCTTCAGGGCCTCGTACGCCATCACCGGCCCCAGGTCGGAGCCGCCGATGCCGATGTTGACCACGGTGCGGATCCGCTCCCCGGTGTGCCCGCGCCACTGCCCGGCGCGTACCTGCTCGGCGAACCGGGCCATCCGCTGCCGTACGGCGTGCACGTCACCGACCACGTCCTGGCCGTCCACATTCAGGGTGGCGTCCGAGGGCAGCCGTAGGGCGGTGTGCAGCACCGCCCGGTCCTCGGTGCCGTTGATGTGCTCACCGGCGAACATCGCGGCGATCCGGTCGGTGAGCCCGACCCGCTCGGCCAGCGCGGTCAGCAGCCGGAGGGTCTCGTCGGTGACCAGGTTCTTGCTGTAGTCGACGTAGAGGTCGCCCACCTCGACGGTCAACCGTTCGCCCCGAGCAGGGTCGGTGGCGAACAGGTCCCGCAGATGCGTCGCGCGGATCTCGTCGGCGTGCTTGCGTAGGGCCTGCCACTCGTCGGTGGTGGTGACGTCCGCAGCCATCGGATCGATCGTCTCCTCGCAGAGTCGGCACACGCCGGCCTCAAGCCGGCCGATGGAACCAAGCCTGCCACACGAAGATCGCTGTGCCAGCCCGACGCTCGCGACCGGTCACCATCCGCAGGGGATCGGCTGCCCGGCGTATCCGCAGAGCCCAGCGGCGAGGCCGCGGTGCGACCCGGGCCGGGCACAGGGCATGGTGGAGCACATGACGACGTCGGCCCCGAGTGCCCCCGCAGCCGCTCTCCCCAGACCCGTGACCACCCGCATCCCGCAGACCCTGCTGGTGCTCGGCGCCAGCGGTGACCTGGCCGGTCGACTGCTGTTGCCCGGCCTGGGTCGGCTGGTGGCCACCGGCGCCCTGCCCGGGTTGCGGCTGATCGGCAGCGGCATGGACGACTGGGACGACGAGCGGTGGCGTACCCGGGTGACGGAGTCCTTCGCCACCGTGGGTGCGCAGGGCCCCCGGGAGACCGAACTGATCCGCCAGAGCCGGTACCTGCCGGCCGACGTGACCCGCGAGGAGGATCTGCGGCGGCTGCTGGGCCCCTGCACCGGCCCCTTGGTGATCTTCTTCGCGTTGCCGCCGATGGTGGCCGCCCGCTCGGCCGCCGCCCTGGCCCGCATCGGCGTACCGCCGGGCACCCGGCTGATGCTGGAGAAGCCCTTCGGGGTCGACCGGATCTCGGCCCGTTCCCTGAACAACCTGCTGGCCACCCTGGTGCCGGAGGAGCAGGTCCACCGCATCGACCACTTCCTTGGCAAGTCGACAGTGCTGAACCTGCTCGGCCTGCGCTTCGCCAACCGGATCTTCGAACCGGTGCTCAACTCCACCCATGTGGCCAGCGTGGACATCGTCTTCGACGAGACCCTGGGGTTGGAGGGTCGGGCCGGCTACTACGACGGTGCGGGCGCCCTGGTGGACATGGTGCAGAGTCACCTGCTCCAGGTGCTGGCCCTGCTCACCATGGAACCCCCGCCCAGTCTCGCCGCACCGGAGTTGCGTGACCGCATGGCCCAGGTGCTGCGGGCCACCCGGCTGTGGCACGACGACGCGGTGGTGGCCAGCCGTCGGGGCCGGTACACGGCGGGGGAGATCGCCGGGCGCCGGCTACCGGCCTACGTCGACGAGCCGGGGGTGAACCCGGCCCGGAGCACGGAGACCCTCGCCGAACTGGTGGTGACCGTGGACACCTGGCGCTGGGCGGGGGTGCCCTTCCGGCTGCGCTCCGGCAAGGCCATGGCCGGGGTACGCAAGGAGGCCGTCATCACCTTCAAGCAGCCGGACCGGGTGCCGGACGGGCTGACCGGGTACGAGCGGCCGGACCGGCTGCGGATCGGGTTCGGGCCGGACCGGCTGGGTCTGGACCTCAACATCAACGGCCCCGGTGACCCCTTCGACCTGGACCAGGTGGACCTGACCGCGGAGTTCGGCCCCGGTGACCTGCCGGCGTACGGGGAGGTGCTGCGGGGTGCCTTCGACGGGGACCCGACCCTGTCGGTGCGCGGTGACGTGGCCGAGGACTGCTGGCGCATCGTCGAGCCGGTGCTGACCGCCTGGAAGTCGGGTGCGGTGCCGCTGCAGGAGTACCCGGCCGGCTCCACCGGCCCGGCCGACTCGTTGCTGAGCCCGGTGACCGGGTGGCGTCCACCGCGACCGACGGAGGGAAACTCTCACTGATCGTGACACCTCGACCCCTCTCAGCTATCTCTCAGCTGGCGGTGTTAGCTTGCCGACCCGACGGGATCCATCGTGGACGGCGCTGATCCCGTTGCGGCCCAACGGATTCGCGTAGGGATCTCGCGTTCGCGCCGCGTCCGCAGCTGTCGAGGGAGATGCTCGTGGTGTTCAAGAAGATGCTGGGTGCCTTCGGGGTCGGCGCGCCCAGCGTCGACACGGTCCTGTCCAACCCGAGCATCCGCCCCGGGCTGATGCTCGGTGGACAGGTGAACCTGACCGGCGGCAGCCATGACGTGGACATCGACCAGATCGTCGTGGGGCTGGTCACCCGGATCGAGATCGACGGCGAGGAGGGGGACTACGACGCCACGGTCGAGTTCCATCGGACGCCGGTCGCGGGTGGGCTGCGCCTGGCGCAGGGGCAGCAGTTGTCCCTGCCCTTCCAGGTCCAGATACCGATCCAGACCCCGGTGACCGACGCGTACGGGCAACGCCTGCCCGGCATGACCATGGGGCTGCGTACGGAGGTGGTCATCCGTGGCGCGGTCGACAAGGGCGACCTCGACCCGGTGCACGTGCACCCGCTGCCGGTGCAGGAGCGCATCCTGGAGGCGTTCGGTCGGCTCGGGTTTCAGTTCAAGAGCGCCGACCTGGAGCGGGGGCAGATCGCCGGGGTGCACCAGACCCTGCCCTTCTACCAGGAGATCGAATACTTCGCCGCACCCCAGTACGCCCACGGGGTCAACGAGGTAGAGGTGACCTTCCTGGCCGACGAGCAGGGCATGGACATCGTCCTGGAGTTCGACCGGCGCGGGGGTCTGTTCACCGGCGGCCACGACTCCTACGGGCGCTACCGGGTCGCGCACGCCGACGCCGAGCGACTCGACTGGGCCGCCGTGCTGGACGGCTGGCTTCGCGAGGCCCTGGAGCAGTACCGCGCCACCCAGCCCGGCTACGGCGCACCCGGCTACGGGATGCCGGCCGGGTATCCGCCGCATCAGTCCGCCTACGGCCACGACCATCACGGGCGGGGTGGGTCCGGAATGGGCGCGGTGGCCGCCGGTGTGGTGGGCGGCGCGGCGCTCGGCTTCGCCGGAGGCATGGTCGCCGAGGAGGTCTTCGAATCCTTCGGCGGCGACGACGGCGGGGACGAGGGTGGAGACGACGGCGGCGATGAGTGACCCCGGACGTCCCTCCGACGCCTGAGCTGGGCTTCAGGGGAGCGTCAGCTGGCGGTCGAACCGTGATCGGCGTGGGGTTGGCGAACGTGGCATTGGCCACAGCGCGCTTTCTTGCCAAGAGTTTGCAACTGCGCAAGTATGGCGCAGTGGCGATCCAAGATCGCACCCGTCGGGCGGCCTGCCGACCGATCACCTCGGGTGGGACGCCGCACCTATCGTCGCCACCCGCGAGGAGCGGTAACAGTCATGTCCCGAACGACCGGTGTCCGGCTGGCCGCCAGCGCCGCACTGCTGCTCGCCCTGGTCGCCTGCTCGTCGCCGACCACCCCGTCCGGCACCCCGGGCGGGACCACATTGATCGTGGCGACCGCCGGGGAACCGGACACCCTGAACCCGGTGCTCAACTACGGCGTCGACGGCGGTTCGCTGATCTTCGACGGTCTGGTCGCCCGGGACGAGGGTAATCGTCTCGTCCCGGCCCTGGCCCGGGACCTGCCGGAGGTCTCCGGGGACGGCAGGACGGTCACCGTACGGCTGCGCGAGGGGGTGCTCTTCCACGACGGCACCCCGCTGACCGCGCGGGACGTCGTCTTCACCTACCAGGCGGTGCTCGACGAGAAGGTCGACTCCGTCCTGCGCAGCGACCTGGACATGCTCGCCTCGGTCGCCGCCCCGGACGACACCACTGTGGTCTTCACCCTCCGGTACGCCTACGCGCCCTTCCTGCAACGGCTGACCCTGGGCATCGTGCCGGCCGCCGCCTTCGAGGGGCAGGACCTCAACCGGGCCGGGTTCAACCGGCAGCCGATCGGCACCGGGCCGTACCGGGTCACCTCCTGGACCCCGGGCGACCGGCTGGTGCTGGCCGCCAACGACCGCTACTGGGGCGGACGCCCGGCCAACAGCGGGGTGGTGGTCGCCTTCGTGCCGGACGACAACGTCCGCGCCCAGCGCACCCGCGCGGGCGAGTTCGACGCCGCCGAACTGCCCCCCAAGCTGGCCGGCGGCTTCGACAACCTGCCCGGCTACCGGGTGCACAAGGTGCCCACCGCGGACTACCGGGGGGTCATGCTGCCGATGGGCAACCCGGTGACCGGCGACCTGGCCGTGCGCCGCGCCCTGAGCGCCGCCGTCGACCGCACCGCGATGGTCGACGGGGTCCTCGGCGGGGCCGGCGAGCCGGCGTACGGGCCGGTGCCGCCCTCCTCGGAGTTCGTCGAGCCCGCCGCGGCCGGGGCACCGACCGCCGACCCGGCCGCCGCGACCGCCCTGCTGGACGCCGCCGGCTGGCGACCCGGCCCGGACGGCATCCGGGTCAGGAACGGCACCCGGGCCGCCTTCAGCCTGATGTACCCGGCCGCCGACAGCCTGCGCAAGGAACTGGCCCTGGCGGTCACCGCCGACGCCAAGAAGGTCGGCATCGCGATCACCCCGGAGGGGCTCACCTGGGACGCCATCACCCCCCGGATGGGCTCCGACGCCCTGATCATGGGTTACGGCACCCCGTACGACCCGGACTTCGTCTCCTACAAGCTGTTCCACTCCGACTTCGCCGGGCAGGGCTTCTTCAACCCCGGCTCGTACGCCTCCCAGGCGACCGACCGGGCGTTGCGCGAGGGTCGGGCCGAGGCCGACCCGGCTCGGCGCAAGGCCGCCTACGCCACCTTCCAACGGCAACTGGCCACCGACATGCCGTGGGTGTTCCTCACCTACCTGGAGCACACCTACGTGGTGCGGGACTCCGTGCAGGGTGTGGTGGCCCGGGTCGAGCCGCACGAGCACGACGTGGCCAACAGCATCTGGTGGAACATCAACACCTGGACCCGGCGTTCGTGACCACTCCCACCCCGGTCCGGCGGCGGCGCCGCACCGGCGCCGCCCGGATGATCCGCAACCGGCTGCTGGTGGCCGTGCCGGTCCTCTTCGTCACCAGCGCCGGGATGTTCGCCCTCGGCGCCGCCTCGCCGATCGACCCCGCTCAGCAGTACGCCGGGGCGGCGGCCTTCACCACCAGCGAGGAGAACCTGGCCCAGATCCGGGCCAACTGGGGTCTCGACGATCCCCTGCCGGTGCAGTACCTGCGCTGGCTGGGCAACCTGCTGCGGGGTGACCTGGGCTGGTCGACCAGCCGACACGAGCCGGTGGTGGACGTGCTGGCCGCCCGGGCCGGCTGGACCCTGCTGCTGGTCGGCGCCGCCCTGGCCGTGGTGCTGGTGGCCAGCCTGCTGCTGGGCACCCTGGCCGCGTACCGCCGGGGTGGCTGGTTCGACCGGGCGCTGCGGACCACCGCGTACACCATCCAGTCGGTGCCGTCGTTCTGGCTGGGCCTGGCCGCGATCGCGGTGTTCGCCCTGAGCCTGGGCTGGCTACCGGCCGGCGGCCTGACCGACATCACCGCCACCGAGACCCGGGTCGCCGACGTCGCCTGGCATCTGATCCTGCCGGTCGGGGTGCTGGCGCTGTCCCAACTGCCGTGGTTCGTGCTGTTCATCCGTGACTCGGTCGCCGACAGCCTGCGGGAGGACCACGTGCTGGCCGCCCGCGCCCGTGGCCTGCCCGGGCGTACGGTCCTGTTCGGTCACGCCCTGCGTACCGGCCTGCTGCCCTTCCTCACCCTGATCGGCACCCACCTGCCCGAACTGGTCGGCGGGGCGGTGCTGGTGGAGACCGTGTTCTCCCTGCCCGGCCTGGGCGCGGTGACCGTGCAGGCCGCCCTGGGCAGTGACTTCCCGCTGCTGGCCGCGACCACCCTGGCGACCACCGTCGTGGTGCTGGCCGCGAACCTGGCCACCGACCTCGCCTACTCCGCCGCCGACCCACGGGTACGCCTCGAATGACCGCCGCCACCCTGACCCGTGCCCGCCGACTGCCCCGACTGCGTCCGGGCCGCCTCGGCGCGACCGTCGCCGGCACGGTACTCGCCATCACCGTGCTGGCCTGCGTGTTCGCCCCGCTGCTCTGGCCGCTGGACCAGAGCGCGGTCGACCTGTCCCAGACCCGGTCGGCGCCCTCGCTGTCGCATCCCGCCGGCACCGACGACCTCGGCCGTGACGTGCTGCTGCGCAGCATCTACGGGCTGCGGGTGTCACTGCTGGTGGGGGTCATCGCCGCAGTGGTCGCCGCGGTGATCGGTGGTGCCGTCGGCGCCCTGGCCGGCACCGTTGGCGGCTGGGTCGACCGGATCCTGATGCGTCTGGTGGACACCATCGCGGCCATGCCCCACCTGCTGCTGGGCATCTTCATCGTGGCGATGCTGCGCCCCAGCCTCGGTGCGGTGGTGCTCTCCATCGGGCTGACCCACTGGCTGTCCACCGCCCGGATCGTCCGATCCGAGCTGCTGAGCCTGCGAAACCGGCCCTTCATCGACGCGGCTGTCAGCGGCGGAGCCGGCCGGATGCGGGTGCTCACCCGGCACCTGCTGCCGCATGTGCTGCCCCGGCTGGCCCTGGCGGTCACCCTGATGATCCCGCACGCGGTGTGGCACGAGACCGCCCTGTCCTTCCTCGGCCTGGGTCTGCCCCCGCACCTGGCCTCCCTCGGCAACATGATCAACGATGGTCGGGGCTCCCTGCTGGCCGGTGCCTGGTGGGCCAGCCTCACCCCCGGCCTGGTGCTGATCGTGGTCACCCTCGCGCTGGCCACCCTCACCGCCCACTGGCGGGACCGTCTGGATCCCCGGGTACGCGCGGAGTTGCAACTGTGACCACCACCGAACCGCTGCTGGCCGTCGCCGGGCTGACCGTCCGGTTCCGGCTGTCCGACGCCGTGGTGCACGCCGTCACCGACCTGCACCTGGCCATCCGCCCCGGGGAACTTCTCGCCGTGGTCGGGGAGTCGGGCTGCGGCAAGTCCGTCCTGGCCCACGCCCTGCTCGGCCTGCTGCCCGGCAACGCCACCGTCACCGGCAGCGCCCTGCTGCGTACCGGTTCGTCCTCCGCGATCGACCTGCTCACCTGCCCGCCACGACAACTGGCCCGGCAGGTACGCGGGCGGGTCGTCGGGCTGGTGCCGCAGAGCCCCGCGACCTCCCTGACCCCGGTGCGTACCGGCCGTCGGCTGCTGGTGGAGACCCTGCGGGCGCACGGTCACACCAGGGCGCAGGCCCCCGCCGGCGCCGACCGCCTGGCCGTCCAGGTCGGCCTGGACCCGGTGGACCTCGACCGCTACCCGCACGAGCTGTCCGGTGGCATGGCCCAGCGACTGGCCACCGCCCTGGCGCTGGCCCCCGACCCGCCGCTGCTGCTGGCCGACGAGCCGACCACCGGACTGGACCGCCCCCTGGTCGACCACACCCTCGATCTGCTGCGCCGCCGCTGCGACGCCGGAGCCGCCGTCCTGCTGATCACCCACGACCTGGCCGCGGCCCAGCGGGTGGCCGACACCGTGGCGGTCATGTACGCCAGCCGCATCGTCGAGCACGCCCCCACCGAGGCGCTGTTCGAGGCACCCGGGCACCCCTACAGCGCGGCGCTGCTGGACGCCCTGCCGCAGCGGGCCTTCCGGCCGGTGCCGGGTCATCCGCCGATGCTCACCGACCTGCCGGTCGGCTGCGCCTTCGCCGCCCGCTGCGACCGGGCCACCCCGGCCTGCCGGGTGCAGCCGGCCTTCACCGGCACCCGCGCCGGCCAGGTCGCCTGCCACCACCCGCTGGAGCGCGCCGAACTCCGCGCCGAGGTGCCGGCGTGACCGGCCGGGCCCTGGCCGCCTGCCAGGTCAGCGCGAGCTACGGCCAGCAGCGGGTGCTCGACGCCGTGGATCTGCACATCGTCGCCGGTGAGACCGTGGGCCTGCGCGGCCCCTCCGGCAGCGGCAAGTCCACCCTGGCCCGGCTGCTGGCCCTGCTGCACCGGCCGGACTCCGGTCACATCAGCCTCGACGGCACGCCGGTGACCGGCACCCGCCACCAGGTGCCGGTGGCGCTGCGTACCCGGGTGGCGATCCTGTTCCAGAGTCCCCGCGCGGCCACCGACCCCCGGCTGACCCTGGCCGACACCATCGCCGAGCCGCTGCGCGCCACCGGCACCCCGGCGGAGCAGGTCCGCGAGCGTACGGCCGAACTGGCCGACACGGTGGGGCTGACCGCCGACCTGTTGACCCGCCGCCCGCACGCGGTCAGCGACGGCCAACTGCAACGGGCCTGCCTGGCCCGGTCCCTGGTGCACCGGCCCGGGTACCTGCTGTGCGACGAGGCCACCGCGATGCTGGACGCCTCCACCCAGGCCCATGTCGCGGCCGTGATCGGGGATTACCAGCGCCGGCACTCCGCCGGGGTGCTGGTGATCAGCCACGATTCCGCGCTGCTGGCCCGGTGGGCCGACCGGGTCGTCGACCTGTCCTGACGAATCGGTGGCCGCGCACGTCGGCGGCCCCGGGGACGTTCCCCGGGGCCGCCATGGCGTGGATCAGCTGGTCGGGAAGTTGTCCGGAGTACGGATGCGCTCCCGCATGAAGACCCCGGAGGGGGTCAGCACCGAGGTGCCGGTGTAGTTGCTGCCGTTGCAGGTGCCGGGCCGCAGCGCGGCACTGCCCTCGGCCTTGTCGGAGAAGGTCCAGTTCGCGTAGCCGATCTTCAGCCGGTCCAGCAGGTCCAGCCACTGGGTGCTGCTGGCCAGGTCGACACCCCCGTCACCGGTGTAGTCCACCGTGCCGAACTCGGTGACGAACAGCGGCAGCCGGGCCGCCGCCCGCTCCACCTCGGCCCGGTAGTTGTCCCGGTGCGAGGCGGCGTAGAAGTGGAAGGCGTACATGATGTTGCCGGCGTTGACCGGGTTGTTGACGATCTCGGTGTGGCTGGCGCCCTCGGAGACCCCCAGCGAGGACCAGGCCCGGGTGCCGACGATGATCACCGCGTCCGGGTCGTTGGCCCGGATCACCGGGATCACCTGGTCGGCGTAGTTCTTGATGGTCGACCAGCTGACCCCGTTGGGCTCGTTGGCGATCTCGTAGATCACGTTGTTCTTCGACGCGTGCCGGGCGGAGACCGAGGCGAAGAAGGTCTTGGCCCGCTCCAGGTTGAACATCGGGTCACCCGGAGTGAGCAGGTGGAAGTCGATCATCGCGTACATGCCCCGCCGGGTGGCCTCCTCGACCAGGTTGTTCACCCGGTTGGTGAACCCGGCCGGGTCGGTCTCGTAACCCTGCTCCTGCACGTACATCGCGATCCGGAACAGGTCCGCCCGCCAGTCGGTCGCCAGGGCGTCCAGGGAGGCGTTGTTGTAGCAGTTGCCGAACCACTGGATGCCGTGGGTGCTCATGCCCCGCAGCTGGATCGGCCGCCCGTACTGGTTGCACAGGTTGACCCCGCAGACCCGCAGCTGACCGTTGATCTGCACCGGGGTCTGCCCCGGCGGCGGGGGCGTGGTCGGCGGCGGGCTGGTCGGTGGCGGGGAGGTGGGCGGGGGAGTGGTGGTGGAACCGGTGCAGGGCACCCCGTTGAGGGTGAAGGCGGTCGGCGACGGGTTGCTGCCGGTGAAGCTGCCGTTGAACCCGATGCTGGTGCTGGCCCCGGTGGCCAGGTTGCCGTTCCAACTCTCGCTGCGCGCGGTGACGGCGCTGCCGCTCTGGCTCCAGGTCGCCGACCAGCCCTGGGTGACCCGCTGCCCGCCGTCCGGGAAGCTGAACCCCAGGGTCCAGTTCCCGATCGCGTCGCCCAGGTTGGTGACGGTGACGTTGGCGGTGAAGCCGTTGGACCAACTGTTCGTCGAGTAGGTCACCGAGCAGCCGGTGGCGGCCATCGCGTTCGTGGCGGGCAACGCCACGAGGGTGCCGAGGGCCAGCGCACCGACGGTGCCGGCTGCGACCAGGAGCCGCCGTGGACGAGACGGAGGACGCTTCATGTGGACCGTCGCAATCTGGTCGTGGTGGTGGGTACGGCTCGGGTGGGTCCGCCGACTCCGCCGACGGCCCGGGAGCGCTCCCACGAGAGCCTACGTGGGGTCGAAACAATCACGCAATATTTCGATGCATCGAAGTCTCGGCAATGGTTGACGCCCCGGAGGACGGCTCCGGGGCGTCAGGGTCGGCGTACCTGCTCAGGGTTTGGTCGGTGGCGCGCTCAAGGTTGGTCGGCGGCGCGGCGCCGATCCGCCTCGGCGTCGGCGGCCCCCACCGGGGTGGGGTCGAGGTCGCGCCGCGCGCCGCTGAGGTCGACCTCGGCACCCGCGCGAGCGGCATCGGCCGCCGCGTCGTCCGCGCCGATCACCTCGCCGCCCTCGGAGTCCCCGCCGTCGGCGACCAACTTGCCCGCCGCGTTGACCGCGATCGGGGTGTACCTGGGATCGGTGGTCATCTCATCCTCCCTCGTGCCGATGACCCCTCAGGTACCCGTCGGCGACGGCGGCCACACGGCCAGGCGAAGGTGGAGGGTTCGCATCTTTGCCCTATGGCAAACGCCACATCCCCGGGGAGGAAGTGTCCTATTCGCCCGTACATCCGGATCACTCGGTAGCGCCCTGCACTGGCACCGGCACTGGCCGTGGCCTCGGTGGGCGTACGTTATGGAATCGTCGCGGCGTGGCCGTGCGCAGGTTTGCACCGGTCACTACCCTGGGCCTGATCATGTGCCAGAGAACCTCTCGACTTTGACAAGGGCCACACATGAGTGACAGTTATCCGCCGTACGGGGGGCAGCCGGATCCGAACGCGGGGGGCTGGGGCAATCCGCCCGGACCCCCGGCCGGACCGTTCCCTCCCGGCTCCCCGGTCGGTCAGCCACTCCCGCCCGGATCTCCGGTCGGTCAGTCCGGCTACCCGTCGCCGTACGGTGCCCCGCCCCCACCACCCCCGCTCCCGCCGTACGGGGCCCCACCGCAACAGCAGAAGTCGAAGAACGGGCTCTGGATGGGGCTCGGTATCGGCGCCGTGGTGATGGCCGTCCTCGTCGCCTGCGGCGGCACCATCGGCTACTTCATGCTCTCCGGCGACGACGAGGACAACCCCACCCCGGTGGCCAGCGGCTCCAGCAGCCCCTCCGCCGCCCCGGAGAACTCCGAGTCCCCCGACGCGGCACCGCCGCCGCCGGAGCCGGAGGAGCAGCCGGACAACAACAACGCGGTCACCGCCCGCAGCTCCAGCGACATGTCCGCGGTGTGTGACGGCAGCCCCATCCTCAACGCCGCGGCGTACACCGGCGCGAAGGGCGCCAAGGTCTTCACCTTCGCCAACTCGCCGGAACGCCCGCAGTCCTGGCTGACCAAGTCGGTGGGCTACAACAAGCCGTACTACGCCAAGATCGCCGACTGGGCGAAGGTCTCCGTGATCGGCTGCCTCTCCTTCGAAGAGGGCAGCGAGGGCGAGCCGCGCAAGTGCGACTACAAGGACAGCGACGACAAGAAGATCACTGTCGACTACATCTCCGCGCGCTACACCCTGACCTTCTACGCCGCCAAGACCGGCGAGAAGATCGGTGACGGTGGCCGGGTCAACGCTCCGGCGGTCCGCTGCCCGAGCTTCATCTCCTACAACCGGCAGACCATGAAGGCGTACGCCTCGCCGGACGACGGCGCCCTGGAGCTGGCGCTGGACAAGTTCACCTCCTGACGAGTACGCGATGACGGCGGGGACCCGATCGGGTCCCCGCCGCGTCGTTGCCGCCGACTGGCAGGCTGTGTGCCATGGGGAGCCTCGTTGCGCAGTTGCCCGCCCTGCTCGGTGTGCTGGTCGGCACCATCGGCACGATCGTGGCCACCTCGCTCGCCGACCGCGCCCGGTGGCGCCGACACCAGGGCGTGCGATGGGACGAGCGGCGATTCGACGCGTACGCCGAATTCGCCCGCGCGCTCAAGGAGGTGCTCACCATCGCCAGCCGGCTGATCGGCGGCTACCTCGACCGGGAGCAGGAACTCGCCCTGCTGACCGAGGCCAACTTCCGGCACACCATCGCCTGGGAGAACGTCCTGCTGCTAGGCGACGCCCCGACGGTGACCGCCGCCCGGGCCTGGCGCGACGCGGTCTGGCAGGTCGAACGCCTGGCCCGCGACGGCTCCGCCGCGGACGGACTGCCCGACCTGCTGCACCGTGTCAACGAGGCACGGGACCAGTTCTACGACGCGGCCCGCGGGGGCCTCGGCGTCAGCGGCGGCTCGGTGGCCCAGGCCGCGCTGCTGGTCGACCGGCTCTACCCACGCCACAGCCGCCCGCCCGCGCAACGCTGAGACAACCCGTGCCTCAATGAGCTGGTGCCCTGATCACCCTGCGGCGCTCAGACGCGCAGTGTTCAGGCGCGCTGCGCGGGTTGGTCCAGGATGGCGCTGAACCGCTCCTCGGCCAGGTCGAGCTGGTCGAGGATGTGCCGGCGCACCGGGGCGGACAGGGGAGTGTCGGCGCGGGTGACCAGATCGCGGAAGACCGGCACCAGGGGACGGTACTTGCGCGCCAGCGCCGCCACCTTCGGCCCGACCGAGTGGATGACCCCGACACCGTTGTCGGTGAAGTCGGAGACCTTGATGACGCGGGCCCACGGCTCACCGTCGAGACTGTGCACCAGGTGCTCACGGTACTGCTCGTTGCGGTCCCGCTCCGGATCCCACGGCGGATTGGTGACCGCCGCGACCAGCCGCGCCACCCGGGCACCGAACCGGTCCGCGAGCACCGCCAGCGCCGCCCCGGTCGGGTCGCCCCCGGTGTACGCCCGGCCGGCCAGCTCCGCCGGATGATCCTCCACCGCGTCGTGCAGCAGCCCGGCGACGATCACCTCCGGGTCGCGTACCTGGTAGTGGTGCATCAACCGGATCGCCACCCGCAGCAGGTGGTTGACGTACGGCTCCCGGGTCCGCCGGTCGTCGCGGTGCAGCCGGGCGGCCAACTCCAACGCCGCACCGAGCCGATCCTGGGCGTCAGCGTCGAACGCCGCACACTCCAGCCGGAACCTCTCCCGCAGGCCCACCTCGCCGTGCATCTCCGTGATGGCGTGCATCGGCATGGTGGCCAGATACGGCGGTAGATCCATCCGTCTCTTATATCCGATCACCACCCCACCGGTCACCACCCGCCGACCCGACCGGCCGGGACCGGGGCACATGCTCGGCTCTCCGGGCATCTCGATCAGAGCGCATAGGATCTGCCCATGCAGGAGGGCCGGTGGACGACGATCACCCCGTCGCAGTTTGCGCACGAGCGGGAAGCGCTGGCCCACGTCCAGGCCCTGCTGCCGGACACCGAGCCGTACCGTGCCTGGTCGAACTTCACCTTCACCGCACAAACCGGGCATCCGTACGAGGTCGACCTCCTCGTCGCCGCCCCCGGCGGCCTCTACCTGGTCGAGATCAAGAGCTGGTCGGGGCGGCTGACCTCCAGCGGCTCGAACTGGCTGCTGCACGGCCCGAACGGCACCCGCACCTTCGACAATCCGCTGCACCTGGCGGACGCCAAGGCCAAGAAGCTCAAGTCGTTGCTGCAGGTCGCGGCGAGTCGTCGCCGAGGTCAACCGGTGCGGATCCCGTTCGTGCAGGCGGCGGTGTTCCTGTCCAAACCAGGTCTGACGATCGACCTGTCGGATCACCACCTGCACGGCGTCTACGGTCCCGAACCGGCCGACGACCGTCAGGCGACCGGTGATCAGCGGCAGCGGAGGCTGGACCCGCTCACGTCGCTGCTGCTCCGCCGCCCCGACGACGAGCGGCAGCGGGTCACCCGTGAGACCTCGGCGGCCCTGCCCGATCTACTCGCCGACGTCGGCATCGCCCGCAGCCGACGGCACTATCAGGTCGGCGCCTGGGAGTTGGAGACCCGGCCGTTCGACGTGGGGCCGACCTGGCAGGACCACCGGGCCCGGCACCGGGATCTGGAACGGGAACGCCGCCGGGTGCGGATCTATCTGGTCGAACGCAACGCGGCGCAGACCGAGCGGGCGAGCATCGAACGGGCCGCCCGGCGGGAGATGGAGGTGCTGCACGGCATCAGCCACCCCGGCATCGTGCAGGTCGACTCGATGGAGCAGCACGAGGCCGGCCCCGCGCTGATCTATCGACACGATCCTCGGACGGTTCGCCTCGACCACTACATGGCCCAGTACGGCGAACAACTCGACCCGCTGACCCGCCTGGCCCTGATCCGCCAGCTCGCGGAGACGGTGGCGTACGCCCACCGCCGCAAGCTGCACCACCGGGCCCTCTCGGCGCGCAGTGTGCTGGTCGCCCCGGGGCCGCGTCGGCGCGGCGGCGGCGAGCAGGGGGCGTGGCTGACCCCTCGCCTGCAGATCAGTGACTGGCAGACGGCCACCCGTGGCATCGAGAGCAGCGGCAGTGGCGACCTGGTCACGCCCTCCTCACACGCCGCCGACCACATCGAGCGGTCGGCCGAGGCGTACCTCGCGCCGGAGTTGACCGCCCCGAAGCCCGACCCGGTCGCGATGGACGTGTTCGGCCTCGGCGCGTTGACGTACCTGATCCTGACCGGGCAGCCGCCGGCGGCGCAGCGTCCGGAACTGTTGACCCGGCTGGCCCGCGACAACGGCCTGCGGGCCTCGGCGATCGCCGAAGCGATCAGCACCTTCGCGGACGAGATGATCCAGGCCGCCACGGCACCGGTGCCCACTCAGCGGCTCACCACCGTCGCCGAGTTCATCGAGATGCTTCAGGAGGTGGAGGACGAGCTGACCGCTCCGCCTCCGGCCGCCACGCACTCGCCGGAGCCGGAACCGCCGCAGGTTGATCCGCTGGAGGCACGCGGCGGCGACCGGGTCGGCGAATGGAAGATCGTCCGCAGCCTCGGCACCGGCTCGACCTGCCGGGCGTTCCTCGCCTTCAACGAGCGCACCCGTCGCAACGAGGTCCTCAAGGTCGCCCTCTCCGACGAGAAGGCGGCCCGGTTGGCCCACGAGGCCCGGGTCCTCGGCCCGCTCACCGACTCGCGGGTGATCCGGCTGGCCCGGCCGGAGCCGCTGCAGGTCGGCACCCGCACCCTCGTGGTGCTGGAGCACGCCGGTGACCGCACCCTGGCCCGGAAGCTGCGCGACGACGGTCGGCTCACCGTCGACGAGTTGGAGACCTACAGCGACTATCTGTTCGGCGCCCTGGACTACCTGGAGGGCGAGGGCGTCTACCACCGCGACATCAAGCCGGACAACATCGCCATCCGGGTCCGCCCGAACCGCACCCGTCAACTGGTGCTCTTCGACTTCTCCCTGGCCGGCGTCTCGGTCAAGGAACTCGCCGCCGGCACCCCGCGCTACCTCGACCCGTTCCTCGGCACCGCCGCCCGGCAGGTCTACGACAAACACGCCGAGTGGTACGCCCTGGGCGTCACGCTGCACGAGATGGCCTCCGGTGAGCTGCCGCTGTGGGGCGACGGCGGCACCGAGCCCCAGCTCACCGAGGGCCCGCCGGTGCTGGCCGCGGAGGCGTTCGACGCGGCGATCCGCGACGGGCTGGTGGAGTTCTTCCACCGGGCCCTGCACCGCGACCACCGTCGCCGGTTCGCCTCCCTGAAGGAGATGCGCGACGCCTGGCAGCAGGTGTTCCGCCGGTCCGACGCGAGCGCCCCGGTCGGTAGCGAGCACCCGGAGATCGAGACCGAGGAGCCGGACGAGAAGGCCGCCGAGAAGGCTCGGGAGGAGGCCGCCGGCAAGGCCACCCGCGCCACCGCGCTGGAGGCCGCCGGGCTCACCCCACGGGCGGTGTCCGCCGCGCACCGGGTGGAGGCCACCACCGTCGGCGAACTGCTCGCCGTCGGCAACAACACGTTCGCCACCCTGCCCGGTCTCGGCGCCCGCACCCGCCGGGAGTTGCAGCGCCGGGTCAAGCAGTGGCGCACCCGGCTGGGGGAGCGGGAGACCATTCCCACCTCGGCTGCCGCCCGCAAGGCGGCCACCGCCGAGGTCGCCACCGAGACCACCGCCGCCGGCGGCGACACCGATCTGGTACGCGTCGGACTCGACGCCATCGCCGCCCTGCTCGTACCGGCCAAGAACGGCCGCAACGTCGCCGAGGTGGAAGCCACCCGGCTGCTGTTGAACCTGCCCGACGCCACCGGCGCGCTACCCGCTCTGCAACTGTGGCCGCAGCAGCCCCAGGTCGCCGCCGCCGTCGGGGTCACCTCCGGCCGGATCGCCCAGATCCTCGGCAAGCAGCGTAAGCGCTGGCAGGGCATGCCGGTGGTGGGCAGCGTGCGTACCCAGATCATCGAGCTGTTGCGCGACGGCGGGCGGGTGATGGGGGTCGCCGAGCTGGCTGCGGCACTGCTCATCAGTCGCGGATCGGTGCGCACCGGGGACGACCTGCGGCTCGCGGTGGCGGTCGCCGCCGTGCGGGCGGCCGTCGAAATCGACGCCATCGAGCAGGAGCCGCGCCTGCTGCTGCGGCGGAATGCGCGCGGCGACATCGACGGCACGCCGAATCCGCGCGGCGACCGGCTGCTGGTCGCCCTTGAGGCGGGCGAGGACGACGGTCCGGACGCCCCGGCCGCCCCGGCCCTGCTCGACTACGCCGACGCGCTCGGCAAGGCCGCCGACGAACTCGCGGCCAGCGAGGTACTGCCCAGCGCGGCGACGGTGCTGCGTACCCTCGGGGCCGTCGCCGCGCCCGGCGGCGTGGCGGACACGATCGACGACCGGCGACGCGTGGTGCTCGCCGCCGTGGCCTCGGACCAGGCTGCCGCGACCGCCCGGCTGGAGCTGTACCCGCGCAACCTCGACCCGGTACGCGCGCTGCGACTCGCCCAGGCCGGCGTGGTGCCCCCGGCGACCACCCCCGAGGGGCGGCGGGGCCTGACCCCGGAGCACGTCATCCAGCGGGTGACCGCCCGTTTCCCCGAGCTGACGGCACCGCTGCCGTCGCACCCGAAACTGGACCACCTGCTGGCCGAGGCCGGTTTCGAGCTGCGCTGGGACCGGGACCGGTACCTCCCGCCACCGCCGCGCGCCGGATCATCCTCGATGTCGATCGTCCAGCGTCGCCCGTCGGCCACCAACGCGCCGAGCCGCTGGGAGGCCGAGTCCCCGGAACTGGCGGCAGCGGTGCGGGCCGAGGAGCGGCTGACCGGTGCCAGGTCCGCCGGAGGCTTCCGCGCGTTGACCGTACGCCTCAACCGGTACGCGCTGGCCCGCGCGGAACTGGCCCGACGCTTCGACGCCCGGCCGGTCAACGTGGCCGCGGTGTTCCTGCGTGAGCTACGTGGCCTGGTCGACGCCCGGCCGAAGCCCACCTGGGAGACGGTGCTGGGCGCGGACATCGCCGAGCCCGGCTCCCGGGCCGCCATCAAGCTCGGTGGGTACGTCGACCAGGCATGGCAACTGGCGATGCCCTCGTTGCGGGCGCAGTTGCGCGTCGACGCCGGCCCGGTGCTGCTGCACGACGCGGCGGTGCTGGCCCGCTACCGGGCGATGGAACGTCTCCACGAGATGGCCGAAGCCGCCCGGGCCGGAGAGGGCGACGTCTGGCTCCTCTGCCCGATGGAGGACCCGGGAGTCCTGCCCAAACTGGACGGAGCCGTGGTGCGCGTCGGCGACAACGAATGGATCGCCCTCCCCGACGCCTGGGCCACCAACGCCCACCGCAGCGCCGCCCTAACCTGACCCCCCTCCCTCCCCTCTCTCCCACGTCCCCGGATCGTGGCAGTGTGGCTGCGCGACACGCCGACACCTGAACAGCCCCACTGCCACGTTCAGGGAGGCGTACCAGATGTGGACGGGCTTTGGGGGTTGTGCACAGTGGTTTTGTTGTCCACAGGGGGCGGGATCTGTGGCTGCGGGTGGGTGGGGCAGGGTGGCACGGTCGGCGGCGTGGATACGGTGTTGGCGGAGCTGGTGAGGCGAGGGAACGGGCTGGTGACCCGGTCGATCGTCGAGCAGGTCGTGCCGGACTGGATCCTGCAGCGGGCGTGCACCAACGGCGAACTCGTACGGGTGCTGCCCGAGGTGTTCGCGGCGGCACATCTGTTGAATGACGAGAGCGTTCCGCCGCTCAGCCGGATCGGCCCGGCCCTCGGCCGCCGTGCGGTAGCTGCCTGGGTACGCGGGCGCGGCGCGCTGAGTCACCTCACCGCCCTCGATGTGTGGGGACTGCGCCAACAGCTGTCCGGGGACCTGCTGTACGTGAGCGCACCGGCTGACAGCGGCCTGCGAGACTGGCCCGGAGTGCGGGTCCTTCGGCGTCGACATTTCACCCTCGCTCCACCATCGATGGTGGTACGACAGGGGATGCCGGTGACCACCATCGAGCGAGCCCTTGTCGACTCCTGGCCGATGCTTGCGCTGGACGAGCAGCGGACGCCGATGATCAGGGCGGTCAACGATCGGCTGACCACCTCCGGCCGCCTGCAAGCTGTGCTCGACGGCACGGCAAGGGTGGCCGGCCGGGTAGCGCTGCGTACGCTGCTGACCCGCCTTGCCGACGGCTGCCGCAGCCCGCTGGAGATATGGGGACACGAGCGCGTCTTCACCGGTCCCGGAATGCCGACGTTCCAGCGGCAGGTGCAGATCCGACTCGGCCTGCGCAACGTCTACCTGGATTTGTACGCCGAGCCGGAGCGGGTCAACATCGAACTCGACGGGGCCACCACCCACGGCGACCCCCGGCAGCGTGAAGTCGACCTCCGTCGCGACGCCCGACTGGCAGCCCTCGGCATCCTGGTCGTCCGCTTCGCCCATCGTCGGCTCGTGCGCGAGCCGGAGACCGTACGCCGGGAAACCCTCGCCATCCTCGCCACCCGTCGACCCAGGTAGGCGCCCCCACGGGCCCGACGACGTACGCCACACCTGGCTCTACCCGCGCGTCACGGCTACCGTCTCGCCATGGTGGATTCCGCGCGGGAGCGCGTCGCGGCCTTCTGGGACGCTCATATCGAGGCATGGCTCGGCGGTGACGATCACCTGCCACTGCAGCTTGAGGAGTGGTTCGACTCCTATGTGGGCGTCGGCCCCGGTGAGGTGACCCGAGACGGCTTTCCCGAGCCGTACCATGGCGATCTTCTTGGTTTGGAGCGCACGCCGCGGATGGTGGTGCTCGGCCTGAATCCTGGCGAGTTCCGTCCCCGCTTCCAGGCGCGGGACGGCATTTTTGCCGAGGAGATCAAGCGGAGCGGCTCTTACAGCAGATGGGCCACCACCTGCCCCTACAACCGTGCGCCGTGGACGCTGCCCCACGAAATGGGTCGCAATCAGTACTACCTCGCCCGCCTGGAGTTCACCCGGCGATGGCTCCAGGACCCGGACGCCGACCACCGCGACCTCCTGATCTTCGAGTGCTACCCGTGGCACTCGAAGGCCATCACCGCCCCGTTGAAGCCACCACCGACCGTCATCGAGGAGTTCGTGTGGCAGCCGATCGCGGAGCTGCCGGTGCAGGACGTCTTCGCCTTCGGCCGACCATGGGATCACCTCGCTCAAGCGCTCGGGCTTCCCGAGTTGGGCAGGCTGGGCTCCGGTGGCAAGGGCTACGGGTCGGCCGTGCCCAGCCGGGCGGTGCGCCTGTATTCGCTGCCGTCCGGCCAACGGCTCGTGGTCGAGTGGCACGCCGGTGCGGCCGGGCCGCCGAGTGCGACGGAAACTGCCCTCCTGCGCTCGGCACTCAATTCGGATTTGCCGATGCGGTCGGCGGACACTCCTGCCTGATCGGTTGTTCTCCTCGGTAGCCCCGGCCGGTCACGATGTCCCTCCGATTCCTGTTTGTGGGACCGGTACTGAACGGGAAGGAGCGCGGGTGCGAATCGCCGGACGGGTGTCGTTGGACGAGGTAATGGGCGAGCTGCGGGCCGCGCGGAGCGTGTTCCATTCGGAGGCGGACTTCCAGCACGCCTTCGCCTGGGCGGTTCACCGGCTCGACGCAGCCATCGCGGTCCGATTGGAGGTACGACAGGACAAGGCCGAATACCTGGACCTTCTCTGCCGTAGCCCGGATGGCAGCACCGCGATCGAGTTCAAGTACTTCACGGCCCACTGGGTCGGTGTCGACCCCGTCACCGACGAAGAGTTCCACCTGCGTGGCCACGCCGCCACCGACCTGGCTCGGCGCAACTTCGTCTTCGACATCGCGAGGCTGGAGCGTTTCGGTAGCCCCGACACCACGCCCACCAACGGCCTCGCGCTCCTCCTCACCAACGACCGCAGGCTGTGGGACCCGTCGCCTCATCAGCGGATGACCAGGGACCAGGAGTTCCGGATCTACGACGGCAGGCGGCTTACCGGCACTCTTCGCTGGGGACGCGACGGCAGTCACTACGTGCGGAACCAACGCGACCTGACCGGTGACTATCTGCTCAGTTGGCGGGACTACGTGGACCTGCCCGGGGGCAACGGGCGGTTCCGGTGGCTGGCGGTGCCCGTCAAAGACCTCGACGCACTGTCGGTTTCCGCGCCTGTTGTGACGGGCTGAGCCCGATGGTCAGGGACAAGGCGTCGCGCCTCGTCAGTGATCCGGCTACGACCGCTCACCGGATTGAGAAGCTCCGCCGCTACCTGACGGCGAACGTCCTCGCGCCATCAGGTGCCTGTGTATGTCGGAGTCTCGACCAGTGTCGGCGTAGCGCCCTTCGCCATCCGGCAGGCGCGCCACGGCCGAACGCCGCCTTCGCCGCAGGTCAGCTTTCCCACGTCGGTCATCACTATGACCTGCGAATCGGCGACCGCCCGCTGCGGATTCTGGTTATCGCGATGGAGACGGGACGCCCCCGGGAGAGCGTGAACCTGGACGAGCGACGCGCCGAGGTGATGGCTTCTGCCGCCCTCGCCTTCCCGTCCCGGAACCCGCACATGCGAGGTGTTGCCAGCGCGCTGCGGCTTGCGGTCGGCCGCAATCCCGGTCCGGATCGTGATGGCGAACTGTTGCGGCTACCCACCCCGCCCCGGTCCGTGCACCTGTTCGACGCATTCGCCATGGCCAACCTGCGGCTCTGCTCGGCCACCGTGGCCGGCAGCACCAAGTCGCTGGGAAACTCGACCATGAGTCGCAACTGCCTGCCACACCTGTCAGCGACCGTGCGGATCCTGGAGCCGACGTTGTGCATCGTGCAGGGAGCCGAGGTCTGCTCGTCCCTCACCGAAGTGATGAGAAATCGGCATCGGCTCGGATCCCACCTCGAACGGGCACGAATCGCTGGAGTGGACACGCTCGTTGCCGCGTTCACCCACCCATCGGCGATGCGCCTCATTCATCACTGGGGGCGGCTCACGTCAGCGCCCTACCTGCACGGGACGGTCGTGCCGACTCTCCGTGCGGCCTACCAGATCCACCGTGTCGGCTGACCTGGCGGGGCGCCGCCGGTTCCGAGGTGCGGCAGAGGCCGGCGAGTTGGACGTAGATTTCGCGTTTGGTGGTGGCGTTGCCGCGCCGGCTGAGCACGTAGCCGGTCAGCCAGATCCAGCCGTCGTACGCATGGCGGTCGCTGACCGAGACGACGCGCAGGGTCAGCGCCCGGTCCCCGGCGAACTGCACCGAAGCGCGCCCGTCGATCCGGAGCAGGTCGCCGGGGGAGGGACGCACAGTCACCAGTGACCGTCGTTTGCTGGTCGGCATTCGCGGGCGTGCATGGTCTGCCAGTCGCGCAGTGCCCGCTTGAGCCGCTCGTTCTCCTCAGCGAGGCTGCGGATCTGCCGGTGCAGGTCGGCCAGGTCATCGGCGACCCGGGCCTGGAATTCGCGTACCTGATCGGGGTCCACCCCGCGGCGACGCGGGTCGAAGCTGCGGGTGCGTACCTCGTGCGGGGTCAACCGGGCCGGCAGCCCGGTCCCGTAAAGCCGGCCGGATCGATACACCTGGGCCACGTCGGTCCTCTCCTGCGGCGAGCGGAAGCGCGAAAGGTGGGTCTGGAAGGGCGGGCCGTGCGTGGCCGGCGTCCGCACGGCCCGCCCGCTCGGCCGCCGCAGCCCAGTCCGGCGGTACGACGACAGAGCAGTCTGTATGGGTCGGGACGGGCACGCGCACCCGCCCCGACCAGGGGGATGAGCCGAACTCGTTGCCACGCGAGGAGCGGCTCAGTACCAACATAACTAGGGAACACAGGGAAATCAAAGCACATTGTGCAGCCATTTGAGTTGTGATCGAATTCGGGTTGCCACGCGAGGAGTGACATGCCCGAATCAGCCGAGTATCTCCGCATCGCGGATGACGTGATCGCCGACGTCAGGTCGGGGCGGCTCAAGCCCGGCGACCGACTGCCGTCGATTGCGCAGACCCGCTCCGACTACAACGTCAGCTACGGCACGGTGCAGCTGGCCTATGTCCGTCTCGAAGCGCTCCGGGTCATCCGGCGGCAGCAGGGCAAAGGTGTCTTCGTGACCGATCCGAATACCTGGATGCGGGAACCGTAGGTAGCGGGTTGGCGACGGATGTGGGCCTTACGGGTGCCGTCGTCCGATAAGCACGGCGACTAGGTCGTCGAGTGGTGGACCGGAAGCTGCCGGGACGGTCGAGGAGGTGCGCGCCAAAGCTGCGCGGCGAGTGCGACCACGCCTTCAAGGTCGGGCGTACCGCCCCTCACCTGGACAGCCCGGCGTGGCGAGTGAGCCACCCCCTAGGTCGCCATCGCCGAGTTGTACGCCTCCGGTCAGGATCTCGGCAAGGTGATCGCCGACCTGGTCGCCGACGAGCATGTGCCGCACCTGGCCGCGCTGCGCTACAAGGACACCGGCCTGAGTCCGGTTGATGGGCCGTGTTGCTGGTGCCGAAGGGGCACCCCACGCTGGATATCGTTTACCGGCTGAAGGCCACTCAGGACTGTGCGCGGGACGTGGTTCACGCGTTCGATGAGCTGCGGTTCGACGCCTTGTGAGGAGCGCGGATGTGGGCGGCCAGGTCGAGGGCGGCTCGGATCGGGTCGTCGTTCCAGTGGCTGGCGAAGGCGTCGTACAAATGCCATCCGGCGCGGGCCAGGGTCCGTTGCCGCTCGACGTGTGCGGCCACCCCGTCGGGATGGACCCCGCAGAGAACCCCGACCGCCTCGGTGTCCGCCCCGACGCACAGGTCGATCTGCCAACGGCCGACGGGGTAGTCGACCCGTACCGGCAGTCCCAGCTTTTCGAGTTCGAGGGCCAGGGCCCGGGTCCAGGGGTCCGAGGCGGAGCTGGCCGGGCCGGTCGGGGGTGTCGGGGGTTGTTCGGCGTAGCGCAGGTAGTCGCCGATGATGCCCTCGGGGTAGCGCAGCGAGGTGACCACGGTCAGATGCTTCCTGGCCCGGGTGATCAGGACGTTGAGCAGGCTGGGATCGGCCAGGAAGCGGTGCCGGGCCGGGGGGTCCTCGTCTACCAGCCCGAGTGAGGCGATCACCACGTCCGCCTCGCTGCCCTGGAAGGCGTGCACCGTCCCGGTACGCAGACCGAGCCGCTGGATCTCGTCGAGGTCGTACGCCGACAGCAGGGCTGCCTCCACCGCGTCGGCCTGGGCCCGGAACGGGCTGATCACCGCGATCCCGCCGGCCGGCGGGTGCGTGGCCAGGGCCCGGACCAGGTCGAGTACGGCGTCCACCTCGGCCTGGTTGACGCCGTCGACCACGGTCGCCCGGTCGACCGTCACCACGTCGATGGCGTCGGCCTGTTCGTTGCGCGGGTGTCGGGTGACCAGTTCGAGTCTGTCGTCGTAGAACCGTTCGCCGGAGAACCCGATCAGGTGCGGGGCGGACCGGTAGTGCTCGGCCAGCCAGGTGACCCGGGCGGCACCGGCCGCCAGGTCGTAGACGCTGGACCGTCGGACGTCGAGCCGGTCGGCCAGCCGGTCCAGCCCGTGCCGGTGCAGGGTGGCGGCCACCTCGACGTCGGCGACGAAGGAGACGAACCGCAGCTGCCGGGGGTCGCCGGCGACCAGCGCGTTCCGGGCGCGGGCCAGCACCGGCGCGGCCCGTACCTGGTCGACGTGGGCGGCCTCGTCCAGCACCACGAGGTCGAACATGCCGGCCACCGGTGGCAGCAGATCCTCGACGTCGGTCACCGTGCCCACCCACAGGGGCAGGGCCCGTACCAGCGCCTCGGCGTCCAGCCCGGCGAGCAGTTCCCGGCGCCGGTTGCGCCCGGCCCGCAGGGCGGTACCCAGACCGTTGGCGGCCCGCCGGGCCTGCGGGGTCCACCGTCGGGCGCTGGTGGTGTGGTGCCGCAGGGCGGTGCCGACCGCCTCGGCCAGTACGGTGTCCGCCTCCGCCAGGGACTGCCAGGCGGCGGAGAGTTCGGTGCCGCCCTGGGCGGGGAGTCGAGCCGCCGCCTGGACGGCCTCCGCCGCCTCCACCGCCGCGTCCAGCCGCTCCCGGGGCAGGTCGGGACCGGCCCCGGTCAGCCGTCGCAGCCGCCGTTCGGCGTACGACTGTCGCAGTCGCGGCCACCAACCCGCGCCCTGGCGGCTGGTGTCCCGCAGGGCGTGCCGGATGGCGGTGAGGTCGGCGTCCGGGTCGAAGACCCGTGGCGCGTCCTGACTCAGCGCGGACAGCAGGGGCTGCCAGCCCGGGAGCGTGGCGGCGCGTCGCTCCTGCTCCAGGGCGGCGGTGATCCCGGCCTGGACGGTGGTGACCCGGTGCCGGGCCGCCGCCACCGCGGCGGCGTCCTCGCCCAGTTGGTCGTCGTGCACCCCACCGGAGGCACCGTCGGCCAGGTCGGCGGCGACCGCCTCGCGTCGCTCCGCGTCTCCGAAGAGCACCGGGGGTGGGCCGGGATGCCGGCGCAGCAGGGTGCCCAGGGCCTCCGCAGCCGCCACGGACTGGGTGGCCACCAGCACCGACTTTCCCCGGTCGACCGCGTCCAGCGCGGCGGCGACCAGGGCGTGACTCTTGCCGTTGCCGGGGGCGCCGGAGACCACCACCACCGCTTCGGTACGGGTGCGTCGGACCACCTCCGACTGGGTGCCGCTCAGCGGCAGGGGAGACAGCACCTCGTGCTCGTCCCGGCCGGTCTTGTCGGCGTTCTCGTCAGCGCCACCGAAATAGAGCCGGCTCAGGGCGGTGTCCGCCAACCCGGGGCGAACCGCCCAGTTCAGCAGGGTGTCGCGGAGCCGACCGGCGAACACGTCCCGGGTAACGAAGATCGCCGCCGCGGCTACCCCGGTGAGGCGGGTGTCGTCGAAGCGGCGCGGCGGCCGGGGCACGACCTTCTCCACCTTCAGCCCGGCCGCCTCGGCCGCCGCGGTGATCCAGGCGGCCGTGCCGGGCGCGGTCAGCCAACCCGGCCCGGCGAGCC
Source organism: Micromonospora sp. DT229 (assembly GCF_049844505.1). Lineage (NCBI taxonomy): Bacteria > Bacillati > Actinomycetota > Actinomycetes > Micromonosporales > Micromonosporaceae > Micromonospora > Micromonospora sp. DT229. The sequence continues at coordinate 519,771 of NZ_JBNCLD010000001.1, read as the reverse complement.
CGGGTGCGGCCTCCAACCGGGCGGCGAGATCCCGATCCTCGATCAGCGAGGTCATCTCCAGGTCACCGGCGGGGACCACCCGGTAGCCGCCTCGGTCACGCTCCAGCCGTACCGGTTGGGCCAGCAGCGGCAACCGGATCCGCCGCCGTACCCCGTCGACGTCCGCCCCGCCGACCAGGAAGGCCAGGCCACGGCGCAGGATGCGTTCGTCGCGGTGCAGGGTGTCCTGCGCCGCCAGTCGGTCCAGGTGGCCGTTGAGGGGGCCGCGGTGCGGCTCCGGTAACCAGACCAGCGGCCGGTTGCCTGCGGCCACGTCGAGGACCCGCTCGGGCCCGGCCGGAGCCAGGTCGGCGAGCGCGGTGAGGATGACGGCCGCGTCCATCGCCCGCACATTCTGCCGTACGCCCTACACCGCCGGAGCGCCGCAGCAACCCCGGCAGGGTCCCGTCGGCATGGGGCTGCTGGTGTGACAGGTGAGGGTGGGGGCCGTCGTCATTGACGACCCCCACCGGCTTGGTGCTCAGGTGCCGGCCGGGCCGGCACTTCGGGTGTTATCCGGCGTACGTCTCGAACTCGGCGATCCGCGGGGTGCCGGAGGAACCGGTGATGTCGAAGGTGATCTTCCGCAGCGAGGTGGCCGGGAAGGTGATCACCCCGGCGGTGCTGCCGCTGGCCAGGACCGCGCCGGTGTCGTGGTTGAGCAGTCGCCACGACCGGACGTTGCCGACCGCCCCGGAGGCCTCACGGATGTTGACCCGGGAGACCCGGGTGGCGGTGTCCCACTTGATGGAGATCTGACCGGTGGCCCCGGACGGCGACCAGGCGGTGCTCATGTTGCCGTCGCGTACGTCGCCGTAGCTGGTGCCGCTGGCCTTGCTGGATCCGTCGGAGCCGGCCCCGATGCTCAGGTTGGTGCCGCTGGGCTGGCTCGGGCCGGGGGTCGGGGTGGTCGGGCCGGGGGTCGGGGTGGTCGGGCCCGGAGCGGGCGTGGTCGGGCCGCTCGTCGGGCTGGTCGGGGTGCAACTGCCGTTCGAGGTACGGATGCCCTTGTTGGCGCCGGCGGTCTGCCGGACGATGTCCGGCACGCAGTTGGCCGGGTCCAGGCGGTACGAGTACGGAACGCTGACGCTGGTGTTGGAGGTCGGGTTGGGACCGGCCGGGTTGGTGTCCCCACCGCGCGAGGACCAGGTCACGTTGTCGAAGATGTTGCCGCTGACCTGCCAGTAGCCGGCCTGGTCGGTGTAGAAGGTGCCCAGCACGTCCTTGGCGTTCTGGAAGTAGTTGTTCTCCACCTTGGCCCGGGCCCCGGCCCGGGAGTTGATGCCGGACTCGTTGATCCGGGAGAAGTGACTGTTGAAGATGTGCGCGATTCCGCCGCGCAGCAGGGGAGCGCGGGAGTCGATGTTCTCGTACAGGTTGTGGTGGAAGGCGACGTACCCGTTCGACAGGTCGCTCTCGCTGGACCCGATCAGACCACCCCGGCCGGAGTTGCGCAGGATGCTGTAGGACAGGGTCACGTACTGGGTGTTGTTCTTCATGTCGAACAGGCCGTCGAAGCCCTGCGACTCACCGCCCGAGGCCTCCAGGGTGACATGGTCGACCCAGACGTTGCGGACGTTGGCCTCCATGCCGATGGCGTCGCCACCGTTGGAGGTCGGCGAGCCGGACTTCTTGACGTTCCGGACGGTCACGTTCTGGATGATGATGTTGCGGGCCTCGCGGATGTGGATGCCGATCTGGTCGAAGGTGGCTCCGTTGCCGACCCCCAGGATGGTGACGTTGCTGATCTGCTTGAGTTCGATCACGTCGGCGGCGGTGTTGCAGCTGGACCCGGAGACCTTCGTGGTGTTGCCGTGGTTGATGGTCCCCTCGACCTGGATGATGATCGGGGTGCTGCTGCTGGCCCGGTTGCACAGGGCCGCGTGGATCTGGGTGCCGGTGGTGGCGCGTACGGTCTGCCCGCCGGCCCCACCGGTGGTGCCGCCGTTGCTGCTGGCGAAGCCGGTGGCGCTGCCGACGGCCGCCGACGCCTGCGGCGTCGTCACGGCCATACAGACGGCTGCTCCGGTGGCTGTGGCGGCAATCGCCGCCAGGACTCGTGGCGCGAGGGTGCGTCTCATCCTCGTCTCACCTTCCTAACTGGTGGTGGTGAACAGCGGTGTGTGCCGCTACAGCGGCAGCCGGTCGGCGCCGGCGAGCGGTCCGACGACCAGCGGCACCAGGGGTGCCGGCAGCACCGGACCGTGCCGCAGCGTCGGGGTCCAACCGGCGTCCGGGGACAGGTCGGGGTCGTGTACGGCGTTGTACGCGGCCACCAGGTCGACCGGACGCGGCAGCCCACCCGCCGGGGTGACCCAGTTGTCCCGGGTGGTGATGGCGGTGCCGCCCCAGTCGTAGAGCAGGTCGGCAGCGGCGATACCGGCACCGAGGGTGAAGTGGTTGTGCTGCGCGTACACCGCGGACTGCACGCCGACGCCGATGGCGTACTCGAAGCCCGCACCGGCGATCCGGTAGGCGTTGTTGTAGATGTCGACCTGGCCGAAGCGCACCCGGGGCAGCCGTTGCAGGGACCCGTCGAACAGGTTGTGGTGCAGGGTGACGTTGAGCCGACCGAGGTCCGGGCCGACCGTGTTGGAGGAGCCGATCAACATCACCTTGTCCCGACCGTCGAACCGGTTCCAGGCGACGGTGACCAGGCTGGCGGTGTGGGTGATGTCCAGCGCGCCGTCGTGCACCTGGTACGGGCGGCCGAAGTGGACCGGTTGGGCACTGTCCGGGTTGTCGCCGTCGGTGAAGGTGTTGTGTTCGATCCAGACGTTCTCGCTGCGGCGTACGGAGACCAGGTCGTACTGGGAGTTCCAGTTGCCGGTCTCCCCGTCGGTGGGGGACCAGGCGGGGAAGCAGTCCCGGGCGTCGTCGAAGGTGATGTTGCGGACGATGACGTTGGAGACCCGGTCGATCATCAGGGTGAGGCCGGTCAGCCGCGCCCCGCGCAGCCCGATGATTGTGGTGTTGGCGCCGACGTTGATCTGGGTGTGTCGGGTCTGGTCGGTCACCGACCGCACCCGGGCCTCCTCGATCGGCCCGCTCGGCGCCACCCGACCCCAGACCGCCGGGTCGTACGCGGCCAGGTACGCCTCCAGCGAGTAGCCGGGGTCGGCCAGGTCCGTGCAGTCCAGCAGGGTCCCGTCGGGGCCCTCGAACCCGTCGATGGCGCCCTTGACGTACACGATCTTGGAGGTGGAGTTGCCGGCGTTGGTGGCGTTGTCGCCGCCGAGCGCGGTGATCAGCTCGGCCCGGGTGGTGACGACGTGGACCTGGTCCGCGCTCGCGGTCGAGCCGCCGGTGGTGCCCGGCCCGGCGGAGGCCCAGCCGTCGCCGGCCGGCAGGGTCTGCCGGCCGAGCTGGCGGGCCAGGGGAGACAGGGCCGGGGGAGCGGGGGCCGGCGAGGACCGGGCGGCCAGGCCGGTCCCGGTCGGCGCGTGGGCCGCGGCGGGAGCGGGCGCGGCGGTCAGGGTGAGTGTGATCAATGCCGCGTACGCGGCGATTCTGCGCATTGGGTGTCCGTTCCTTCGTCGTGTTTCTCGCTGGTAACGAAGGTTACGGATTATGTTTGATATCGGTCAATATGCTGGATATGCAGGTTTGTTGCACTAAATGCGATCGGCCGACATTGACCCGACCTGCCCTGATCGGGAATCCGCTGGTCAACGCATTGCGTCGATCCACTTCGGATCGGCGATTTGTAGTCCGGTTGCCGTACCTCCTATTCCTGCGACGTCATTTCCGGGTGCCGCCACGGCGTGACCGCCCACGCCACCCCGGCCTCCGACGGTAGTTCCCCTTGCTCGGCGGCCCGGCGCAGCACCGCGTTGACGCCGCGGATACGCAGCACCCGCTGCGGTCCCTCGCCCACCGGTTCCACCAGGTCCCCGCCCAGCAGGGTCGGCTCGGGTGCGGCCTGTAGCGCGGTCAGCACCGCGGTGAAGGCAGCGGTCCGGGCCAGGGGAGCGATCAGCGGAACCCGGGGGTCGGCCCGATGGGCCAGCAGGTTCTCCAGCAGACCCCGCCGGCCGGGCACCAGGTCCGGGCCCGCCTGCCCGGGCAACCACAGCCGGTCGGTCGGGTACTCCAGCACCGCCCGGCCACCGGTGCCGGTGACGATCACCTCGCCGGCCACGAAGTCCTCCCCGGCCAGGGTCACCGCCGCCACGATCGGTGGCCCCTCCGCCGGTAGCAGGCGCAGCACCGCGGTGTCGTCGACCTCGATGGGCCGTACCCGGTACCGCTCCACCTCGATGGTGGCCGGCTGCACCGGCCGCCCGGTGACCGCCTCGGCGACGGCCAGACACTGCATGACCGCGTGGGCGAGGGGGTTGGCCAGGGCCCCGTCGAGCACCGGCCGACCGTCCAGCAGCCGCCGTCCGGCCCACGGGGCGCGGGCATAGTACGCGTCCGGCCGTTGCCAGGCGGCGACCGTGGCGATGCCGGTGACCGTACCCAGTCGGCCGATCGTCACCGCCTGGGTCAACGCGGTCAGCGCCGCCGACCCGAGGGCCTGGAACCCGACCTGGGCCACCCGGCCGGTGGCCGCCAGGGCTGCGGCCAACTCCTCGTGTTCGGCGCTGGAGAGCACCGGCGGCTTCTCCAGCAGCAGGTCGGCACCGGCGGCCACCGCGTCCCGGGCGATCGGCAGATGGGTGTGCGGCGGGGTGCAGATCACCACCACCTGGGGGGCCACCTCGGCGAGCATCGCCCGATGGTCGGTGAAGATCCGGGTACCCGCCGGCACCGGCGCGGCCGGTTCCTCCTCGATCGGCCTGGGGTCGACCAGGGCGGCCAGCCGCAGCCGCCCGGCCTCGTGCAGGGGGCCGATCACCCGCCGGTGCCAGCGACCGTGCCCGTTCGCCCCGATCAGCGCTACCCGTGGAGTGTTAAGCGGGGTCCCTTCCTCTACCGCAGACGTTAACAAGGTGCCCTTCCTTGCACTCATGCGGCGGCGGTGAGGGTGGTGCGGACGCCGTGGCGGGTCAGGTCGGTCAGCCAGGCGGTGATGTCGGCGCGTACCTGCGCGTCGGCGGCCACCTCGGGCGGGACGACCTCGTCGAGGGCGAGTACGGCCTCGACCGCCCCGGCCGGGGTCTGCGGCGCCTCGGCCAGGGCGGTACGGATCCGGTCCGCCAGCGGGTCGTCCAGGGGCAGCGCACGCCCGTCGTCGGTCATGCCCTGGGCGAACCGGATCCAGGCGGCGATCACCAGGGCCGCCCAGCGTGCCGACCGGCCCTCGGCCCGCAGGTCGGCGATGGTGTGCAGGATTCGCTGCGGCAGCTTCTGCGAGCCGTCCATCGCCACCTGGAGGGTGCGGTGCCGGATCGCCGGGTTGCCGAACCGGGCCAGCACCTGCTCGCCGTAGTCGACCACCTCGACCCCCTCGGGCGGGGTGAAGCTGACGGCGACCTCCTCGGCGATGAGCCGACGCAGCACGGTGTCCAGGTGCTGCAGGGCCAGGGCCTCCGCGATGGTCTCGCAGCCGGCCAGGGCCCCGAGGTAGGCCGCGGCCGAGTGCACCCCGTTGAGGGTGCGCAGCTTGAGCCGCTCCCAGGGCCCGGCGTCGGCGCAGAGCACCGCCCCGGCCCGGTCCCAGGCCGGTCGTCCGCCGGGGAAGTCGTCCTCGATGACCCACTGGGTGTACGGCTCGGCCGCCACCGCCGCCAGATCCTCGACCCCCAAAGCCCGCCTGGCCGCCGCCAGGGTCTGCGCCGTGCTGGCCGGCACGATCCGGTCCACCATGGTGCCCGGGAACCCGACCTGGGCACCGACCCAGTCCAGGGCCGGTTGCGGGGCCTTCGCGTACGCCAGGGCGTGCTGGACCAGGCCGCGTAGCCGGCGGCCGTTGGCGGGCAGGTTGTCGCAGCTGACCAGGGCGATCGGCCCGGCGTCGGCGGCGGCCCGGGCCAGCAGCCCGCGCACCAGCAACCCGGGCACGGTCACCGGCGGCCGATCGGTGGTCAGGTCGGCCACCAGGGCCGGGTCCGGGCGCAGGGTCCCCGCGGCCGGATCGAGTTGGTACGCCTTCTCGGTCACCGTCAGGGTGACCACCCGGATCGCCGGGTCGGCCAGCAGCGCCACCACCGCCTGCGGGTCGGCGGCGGCCAGCCGGACCCCGGTCAGCGCCCCGACCACCCGGGTGTGCTGGTCGGCGGCCGACAGGGTGCTGACGCTGAACAGGTTGTCCTGCGCGGTCAGCACCCGCACCAGGTCGGCGTTGCGCGGCGCCACTCCCACGATGCCCCAGTCTCCGCCGGCCAGGGCGATCGCCTGCTCGGTGTAGACCGCCTGGTGGGCCCGGTGGAAGGCGCCGAGCCCCAGGTGCAGCACCCCGGCCGGTACGCTGCCGGGCCGCACCAGCGGACGGGACCCGGCCGGCAGCCGACGCAGCGCCCCCAGATCGAGGCGGGAGGCCCCCACGGTCACCGCCATGCCGGGCCGTCCGGGAAACCGAAGGTGGCGATCGACTCCGGGTGCATGGTGGCGCTGTAGCCCGGCTCGGTCGGCAGCAGGTACCGCCCGTCGCGGGTGCGTACCGGGTCGAGGAAGTGTTCGTGCAGGTGGTCGACGTACTCCACCATCCGCCCTTCCAGGCTGGTGCCCACCCGCAGGTAGTCGAAGATCGCCAGGTGCTGGACGTACTCGCAGAGGCCGACCCCGCCCGCGTGCGGGCAGATCGGCACCCCGAACTTGGCGGCCATCAGGATCTCGGCCAGCACCTCGTTGACCCCGGCCACCCGGCAGGCGTCGATCTGCATCACTCCGATCGCCTCGGCCTGCAACAACTGCTTGAAGATCACCTTGTTGGCGGCCACCTCGCCGGTGGCCACCCGGCACCGTCCGCCGGTCAGCTCGGTCACCGCCCGGGCGATGCGGGCGTGCCCGAGGATGTCGTCGGCGTGGGTCGGCTCCTCGATCCAGTACGGGTCCACCTCGGCCAGGGCGGTCATGTTGGTGATCGCCTCGTCGACGTCCCACACCTGGTTGGCGTCCATCATCAGCAGGGCCTCCGGGCCGATCTCCGACCGGATGATCCGGGCCCGCCGCAGGTCGTCGGCGGGCGGGCCGCCGACCTTCATCTTCATCGCCCGCCACCCGGCCGCGTACGCCGCTCGGGTCAGGGCCCGCACCTTGTCGTCCGGGTAGCCGAGCCAGCCGACCGAGGTGGTGTACGAGGGAAAGCCGTCGCGTTCCAGCACGGCCAGCCGGTCGCCGAGCCCGTCGCGGCCCTTGTCCAGGATGGCGGTGGCCTCGTCGGGGGTCAGCGCGTCGGTGATGTGGCCGAAGTCCACATTGGCCACCAGTTCGTCGGTGGGCAGCTCGGCCAGGTAGCGCCACATCGGCTTGCCGGCGAGCTTGGCCCGCAGGTCCCACACCGCGTTGACCAGCGCCCCGGTGGCCATGTGGATGACCCCCTTCTCCGGGCCCAGCCAGCGCAACTGCACATCGGCGACCAGGTAGCGCCAGAAGGCCACCGGCTCGGCGGTGATCTCGGCGACCGTACGCCCGGTGACGTGGTGGGCCAGGGCCCGTACCGCCGCGCAGGTGATCTCGTTGCCCCGACCGTTGGTGAAGGTGAACCCGGCCCCGGTCGGCCCGTCGTCGGTGCTCAGCTCGACATAGGTGGCCGAGTAGTCGCCTCGGTTGATGGCGTCGGAGCCGTCGCCGCTGGCGGCGGTCGGAAACCGTACGTCGTGCACGGTGACCTCGGTGATGGTGGTCATTGTTGCCTCTCCCCGAACTTGAAGACCCGCTTCGGCAGGCGGTACGCCAGGTCGACAATGGTCTCGGCGGCCTCGTCCATCGGCAGCCGGTGCTCGGCGACCAGCCGGGCCAGGTAACCGGCGTCGATGCGCCGGGCCACGTCGTGGCGTACCGGGATGGAACAGAAGGCCCGGGTGTCGTCGACGAACCCGGCGGTGTTGTAGAAGCCGGCCGTCTCGGTGACGGTCTCCCGGAACCGGCGCAGCACCTCGGGGGAGTCCAGGAACCACCAGGGCGCGCCGAGCAGCAGGGCGGCGTACCCGCCCGCCAGGGGGGCCAGTTCCCGGGTGAAGGTGTCCTCGTCGAGGGTGTAGAGCACCACCCGCAGTCGGGGGTCGTTGCCGTGCGCCTCCAGCAGCGGGGCCAGGGCGTGCACGTACTCGGTGGCCTGCGGGACGTCGCCGCCGACGTCCCGGCCGTGCCGGGCGTACAGCCACCGGTTGTGGTTGCGCACCGCACCGGGGTGCAACTGCATGACCAGCCCGTCCTCCAGCGACATCCGGGCGAACTCCAGCAGCATGTGCGCGGCGAAGACCTCGGCGTCGCCCGGTTCGGCCCGGCCCCGACGGGCCCGGTCGAACACCCTCGCGGCGCCCGCGCCGAGGTCCAGGGTCCGGGCGGTCAGGTGACCGTGGTCCGAGGAGGTGGCGCCGGCGGCGATGAACGCCGCCCGGCGGGCCCGCAGGGCGGCCAGATAACCGGCGTACGTGTCGGTGTCCTCCCCGGTCATCTCGCCCAGCCGGTCGACGTTGGCCGACCAGTCCTCGAAGTCCAGGTCGACCACGTTGTCCGGGCGGAAGGTGGTGACCACCCGCCCGCCCGGTCCACCCCAGCCGTCGGCGGCCAACTTGGCGTGCCTACCCAGGTCGTCCAGGGGCGACTCGGTGGTGGCCAGCACCTCGATGTTGAACCGTTCGAACAGGGCCCGGGGTCGGAAGTCCGGCTCGGCCAGCTTGGCGGCCAGGGCGTCGTACACCTCGTCGGCGGTCTGCGGGGACAGTCGGGTGGCGACGCCGAAGACCTCGGTGAAGGTCTGTTCCAGCCACAGCCGGGAGGGGGTGCCCCGGAACAGGTACCAGTGCTCGGCGAAGCGCCGCCAGATCCGTCGCCCGTCGGTCTCCACCGGGGTGCCGTCGCGGCTGGGCACCCCCAGCTCGGAGGGGGGGACCCCCTGGCTGAGTAGCATCCGGGTCAGGTAGTGGTCGGGCACGATGAGCAGCTGCGCCGGGTCACCGAAGGGCCGGTCCTCGGCCAGCAGGGCCGGGTCGACGTGCCCGTGCGGGGAGATGATCGGCAACCTCGCCACCAGGGCGTACAGCTCCCGGGCCAGTGCGCGTTGGCCCGGGTCGGCGGGGAGGAGCAGGTCTGGTCGGGTCGAGGTGGGCACGGGGTGCGGCTCCTGGGGTCTAGGTCAGTCGAGGGTTAGCAGGTCGGCGACGCGGACCGGGGCCCCGGTGTCGAAGGACCGGTTGGCGGCCAGCCCGGTGAGCAGGGCCAGCGCGCCGTCCCGGGCGGTGGCCGCCCGGTGCAGCGGGTCGGTCGCGCCGCCGAAGAGGACCTGGGTCATCCGGGCATCCGCGCCACCGTGCCCGTGGCGGGTGTACCCGTCGACCTCGATGCGTCGTGGTGGGGACCAGAAGGGGCGCAGGGTGAGGGTGGCCGAGCCGCCCTCGGCGGCGGCCTGGTCCCCGTGCAGGGCGGCCCCCTTCAGGGCTCCGGCTGCGGCCGGGCTGACGTACTCGCTCTCGGTGACCTCCAGTTCCAGGCGGCCCCGACTGCCGTTGACCATCACCCGGTAGCCCTCCCAGGGGGCGTACGCGGTCAGGTGGTAGGTCATCGTCGCGCCGGTGGAGTAGGTGGCCAGCACAGCCATGTCGTCCTCGATGCTGACCCCGGGGGCGAAGACGTTACGGTCCCGGTGGTACCCGTCCTCCGCCTCGGCGTCGAGGTACAGCTCCCGCAGTCGGGGATGCTCGGCCAGGCGCAGGGCGAAGGGGTCGTCCTCGGCCTCGGGGCTGGCGTGGGCCCGGTCGTAGTCGCGGGCGTAGCCGTGTCGGCGGCCGTTCTCCCCGTAGAAGAACAGCCGTCCGGCCGCGTACACCTGCACGGGTGTGGCGTTTAGCCACCAGTTGACCAGGTCGAAGTGGTGGCTGGCCTTGTGCACCATCAGCCCGCCGGAGCTGGCCTTGTCACGGTGCCAGCGGCGGAAGTAGTCGGCGCCGTGGCGTACGTCCAGCAGCCACTCGAAGTGCACCGAACCGATCTCACCGACCGCGCCCTCGGCCAGCAGTCGGCGTACCTGCTCGTGCAAGGGGTTGTAGCGGTAGTTGAAGGCCACCGTGACCCGTCGGCCGGTGCGGCGTACCGCGTCGAGGATGCGTTGGCAGCGCGCCGCGTCCGTGGTCATCGGCTTCTCGGTGACGACGTCGCAGCCGGCCTCCAGGGCGGCCACCACGTACTCGTCGTGGGTGACGTCGACCGAGGTGACCAGGACGACCCCGACCCGTTCCTTGGTCAGCATCGCGGTGAAGTCCCCGGCGTGGTACGTGGGCACCCGGGGGTGACCGAGTTCGGTGAGCCACCGGTTGTGGGCGTCCATCCGGGCCTGGTTGACGTCGGCGAAGGCGACCAGTTCGGCGGTGTCGGCGTGGTCGTGGACCAGGGCGCGGACGAACATCTCGGCGCGGGCGCCGGTGCCGACCACGGCGTAGCGGGCCCGGCTGCCGGGTTGCGGAGACACGAACCGATCCTCCTCGATCTCTCTGCAAACCTTTGCAGTGAAGTAATCACGATCGATGCCTCGACGTCAACGGTGCACCGCCAACCGATGGCATTTGCAGCGATTTACCCGCGTTAGCGGCCAGTGTCGAAACCTGACTGTAATCATCGACCGTTGACACTGGAGCAACCGTTTGCATTAATTGGCGGCACCGTGACCGCCGACACACCTACGAAGGGGGCCGCAGTGCCAGTCACGATCCGGGACGTCGCACGGGCCTCCGGGGTGCACATCTCCACCGTCTCCCGTACCTTCTCCGCGCCCCACCTGGTCAACCCGGAGACCCGGGTACGGGTGCTGGCCTGCGCCGAGGACCTGGGCTACCGCCCCAACCGGGCCGCCCGGGCCCTGATCACCGGCCGCACCCACAACATCGGGCTGATCATCGCCGACATCGCGAACCCGTTCTTCCCGCCCCTGATCAAGGCGGCCGAGAGTCAGGCCCGGCACCGCGACTACCACGTCTTCGTGGCCGACACCAATGAGGACGCCGCCGCCGAGGAGGAGTTGGTCCACGCCCTGGCCAAGCAGGTCGACGGGGTGCTGCTGTGCAGCCCCCGGATGAGCAACAGCCTGATCGAGCAGCTCAGCCGGGAGGTCCCCCTGGTGGTGGTCAACCGCCAGTTGGCCGGTCTGCCCTGCGTGCTGATGGACGTCGGTCAGGGCGCCCGGTCGGCCATCGAACACCTGGCGAGCCTGGGTCACCGGGAGATCGCCCTGCTCGGTGGGCCGCGGGGTTCCTGGACCAGCCGGGAGATCCGCCGCGCGGCCGGCGCCGCGGCCCGGACGGCCGGTGCGGAGCTGACCGTGCTCGGCCCCAACCCACCTACCGAGCACGGTGGACTGGCCCAGGCGGAGCAGGTCCGCCGGGCCGGGGTCAGCGCCGTGCTCGCCTACAACGACCTGATGGCGATCGGCCTCCTGGAGGGGCTCGACGCACTGGGGGTCGCGGTGCCGCAGCAGGTGAGTGTCGTCGGGGTCGACGACATCTCACTGAGCCGGCTCACCCGCCCCAAGCTGACGACGGTGGCCACCCCGACCGCGGCCGCCGGCCGGACGGCCGTCGACATGTTGCTGCAACACGACACCGACCTTCCGCGCACCGGGCGGGCCGGCGGTGCCGGGAGCACAGTCGGCGTCCGTCGCACCACCGCACAGGTAATGCTCCAGACCGAGTTGGTCATCCGCGACTCCACCGGACCGGGCCCGTATTCCGGCCGGGAGCGTCCCGGTGCCACTGCCGTAGGCCCGGGCCCGCATCGCCGTGCGGACCCGGGCGGCCCGAAAGTGGCCGCCGGTGACGTCGTCGCCTCCTAACGCCAAGGAGTGAGCGCACATGCACCCCGCAACGCACCCCACCAGCGCGCCCGACGGGCGCACTTACCGTACCTCCCTGCTGCGCCGCCGGTTGCTGCGCGGCCTGCTCGCCGCGGTCGTGGCCCTGCCCCTGGTCGGGGCTGCCGCGGCCTGTGGCGGCGACGACGCCTCCGACGGCAAGACCAAGGTCTCCATCTTCTGGTGGGGCGGTGACGCCCGCAACGAGCTGACCGTGCAGGCGCTGGACCTCTACACCAAGAAGAACCCCGACGTGGTCTTCGAGACCACCTGGCAGGCCAACCAGGGCTACTTCGACAAGCTGGCCACCCTCACCGCCGGCGGCAACCCGCCGGACATCTTCCAGATCGACGACAACTACCTGACCGAGTACGCGGCCCGCAACGCCACCCTGGACCTGAAGAAGTACCAGGACTCCGGTGACCTGGACACCACCAAGTTCCCGCCCAGCCTGCTCCAGTACGGCGAGGTCGACGGCAAGCTCGCCGGTCTGGCCGCCGGGGAGAACACCCAGGGCCTGGTCTACAACAAGACGCTGCTGACCAAGAACGGGCTGCCCGAGCCGACCACCGGGATGAGCTGGGAGGAGCACATCGCCTGGGCCGAGCAGGTCAGCAAGAAGACCGGCACCCCCGGCACCCAGGACCCCAGCGCCGACTACAAGGCCTTCTGGGTGTGGCTGCGCCAGCAGGGCAAGGACCTGTACTCCGGCAGCGACCTGGGCTTCACCGTCGAGGACGTGACCAAATGGTTCGAGCTGTGGAAGGGGGCCCGGGACTCCGGCGCCACCCCGACCCCGGACGTCATCCACGAGGGCAACGCCACCGACATCACCAAGCAGCTCGTGGTCACCGGCAAGTCGGCCACCTCCTGGGTCTGGGTCAACCAGATGCCGGAGCTGAAGAAGAACACCGCCGACGAGCTGGGGGTCATCGCCTACCCCGGTGACCCGAGTGCCCAGTGGGCCCGCGCCTCGATGTACTGGTCGGTCTTCCGGGGCAGTAAGAACGCCGACATCGCGGTCGACGTGATCAACTTCCTGGTCAACGACCCGGAGGCGGTCAAGTTGCTCGGCACGGACCGGGGCCTGCCGTCCAACCTGGACCTGCGTCGGGTGGTCAGCGACGACACCACCGACGCGGCGATGAAGCAGTCCATCGCCGTGGAGACCGAACTGGCCGAGACCTTCGGCGCGGCTCCGCAGGTGCCGATCAAGGGCCACAGCAAGGTACGCGCCGAGCTGACCAAGGCCGCCGAGAACGCGCAGTACGGCCGGGCCACCCCCGCCGAGGCCGCCGCCCAGTTCATCGCGGCCTGCAAGGCAGCGATCGCCTCCTGACCGCACCGCGTCACCCGGAGAGGAGCAGTTCGTGGCCCTGACCACGGCGCCCGACCCGACTCGCCGCGGCACCGGATCCGTCCGACCCCCCGCCACCCGGCGCGGGACCGGACGGATCCGGCACGGGGAAGGTCTGGCCGGCTACGTCTTCCTGTCGCCCTGGCTCATCGGTCTGATGGGCATCACGGCGCTACCCATGCTGTTGTCGCTGTACCTCAGCTTCACCAACTACGACATCCTCACCCCGTGGTCGGAGGTGGAATGGGTCGGGCTGGCCAACTACGAACGGATGTTCACCGCCGACCCCTCGTGGTGGCACTCCGTCCGGGTCACCCTGCGCTTCGCGCTGATCGCCGTACCGCTGAAACTCGCCGCGGCGCTCGGGGTGGCCCTGCTGCTCAACCGGGCCTGGCGCGGGGTCGGGTTGTTCCGTGGTCTGTTCTACCTGCCCTCGCTGCTCGGCGGCAGCGTGGCGCTGGCCATCGTCTGGGTGAACATGTTCAACCGCGATGGCGCGTTCAACTCCTTCCTCGCCCTGTTCGGCATCGAGGGCAAGCCCTGGGTCAACGACCCGGACTGGGCCCTGGAAACCCTGATGGTGCTGGCCATCTGGCAGTTCGGCGCTCCGATGGTGATCTTCCTGGCCGGGCTCAAGCAGGTGCCGACCGAGCTGTACGAGGCCGCCGCGGTGGACGGGGCCGGCAAGTTCCGGCAGTTCGTCAGCGTCACCCTGCCGATGCTCTCCCCGGTGATCTTCTTCAACCTGGTGCTGGAGACCATCAACGGCTTCCAGGGCTTCACCGCCGCCTTCGTGCTCAGCAACGGCACCGGCGGGCCGATCGACTCGACCCTGATGTACACGCTGAACCTGTACATCGCCGGGTTCACCGATCTGGAGATGGGCTACGCCTCCGCGATGGCCTGGGTCTTCCTGATCGCCATCGCGCTCATCACGGCCGTCCTCTTCAGCACCGGCCGGTTCTGGGTGCACTACTCCGACGGGGAGGACCGCTGATGGTGGCGAACACCGTGGCCCCGCCCGTGGCGGCCCGCCCGCAGCGCTCGCGCAGCCGATCCTGGCTGCGGCTGATCATCCTGCTGGCCATCGTGGCGGTCGTGCTGTACCCGCTGATCTGGATGATCGGCACCTCGGTCAAGTCGCAGCAGGAGATCGTCAGCAACATCGGTCTGCTGCCCGAGCGCTTCACCCCGGGCAACTACACCGACGGGTGGGGCAACTTCGACGTCAGCTTCGGCCGGTTCTTCCTCAACAGCGCGATGGTCAGCCTGCTGACCGTCGTCGGCAACGCGGTGAGCTGCCTGCTGGCCGCGTACGCCTTCGCCCGGTTGAAGTTCCGGCTGCGGCGGCTGTGGTTCGCCATCATGATCGGCACCCTGCTGCTGCCGGCGCACGTGCTGATCGTGCCGCAGTACATCCTGTTCCGCACCCTCGGCCTGGTCGGCGGGGACTGGCCCTACCTTCCGCTGCTGATCCCGCAGTTCCTCGCCACGGAGGCCTTCTTCGTCTTCCTGATGGTGCAGTTCATGCGGGGCATCCCGCGCGAGTTGGACGAGGCCGCCCGGATCGACGGTGCCGGGGCCTTCGGCATCTTCCGGCACGTCATCCTGCCGCTGAGCCGACCCGCCCTGGTCACCACGGCGATCTTCTCGTTCATCTGGACCTGGAACGAGTTCTTCCGGCAACTGGTCTTCCTGTCCGAGTTGAGCGACTACACCGTGCCGGTGGCGTTGACCCTGTTCATCGACTCGACCAGCCAGAGCGCGATCGGCCCGATGTTCGCCATGGCGGTGCTGTCCCTGCTGCCGGTCTTCGTGTTCTTCGTAGCCTTCCAACGGATGCTCGTCGAGGGGATCAACACCAGTGGAATCAAGGGTTGACCAGCCGCCCGGCCGCGACTGGCGGGACACCGTACGCGACGGGGCCGATCTGGCCCTGGTGGGCATCCTGACCGTGCTCGCCTCGGCCCCGGTGCTGACCGCCGGTGCCGCGGTCGGCACGGCCAGCGCGGCCGTGCACGACTGGCTGGCCACCGGCAGTTGGCCCACCGCCCGGCGGACCCTGTCCCGGTTCGGTCGGGGACTGCTGCCCGGTCTGCCGGCCACCCTGCTCGGGCTCGGCGGTCTGGGGCTGCTCGCCACCAACCTGGTGGTACTGGCCACCGGCCGGGTGCCGGGCGGACCGGTGGGGATGGCCCTCACCACTCTGGTGGCGGCGGTCCTGCTCGGGTATCTCGCCGCGATCGTGGTCGAGGTGGGCCGTACCGGGGGCACCGGGTGGACCTCGGCGGCCTCCCGGGCCGCCCGGGTCTGCCTGGACCACCCGGCCACCTGCGCCGGGTTGGCCGGCACCAGCCTGGTCGCCGTGCTGCTAGGGGTGTTGGTCACCCCGGTGGCGGTGCCGATCCTCGCCGGGTACGCACTGGCCGCCGTGCACGCGGTGGCCCGCCGTCGGCCGGTCACCCGCCCGGAGCTGTCGTGAGCGCCGAGGTCGCCGATCAGGAGCTGCTGGTCGAGGGGGTCCCGGTGGCCCGGTACGTGCCGGCCCCCGACCTGGCGGCCAAGCACGGCCCCCGGCCCTACCTGCATCCGGTGCGGACCCTGGCCGGCACCCCGGTCACGGACGCCCTGCCCGCCGACCATGTCTGGCACCTCGGGGCCTCCCTGGCCGTGCAGGACGTCAACGGCACCAACCTGTGGGGCGGGCGCACCTATGTCCGAGACCAGGGCTACACCTGGCGTGCCGACCACGGCCGGATCGTGCACACCGGTTGGCAACACCGCTCGGCCGACCGGCTGGACCACCGGCTGCACTGGTGCGATCCGGCCGGCGAGGTCCTGCTGACCGAGCGGCGTACCCTCACCGCCGCAGCCGACGGGGCAGGCCGGTGGCGGCTGGAGATCGACAGCACCCTCACCGCCCCCGCCGACCGGGAGGTCGTGCTGGGCAGCCCGGCCACCAACGGTCGCCCCGGTGGCGCCGGCTACGGCGGGTTCTTCTGGCGGGGGGTGGCCGCCGAGACACCCCGGGTGTTCACCGCCTCGCGTACCGGCGAGGAGGCCGTCAACGGGTGTGCCGAGCCCTGGGTGGCGATGACCGGCCGGGCGCCGCAGGGCGGGGCGTACACCCTGGTCTTCAGTGGTCTGGCTGCGGGGGACCGGTGGTTCGTCCGTGCGGGCATGTATCCCGGGGTCTGTGTGGCCTTCGCCTTCGCGCAGACCGCCACCATCCCGGCCGGCCAGGCCCGCCGCAACCACTACCAGGTCGTCATCGCCGACGGCACCCACACTGCCTCGGAGATCCAGCGGTGGCAGGCTGACCGGTCGACCCGGGGTGCAGGCGGCAGCTGAGCTGCGCCACTCGATGAGGTCAGCCGGCGCCCAGGCAGACGAAGGCGGCGGCGGTGGCCGGGGCGGTGGAGTCGCCACCGGCGACGAAGGCCCGCTGGGCGTCGGCGAGGGCCTGCGCCGGGCCGACCCCGGCGTGCATCCGACGGTGCAGATCCAGCATGAGTGCGGTGGTGGGTGCCGCCGGCACCGGCAGCACGGTGGCGATCAGGCACCGGGTGCCCAAGGCCAGCAGCACGGCCGCGAAACCCATGATCTCGTCGCCGGGGCGTACCCCGGTCAGCCCTGATTCGCAGGCGGAGAGCACCACACAGCCGGGCGGTCGGGCGACGCCTTCCCACTCGTAGGCGAACAGCGGCCCGTCGGCCAACTCCAGGGTGGAGAACTGGGGGTTGTCCGCGCGGAAGGCGCCGTGCGCGGCGATGTGCACCATCGCGGCCCCGTCCAGGGCGGCGGTCAGGGCGGCGGCGGTGGCCTGCCCACCGGTGAGCAGCCGGGCGGCCGGCAGCACCTGGGCCAGCCGGTGGACCTCCACCGCACCGGCGGGCAGCCGGGGACCGGCGGCCAGCACCGGGCTGCCCCGGGGCGCGCCCTGCTGTTCGGCGGCCAGCCAGGCGGCGGCCGAGGGGGCCACCGTGACCGCCCGCCCGGTGCCGGTGGGCAGTCCGGCCCAACCGACCGAGTGCAGGGCCCCGACCGGCACGATCACCAGCGGCCGGTCGGCCAGGCGTCGGCGCAGCGGGTCGAACAGTTGGCGGTCCAGGGCCGCCGCGGCGTGCTCGACGGCGGCCCGGGCGGCGGCGGAGTCCCCGGTGACGATCAGCCGGCGCAGCCCGAACCGGTGCCATCGGGTCAACCGGGTCGCCTCGGCCAGACAGCCGAGGTCGTGCAGGCTGGCCCGACCGTCGCGGACCAGCACCGCCCCCAGCCGGTCCCCGTGCGCGAACAGTTCGACGAGCACCCGGGAACCGAGCCGGGCGGCCAGGCTGTTCACCCGGGGCGGGGTCAGGGTGTCCGGGCCGCCGGTCGCGTGCCGGGACAGGTCGCGGATGCGCTGCTCCAACCGGGCCTGCCTGCCCCGCAGGGCGCGTACCGGCCGACCGGTCAGGACCGCGTCCTCCAGCAGGCCGCTGACCAGCCGGAGTTCGGCCAGGGCCGCGACCAGGTCGGCGTCCTCCGGTGGCAGGGCCGGTCGGGTCCGTACCGCGTGGGCGCGCCACCGTTCCGCCCAGGCCAACACCCGCGTCGGTGCCCCGGCCCGGACGGCGATGTCCAGCCCCTCGGCCGCCAGTTCCTGACCGTACGCCCCGCTGTTGGCCCGCAGTTCGGTGGCGCCGAGGGAGGTGCGGTGCCGGTCGAGGACGGCCAGTCCCCGGCGCAGGGCCCGGGCGGCGGCAGGTTCCTCGCCGCGCAGCCGATGCCACAGGGCCTGGGCGTACCAACCCTGGGCCCGTCGTGGGGCGGTGCCCCGGCCCCGGGTACCCGCGGCGACGGCGAACAGCTGCGCGGCCCGGTCGGTGCGGCCCAGCGCCGCCGCCAGTTGGCCGGCGTCGATGCGGGTGAGCAGCGCGGGATCCGCCCAACCGGTGGCCTCCAGCCGGTCGGCGGTGCGCACCATCGCGGTGAACAAGGAGGCCGTACGGGTCCCCCGGCGGAACTCGGCCCGCAACTCGACATGCCGGGCGAAGGCGGCCCAGGTGCGGCGGCCCTGCCGCCGGAACCGGCTCCCGGCCGCGGCGGCGGCCTCGGTGGCGGTGTCCAGGTCACCGGCGAGCAGGGCGGCCCGAGCCTGGGCCAGCAGGGCCTCGGCCAGGTCGGAGGCCATGCCACGGCGGCGCAGTTCCCGGATGGCCGCCGCGGCCACCTCGGTGGCCTCCTCCACCAGGGGCACCGAGAGCAGCAACTCGAAGCGGTCCAGTAACAACGCCGGTCGAGGTACGGCCAGCCGCTGGTACTCCTGCCCGACGGCGGCGAACCGGCGCAGCGCCCCGGCGATGTCCCCGCGTCGACCGGCCGCGATTCCGCTGTTCCAACTGGCGTCGGCGGCGGCCAGGTCCAGCCCGAGATCGCGGAAGACCGCTGCCGCCCGGGCCAGGTCGTCGACATCGCCCGGGGCGCCCCGGTGGGCGTTGAGCAGCCCTCGGTTGTTGCGGGCGCGGGCCTCCAGCAGCAGGTCACCCTCGCGTTGGGCGATGTCGATGGCGAGGGTGTAGTCCCGGACCGCCTCGTCGTACCGGCCCCGGTAGTGCAGTACCACCCCCCGTTGCATCCGGGCCCGCCCGGCGTCGGCTCCGGTGAGTTCGGGCAGGGCGGCGGTCACCGCCCGCAGGGCCGCCGAGGTGCGGCCGACGTTGGCCAGGACGTACCCCAGACTCATCCGGGCCAGGGCCCGGGTCCGGGCCGTCTCGGCGGTCCGGACCGCCCGACGCAGGTGGCGCAGGGCACCGGGGAGGTCGTTGAGTTCCCGCAGCGCCAGGCCGATGGCGCGCTCCGCCGTGGAGCGTTCGTCGTCGTCGCCGTACCTGGTGGTGAGTACCCGCTGGGCGATCATGATCGCCTCACGGGGACGGCGCTGGACGGTGTCGAGCGCCCTCTGCGCGGTGCCGCCGGCACCGGCAGCGGTGCTGTCGGGCATGGATCAAGCGTTCCCCAACTATCGCGGAGCGTCAATGTCGGCAAATGGCCTGACGGATGGGTTCAGGGTGGGGCCAGCCGGCAAGCCCATTGACATCCGACGATTGATTGGAAGAATCGGTAAGGCCTGCGGAATTCGCCTCGCCGGCCATCCGTGGCCTGCCGATTCCCGGGCCATCTGGGAGGGCCCCGTGCTTCCTGACCACCCCCGACCAGGCGGCCGGTTGTCCCGACGGCGGCTGCTGGTCGCGTCCGTACTGGCTGCGGCGGCCACCCCACTGGGCGCCGGATGGCGTCCGGTCCCGGCCCTGGCCGACCAGGACGCCGACGACGCGGCCTATCAACAGGCCTTCGACCGGGTGGTGAATGCCGATCGCAATGTGCGCCGGCACACAGTCGCGGGTAGGGAAATTCTCTACCGCCCCCGGCAACTGCTCACCGCCGCCGACGACACCGGGCGAGTAGCCGCCTGGTTGCGAAAAAACGGACACCAGGTGCTCGTCGGCGACGGTTTCGCCGGGGTCACCCGGCTGCTGTTCTCCGCCGAGACCGACATCCCCGCGATCGTGACGCTGCTGCGCGACCCCCGGCAGTGGCCCGGTCAGCGGATTCCGCTGGTCCAACCGCACCATGTGCTGCTCGGCCTGGGCAACATCATGGGCAACCCGGGCGGACCACCCCGGGCGATCACCGCGCTGGCGCCACCGGATCCGGCCCGGGCGGCCGAGGGGGCCGGGGTGACCGTGGGGATCTGCGACACCGGCATCTGGCGGTACGCCGGCGGGCAGCACCCGGACTGGCTGGGTGGGGCCTACCTGCCGGAGCCGGACGACGAGGACCCCCTCTACCTGCACACCGACGTGCTCGCCCCGCAGGGCGGTCACGGCACCTTCGTCGCCGGGGTGGTGCGCCAGGCCGCCCCGGGGGTACGTGTCGATCCCGAGACGGCCCTGGAGCCCACCGGCATCGGCGACGAGTCGATGGTGGTGGCCGCCCTGAGCCGACTGGCCCCCCAGGTCAGCGTGGTCAACCTCTCCCTGGGCGGCTTCACCCTGGACGACCAGCCCTCGTTGCCCCTGGCCAACGCCGTGGCGGCGATGCCACCGACGACCGCGGTGGTGGCCGCGGCGGGCAACGCCGGCACCGGCCGACCGTTGTGGCCGGCCGCGCTGGACCGGGTCGTGGCCGTGGCGGCGGTCCGGACGGGTCCGGCCGGCCTGGTGCCGGCCGACTACAGCGGATTCGGGCCCTGGGTGGACGCCTGTGCCCTGGGTCAGCACGACAGCACCTTCGTCCAGGGCATTCTGCCGCTGCCCGGACGACCCAGCCGGGTCTTCCACCGCTACGCCCGCTGGTCCGGTACCTCCTTCGCCACCGCCCATGTCAGCGGTCGGCTGGCCGCCCTGATGACCGCCGGTGGCCTGAGCGCCGACGCCGCCCGGCTGGCCCTGCTGGCCATGCCACGCTGGCACCCCGACTACGGGGTGCTGGTCGGGTGAGCGTCGACGGCGGCGGTGCCGTGGTGGCCGGCCGCAGCACGAGTGATCTGGTAGCCGCCGCGGCCAACGGGGACGAGTCGGGATGGGTGGAACTGGTCCGCCGCTACACCCCGCTGGTGTACTCGGTGATCCGGGCCCACGACCTGACCGCCGCCGACGCCGCCGATGTCAACCAGACCGTGTGGCTGCGTCTGGTGGAGCGCCTGGACCAGGTACGCGAACCGGAGGCGTTGGCGACCTGGCTGGCGGTCACCACCCGACGCGAGTGTTACCGGATCTCGCGTCTGGGCCGGCGTACCCAACCCCTCGATCCCTCCGACGGGGCCCTTCAGGGGTGCCACGGGAGCTGGGCGGAGGCGGCCACCCCGGACGAGGACCTGCTCCGCGCCGAGCGACACCAGGCCCTGCGGGAGGGCTTCGCCGAGCTGCCGCCGCGCTGCCGGGAACTGCTGTCCCTGCTGACCGCCGATCCACCGCTGAGCTACCGGCAGATCGCCGAGCGGATGGGGAGGCCGGTCGGCAGCATCGGCCCCACCCAGGCCCGCTGCCTGCGTCGGCTGCGGGAGTCCGGGGCGCTGGCCGCGTACCTTGGAGGGCACCGATCCGCCGCCTCGACGGGAGGGGAGCGCGATGGAGCCGTGGCCGCCGGCCGATGACGACCGGCTGACCGCCGAGCTGGGTGCGGCGCTGCGAGACACCGGGGGAGTGCCCGAGGAACACCTGGTCGCGGCGCGGGCGGCGTTCGCCTGGCGGACGGTGGACGCCGAACTGACCCTAGCCGAATTGACCTTCGACTCGGCGTGCCAGGCGGAACCCGCGGGACTCACCCGCTCGACCGGTTCCGTGCGGACCCTGTCCTTCCGGGGCGGCCCGGTCCTGCTGGAGATCGAGGTCAGCCCGGCGGGAATCGTCGGGCAGCTCTGCCCCGCCGACGGTGGCCGGATCAGTGCCCGGACCGCCACCGGCACCTACGACGAGACAGCGGTCGACCCCGTGGGACTCTTCTCCCTCGGCGTACCGCCGCCCGGCCCGGTCCGACTGCGGGCCGAGGCCGGCGGGTTCACCGTGATCACCGACTGGGTCTGTCTGCGCTGACGGCACGGGGGCCGCGGGCCGGTCCGGCCCACGACCCCCGCTACACCCCCCGGAGTCAGCGCTTTGCGGCGCTGATCAGGTACTGCACCCCACCCAGGTCGGTCGACTTGGCTCCGCTGGTGTCCGGGCCGAACTGGGTCACGTTGAACGCGATCTCCCGGTCACTGGCCACCTCGGCCGAGAAGAGCAGCGAGAACTGCACCCGCTCACCGGGATTGAGCAGCAGGTTGCCCAGGCTGGCCCGGGTCGGCTCGACGATCTCCACCTGGGTCCGGCCGATCGGTCGTACGCCGTTGCCGACCGCGCCACCGGCGCGCCACCGCTCGAACAGGTCCGGGCCGAGGTCGACGACCACCCGGCCGCCGATGCCCTGCAACGGCTCAGTCGCGTTGAAGACCACCTCGTTGCGCGAGGGCACCCGCAACGAGTTGCCGATGGCGAAGGGCCGCACGGCCGGAGTCGTCTGACCCGCGCCGAGCTGCACCGAGTCGACATTGCGCCACGCGACGTTGTTGTTGTACCGGGTGTTGAGGCTGATGTCCGGACCATCGATGGTCATCGGGTCGGTGGCGGACACCCAGCGGGCCAGCAGGCAGAAGTGGCCCGGCCCGGGTACCCCGGTCCACGGGATGATGACCGTGGTGACACCCGGGTTCACGGTCACGTAGGCCGCCCCGATCTGGGTCCAGTGGGTCGGCCAGACCGCACCACCACCGGGGGTCGTCCGGTAGACCTGAAGCGTCCCGGTGCCCACCCCGGAGCCGTACGGCCCGGGGTTACGCAGCTTGACGAAGATGTAGTTGGTCACCCCGACGACGGGGTTCTGACTGACGGCACACTCGGTGGGGTTCGGGCAGACCTTGATGTCAGGGCTGGCCCACAACGGATTGAGGTTGTGCGGCTGGACCCCGACATCGGCGGCGACGTCCTTGATGTAGATGTCGGTGGTGCTGGTCAGCGCGGCGGGCGCGGTCGCCTCGACCGGCGCGGCGACCGCGCTGGCACCCAGCAGGCCGGTCAACGCCGCAGCGGTCAGCCCGACCATCGCGGCCCGGCGGACCCGTCTTCCTAGACTGCTCATGACAGGGTTTCTCCCATCGTCGGAGCGTGCGTCGACAAGCGCGTTGCGGCGTTGTGTCGGCGCCATGACGTCCTTCAAGAGCCGGTTACCGACCCGGAAATACGTCCCGTCAGATGGTGCGAGAATCGGCGAATCGCCCCCGTGCTCAGTCCGGCAGCGGTCGGCAGGAGGCGCGGACGACGAGCTCGGTGGGCAGCCGGATGTGGATGTCGCGCTCGACACCGGCGATCAGATCGACCAGCAGGCGCAGCGCCTCGGCGCCCATCCGTTGTATCGGCTGCATGATCGTGGTCAGCGGGGGGTTGACCAGGGCCGACTCCGGAACGTTGTCGAAGCCGATCACGGACAGGTCGTCGGGGACCGACAGGCCCATGCTGCGGGCGACGTCGATCGTGGAGATCGCGGACAGGTCGTTACCGGCGAAGACCGCGGTCGGCCGGTCCGGCAGGGCGAGCAGTTCGGCGGCCGTCCCGGCGGCGCTCTCGATGCGGAAGCCACCGACCCGCACCAGCCGCTCGTCCACAGTCACGCCCGCGTCGGCCATGGCCTGCCGGAAGCCCGCCTCACGCAGCCGGGACGACTCCAGATCGGCCCGTCCACTGATGTGCCCGATCCGGCGGTGACCGAGGGAGAGCAGGTAGTTGGTCGCCAGTACGGCCCCGGCGAAGTTGTCGGAGTCGACAGTGGGCAGACCCGAGGGGCCGGTGTGCGGGTCGACGGCCACGACATGGAAGCCCTGTTTGGTCTCCACCACCGTCGGGGTGACGATCACGGCCCCGTCGATCAGGGTTCCGGACAGCCGCGCCAGCGATCGCCGCTCCCAGCCGACGGCCGTGCCGGCGACATCGCCGCTGGAGTAGGCGAGCAACTGGTAGCCGGTGCCGGTCACCCCCGCCGAGGCACCCTTGAGCAGTTCGGTGGAGAAGGGTTCGAACTCCGCGACCAGGATGCCCAGGACGTTCGTCCGGTGGCTGCGCAGGCTCTGCGCGCCGAGGCTGGCCTCGTACCCGAGTTGGTGGATGACCTGCTGAACCCGCTCGACGGTAGCCCGCGCCACGCCGTACCTACCATTCACCACCTTGGATACGGTTGCCACGGAGACGCCGGCCGCGCGGGCCACGTCCGACATGTTGACACGCTGCGGGAACGCCACGCCGACGATGATAGAGGGCAGACGGGGTTCGATGAGTGGCGTATCGAAAACGTTATCGACACCGATTGACACTCGGTTACACGGCTGTAAAACTCCCCCGCAGGCCGAGCACCGCGACTGACTAGTCGAGGAGATACCGATGGCTATAAAGCGCCGCGTACGTACCGCCCTAGCGCTGTCCATCACCACCGCACTACTCGCCACCGGATGCAGCGGAGGCGAGTCCGACGAGCCCGCCGAGAGCGAGCTGTTCAAGAACCCGGTAACCCTGACCTGGTGGCACAACGCCAGCGAGGACGGGGTCGGAAAGGAGTACTGGCAGAAGGTTGCCAAGGACTTCAACGCCCTGCACCCCACGGTGACGATCGAGATCGAGGCGATCGAGACCAACCAACTCCAGCGCACCCGGCTGCCCGCCGCGCTGCTGAGCAACGACCCGCCGGACATCTTCCAGGCCTGGGGTGGCGGTGAGATGCGCGAGCAGGTCGAGGCCGACTACCTCAAGGACATCACCGACCAGGTCAAGGACGAGGTCGCCAACATCGGCAGCTCCGCCGAGATCTGGGCGGTGAACGGCAAGCAGTACGGGCTGCCGTACCGGATGGGTATCGAGGGCATCTGGTACAACAAGGACATGTTCGAGCGGGCTGGCATCGCGGCCCCGCCGACCACGTTCGAGGAGCTCAACGAGGCCGTCACCAAGCTCAAGGCGATCAACGTCGTACCGATCGCGGTCGGCGCCGGTGACAAGTGGCCGGCCGCCCACTGGTGGTACAACTTCGCGCTGCGGGCCTGCTCCGTCGACACGCTGAAGAAGGCCGCGAAGGACCTGGACTTCGAGGACCCCTGCTTCGTCAAGGCCGGCGAGGACCTGAAGTCCTTCATCGACACCAAGCCCTTCCAGAACAACTTCATCGCCACCCCGGGGCAGAACGACCCGACCAGCGCCAACGGCATGCTCGCCAACGGCAAGGCCGCGATGGAGCTGATGGGCGACTGGAACAAGGGCACCCTGGACAACGTCGCCGAGGACAAGGAGGCGTTGAACAAGTTCATCGGCTGGTTCCCGGTTCCGGCGATCAGTGGTTCGCCCGGTGACCCGAAGGCCGCCCTCGGTGGCGGTGACGGGTTCGCCTGCGCCAAGAACGCCCCGGCGGAGTGTGTCGAGTTCCTGAAGTACATCGTCAGCCCCGAGGTCCAGAAGGGCTACGCGGAGACCGGTACCGGTCTGCCCGTGGCCAAGGGCTCCGAGGCCGGCGTGACCGACCCGGCGCTGCGCTCCATCCTGGAGGCCACCACCAGCGCGACCTTCGTTCAGCTCTGGCTGGACACCGCCTTCGGTAGCACCGTCGGCAACGCGATGAACGACGGGATCGTCGCCATCTTCGCGGGCAGCGGGACGCCGCAGCAGGTCGTCGACGCGATGAAGTCGGCCGCTCGCAAGTGACGTCCACGAACCAGACCCTGAACCCCGCCGGTGGCGTGTCCGCGCCGCCGGCGGGGCTCCGGCCCGCCGGACGCAAGTCCAGCCGGGCCGCCGAGACGCGACGCAAGTGGTACGAGATCATTGGTCTCACCACCCCGGCGATCATCGTGTACGTGATGTTCGTCCTGGTGCCGATGGGCTTCGCCTTCTACTACAGCCTGTTCCGCTGGCGTGGAGTAGGTCCGCCCACGGAGTACATCGGCTTCGACAACTACGTCATGGCCTTCCAGGACCCGATCTTCCTCGACGCGCTGCGCAACAACGCGCTCATCGTGTTCGGTTCCCTGGTCATCCAGGGTCCCATCGCGTTGGGCGTGGCCCTGCTGCTCAACCGCACCTTCCGGGGCCGTACGGTGTTCCGCCTGCTGGCCTTCGTGCCGTACGTGCTGGCCGAGGTCACCGTCGGCATCATGTGGAAGCTGATCCTGACGGAGAACGGCACCTTCGACGCGCTGCTGCGCTCGCTCGGGTTGGGCGGTCTGGTCCAGGCCTGGCTTGCCGATCTCGATATCGTTATCTGGACCCTGCTGTTCGTCCTGACCTGGAAGTACGTCGGCTTCGCCATCATCCTGCTGTTGGCCGGTCTGTCCAATGTGCCGCAGGAGTTGAACGAGGCCGCCGAGATCGACGGCGCCAGCTGGTGGCAGATTCAGCGCCATGTCACCCTGCCGCTGCTGGGCCCGACCATCCGGATCTGGATGTTCCTGTCCATGATCGGCTCATTGCAGGTCTTCGACGTGATCTGGGTGACCTCGGTGCCGGCGGTACGCTCGCTCGGTGCATCGGCAACCATGGCCACCTACATGGTGGACAACGGCTTCTTCGCCCGACTCTGGGGCTACGGCAACGCGATCGCGGTGATCCTGTTCGTCATCTCGTTCGTGGCGGCGGTCGTGTTCCAGCGCTTCCTGCTCCGGCGAGACATCGAGGGCGCCATCACCACGAGAAGGGCAAAGTGACGTGACGACCGCGAACACCGCTCTGACGCCCGCCAAGCGCCGGCCGGTGTCCTGGGGTAACCCCCTGACCTACGCCTTGGCGCTGGCGGTCGCGGCTGTGTCGATCACGCCGGTGATCTACGTGGTGATCGGTGGTTTCCGGACCACCCCGCAGATCGTCGCGAACCCGGCCGGCATGCCCGACCCCTGGGTCATCGACAACTACGTGCGGGTGCTGACCCAGAGCAACTTCTGGCGTCAGGCCTTCAACAGCGCCGTGGTGTCCCTGGGCACCACCCTCGGGGTGGTGGCCCTGGGGGTCTCCGCCGCGTTCGTGCTGGCCAGGTACACCTTCCGGGGGCGTGAGGTGCTCTACACCTTCTTCACCCTGGGCCTGCTGTTCCCGGCCGGGGCGGCGATCCTGCCGCTGTACCTGATGCTGCGTGACCTCAACCTGATCAACTCGTACTACGCGGTGATCCTTCCGCAGGTCGCCTTCTCGCTGCCGTTGACGATCGTCATCCTGCGGCCCTTCCTTACGGCCATCCCGCGTGAGTTGGAGGACGCGGCGGCCATCGACGGCACCGGGCGGCTCGGTTTCCTCTGGCGCATCATGCTGCCGCTGTCGCGGCCGGCACTGGTCACCGTCGGGATTCTGGCGTTCGTCACCAGTTGGAACGCCTTCCTCCTGCCGCTGCTCGTCCTCGGTGACGCCAGCTTGCACACCCTGCCGCTTGGCGTGCAGCAGTTCTCCAGTCAGTACAGCTCCGACACGGCAGGCATCCTCGCCTTCACCTCGTTGGCGATGCTGCCCGCCCTCCTGTTCTTCACCTTCGCCGAAAAGCAGATCGTCGGAGGCCTGCAAGGTGCGGTCAAGGGCTGAGCGGCAGCCGCACGAGCACCAGAAACGGAAGGCACAGCATGACTGAGGTCCGTCAGGTGGAGGGCGCGTCGGCGCCTACTCAAACAGCTCCGCGCCACGATCGGCCGGACGGGCCGGACGGCGAGTCGCGCGTCCGTGAACTGCTCGGTCGGATGACGATCGAGGAGAAGGTCGCGCAGCTCGTCGGGTTCTGGGAGAAGGAGGACGGTGAGGCGGTCGCCCCCTTGCAGGGCGAGTTCGGCGAGGTCGGCAGGCTGGAGAGCTTCTCCCGGCATGGGTTGGGTCACCTCACCCGGGCCTACGGCACCCGTCCGGTCGACCCCGTCGCCCGCGCCTCCTGGTTGCGGAAGTTCCAGTCGGAACTGATCACCGGCACCCGGCTCGGCATTCCGGCGATCGTGCACGAGGAGTGCCTGACCGGGTTGTCGGCCTGGAAGGCGGCGACCTTCCCCACCCCCCTGGCCTGGGGTGCCGCCTTCGATCCCGACCTGGTCACCGAGATGGCCGAGGCGGTCGGGACGGTGATGCGTACCCTCGGCATCCATCAGGGCCTCTCCCCGGTGCTGGACGTGATCCGGGACGCGCGGTGGGGCCGGGTCGACGAGTGCATCGCCGAGGACCCGTACCTGGTCGGCACCATCGGCACTTCCTACGTGCGGGGTCTGCAGTCCCAGGGGGTGCACGCCACCCTGAAGCACTTCGTCGGCTACTCCGCCTCCCGGGCCGGGCGCAACTTCGCCCCGGTGCACGCCGGTCCCCGGGAGATCGCCGACGTGTTCCTCCCGCCGTTCGAGATGGCCGTCCTGGACGGCAACGTGCGGTCGGTCATGCACTCGTACGCCGAGATCGACGGTGTGCCGGTCGCCGCCGACCCCACCCTGCTCACCGAGCTGCTGCGGGACCGGTGGGGCTTCGACGGCACGGTGGTGGCCGACTACTACGGGGTGGCCTTCCTGAACCTGCTGCACCATGTCGCCCCGGACCACGCGGAGGCGGCCGTGCAGGCCCTCACCGCCGGGGTCGACGTCGAACTGCCCACCGGGGACGCCTACCTGACCCTGATCGAGTCGGTGCGGTCCGGCCGGATCGACGAGGCCCTGATCGACCGGTCGGTGCTGCGGGTGCTGCGGCAGAAGCTGGAACTCGGCCTGCTCGACGCCACCTTCGACGACGAGCCGGTCGGGCAGGTCGACCTCGACTCGCCGGAGCATCGGGCGATCGCCCGCCGGCTGGCGGAGAAGTCCATCGTCCTGGTCGCCAACCAGGGGGTGCTGCCGCTGCCGGCCGGGCGTCGGGTGGCGGTGATCGGTCCGAACGCCGACCGGGAGGCGGCCCTGTTCGGCTGCTACTCCTTCCTTAACCACGTCCTCGCCCAGCACCCGGGGGTGGAGACCGGCATCGAGGTGCCCACCGTGCTCCAGGCCCTGCGAGAGGAGCTCGGCGCCGAGCAGATCACCTCGGCGGTGGGCTGCGCGGTGGACACCGAGGACCGGTCCGGGTTCGCCGAGGCCGTGGCCGCGGCCACGGAGGCGGAGGTCGCCGTACTGGTCGTCGGTGACCACGCAGGCCTGTTCGGCCGCGGCACCGTCGGGGAGGGCTGTGACCGCGACGACCTGGAGCTGCCCGGGGTGCAGCGGGAACTCGTCGAGGCGGTGCTGGACACCGAGACCCCGGTGGTGCTGGTGCTGCTCACCGGACGGCCGTACGCCCTCGGGTGGGCGATGGACCGGTGCGCGGCGGTGGTGCAGGCCTTCTTCCCGGGCGAGGAGGGGGCGTCGGCGATCGCCGGGGTGCTCTCCGGGCGGGTCAACCCCTCGGGACGGCTGCCGGTGAGCATGCCGGGCTCGGCCGGGGCGCAGCCGTACTCGTACCTGCACCCCACCCTGGGGGAGGGCAACGAGGTGACGAGCCTGTCGGCGGCGCCGGTGGCCCCGTTCGGCCACGGTCTGTCGTACACCACCTTCGGGTACGCCGATCTGACCGTGTCCGACACGGTGCCCACCGACGGCACGATCCGGGCCAGCGTCCGGGTCACCAACACCGGCACGGTGGCCGGCGAGGAGGTCGTCCAGCTCTACGGCCACGACCTGGTGGCCTCGATCACCCGGCCGGTGGCGCAGCTGCTCGGGTACCGCCGGGTCCACCTGGAGCCGGGGGAGTCCGTCACGGTCGAGCTGTCCGTGCCCACCACCCGACTGGCGTTCTCCGACCGCACCCTTACCCGGGTCGTGGAGCCCGGCGAGGTCGACATCTGGGTCGGCAACAGCGCCCACCGTGCCGCCCAGGCCCGTACCACCCTGGTCGGTGACGTCGTCCCGGTGACCAACGCATCCCCTCGCTGGACCACCACCCGCCTGCACTGACCGCCCTTCGGAGCCTGGTGCGGCACCGTCCCCGTGAGGGGCGGGCCGCACCAGGCTCCGGCGTGTCAGCGGCGCTTGTTCGGCTTCCTCTCGGCACTCGCCGGCGGTGACCCGCCGGGAGTGGCGGGTGCCGTTTCGGTGGTGCCGTTGGCGGGCGGGGGTGGGTACCTGTGCAGGATCCAGGTCTGCTGACCCAGGGAGAACAGGTTCGTGGTGACCCAGTAGATGATCACCCCGATCGGGAAGATCAGCCCGGAGACGAGCAGCGAGGCCGGAATGCCGTAGAGCATCAACCGCTGCATCATCCGCTGCTGCGGCTCCTCGGCCCACCCGGTCCGCAGGATCATCTGCCGGCTGCTCAAATACGTGGTCACGACCATCATCGCGATCAGGATCAGAGCCACCAACCGGACGGTCACCCCGTCTGCCCCGAGTACGGCCAACTCCGCTCCGGTGGAGCGGAAGCTGGCCGCGACGGGCGCGCCGAACAGGGTCGCCGACGAGGCGCTGTCGAACTGGGTGACCGTCCAGCCGTACAGCGTCTTCAGGTGCTCCGGCATGGCGGGCTTGAGGTGCCGCAGCACGTGGAACAGCCCCAGGAAGACCGGGATCTGGACCAGCATGGGTAGGCAGCCCATCAGCGGGTTGGCCCGCTCGGTCCGGTAGAGCTCGACGAGCTCCTTCTGGAGGGTCTCCCGGTCGTCCCGGTGTTTGTCCTGAAGCGCCTTGATCTGGGGCTGGAGGGCCTGCATCGCCCGCTGTGCCTTGATCTGCTTGACGAAGATCGGGAAGAGGACCACCCGGACGGTGAGCACCAGGAAGACGATGCCGAGCACCCAGGACCAGTCGGTGCCCCAC
This sequence comes from Micromonospora sp. DT229, assembly GCF_049844505.1. Classification (NCBI taxonomy): domain Bacteria; kingdom Bacillati; phylum Actinomycetota; class Actinomycetes; order Micromonosporales; family Micromonosporaceae; genus Micromonospora; species Micromonospora sp. DT229. The sequence continues at coordinate 489,150 of NZ_JBNCLD010000001.1, read as the reverse complement.
CGGGCTGTGTCGGCGAAGACCAACTGCCAGGCGCGGTGCCAGAACAGCAGGATGGCGGAGATGCCTGCGTAGATCAACGCCATCAGTGGGCTGAGAATGGCGCTCACCGGAGGGCTCCGGTGGTCAGGGGGCCGGAGAACCCGGCAAGGATCAGCGAAGTGGACATGGTGCACCTCTCGAACGACGACCGACGACTGAAGACGGACAGGAACCAGTCAGGTGCGGTCGCCGTCGAGCGGCAGAGGGTGAGGCTCAGGCGACCGCTGGGGTCGCCGTCGGGGCACGGGGGCGGGAGCGGCCGGCCGCGTCCGGATCACGATGCCGGGGTACGCCGGTGCGGCGGCAGCGTTCGCGCATCATCCGGCCGGTGACCCGCAGGTCGGCCGGGGTGACCACCCGCAGCAGCAGGTTCACCGCGGTGAGCACGACCGCCAGCAGTGCCCCGGTCGCCGCGGCGGTGCCGGTGACCATGCCACCGGCGCCCGCGTCGGCGAGCACACCGACGAGGTACCAGAGCATGGCGAACCCGATCACGTGACAACCATATCCGGCAGCCGCGACCGGGCAAGGGTGCCGCGGGCGCGCTGCTGAGATCGACCCGGCCGCCGTCACCGCCGACGGCTGCGGTGCCGACGTGCCGGCACCCGGGCTAGCGGTGCGGGTCGGTCTCGGCGCGCAGGGCGGCGGTGGCCCGGATCGCCTTGACGATCGCCGGGATCGCGCCGATCAGCAGCACCACCGCCCAGATGATCGCGATCACGGCGAAGACGAGGGCGCCGATGCTGTCGAGAATGCTGACCACGATCACCGGCACCAGCCGGTGCAGGAACTCCAACACCACCGGGCAGAGCAGGCTGGTCCCGATCAGCAGCACCAGGCCCTTGTTCTGAAGGAACTTGGGCTGGGCGAGCAGCAGCAGCCCGGCCCAGGTCAGTTTGAGCAGCAGCACCAGGCCGAGCAGGACGGCCGCGTCCCCCACCGGGAAGAAGCCCCACAGGGCCAGATAGGCCAGGGTGCCGAACGGTGGTGCCAGGAACAGGGAAACCATGATCGACAGCTCGACGAACGCGAGCACCAGGGCCAGGAACCCCACGATGATCAGGACGATCGAGAAGATCAGGGTGGCGATCCCCTGCACCCGCCCCTGGATCCGTTCGGGGAGCACCAGGCCCAGGCAGAACAGCCCGGTGGTCCACAGGGCCGTCGCGTCGACCAGGGCCAGGTAGCCGGTGCCCCGTCCCGAGGGCTCGCTGACCCCGCGTACCTCCCCGATCTCGACACCGAGGTCGGCGGCGCCGCCGGCCAGCGCCGGCCCGGCGTCCGAGCCGCCCACCAGCAACCCGGCGCCGACCTCGACGCCGACCGCCAGCACCAGGGCGAGCATGGCCAGCAGCAGGAACGGCCTGCGTAACGCGCCCATCAGGGTCCTCCTCAGGATTCACTGCCGGCTGACGGTGATCACGCAGCCGGTGGGGCAGCGCAGGGTCACGATGCTCGGGCGGTCCACCGCGATCCGAGCCACCGCGTCGGTGCCGTCCTCGGCCGGGGTGACCGTGTCGGCCAGGGTGAAGTCGGCGCCGCCGGGGGCCGGTGCCTCGACGGCGAACCCGGTGGGGCTGCGCAGGATCAGCAGCCGCAGCCCGCCCGGATCGGCGACCCGTACCGCGCAGTCGCCGACCACCGCCAGCCGACCGGGCGCCTCGGCGCACTCCGCCTCGACACTGTCGGGGTCGACCGCGCCCGCTCCGCCGCCGACCCGCCCCAGCAACTCCACAAGCGAATGCCGCCCCACCGGATCACCCCCCTCCTGCCGCCCGACCCCCACCACCCCCACGAACAACACCACCAGCAACACCCCGACCCCCACCACCAACACCTTCTGCCGTCCCCCCACCCCAACCCCCTCCTCTCACCCACCCGGCCCTCTCACCCCAACCCCACCCCTCCCCACCCCTCCCCACCCACCCACCCCGGCCCGCCCCGCCCTCGCCCTGTCGATCAAGAAGTTTGCGTCTGGGTGGCGTTGATTTCTGACGCAAACCTCTTGATCAACAGGAGCTGAGGGGGTGGGAGGGGTGGGGTCAGAGGGGGGATGGGGGGAGTTCGGTGAAGCGGATGGTGTCTATGCCGGCGAAGTAGCGGTCCGTGCTCTGGGTCTTGCCGATCACCACCAGGGTGATCTCGTGCGGGCCGGCGGCCAGGCGGACCTGGGCCACGTCGAGCCAGTCGGTGATCCGCACCTGCGGGGTGAACCCGATGAACGGGTCACCGACCTGCCGGCCGTCGATCAGGAACGCCACGTTGGCGTAGTCGGGCGCGGTGGTCAGTACGGCGGAGAACTGCCAGGTGGCCTCGGCGGGCAGCGCCACCCGTACGGTCACCCGGTCGTTGATCGCCCGGCCCAGGAAGAACAACTGGGCGTCCTGTGACCAGGTCACCTGGCAGCAGTTCCCCTGCACGACCACGCTCGCCGGGGAGTTCGACGGGGATTCCACCGCGGCGGTGGGCACCAGACTCTCCGCCTCGACGGTCACCACCCGTGGCGGCAGCGGCGGGGCATCCTCACCCCGGGTCACCAGGAACACCACCGTGGCCGAGACGACGAGCACCAGGGCCGCCGCAGCGGCGATCCAGGGCCAGGGCGTACGCTTCGGCGGCGCCACCGCCCGTACCTCGTAGGTGACCCGGCCGCTGGAGCGCGAACTCTCCTCCGGGGCGGTGTTCGCCGAGTAGGCGAACCCGGTCATGTCGTAGCGCCTAGGTGGAGTCCCGGCCGGCACCACCAGGCGTACCAGGAAGGACACCGAGCCCTGCGCGGGCACCACCCGCTGGGGTTCGGTGACCGTGAACCAGGCCCGCTGGGTCCCCTCGCCGGGGGCCACGTCGAACACCACCGTGTCCGGGGCGAGTCCCGGGTTGGAGACGGTGAAGGTCAACTCCCCGGCGTTGCGGGGGTCCAGGGTGAACTGCTCGGCAGCGGCGACGACGGTCCATTCGGTGGTCATGACGGCTCCTCCGGAGCGGGATCGACAAGGTCAGCGCCGCCCGGGTCAGCGCCGCCCGGGTCAGCGCCGCCCGGGTCAGCGTCGGCCGGGTCAGTGACGGCAGGGCCAGCGCCGCCCGGGCCAGCGTCGGCCGGGCTGGGTCCGACGGTGGCCCGGCCGATCGCCCGGCCGGGCGTGGTGGCGGCGACCACGATCTCGGCGGTGACCGCGGCCGGTTTCTCCGCCTCGACGATGCGGGCGATCAGGGCCAACTGCTCGGCGGCGGCCGCCGGCACCCGGACCACCACGTGAAAGGGCCGGTCGGCCGGCTCGTCGAGGACGAAACCGGTGACCCCGGTGGCCAGTTCCAGGGCGGTGCGCAGACCGTAGGGGGTACCCCGCCAGGCCGCCAGGCGGGCGCCGTGCGCCACCAGATCCCGCAGCCGGCTCAGTGGCAGCAGCAGGGGAGCGTCCCGCCGGGGGGCGGCGACCAGGTGGTCCATCGCCACCCACCGGGCCAGGTACGCCACCATCTCCCCGGGCGCCTGGTAGGGCGCGAACAGGGCCTCGACCTCGGCCAGTACGGCCTCGTCCGGGGCGTGCAGCCCCTCCATCACCTCCAGCAGCGCCCACAGCACGCTGCCCGGTACGCAGGCCCGCTGGTACGCCGCAGGCAGCAGCCGCTCAATGCCCGCTCGCCGCATCGTGGCGCACCACCTCTATGTCGTGCTCGCCGGAGCAGAGCAGCCAGGTGTCCGGCACGGTCACCACGTCGGCCGTGGCCTGGTTGGCGCTGGCCGACCAGTCCACCGCCTCGGTGCTGCGGAACACCCCCCGCTCCCCGCCGGCCAGCATCAGTCGCGGCGACCCGGAGGCGGCGGCCACCGCGTCGACCGGCACGAACCGGGTCCGGTCGCGCAGCGGCAGCCCGCAGTTGACCGACACGGACGCCCACTGCGGCTGCCCGGCCAGGGTGTCCAGCCGCAGCACCCCGCCGCTCTGGGTGGCCGCCAACGCCACACTGCCGCTGAAGGCCAGGTCCCGGCAGGTCCCGCCGATCCACCCGCCCTGCATCGCCTGCCACTTGACGTCGGACTCGAACAGCCGGGCCCGGAAACAGCCCTGTCCGGGCTTCTTGGGATCCGGCTCACCGGCGCCGCTCCACAGCAGGGTGGCCGGGCCGTCGTACTGCACGGCGAGCACCCGGTTGTCCACATTGGCCAACCCGACGTGGGTGAAGCTGCCCGGGCGGCCGGCGTTGCCCGACAGGTACACCCCGAACCCGGCCTGGGCCGCCACCGCCACCCCGGGGGCACCCCGTTCGGAGACGAAGGCCCGTACCGCGTAGAAGCCCCGGTCGGCGTCGGCCGGGTCGACCAGGATCTGCAACGGCACCGCGCCGGGCAGCAGGGACACCTCGTACAGGCCGGTGTCCGTGGCGACCAGCAGGGCACCGGCGCCGTCCCGGTCGATCCAGGCCAGGTCGCTGATCCGCGCCTCCAGGTCGGCCAGCAGGGACCAGGTTTCCCCCAGGTCGGTGCTCAGGTGCACCCGGGAACCACCGCCGGTGCGTACGGTGGCCACCGCCAGCGAGCCGGGGCGGGCGACGATGCCCGGTCGGACCGGGGCGGGGGCGGGGGCCACCCGCTGCACGTTCTCCCCGGTGAAGCGACCGACCGGCTCCCAGCCGGCACCGGCGTTGGTGGAGCGGAACAGCACCTCGGCACTGCCGGCGTACCAGGTGTTCGGCTGGTACTCGTCGGCGGCCAGGGTACGCACCTGGTTGTCCGGGGCCTCGTCCACCACGAACCGCACCGACTCGACGTAACGCACCCCCGGCTCGGCGTGCTCCAGCAGCCGGTACACATTGGAGGCCCGCAGCGGCTCGCCGAAGGCCCACCCGGTCGGGTTGAGGGCGGTGGGTAACGGGCTCAGGGTCTGGTGCAGCCGGTCGTGGATGCGTCGGCGGACCGCCTCGACGTCCTCCTCCCGGCGGACCACCACCCGGGCCCGGATCGACACCGCCTTGTACCTGGCCCAACTGGCCCGGCAGGTGGTGCCCAGGGAACGACGCCGCTCCAGATCCGCCTCGACCCGCAGCCAGGTCTCCTCCACCTCGTGTTCACGCAGCACCTGCACCGGCAGCCCACCGCCCGGCCGGGCCTGCGTCGGCACGTACGGCACCAGCACCGTCTCCACCTCACCCGGGCGGGCGAAGCTGTAGACGGCGGCCCGGGTGAAGGCCCGGGCCCGGGCCACCCCACCGGCCGCCGTGGCCAGCACCTCGAAATCGCGGGCGGTCACCGCCCGCTGCTGGGCGAAGAAGGCGTACGGCCCGCGCAGCAGCACCGACTCCATGGTCTCCATCTCCCGGCCGCCGACCGCCGGCAGCGGGTTGACCACCTTCACCCCGGGCAGCGGATCCCGCAGGCTGGTCAGGGTGCCGGCCGCCACGTTGCCGGTCGGTCCGCCACCGGCGCGATACCACAGCCGCACCTGCCGCCCGGCCGGTGGCACGGCCCCGACCGGGCCGTCGCCGAAGCGCAGCGACGCCGGTTCGGTGGTCCGCAGGTCCAGGGCGGGGGCGAAGGTGATCGTGCCGGAGCAGCGGTCGACCAGGTACGCCTTGTCCTGGGGGCCCAGACCGGCGAAGCTGTCCACCGGACGCCAGATCTCGAAGACGCGGCCCTGGTGTTCCCGGGCCGCCGCACCCAGCTCCACCGACCCGGCCGGCACCTCCACCCCGAGCAGCAGATCCCACGCCTCGGCGGTACGCGCCAGCGGTGCCCGCGCCGCACGCAACACCTGCCCCGGCGCCCCGGTGCCCATCCCCAGCAGTTCCGCCTCGATGAGTTCGCAGTGGTGCATCCGTACGGTCACCTCGTGCTCGCCGACCCCCAGCGACGCCGGTTCACAGGTGACGAAGACGACCGGGCGGGGGTCCGCACTTCGGGCGGCGGCCACCCGGGTACCGGCCGGGATCCGCAGCGGCGCCTCGGCCGATCCGGTCCGGGTGAAACGCGCCTCCGCCCAGGCCGCGCTCGGCGCGTGCCGGGTCACCCCGAGCAGGTTCAGAAAGGCCACGTACGCCTTCTCCGGCAACTGGTTGAGCCGGTAGATCATCACCTCGGTGAGGTGCGCGAACGCCTCCAGCAGGGCGATGCCGGGATCGTGCGCGGACAGATCGGTCCAGCCGGGACAGGACTGCTGGATCCGCTCCCGGGCCTCGATGACCAGGTCCAGGAAGCTGCGGTCGTCCAGGTGCGGCACGGGCAGGGTCATCACCCCTCCTCGGGGCCGGGTGCGGCGGAAGGTTCCTCGTCGACCGGCAGCAGGTCCACGGAGAAGACCAGGTGGCCGGGGGCCAGGCTGGCCCGAATCCGGTAGTCCAGCCGGATCACCAGCCGCCAGGCGTCGTCCGGGTCGGGACCGGCGTCGACATCGAGTACGTCGATGCGTGGCTCCCAGCGGGCGATGGCCGCCCGTACGTAGTGGATGGCCAGGCCGGCGGTGGTGTCGTCGTTCGGCGCGAAGACCAGCCGGTGCAGCCGTGAGCCGTAGCCGGGTCGCATCAGCCGCTCACCCGGGGTGGTGGACAGCAGCAGGAACAACGCCTGGCGTACGGTCTCATCGCCGTCGGTCATGGCCAACCCGCCGGCCGCGGTCAGCCCCAGACCGCCACCCCGGCCTGGGTCGAAGCCGGCACCGACGAACCTGATCGCCCTCATCGGTCGGCCCCCACGAACCGCTGCCGGGGATCGCGGACCCGGTAGGTGACCTGCCCCGGGGGACTGCCGTCGGTGAACCCTTGAAGGTGGGACAGCACGACGGGTCGACCGTCCACCCGGATCCAGTGGCTGTAGCCGACCGCCACCGGTTCGGTCTTCGTGCAGGGCTTCACGGTGGCGCCGTAGTTGGGACAGGCGGCGATCGCCCGGCCCAACGGATCGTCGGCCACCAGGACCGGGACCCCGGCGAGAGTCACCCACCGCTGCGAGGGCTGGTTGCGGACCCGGCCGTCGTGATCGCACCTGATCACGGAGTCGCGGTGTATCCAGCGCATCAGCGGCCTCCTTCGTGGTGGGCACGGGCGAGCGAGCGGGCCTGCTCGGCGGCGGTGTCCGGGTCCTCGACCGCCTCGGCGTGCAGGAAGTCGACACTGCGGGCCCGCACCACCATGGCCCGGCCCGGGGCGGAGAGCACCAGGTCGGTGGCGGCGTGCAGGGTGGCCAGTTCGGGGGTCAGCTCCAACCAACTGCCGGCCTCCGTGCTCAACCGCAGACTGCGGGCCACGTCGTCGATGACCACCTGCTGCCCACCGGCGGTCCGCAGCGACCACCGCCGGGCCCGACCCTCCTCGACCCCGGTGTCGTACGGCTCGACCGCCCCGAACAGCGATCCCAGGACGACACCGGAGGCCGGTTCGCCGCCGGGCAACGCCACCAGCACCCGGTCCTGCGGATCGGGCAGCGCCACCAGGCCCTTGCCCCGGCCCGCTCCCGGGCAGAGCACCCCCAGCCAGCCGGCGTCGGCCCCGCCGTAGGCGGGCAGCTCCACCCGTACCCGACCCAGTCCGGCGGGGTCGGCCACATCGGTGACCGTGCCCAGGGTGACCACCGCCGGTGCGGGCGGCCCGGCCGGTGGCGCCGGCGGGGGAACGGTGGAGAAGCGGGTCAGATGGCCGTCGGCGTCCAGGGTGTGCACCACCTCGGTGAGGACGTAGGTGCCCGCGACCGCCTCGGCGACCCCGGTCAGGAGCACCCGGCGGCCCGGCCGCAGGGCCGGATCACCCTCGGCCGTACCTTCGGCGGTGACCAGGGCGGCGGCCCGCAGGTCCAGGCGGGCCTGGGCGAGGGCGGCGATCTCGTCGTCGCTGCGCCCCGGCTGATCCAACGCGGTCCGGGCACCCTCCGCGCCGACCACCGCCGGATCCGGTTCGACCGGGGTACGGCGTCCGCAGCGCGGGCTGGCGGCGCTCTGCGCGATCGGTTCGGCCCGCTGAGGGTGCCAGCCCAGGGCGGTGCTCTCCCCGGCGGCGGCGTCGACGTTCATGGACAGCCGCAGACCGTGCACCCGGTGACCGAGGGTCAGCGGGACCGGCTCGCCCTGACCCCGCAGGGTCACCAGGTGCAGCACACCCTCGTGGACGGTCAGGTGCAGCCCGGCCCGGCCGGCCACCGCCAGCAGCAGGTCCAGATCGTTGGCGTGGTGGTGGGTCAATCGTTCCAGCCGGGGCCCCTCGGACTCCGCCTCGACCCGCAGCCCCAGGTCGGCGCAGAGTTCACCGGCCAGGTCGGCGGCGGTGACCGACTCGAAGACCCGCAACCGTTGCCGCTTGCGCAGCCGGTGCAGGAGGTCGTACCCCCGAACCCGCAGGATGGCGCCGCCGTCGGCGGCGTACTCCACCTCGACGGCGGTGACCTCGCCACCGAACAGCGTCTCCGGTTGACCATCCAGCCGGACCTGCAGGCTGGCCCCGAGGCGTACCGGGCCGGTCAGGGCCGCCGGACCAGGGGCAGTGGTCAACACCGCCTCGCACTGGGTGGGACGGTTCAGCCGGGCGGCCACCCGCAGGGTACGCAGTTGACCGGGCAACGCCTCGGACAACGCGACCCCGTCGATCAGCATGATCAGCGCCCGGGACGCCAGGTCGGTCATCGCCCGCCTCCGGCGACCGTGGTCTCGGGCAGCGGCGGCACGGCCAGGGGAGTGCCGGGGGGCAGGGTCAGGGGGTCGGTGATCCGGTTGTGTTCGGCCAGCAGCCGCCACCGCAGCGGCGACCCCAGCGCGTCGTGGGCGAGCAGATCGAAGCGTACGCCGGAGGAGTCGGCGGTGCCGCTGCCGTCACCGGCGGCGACCACGGTCGTGCCCGGCGCGACGGCCGGGGTCTGTGCGGCGGCCAACTCTTCGGCGAACCCCTCCCGGGCCCGGTCGGCGTCCTCGGTGACCCGGACCAGCTTGAGTCGCAGCCAGGATCGACGCGGTGATCCGGTGGCGGTGAAGGCGTCGAATCGTTCCGCTACGGCGACGATCACTCCCGGCACGTTCCAGGTCTTGCCCCAGACCAGCCGGACCAGCGGGGGCCGTACCCAGCCGTGCTCCACCGCCGAGTTCTCCGCCAGCAGCCACAACGGCCGGGTCAGTTCCCGCACGTCGGCGGGGCGTACCTGACCCTCGGCGAAATCGGTGTCGAACAGCAGATCAAGCACCAGTTCGGTACGCCCACCGCCGGTGAAGACCAACGGATCGTCGGCCCGACCGGCCCCGGCGAGCTGGGTGCCGGCGGTGCCCCGACGGCGTACCCCGGCGAGCCGGGTCACCTCGACACTCTCCGGGTTGAGCAGGCAGTCGATCCGCTCGCCGGTGGCGTCGATGAGGAAGGCCACCCGTTCCATCACTCACCCGCCTGTTCCCGGTCGAGCCGACCCCGGTGCGCGACCTCGTCCCCGGCCGGCTCGGGCACCGACCACAGCGGACCGTCGTCGGGCAGCCTCGGCCACGGCCCGACCACCCGCCGCCGCCGACCCGCCCGACCCGCCCGGTCGAGGTCCGGCCACGGCCCCCCGTCACCGGTCAACCGCTCGTCACCGGCTCCACGCTCCTCCCCGCCGCCCCACTCGTCCCTGTGGCCTGGTTCGCCCCTGTTGAAGCGCATGACATCGGCCCGCCGCATGACATCGGCCCACGGCGGGGTATCGGCCCGCCGCGTGACATCGGCCCACGGCGGGGTATCGGCCGGCCGCGTGACATCGGCCCGCCCGGTGGCACCGGCCTGCCGGGTTGCATCGGCCTGCCCTGCGACATCCGCCCGCCCGGTGACGTCGGCCTGCCCGGTGACGGCGGTTGTCCGTGCGGGGCCACCTGGTATCGCACCGCCCGGCCATAGCCCGTCCCCGACCACGACACGATCGCCTGGTCGGTCTCCGGTCACGGGCGGGTCGGCGGCCTGCTGCCTGTCCTCGGCGGTGTTCCGGCCATCGACCGCCCGAAGCCAGCGACCGGTCCGGGCCGGGTAGGTGCCCTCACCCCACTCGCCAGGTCCGCCGCGCCCGGTCGGCGCAACAGCTCCCGACCGAGGGTCGATCGCGGCACGCGACTGAGCCCGCGCCGACGGCAGTCGATCCGCCGTCCCCACCCGCCGCCTCGATACAGGCAGCCGTGGGATCGGAGGTGCCCCGCTGCCACCCAGCCCGCCGAGCGCCCGAGGTGGTTCCTCGTCGCTGCGGCCCGCCCCGCCGCCCCGCGCGGTCCGACCCTCCGAGGGGCTACCCGCTGCGGTGTCGCCCGCTGTGACGCTGTCTGTGCCGTGCCTCGGCACCGCTTCACCGTCCCGGGCCGTGGTCACGTCGCTGCCCTCTGGCCCCACCCGACCGGACTCGACCGGACTCACGGCAGCCCTCGCCGGCTCGTGCCGCCCCGCAGCGCCCCGAGCGACCCCGCCGACTCCTCGCACCCCCCTTTGCTCTGCTTCACTCCACGCAATGCCCGGTGTCCGGTATCCGGACAGTGACCGTTGCGTCGGTTGAAGCAGAGCAAAGGGGACGGTGGGAGTACGGCCGGGAACCGGGGGTGCGACCGGGGACCGACCCGGATCCGGACCCGAGACCGAGGCCGGGACCGGACCCGGGGCCGCGACCGAGGGCGGGGCCAGGACCGAGGGTGGGAGTGGGGGTGGGGCATGGTTCAGGGTGATCGGGTCGTGGGGTGCGGCGATGATGTCGCCGACGTTCGATCTGCCGTTCGCCGACACCGGTGTGGCCGGCGGCGGGCCGTCGAGGGCCAGGTCGCGCAGCAGGCCCGGGGCGTGTGCTTCGACCACCCGCAGCCAGTGCTCCGGTGGCCGGCCCGGACGGCGGTCCGTGACATCGGCTGCCGACCTGGCCGTAGCGGGGACAGGCCCGGCAATCGAGACAGAACCAACGGCCGGGGCGGGCCCAAGGGCCGGGGTCGGCCCGGCGACTGGGGCGGGGACGGCGGGGGAGGAGGGGCCGGCGGGGGAGGAGGGGACGGCGACGCGGTCCACGGCCTGTGCGGCGGACCGCAGCAACTCGGCCAGCCGGCTAAGCGGTCGTCGGCGCGGCACCGCCGGCCTCCAGTTCCAGGCTTTCGTAGCGCAGGGTCAGTGCCGCGATGGCGATCTCCTGGCTGAGGGTGTTCAGGTGGGCGCCGCGCCAGTTCGTCGGCCAGGCGTTGATCAGGTTCCAGCGCAGCACCTCCGCGGTGCCGGCGGCGTCGAGCAGCACCACGGAGACGTTGCGGCGGTTGACCGTGCCGCGGGCCACCGCGTGCACCCAGTCCCACAACTCCCGCGAGGAGGTGAGGCCGAAGTGCAGGGTGACCGGGCCGTACTCGACCTGGCCGGGGATCATCCGGATCCGGTCGTTGCCCTGCTCCCGGTACGCCACCGCCGCGATGTTCACCTCCAGGCCGCTGACCTCGGTGAAGTGGCCGTTGGTGACGCCGTTGACCAGCAGTTTGAAGTTGTAGGCGCGGTACGGGTCGACCGGGGCGCCCGGCTGGGGTGTGGCCGTGGTCGGCATGTCAGCCTCCAATCGTCTCGGTCTCGGTGCCACCGGCCCACTGGCTGAGCTTGAACACCACGAATTCGGCCGGCTTCACCACGGCGATGCCGATGTGGGCGACCACCATCCCGGCGTCGCGAACGTCGGCCGGGTTGGTCTCCTCGTCGCACTTGACGAAGAACGCCTCCTCCGGCGTACGGCCCAGCAGGGCTCCGTCGCGCCAGACCCGGGTCAGGAAGGCGCCGATGTCCCGACGGATCGAGCGCCACAGGGTGAAGTCGTTCGGTTCGAACACCATCCAGCGGGTGCCGTTGGCGATGGCCTGTTCGATGGCGATGGAGAGTCGGCGTACGTTCAGGTAACGCCACTCGCTGGCCTCGGCGGCGAGGGTACGCGCGCCCCAGACCCGGATGCCCTCGCCCGGGAAGTAGCGGATCACGTTGACCCCCTTGGGGTTGAGCACGTCGTGCTCGGCCCGGGTGACCAGGTGGCCCAGGTCGACCGCGCCGCGTACCGGCTCGTTGGCCGGTGCCTTGTGTACTCCGCGCAGGGCGTCCGTGCGGGCCCAGATGCCGGCCACGTGCCCGCTCGGCGGGGTGAGCACCAGCTCACCGGAGAGCGGATCGCGTACCCGCAGCCAGGGGTAGTAGAGGGCGCCGTAGTCCGACTGCCGAGGGCGATGCGACACCGGGCCACCACCGGAGCCGGCGGCCGGGATCTCCGGGTCGGCGGCGTCGCTCGGCTTGGCCGGGCGGGTGGAGCCGGGGGTGGCGACCCGGGTCAGGGTGGAGATGTCCTCGATGTCCGGCGGAGGGTCGCAGATGGCCACCATGGTGCGGGTGCGTTCGGCCAGGCTGAGCAGGGCCTCGTACGCGACCGGGTCGTGGAAGCCGGGGGTGGCCACGATGGAGACCTCGTCGACCGCCTCCAGCAGGTCCAGGCCGGCCCGTTTGCGGCCGGTGCCGGTGACCGCGCCGCCCTCCCCGACGTTGACCACCCAGCAGCGGGTACCGCCGTTGTCCAGGAAACCGAAGACGGCCCGGGCCAACGGGGTGCTCTCCAACTCGTCGCCGTCGGCGTACAGGCGCAGGAAGTCCGTCCAGTTGTTCACGGCGAGGGCCTCGCCGAGGTGTGCGGTGCGGTGCGGCGCGACACCGACGAAGGCGGCGGTGCTGGTACCGACCGGTCCGATCGGTCGCGCGGCACCGGGCACCTCCTCGACGTAGATGCCGGGTGAGAAGTAGGTGGGCATCGGTCCTCCCGGAAGCGGGTGTCGGTGGATCAGTGGGCCGGTGGGGCGCAGACGATGACGATGTCGGGTTCGGTCGGGTCGACCTCGGCGGTGAGCACCTGCCCCCGGCCGGTGAGCCGCAGCCGTACCGGGCCGGGGCTCTCGGGGGCGTGGGGTACCCCGACGATCCGGAACCGGCCGGCGGAGTCGGTGCGGGTCGCGTACGCCTGACCGACGACCTCGACCCGCATGGCCGCAAGTGGCTGCGCGGCCGGGCCGACCACCCGGCCGTCGAAGGCCAGCATGTCCAGTTGGCGCAGCCGCAGCGGGTGCAGTACCGGCGCGGCCGGCCGGCGCTCCGGGGTGACCTGGACCGGCACGTCGATCAGCAGCGCGGGCCGGGGCGGCGTACCGAATGCCGTCCACAGTGCCGGGTCACCGGCCTCCAGGGTCAGGGTGTGGCCGCTCGTGGTGGCCGCCACCAGCACTCGGTCCAGCGCCGCCAGGGCCGCCGGCCCGCCTGCGGCGAGCAGGTAGCGGACGGTGAACCGGTAGGGCTCCGATCCGCCGGTGCCCCGGGTCTGCCGGGCCGGTCGTAGCTCCAGCGGCCAGAGGGTCAGCCCGGCGGGGTCGCTGTCCAGCCCGGGCGGGCCGACCGGAACGGCGGCGCCCGCCGCCCCGGTCAGCCACCCCGCCAGGTCGGCCGTGGCGCCCTCGATCGGCCCGGGGTCGCTCATCGCGGTGGTGTCCCCTGGATGCGGTACGCGATGGCCTCGTTCCACACGTGCGGGTAGACCCCGATCTCGAAGTACCGGGTGAACCGGTTGATCGGTGCGCCCGCGTGGTCGTGGTAGAGCAGCCACACCGGGGCGATGGTGAACAGCACGTAGTTGGCCACGACCAGCGGGATGTAGAGCGGCCCGAGCAGGCGGGCCTGGAAGACGTGCACGTCCTCGTGCCGCTGGATGCCCGGCCCGGATCCGGCACAGACCGTGCCGAGGGTGGTGGCGTACCGGGGGGAGACCCCCTCCAGGACGTTCACCCGGCAGCTGTGCGCGGAGGTGGTGCGGTCCAGGGAATGACCGAACAGCAGGTGTACGGCGAGGTAGAGCGCGCCGACCAGGGTGTTCAGCAGGCTCCAGGTGTGGTCGACCACGAACAGGAACACCCCTCGCGGGTCGGGTCCGTAGACCCGGGCCGACGCGATCGCCCAGCCGAAGACCCCACCGACCAGCAGGCCCAGGGTGCCGCCGACGAGCAGCCCGACGATGCCGCCGACGAGTTGACCGAACACCGCCCCGGCGGCGACGTGCCCGGCGGCGCTGATGATGCCGAAGACCATGACCCTGCTCCGTTCAGGCCCAGGAGCGGATGAAGCGTGGCTCGTTGCCCTGCGCCAGTTGGGTCGGCGTCGCCTGCCGGTTGCCGGGGGGCAACTGGTTGATGCCGAGGGCGGCGGCGAAGATGACCAGCCCGTTGAAGAACGCGATGATCCACTTCTCCGGGCCTGCGTCGGTGGCGAAGGCCGCGGTGAGGTACGACAGCGCGAGCGCGATGCCCAGCGCTATCCACTTGCGCGCCGTGTCGGCGCTGGGGCCGATCAGGCCCCCGATGACGTTCGTGGTGAGCAGGGTCGCGGCGCTGGCGCCGGTGAGGCTGCCCAGCGCGGCCCAGGTGAAGAGATCGTTCATAGCCGATCTCCCTTCGATCGGGTGGTGCGGGGTGGGGAGGAGAGTGTCGTCCGTCCGTCCGTTCGGGCGGGCGGCAGCCGGTCAGGTCAGCCGGCACCCGGCGGGCCGGGAATCGTGGTGCGCGGCGCGGCCGGAGTGGCTGCGGGCGCACCGTCAGTGGGTTCGACGGCCGTGGTGGCGTCACCGGCCCCACCGCCGTCGGTGGCCGTGGTCACTTCGCCGGCCCCACTGCGGTCGGTGGCGGTGGCCGTGGTCGAGTCGCCGGTTGCGCGACGTCGGCGCAGCAGCAGTACGACAAGCAGGGCGCCGAGCAGCAGCACCACCGCGCCGGCGGCGATGAGCAGCCACGGCAGCCCGCCGGTGGCGTCGGTGTCCGCGGCGGCGGACGGTCGGGGTGGCGCCTCGGCCACGGCACGTAGTTCGGCCGGCTTGGGCTCGTTGGGGTTGACCCGCCAGGTCACCGTCCGGTCGTTGACCTGGCCGCCGGCGTTGACGTCGAGAACGCGGCCGGGGAAGGTCACGGCGATCTCGAAAGACATCAACGACATGAATCTGGCTTGATTCTCCGGGTCCTGCTCGGCCACTTTCCCGCCGTACTTATTTGGATCAAGCGGCAGGGTGAAGACGTATCGGTCGTTCGCCCGGACGATGCGCAGGCTTTCGCTGTCGAATTGATCGAGCGGCACATTCCGGTAGTTGATCTGAAAACCGAAGTGGGTGTCGGTCGCGTACGGCGTTTCGGGGCCGGGCGGCAGCGCGGGGATGTTCTGCCGAAGGTCGGCGAAGCCCTGCTCGACGGTCTGGTTGTTCCAGGTCAGGATCTTGCGCTCGGCGGTCAGCAGGAGTTGCCCGCTGACCGTGTCGTCCGCCTTGACGGTGAGCCCGATGTTGAGTTGCATGCAGCCGGAAAGGGCCGCCAGCAGGACCAGGCACGCGACACCGTGGAGTGTCCTGCTGCGCCCGCTCCCACTTCTCATGGGCACAGTGTGTGCGCTTTCCGGCCGAGCCATCAGTCAGCGATCAGTCATAAGCAAGTCGCCGATCTTACCGATGGTCAGTCACATTCAGCCGAGGATAAAAGGCGCATGAATCGATATTCTGAAGGGTTCGGGCTCAGGTGATCGCCGGAGGTCGCTCGCCGTGGTCAGGGCGGTCACCGAGGCCAGCGGGATGTCGCCCGTCCTGTGCCGTCGTGCGGGCGTATCGAGCGCAGCATGCCTCGCCGCAGGGTCGTTCGGTAAGGACCGGGGAGGACTGCGCTGGTAGCGCTCCCAGGTGTGGGATCGTGGCGAAGGTCAGCACCAGGAGAGGAACGCGTACACGTGGATCCCAGCGCCATCCCCACGGCCCCACCGGCCGGTTCCGGTCCGTCCCGTAGCGTGTTGGCCGCCCGTAACGGCGTGGCGGTGGTGTTCGCCCTCAACGGGCTGGCCGTGGCCACCTGGTTCGCCCGGGTGCCGGCGGTCCGCGACGGCCTGGACCTGACCCCCGGGCGCCTGGGGTTGCTCCTGCTGGCCATGTCCGCCGGCTCCATCGTGGCCATGCCCACCGCCGGCCTGGTCACCCAGCGCCTCGGCACGGCCCGCGCGGTGATGCTGTCCACTCTGATCCTGACGGTCGGGTTGACCGTCGCCGGGGTGTCGGCCAGCGTGCTCGGTTCGTTGGCCGGAGTGGCCGTGGGCCTGTTCGGCCTCGGGTACGGCTCCGGCAGCTGCGATGTGGCGATGAACATCGAGGGCGCGGCGGTGGAACGGCGGCTGGGGCGTACGGTGCTGCCCCGCTTCCACGCCGCCTGGAGCCTGGGTGGGGTGGCCGGTGCCGGGATCGGGGCGCTGGCGGCCCGGCTGGGGGTGCCGATCGGGGCACACCTCAGCGTCCTGGCAGCCCTGGTGCTCGTCGGCACCCTGTTCGGGGCGCGGGCCTTCCTGGCGGTCGAGCCGGAGGCGCAGCCCAGCACCCCGGCGGACCGTCGCCGACGCCTGTTCGCCGCCTGGCGGGAGCCCCGCACCCTGCTCATCGGTCTGCTGGTGCTGGCGGTGGCCTTCGCCGAGGGCAGCGCCAACGACTGGCTGGCGGTGGCCTTCATCGACGGGTACGGCTTCAGCGAGGCGGCCGGCGCGGCGGTCTTCGGCCTCTTCGTGGTCGGCATGACGGTGGGTCGCACCCTCGGCACGGTGGCCCTGGACCGGTGGGGGAGAGGGCCGGTGCTGACCGTGACCATCGTGCTCGCCATCGTCGGGGCCGCCCTGGCGGTGCTGGCCGGTTCCGGCCCGATCGCGGTGTTCGGTGTGCTGCTGTGGGGCCTGGGAGCCTCGCTCGGCTTCCCGGTCGGCATGAGCGCCGCCGCCGACGAGGAGGAACACGCCCATGTCCGGGTCAGTGTCGTGGCGGTGATCGGCTACACCGCCTTCCTGGCCGGCCCGCCCCTGCTCGGCCTGCTCGGCGACCGGGTGGGCACCCTGCACGCCCTGCTGGTCGTCCCGATCCTCCTCCTGCCCACCCTGGCCCTGGTCCCCGCCGCCCGCCCGCCACGCTGAGTCGGTCGGTCACCGGACGGCGACCACGGCGGCGTCGGTGCCGGCCCGCCAGAGGGTGCCGACCTCGGTGAAGTCGGCGGCGTACCGGGCCGCGCGGCGTTGTCGTGCCCGGGCCAGCAGACGCGCGAGGAACCTGTCCGGAGTTGTTGCCAATGAATTGCAATAGAGAGAGAATGGCAGGGCGATGATCCTGGGGCCGTCGGCGGATGCCGGCGGCCCCTGCTACCGGCGATAACATGGCCGTCCCAGGGCGGGGCCCGCCCGACCGCACGGCCTCAGGAGTCAGGTGGAACCGCAGCGCACCGCCGCGCACGAGATGTTCGACGCCGACGTGGCCTCGAACCGGCTCGGCATCGAGTTGATCACGGCTGCGGACGGTGCCGCGGTGGCCCGGATGCGGATCACCCCCGAGATGGTCAACGGACATCGCATCGCCCACGGCGGCTTCGTCTTCCTGCTCGCCGACACCGCCTTCGCCCTGGCCTGCAACAGCCACGGACCGGTGACCGTGGCCGCCGGTGGCGAGATCACCTTCGTCCGCCCGGCGCACGAGGGTGATCTGCTGCTGGCCCTTGCCACCGAACGCACCCGGTACGGGCGTAGCGGGATCTACGACGTCACGGTGACCCGCGAGGACGGGCAGGTGGTGGCCGAGTTCCGGGGCCACAGCCGAGCCCTGCGCCCGGCTGTGGTCGGCGACGACGCGCCCGTGCCGAGGCAGGACAGCGCCGGGGCGGTCGCCGGTCACCCAGGCTGATCCACCCGGTGCGGCACCGGCTGCGCGCGGACCGCCGACGGACCGCCACCGCCGGGCGGGGGTGGCGACCGAGGAGGGTGCCGTCCGGTACCCCTCCTCCGGCTGGTCCACGGCGGCCGTGGCGGCCCGGCGGGCGAAGGTGGCCCGCAGCCTGCGGGTCAGCCGGGCGGCGGCGACCTCGCCCAGCACCGGATCGGCCAACCGGTAACCCCCGGTCGGCAGCGCCACGAGCAGACCCGCCACGGTCAGCGCACACAGCGCCCACTGGGCCCGCCGCACCGACCAACCCACCGTGTGCGCCAACCGCACCGCCGAGCGGTGGGTCGAGACGGTGACGGCCAGCAGGGCCACCCGCAGCGGATCGTCGAGCCGGTCCAGGCGGGCGTCGACCACCCTCCGCACGCTCTCCGGTACGGCAGGGGCCGAGGTGTCGGAGTCCAGGGCGTCCACATACGCGACCGCGTGTCCGGGGTTGCCGCCGACCAGGGGGATCAGGTGCGGGACCAGGGTGATCGGCCGCCCCGCCCGCCGCAGCAGCCGACGCAGCAACCGGCCGGTGGTCACCGGGTCCAGGGCACGCAACCGCACCCGGGCCCACCCGGTGACCTGCTCGGCGCCGGTGGCCACCAGCGCCAACGGCAGGCCCCCGGCCGTGGCCTGGTCGAGCAGCAGGTCCAGTTGGTGTCGCAGGGCCGGTGCGGCCCGGTCGAGATCGTCAACGGCCACCACCACGGGTTGTCGTCGGGCCAGGTCCAGCAGCACCTCCCGCCAGCAGGCCGCAGCCCGGGCCCCGGTGCTGCCGGGGGCACCGGTCACCGCCTCCGCCGTCGCCGCCAGGCGCTGCGGCGACACCTGACCCTTCAGGGCGGTGGACAGACGGTGGCGAACCGTCGCGGCGTCGTCGGTTTCCCGGACCCCGGCGAGCCCGCGCAGCAGGTCCACCACCGGGGTCAGGGGACCGTCCGGGTGCGGCGGGCAGGCCGTCACACACCAGCGGATCGGCCTGCCGTCCACCGTGCTGACCCGGCGGACCAGCTCACCCAGCAACCGGCTGCGGCCGGACCCGCGCGCACCGGTCAACAGCAGGCCTCGGGGGCCGTGTCCGCGTACCGCCCGGGTCAGGTGGTCCTGGGCGGTGGCCAGCTCCCGGACCCGGCCGAGCAGGGGGATCTCGGCCGGGGTGGAGGTGGGAGGGAGGGTGCCGATGGCGTGCCAGATCTCGATCGGGGCAGCCCTGCCGGCCACGGTCACCGCCGGTGCCGGCTGCTGGGCGATCAGGCCGTGGACCGCCCGGTGGGTGGCCGGGCAGAGCGCCACCCCGCCGGGTGGCGCGTACCCCTGCAACCGTGCGGCCAGGGTGGTCACCGCGCCACTTGCCACCCCGTGCCCACCGTCGTGCCGGCTCCCCAGGTCCACCACCGCCTCGCCGGTGGCCACCCCGACCCGCACCCGCAGCCCGGGGGCCAGGGTGGAGCTACGGCGGTCCATGGCCCGCTGGATCTCCAGGCCGGCCCGCACCGCCCGGTACGCCTGCCACCCGTCCCCGTGTCGCGCGCCGAACAGGGCCATCACGGCGTCGCCGACGTACTTCTCCACCGCGCCGTCCCAGCGGCGCAGTACCCGGGCGACCGTGCCGAAGTAGACCCGTTGCAGGGTGCGGACCTCCTCCGGATCAAGCCGGCCGACCAGTTCGGTGGAGCCGACGATGTCGACGAAGAGCACGGTGACGATCCGCCGCTCCTCGGTCATCGACCAGTGCCTTCGGCTGGTCGATCCGCCTGGTCGGACGATGGTGGACATGGGCATCGAGACGCACCCGCCTCTCCTGCGATGTGGGTCGACCCTGCCGGGAGACTGCCACCGCGGGTCTGACCGGCGGATCGGCAGAACGACGTATGTCCGACCTGCGCAAACCGGTCGGTCGCAATGTGGGGCGGGGCGGTGAGCAGGCTCCGGCGGTGGTAGAGGGCAACGGGCGGCTGTGACTAGGCTGCGAGCCATGGCCAGCGACGTGGACAGCACACCGCTCGTCGGTCGGGCCGACCTGATGGCGGCGATGCGGGCCGCGCTGCTCGACGATGTGCCGCCGGCCGGCACGGCCGCCCTCTTCCTCACCGGCGAGAGCGGGGTGGGCAAGACCCGGTTGCTGCGCGAACTCGGCCGACGGCTGGGCGAGGCGGGTGCGCTGGTGCTCATCGGCTCCTGTCTGGACATCGGCGACGCCTCGCCCCTGCACCCGCTCCGGCAGGCGTTGCGCCGCCTCGACGCCGACCTGCCCCCGGCCGCCGCCGCCTCGGTCCGGGCGCTGCTGGCGATGTTCGCCGACGAGGCGGCGGGCCCGGACGGTGCGGGGGCCCTGCTGGAGCGGGTCGCCCGAGGGCTCAGCGTGATCGCCGACGGCCGACCCGTGGTGCTGGTCCTCGACGACCTACAATGGGTCGACCGGACCACCCGGCAGTTGCTGCTGTACCTGCTGGCCGGCCTCGGTGACCTTCAGCTGTCGGTCCTGGCGGCGGTGCGTTCGGAGTCCCTGCAGGGCGCACATCCGCTGCGTCGGGTGCTCACCGAGCTGCGTCGGCTGCGGTCAGTGCAGGTGCTGGACCTGGCCCCGCTGGACCGGGTCGCCGCCGAGCAACTGGCCGCTGCGGTGGTGGGTCGTCCGCTGCCGCCCGAGGCGGTCGAGCGGTTGTGTCGACGCAGCGGCGGCAACCCCTTCGTCATCGAGGAACTGGCCCGGGATCTGCGCGACGGCCGCGACCGGCTCTCCGACACCCTGCGGGAGGTCTTCCTGGCCCGGGTGGACGCGCTGCCGAAGCCGGCGCACCGGGTCGTGCACGCGGTGTCCGTCGGGGTGGAACCGGTCGAGCACTGGCTGCTGGCCCAGGTGCTCGGACTGCCCGAAGAGGAGCTGTTGGAGGCGGTCCGGGCCACCGTGGCCCACCGGTTGGTGGTCGGCTCCCAGGACGGCTACCGTCTGCGGCACCGCCTCGTGGCCGAGGTGCTGGAGGACGAGTTGCTGCCCGCCGAGCGGGCCGTGCTGCACCGCCGCTACGCCGAGGCCCTGACCGGGGCGCCGGGGGAGTTGCACCAGGCCCGGCTGGCCCATCACTGGCGGTTGGCCGGCGAGCCGCAGCGGGCCCTGCCGGCGGCGATGGCCGCGGCCCAGGAGGCGGAGCGGCTGTACGGCTACGCGGAGGCGCACCGGCACTGGTCGGTCGCGGTGGAACTGTCCCAGGACCTACCCGATGCCGAGCGGGCGGCGTTGCTGGGGCACGCGGCGGAAGCGGCCCACCACTGCGGTGAGTACGCCCGCGCACTGACCCTGCTCGAAGAACTGGCCAAGATCGACACCGACCGTCCGGTGTGTGAGCTGCACATCCGCCGGGCCCGTTACCTGGCTGCGGCGGGCCGCTCGGCGTTGGCCGAGGCGGAGTACCAGCGCGCCCTGGACGCCGCCGACTGTAGCCCCCGGCAGCGGGCCACGGCCGCCGCGCGCCTGGCCGAGCTGCTGCTGCAACTGGGCCGGTACGCCGACGCCGGCCAGTGGGCCAAGGAGGCGCTGAGCCTGGCCGAGCACGCCGGTCAGGCCACCACCGAGCTGGTGCTGGCCAGCATGGCGCTGGGTTTCTCCGAGGCGTACCGCCAGGACCCCGACGCCGGGTTGGCGGTGCTGCGCCGTGCCCTGGCCACCGCCGAAACCGCCGGCCGTCCGGAGGACGTCGCCCTGGCCTACCTGCACCTGGCGGAGTTGCTCACCGGGCCGCTGAACCGCCTGGAGGAGGGGGTGGTGGTGGCCCGCCGGGGCGCCGAGCGGGTGGCCGAGCTGGGGTTGGGGCGCAGTTACGCGACTCGGCTGCTGGCGATCGCCACCAACGGGCTGTTCCGGGTGGGGCAGTGGGCCGAGGCGGCGGAGGTGGTCGCCGCGGCCCTGCGGCACCGCCCCAGCGGGACCGACGCGGTGGAGCTGCTGCTGGCCCGCTGCCGCCTCTCGGTCGGCTACGGCGACATCGAGGCGGCCGACCGGGACCTCGACGCGGTGGCCACCATGCTGGCCGGCGGGGGCGCCCGACACGTCCTTCCGCTGCTCACCCTGCGGGCCGGGCTGGCCATGTGGCAACGCCGCCATGACGTCGCCCGGCACGCGGTGCAGCGGGGGTTGACCGAGACCCGCTCCGACGACCTGGTCATCCTCGTCGTGCTGGTCTGGCACGGCCTGCGTGCCGAGGCGGAGGCCAAGGCCGACCGGGTGCCGGTCGACGACGACGCGGTGCGCCGGTTGCGGCAGATCGCCGACCGGGTGGCCGAGAAGAGCGAGCGCGCGGCCCAGCAGGTACGCGACGTGATCTCCGGTTACCTGGTGCTCTGCGCCGCCGAGATCAGCCGGCTGGAGGTGGCCGATCCGGAGTTGTGGGCCCGGGCCGCGGCGGAGTGGGACCAGCGCAGTCATCCCTACCCGGCGGCGTACGCCCGACTGCGTCAGGCGGAGGCGTTGCTGACCCGTCGGCGGCGCACCGCCACCGCGGGCAAGCTGCTGCGGCAGGCGTACCAGACGGCCCAGGGGCTCGGCGCGGTGCCGTTGACCGAGGAGATCCGTACCCTGGCCGGTCGGGCCCGGGTGACCCTTGAGGATCCTGGCCCGTCGCCGACCGGGCCGGGCGACGCGGCCCTGGCCGCCTTGACCGCCCGCGAGCTCGATGTGCTGGCCGCGGTGGCCGAGGGGTTGACCAACCGGGAGATCGGCCAGCGGTTGTACATCAGCGAACGCACCATCGGGGTGCACGTCTCGCACATCTTCGACAAGCTTCAGGTCCGTACCCGGGTGCAGGCGAGCACCATCTACCTACGTAGTCGCGTGCAGGTCTCGGATACGTAGTTCTACTGATGTGACCGGGGTGATCCGCCTGAAAGGCTGAGCCTGGCGCCGCACGGCACCAGGGCGGCGAGCAGGGCGGAGGGGACATGAGTGAGCGGGTCTGGGGGCCGGTGCACGGGGACATCGTGGACCTGCTCGCCGACCACCCGGCGGACGTGCCGGCGGTGGTCGACCACCTGACCAAGTTGCAGGACCTGCTGGTCCGGTTGCCTCCGCTGTTGGACAGTTGCCCGCTGGCCGACTTCAACAAGCTGTACCTGACCATCACCTCCAGCGTGCTGGACGGCCTGTACGCCGACCGGTTCGTCGACCCGGCCTTCCTGGCCCGGCTGGACGTGGAGTTCGCCGCCCGGTACTTCGACGCGCTGCGGCTGTGGACCGAGTCCAGTCCCGGTACGCCCAAAGCCTGGTCCTGCCTGTTCGAGCGGATGCAGGGCCCGGACGCCCGGCCGCTGCCCTCGGCGGCGGCCGGAGTCAACGCCCACATCAATTTCGACCTGCCGTTCGCGCTGGTCACGACCTTCGACCACCTGGAGTCCGAGCCGGTCGACGGTAGCGACCAGCACCGCGACTACCTGGAGATCAACAAGATCTTCGCGGACAAGATCCCCGGGCTGCGTCGGGGCTATCTGGAGCGCTGGCAACTGCTCATCGACATGCTCAACGGCGAGATCGACGACTGGTACCAGGGCGAACTGATCGGCTACACCCGGGACGTCGCCTGGCGCAACGCGCAGCGGATCTGGCGGTGCCGCCACGATCCGCGCCAACACGAACGCGAGCGCAAGCGGCTCGACGAGACGGCCGCCGCGCTCGGCCGGTTGCTGCTGTCGCCCCTGGGGGCGTTTCTGCAGTAGCCGGGGGACGGGGGTCCCCGCGCCCGCCCGGTGGGCGGAGCGCGGGGGCGGTCCGCTCACCGGGACCACCGGGGGCGTGCGGGGTCGACCGGCCCGTGGGGGGTGTCGGTCGGCCCCTCACGGGTACGCCGCGACCATGACCTCTGCTTCCCGGCGCCGTCCCGCGACCCGGCCCAGGCCCCGCCCTGCCGCCCCGACCCGTCCCGCCCGCCCGGGGGACCGAGTCGGCCGGGGAGTGCGCGGATGACCGGGCAGCGCTTCGGCTTCCGTTTCGATCCGTTGTGGCGACCCCTGCTGGCGCTGCTCGGGGTCCGACCGTCGACCGCCTGGGTGCAGGTCGACGCGGAGAGCCTCACGGTGCGGTTCGGTCCCTGGCGGCTGCGGACCAGCCGGGACAACGTGTGGGGGGTCGGGACGACCGGCCCGTACCGCTGGTGGCGGGCCATCGGCCCGCACCTGTCGGCCGCCGACATCGGGGTCACCTTCGGCAGCAGCACCGCCCAGGGGGTCTGCGTACGGTTCGGGCGTCCGGTGCCGGCCCTGCTGCCGGGCCGATGGCCGCGTCACCCGGCGGTGACGGTGACCGTCGCGGATCCGCAGGCCCTGGCGCGGGCCCTCACCCCGGTACCCGACGGGGGTGCCGACCCGCTTTGACCGTTCCGCCGAGGTGGTGGTCGACGACCGCCTACGGTCGGGGCAGCGAGTGGGGAGAGGGCGGTCGGGGCCATGGGGGGCGGGAGCAGAGGGCGAGGTGGCCGGGGACGTCGGGGCAGGGCCTCCGGCACGCCTGAGCCCGCCCTGCGGGCCGCCCGCGACCCGACCCGACCGGGCGAGCCGGCCGGGCGGCGGGTAGCCGTGCCCGAGCAGGTGGCGGTACGTCAGCCCGGTTCCGCCGTGCCGGAGAGCCGGCTGCGTCGGTGGCTGCTCGTGCACCGGGTGCAGCCGGTCGGCCCGGAGACCGCCGAGGGGCAGGCCCGGGCGCACTCCTGGTGGCGGGTGATGTGTCTGACCGGGGTCGACTACTTCTCCACCCTGTCGTATCTGCCCGGTATCGCCGTGCTGGCCGCCGGGGCGCTTTCCCCGGTGGCGACCCTGCTGATCGTGGCGTTGACCCTGTTCGGCATGCTGCCGATGTACCGCCGGGTGGCGGGGGACAGCCCGCACGGCCAGGGCTCGGTGGCCATGCTGGAACGGTTGCTGCCGTTCTGGCGGGGCAAGATCTTCGTACTGGTCCTGCTCGGCTTCGTGGCCACCTCGTGGATCATCACCATCACCCTCTCCTCGGCCGACGCCACCGTGCACATGCTCCAGAACCCGTACCTGCCGGAGGCCTTCGGCGGCACCACGGTCGCGGTCGTGGTGACCGTGGTGCTGCTGCTGATCCTGGGTGGGGTGTTCCTGCTCGGCTTCCGGGAGGCGGTGGCGGTAGCCGTACCTCTGGTCGCCGTCTTCCTGGCCCTGAACGCGGTGATCGTGGTGGTCTGCCTGGGCGAGATCGCCGGTGATCCGCAGGTGCTGACCGACTGGACCGGGGCGTTGACCGCCGGCGGCGGACCGGGCCAGATGCTGGTGACCGCGGCGTTGGCGTTTCCGCTGCTGGTGCTGGGACTCTCCGGCTTCGAGACCGGGGTGAGCATGATGCCCCTGGTCGCCGGGGAGGGGCCGGACGCGGCGGCCCGGCTGGCCGCCCGGATCCGCAACACCCGACGCCTGCTCACCGCCGCCGCCCTGATCATGTCGGGGTATCTGCTGTCGACCACCTTCGTCACCACCCTGCTGATCCCACCCGAGGAGTTCGCGCCGGGCGGGGCCGCCAACGGGCGGGCCTTGGCCTACCTGGCCCACGAGCGCGTCGGGGAGGCCTTCGGCACGGTGTACGACCTCAGCAGCGTGCTGATCCTGTGGTTCGCCGGGGCCTCGGCGATGGCCGGGCTGATCAACATCGTGCCGCGCTATCTGCCGTCGTACGGCATGGCTCCGGACTGGGCCCGGGCGGTCCGGCCGGTGGTCATCGTCTACACCCTGATCTGCATCGGCCTGACGGTCGTCTTCCGGGCCGACGTGGACGCCCAGGCGGGGGCGTACGCCACCGGGATCCTGGCCATGATGGTCTCCGCCGCGGTGGCGGTGGCGATCGCCGCCCTCGGTCGCCGACAGCGGGCCGCCGCCGTCGGCTTCACCCTGCTCACTCTGGTCCTGCTGTACGCGTTGACCGAGAACGTGCTGACCAAGCCGGACGGGATCGCCATCTCGGGTCTGTTCATCCTCGGCATCATCGCGGTGTCCCTGGTGTCGCGGGTCAGCCGGACCACGGAACTGCGGGCGGAGCGGGTGGAGTTCGACGAGGCGGCGCGGCGGTTCATCGCCGACTCGGTGGCCAACGACGGTCGGCTGCACGTGATCGCCCACAAGCGGCGCAGCGGGGCGGTCAAGGAGTACACCATCAAGGAGCGGGCGCAGCGGGGGCAGAACCCGGTGCCGGGCGCCACCGACGTGCTGTTTCTGGAGATCGACGTGGTGGACCCCTCCGATTTTCGGCACGTACTGCGGGTGCGGGGGGTCGAGGTGGGTGGTTACCGGGTGCTGCGCGCCAGCAGCCCGGCGGTGCCCAACGCCATCGCCGCGATCCTGCTGGCGCTGCGCGACGCCACCGGGGTACGCCCGCACGCGCACTTCGAGTGGTCCGAGGGCAACCCGATCGCCCACCTGCTGCGATACCTGATCCTGGGGCGCGGGGACACCCCGCCGGTGGTCCGGGAGATCCTGCGTAAGTCCGAGCCGGACCCGGCTCGCCGCCCCGGCATCCATGTCGGCGGCTGACCGACCGGGGCTGGGTCGGGTCGGCGGGCGGCCCGGTCCGATGATGGCAGATGTGAAGACGAAAGAGGTACTTATTCACCTATGCCGGATTTTGACCCTTTGATGGTCGTACGTTGCCTCTGGTGGCTGCCGCGAGGTCAGCCGCTCCGCGCCCGATTCGGTGCGGCTTCTGTTTCGCACACACGAGAGGCAGGAACCTCATGTCCACGTACCTTGGGGGCCGACAACCGGCCCGCCGCAGGCGGCGATCGCACTGGTATCTGGCCGGTGGGCTGGCGGCCGGCAGCCTGGTGGCCGCGGTGGCGGGCTTCAGTGGCGCCGCCGCCTCGACCCCCGACCGCGCCCTACCGGCCCCGGTCCCGGCTCGACCGGCCGCCCTGTCGGCCGACGAGGGGCCGCACCGGGACACCGAACCGGCCGACCAGGGGCCGCACCGGGACGCCGAACCGGCCGACCGGCCGGGCCGGTGGCAGCGCCCGGACGACGCACCACCCGGGGGCCGAAACGAGGACCCGAGGGGTCGGCCGCCCACGGCCAACGGACGGCCCTCGCAGCACAAGCCGGTGCAGGTGCCCTGTGACTCCGCCCGACTGATCGCCGCCCTGGTCCGGGTCAACGCCGAGGGGGGCGGCCTGCTGCGGTTGGCCGAGAGGTGCACGTACACCCTGACCCACGCCTTCGCGCAGCCCGACGAGTACGACGGGGGGATCCGGGACGCCCGCGAGGCGGCCGACGCCGCCGAGAACCCGGGCGACGCCGAGGCCCCGCCGCGCAACCCGGCCCACGACACCGCCGGACTGCCGGTGATCTACCACGCGATCACCATCGAGGGCTCCGGGGCGACCATCACCCGGGGGGCCCAGGCGCCGGACTTCCGCTTCTTCACCGTCCGCGACGGCGGCGAACTCACCCTGCGCGAGGTGACCCTGCTGGGCGGCCGGTCCAAGGCGGAGGGCGGCGCCATCCACATCGTGCACGGTGCGACCGCCGTGGTCGAAGGGGTCACCGTCGCCAACAGCACCTCCCTGTCGGCCGAGGGTGGGGGCGGGGGCATCTTCAACGACGGCAACCTGCGCATCAGCGACAGCACCCTGATCGGCAACCGGGCCGCCGGCACCCAGGGCAAGGGCGGGGGCCTGCTCAACGGTGGGGTGATGACCATGCACCGGACCGAGTTCCGGCACAACAGCGCGGTCAGCTACGGCGGAGGACTGGCCAACTTCCGGGCCGCCGGAGAGGTCTACTCCTCCACCTTCGTCCGCAACAACGCCAGCCAGGGTGGCGGGCTGGCCAGCTTCTCGGCGCGTACCAAGGTCTTCGACAGCCTGGTCGCCGGCAACAGCGCCGAGACCGGCGGCGGCCTGGCCAACTCCGACGCGGTGCTGGTGCTCGGGCAACTGACCGTGCGGGACAACCTGGCCACCGTCGCCGGGGGCGGCATCTCCACCGTGCAGGGGCTGCTGCCGATCGACGACAGCCTGATCACCGGCAACACCTCGCGTGGCAACGGCGGCGGGGTCTACGCCGCCAAGTCCAACCTGCTGGTGCGCGGCACGGAGGTCAAGGGCAACGAGGCGGTCGGCAAGAAGTCGCAGGGTGCCGGCCTCTTCATCACGGCCGGTTCCGGCTCGGTGTACCGCAGCCTGGTGATCGGCAACCGGTCCACCGTCAAGGCCGGTGGTATCCAGGCCGAGCTGGCCCGGATCAAGATCGACGATGACAGTGTCATCGTCGAGAACAGCCCCACCAACTGCCTGGGCAGCAAGGTTCCCGTGGCGCACTGCTTCCGCTGAGCGCCACCCACGACGACGCTGCGCCCGGCCTCCGCCGCCCCGATCCGTGACGATCGGGGGGTTACGAGGCCGGACGCGGCGTCGTCGTATCCGGTCACTGCGAGGGCTCGGGCAACTCGCAGTCGACCTTCGGGTTGGCGCCGACGTAGTTCAGCGGACCGGCGGCGATGGTCACCAGGATGGTGCCTACCTCGGCGCAGTTGGTCTCCTCGTCGCTGTAGTAGCCGCGCTGACCGGCCGCGATCGCACCGATGATGAGCCAGATCACCACGAGGACTCCGAATATCGACGTGCCGCGCATGACTTCCTCCAGGGTCGGGGGTGATGGCCAGGATGTCGGCCCATGTACCCAACCGCGCTCTCCGGCTAACGACGGCGGGACGCGACCAGCACCTCGGCGTCATCGCCGGTACGCGAAACCGCCGGTGCGGCGGCGCCGTCGTTCAGCGCCGCCGCACCGGCGGTGTGGCTTCTCTCCCCGGACGGACTGCCGGACAGCGGGTGCCCTCAGGCGGTCGGCTCGGACTGACCGGCCAGGATCTTCGCCTGCTGGGGCCAGGTGGGCAGGCTGGCGGTGGCCCGCAGCCCGGCGCCCTTGATGGTGTTCCGCAGCGTGTCCTCGTCCAACTCCGCCAGTTGCCGGTAGGTCCGGATGCCCGCGCCGTGCAGGGCGGCGGCCATCTTCGGCCCGACCCCCTGGATCCGCCGGAAGTCGTCCCCGGCCACCGGCGCCGCGGCCGCGGGGCTCGGGCTGCTGGCCTTGGTGGCGGCCTTGCGCCGCTGCGGCGGGGCGGCCACGGCGGTGCTGACCGACGGTTCGGCCTCCTCGACCCCCTGCGCCGCCGGAGCGTCGGGGACGGAGACCGCCGGGCTGTCGGGGGCGGAGACCGCCGAGTCGCCAGGGGCGGAGATCGCCGGTGCCGAATCGCTGCCGGTCGCCGGGTCGGCCGACTCCGTGCCGTCCGTGGTGGCGAGAGCCGGTTCGGCAGTGGCCGTGGTGAGGGCCGGCTCGGAGGTGTCCGTGGCGGGGGCCGGCTCCGTGGCGGGGGCCGGCTCCGGGGTGTCCGTGACAGCGACCGGTCCGGGGGTGTCCTCGGTGGCGGCGGACTCCGGGGCATCCGTCGTTGCGCGGGGGGCCGGGATGTCGATCGTGGCGGTCGGCTCGGGAGCGTCGATCGTGGCGGTCGACTCGGCGAGGGTGGCCGTGGTGTCGACCGGTGCGACGGCCGGGGCGGCCTTCGGGTCCTCGCTGGTCGCGGGGGAGGTGTCGGTGAGGTCCGGGGTGGTCGCCACCGGCTCGGCGGACACGCTGGGTGGTGGCTCCGACGACGCGAGCTGTCCGCTCGGGCTGGACTGCCCGGTCGCGGCAGGCTGGCCGGAGGTCGGGTCGGTCGTGGGGTTCGCCGAGGGTGGTTCGTCACGCCGGTTCCGCAGCACCACCCAACCCGCTGCCAGGCCGACCAGCAGCACCACGAGCAGTATCAGCCACCTGCCGAAGGAGTCGATCACGGCAAACCTCCCTGAAGTTCATGTCCGGATCGTCGCGAGAAAAACTCGCCGAAGCTTCGCATACCAACGGCGCGGGCGACAGGCAGGTCAGGTAACAGTCCGTATACCGGTCCACAGTGGGCTACCGGGGGTGCCGAGGGAGAAACTGAGGGTGGGAACGCAGTCGACCCCCGGTGCCCGTCCTCGGGCACCGGGGGTACGTGTCGATGTGTGCTGCGGCCTCAGTCCTCCTCACCGCGATAGCTGTAGAAGTCGTCGACGAACTTGCGCCGCAGCCGGGGCACCCGGCTGGTGACCCGGAAGTATCCCCGCGCGCCGAGCAGGGCCACCCGACCGAAGACCGGCTTGTACATCCGGTCGTCGCCGCTGGTGCCGCTGCGGGCCAGCGAGTCGGCCACCCGGGCGAAGCCGTACGGCACCATCACCGCCTCGTAGTCGGCCACCGCCTGGGTCAGGGACTTCTCCCCGGCGGCGACCAGCAGCAGTTGACGGCGCAGCAGGTTGGCGTCCCGCAGCGCGGTGTTGGCCCCCACCCCCCGGCCCGGGGTCATGGTGTGGATGGCATCGCCGAGCAGGGTCACCGTGCTGCTCTGCCAGGGCGGCACCGGCTCCGAGGTGGACACCCGGATCGGCAGAGCGCTGTCCGGGTCGGCCCGACTGAACAACTCGCGCAGGTGGGGATGCCAGTTGGTGGTCAGGTCCAGGGCCACCTGGATCAACTCCGACCCTCGACGATCCAGCACGTCCTCCGGGAAGCGTCGGGCCGTGCTCCAGATCACCAGGTTGATGTTGTCGCGGGTGCTGTCGTGCCGCAGGCCGGGCCAGTCGGCGAGCAGCGCCGCGTCGGCCCGGTCGATCTCCGGCTTGAGTCGGCCCTCGGCGTCCCACTTGAACTCCATCACGTGCAGTACGCCCATCACCCCACCGGAGCCGAAGATCAGGGTGATGCCCCGCTGGACCGCCGGGGACAGCAGGGCCCGGGTGTCGTCGGTGAGCGGGATCCGGGTGGCGATGTTGATGGTGCCGGCGTCCCGGATCACCGCGTGCGGCAGGTACTGGCGGCGTACCGCGGAGTGGGTGCCGTCCGCGGCCACCAACAGGTCACCGGTGGCGCTGCCGCCGTCGGCGAAGTGGGCGGTGACCCTGCCGTCGTCGTGCTGCTCGTACCGGGTGAAGGTGCGGTCGAAACGCACCACGTCCTCCAGCCCGGTCAGCAGCACCTGGCGCAGGGTCATCCGCGCCACGGACCGTTCCGTGTCGACCGGATGGGTGTCCGGGCGCAGCGGGAACGAGGCCGTGGGCCGCAACCGCTGGTCCACCACGTTGAAGTAGCGCGGGGACCGGGCGCAGGTGGCCAGGTAGACGGCGAACAGCTCCGGGGGCAGGCAGTCGCGGAGCGCGCGGCTGCCGGTAGGGCCGATCCCCACCCGGTAGCCGAGCAGCCCGTCCGCCCGGGTGCGGTGGCGCTCGTACACCTCGACGCTGATGCCGGCTCGACGAAGCCCGTGCGCCAGGCAGAGCCCGCCGGTGCCCGCACCGATGATCAGGACATGCGGTGTCCGGTTGGTCATGGCGGCGCCCGGTCAGCTGGCCGGGCGGGGGGCCGGGACCTCCACGCTGTCCCAGCGGTAGAAGCAGTTGGCGATGGCGTCGCGGGGTGAGCGCCAGGTCGGCAGGTACGGCGAGGTGTGCGCGGACAGCCGCTCGTTGACCTGACGGAAGAGGGGGTGGTTGCGGGCCGCGGCCAGGGCGTCGGCCCCCACGTCGTCGGTCTCCATCAGGTGTACGCACAGGTCGTGCAGGCAGTACAGGGACCGATGGCGTATACCGGTCAGGCCGGGCAGTTCGGTCGCGTCGGACTCGGTGAAGATCTGGGCCACCCGCCCCTCCGCGCCCGGGATTATCCTGTTGACGATAACGAGTCGACTGCTCATCGGTCCCCTCTCACCGGTGGTCGCGCACCGGCCGCCTGGCCGGGCACAGCTGCCACCGTGCCGGTGGGACTGTCACCTGGCCGTCAACGCCGACGGTCGATCCGGTGACGTCGGGCCACCTGATCAGCCACCCCGGCGTACCGGTCGGATGGCCGGGTGCCGGCAGGGGCCCGACGCCGCCTGACTGGCCCGCCGGATCGGCTCCAGGGTCTCGTCGAGCAGGGCGCTCATCGCCGGGGAGGGCTCCAGCCGCAGTTCGCGCAGCAGCAGGTCCCGGTAGACGTAGTAGGCGTGCACCGCCTCGAAGGCGTTGCCCTCGGCCAGGTGGATCCGTACGACGAGTCGGTGCGGGGTCTCCCGCAGCGGCTCCGCGGCCATCGCCTCCAGGGCCGCGTCCAGCGCCTCACCGTGCCGTCCGGCGCGCAGGTGGTGGCCGGCTACCTGCTCCAGCATGTGCAGTCTGAGTTGGCGCAACCGTTCCCGGTCGGTCGACACCCAGTCGTCGTACCAGCCGGGCAGCAGGTCGTGCCGGCCGGCGGCGAGACTGTCGGCGGCGTCGGTCGGGGTCTGTCCGTCGCGTACCTGGGCGGCGACGTCGACGAGTCTGTCGACATCGACCTGTACGGCCGGATCGAGTCGCACCGTGTCCGCGCTCGTGGTCAACGGGCAGTACGGGTCCTGGCGCAGCCGCCACAGCGCGGTGCGCAACGACGACAGCGCCCGCTCCTCCGTGGTCTCCGGCCACAGCAGACCGGCCAGGTGGGTGCGGGTCGTCGCGGGGCGCAGCCCGATCAGCGCGATGACCCGTTGCAGGCCACGCGGCACCACCACCGGGGCCCCGTCGTGGGTCAGCCGGAAACCGCCGAGCAGATGCAGTCGGATCTGCGCGTTCCGGGGCTTCCCGGTGGTCGGCGTGGGCGATTCGGCCACGGGCACCCCCTACGCAACGGGTGGTCTGCGGATCTGGCCGGGCCCCGGCGTGGCCGCCGTGACGCCACTGTCGACTGCGAGCATCGCGCCACGGGCCTGCGCGAAGCCGGGTCGGACCGTCGTGAAGGCTATCAATAGCGGTTACTATGGGTCAATGTATATGTCGGCTACGCAACTCATGGGTCATCTCTGAGAGTGCCTCTGAACTGGCAAATCGCAGAGATCTTCGGGTTTGCGGCTGCACAGCTAGATCACAGGCTGCGTCAACGCAGCGTCACGAAGGTCGGAGTCGGTGGGGGGTGTCGGTGACGCCTGGGTGACGGCCTGATCCGCAAGGTGTGGCCAGTCGACCGGGGCACCGGGCGGGGAGGAGCCGACATGGACCGAACGCTGATCGTGGCGAAGGTGGTCCCGACCGCCGAGAAGCTGGTCGCCGAGATCTTCGCCGAATCCGACACGACCGAGCTGCCACACCTCGTCGGGGTGTCACACCGGTCGCTGTACCGGCTGCACGACCTGTACGTGCACCTGTTGGAGACCGACACGCCGGGCGACGGCGCGGTCGAGGCGGCCCGGGAGCATCCGGAGTTCCTAAGGATCAGCACCCGACTGCGTCCGTACGTCACGCCGTACCTGCCCGACTGGCGTTCGCCTCGGGACGCGATGGCCCGCTGCTTCTACCGCTTCGACGCCGAACCGAGGAGGGATCATGACCGTCACTGATGGCGGCTCGCTGACCGAGGAGATCACCGACATCCTGGTGACCAACTGCGGGCTGGACCCGGCCGCGGCCGCCCGTGAGCCGGCCGCCTCCCTGGAGGAACTGGGGATGGACTCCCTCGCCTTGCTGGAACTGACCGCTGTCGTCGCCGACCGGTGGCGGGTACGCATCCCCGAGCAGGCCGCCCGGCTGAGCATCCCGGCCGTGGCCGACCTGGTCTCCCGGGGCACCGCCCCGCCCGGGCACACCGAGAACAGCATCGTCATCGCCGCACCCCTGGAGCTGGTCTGGTCCGTCACCAACGACGTGGCCGGCTGGCCCGACCTGTTCACCGAGTACGCCCGGGCCGAGATCCTCGCCTCCGACGGCGACACCGTGCGGTTCCGGCTGACCATGCACCCCGACGAGAACGGGGTGGCCTGGAGTTGGGTCAGCGAACGCACCTGCGACCGGGCCACCCGGCAGGTGCGGGCCCGTCGGGTGGAGACCGGTCCGTTCGAGTACATGCGCATCCACTGGACCTACACCGAGGAACCGGAGGGGGTACGGATGACCTGGGTGCAGGACTTCGCGATGAAGCGGACCGCGCCGCTGGACAACGCCGGGATGACCGAGCGGATCAACGCCAACAGCCAGGTGCAGCTCGCCGTCATCAAGGAGCGGATCGAACGGCTGGCCGAGGCCCGGCCCGCCGGGGCGGCCACCGGAGGCGACGATGCGTGACCTGGCCCTGGTGGCCGCGCGGGACGTGCCCGTCGACCGCCGTCGCGGTGGCGAACTGCGGGTGCTGCTCGGCCCCCGTACGGTCGGGGCCACCTCCGGTTTCATGGGGGTGGCGAGCATGGCGCCGGGAGAGCGGATCGCGGAGCACTACCACCCGTACAGCGAGGAGTTCCTCTATGTCGTCCGGGGTGCGATCACCGTGGACCTCGACGACGAGCCGGTCGCGCTGACCGCCGGTGAGGCCCTGTTCGTCGCCCGCAACGTCCGCCACCGGCTCCGCAACACCGGTGACCTCCCCGCCGAGGTGGTCTTCCACCTGGGCCCGTTGGCCCCCCGCCCGGAACTCGGCCATGTCGACACCGAGCTGGTCGAGCAGCGGGACGGATCGTGACCGGCCGGCAGACCGTGGTGACCGGGATCGGGGTGGTGGCCCCCGGCGGGGTGACCCGGGACCGGTTCTGGAAGACCATCACCGAGGGACGCACCGCCACCCGCCGGATCAGCTTCTTCGACCCGACGCCCTTCCGCTCCCAGATCGCCGCCGAATGCGACTTCGACCCGGACGCCGCCGGACTCACCCTGGCCCAGCGGCGACGCGCCGACCGGTACGTACAGTTCGCGCTGGCCTGCGCCGCCGAGGCGGTCGCCGACAGCGGCCTGACCCTCACCGACGCCGAGCGGGACCGGGCCGGGGTGGTGCTCGGCACCGCCGTCGGCGGCACCATGGCCCTGGAACAGGAGTACGTGACGGTCAGCGACAGCGGGCGACGCTGGCTGGTCGACGCCGCGCTCGGCGGCCCGTACCTGTACCAGGCCCTGGTGCCCAGCAGCCTGGCCGCCGACGTGGCCTGCGCGCACGGCCTGCACGGCCCGGCCCAGGTGGTCTCCACCGGCTGCACCTCCGGCATCGACGCGATCGGCTACGCCCACCAGCTCATCGTCGACGGTGAGGCGGACATCGTGCTGGCCGGGGCCGCCGACTCGCCCATCTCCCCGGTCACCGTGGCCTCCTTCGACGCCATCGGGGCCACCAGCCCGGACAACGACGACCCGGCGCACGCCTCCCGGCCCTTCGACGCCGACCGGCACGGCTTCGTGCTGGCCGAGGGGGCGGCGGTGCTGGTGTTGGAGGAGGCCGGGCACGCCCGGCGACGCGGCGCGCACATCTACTGCGAGGTGGCCGGCTACGCCAGCCGCAGCAACGGTTACCACATGACCGGGCTGCGCCCCGACGGGGTGGAGATGGCGCTGGCCATCGGCGACACGTTGCGTCAGGCCGCGATCGCCCCCCAGCAGGTCTCCTACATCAGCGCGCACGGCTCCGGCACCCGGCAGAACGACCGGCACGAGACGGCCGCCTTCAAACTGGCGCTCGGGTCGGCGGCGTACCGGGTGCCGATCAGCTCCATCAAGTCGATGGTCGGGCACTCCCTGGGCGCGATCGGATCCATCGAGATGGCCGCCTGCGCCCTGGCCATCGAGTACGGGGTGGTGCCCCCCACCGCCAACTGGACCACCCGGGATCCGGAGTGCGACCTGGACTATGTGCCCAACGAGGCGCGGGAGGTGCCGGTGGAGGTGGCCCTGTCGGTCGGTAGCGGCTTCGGCGGGTTCCAGTCGGCGATGCTGTTCCGTCGACTGGCCCGGCAGGGGGTCCGGTGAGCGAGCAGCGCCGCCGGGCGGTGGTGACCGGCATCGGGGTGGTCGCCCCCAGCGGGGTCGGCAAGCAGGCCCACTGGCGTACGGTGCTGTCCGGTCAGCGGCGTACCGGCCCGATCACCCTGTTCGACGCCGCCGGGTACCC
Source organism: Micromonospora sp. DT229 (assembly GCF_049844505.1). Taxonomy (NCBI): domain Bacteria; kingdom Bacillati; phylum Actinomycetota; class Actinomycetes; order Micromonosporales; family Micromonosporaceae; genus Micromonospora; species Micromonospora sp. DT229. The sequence goes on along the minus strand of NZ_JBNCLD010000001.1, from coordinate 453,464 downwards.
GACCCGACTGGCAGGTGAGGTGCCGGACTTCGAACCGGCCCGCTACATCGACAACCGGGTGCTGGTGCAGACCGACCGCTGGACCCACCTGGGGTTCGTGGCCACCCGACTGGCCCTGGCGGACGCCGGCCTGCCCGAACGCCCGCTCGACCCGTACGGCTGGGCGGTCACTCTGGCCAGTTCCTCCGGCGGGAACCTGTTCGGCCAGCGGGAGTTGCAACGGCTCTGGTCCTCGCCGAGCCGCACGGTCGGGGCGTACCAGTCGATCGCCTGGTTCTACGCGGCCAGCGTCGGGCAACTGTCCATCGCGCACCAGGCCAAGGGTCCCTGCGGGGTGCTGGTGACCGAGTCGGCCGGTGGCCTGGACAGCCTGGCCCAGGCCGTACGCACCATCCGCCGGGGTGCCCGGGTGGTGCTGGCCGGGGCGACCGAATGCCCGCTGAGCCCGTACGCGCTGGCCTGCCAACTGCGCTCCGGCCTGCTCAGCGGGTCGGACGACCCGCAGCGGGCCTACCTGCCCTTCGACGCCGCTACCAGCGGCTACCTGCCCGCCGAGGGGGGCGCCGTCTTCGTCGTCGAGGAGTACGAGCACGCCCGGGCACGGGGGGCGCGCGGCTACGGCGAGGTGACCGGCTGGGGCGCCACCCACGACGCGGCGCACACCACCGCCGACAGCTCCGGTGACCCCTACCAGTACGCCCGCGCGATGCGGCTGGCCCTCGGTCGGGCCGGGGTCGAGCCGCACGAGGTGGACCTGGTGGTGCCGGACGCCCTGGGGGTGGCCCGCTACGACCGGGCCGAGGCCGCCGCGCTGCGCGCGGTCTTCGCCGGTACGGCACCGCCGGTCAGCACCCACAAGACCCTCACCGGACGGGCGCACCAGGGCGGATCGGCCCTGGACGTGGCCACCCTCCTGCTCGCCTTCGCCCAGGACACCCTGCCCCCCTCGGCCGGCCCGGAGCAGGTGGCCGAGGGCTGCGAACTGGACTTCCTGCGTGAGCCGCGCCGTCCCCGTACCCGGGTGGGCCTGGTCTGCGCGCGGGGCTTCGACGGTTTCAACAGTGCGCTGGTGCTGCGCGGCACCGCCCCGGTCGGAGAGGACCAACCATGACACGAGGACGGGTCGTCTTCCTCGTCCGGGTGCCCACCGAGCGCACCGAGGACTTCCTGCGGGCCTACGAGGCGGTCCGGCACCTGGTCGCCGACGGGGTGCCGGGGCACCTGGTCGACCAGGTGTGCCGCTCGGCCACCGACCCGGAGCAGTGGCTGATCACCAGCGAGTGGGCCAGCCTGGCCGACTTCGAAGCCTGGGAACGCAGCCCGGAACACCGGGATCTGGTCCTGCCGATGCGTGAGTGCTTCACCGACGCCCGGTCGCTGCGGTTCCACGTCCACGCCCAGACCCCGGTCCCGACCGGAGGGTGAGCGGACGGATCGGGAGCATGGCGATGACGTCGACCGACCGTGCCGCGATACTGCTCTGGATCGACTCCCGGTGAGAGCGCGGACACCGCGCTGACGAACTGCGCGATGCGTTGGCCCTGGCTGGTTGCGCCGATCCCAGGGTGGCCCGGCAGCGGCGTACCGTACCGATGACCGGATTCTCACCGGAGGTCTGACGTAGCGCGTTCACCCGTTCGCAACCTGTGACGGCCCCCGTGTTCTTGTCCTGGATGGACGGTCATAATGGATCGCATGGTTGCCTGGGAGTACGCCTTGTTGGTCCGCCGCTATCAGGGGCAGGGCCGGAACTTTCACGTCACGTTCGTCTGGTACGGCCCCGACGGGTCGCGCAAGGATGTCACCGCCTACGGTGACACCGCGGTCGCGCATCTCAACCGGGTCGGCCGGGAGGGCTGGGAACTCGTCACGGCCGCCGAGGACGTGAACAACGTGCAGGGCAGCACCGAGGTCCACCGCTACCACCTCAAGCGCCCGCTGAACTGAGGCGGCAGCGCAGAGCGGCCGGTCCGGCGCCGCAGGGCGCCGGACCGGCCGGAAGATGCTTCGGTCAGCCCAGGTCGACGTTCGGGTACAGCGGGAAGCCGGCGAGCAGGTCGGTGGCCTGCCGGCTGATCTTGTCGGCCAGGGCGGGGTCGAGGTTGTACTTCGCCTTGCTGGCGGCGCCGTCCGGACCGGTACCGGGGGTGGTCTGGCTGAGCACGGCGTGGATCAACTCGGCGGTGGCGTCCATCTCCGCGGTGCCCAGCCCACGGGTGGTCAGGGCCGGGGTGCCGATCCGGATGCCGGAGGTGTACCAGGCGCCGTTGGGGTCCTGCGGCACCGCGTTGCGGTTGGTGACGATGCCCGAGTCCAGCAGCGCCTGCTCGGCCTGCCGGCCGGTCAGGCCGTACCCGGTGACGTCGATCAGCACCAGGTGGTTGTCCGTCCCCCCGGTGACCAGCTTCGCGCCCCGGCGCAGCAGACCCTCGGCCAGGGCCTTGGCGTTGTCGACGATGCGCTGGGCGTAGTCGGCGAAGTCGGGGCGCCGGGCCTCGGCCAGCGCGACCGCCTTGGCGGCCATCACGTGCGGCAGGGGGCCGCCGAGCACCATCGGGCAGCCCCGGTCCACCTGCTCGGCCAGTTCCGGGCCGCAGAGCACCATGCCACCGCGCGGGCCTCGCAGCGACTTGTGGGTGGTGGTGGTGACGATGTGCGCGTGCGGCACCGGGTCGAAGTCACCGGTGAAGACCTTGCCCGCCACCAGGCCGGCGAAGTGGGCCATGTCGACCATGAAGGTGGCCCCGACGGAGTCGGCGATCTCCCGCATGATCCGGAAGTTGACCTTCCGGGGGTACGCCGAGTAGCCGGCCACCAGCACCAACGGCCGGAACTCGCGGGCGACCTCGGCGACCTTGTCGTAGTCGACCAGGCCGGTCGCCGGGTCGGTGCCGTAGCTGCGCTGGTCGAACATCTTGCCGGAGATGTTCGGGCGGAAGCCGTGGGTGAGGTGCCCACCGGCGTCCAGGGACATGCCGAGCATCCGCTGGTCGCCCAGCTCCCGGCGCAGGGCGAACCAGTCCGCCTCGGTGAGGTCGTTGACGTGCCGGGCCTGCGCCCGCTTCAGCGCCGGGGCCTCCACCCGGTCGGCCAGGATCGCCCAGAATGCCACCAGGTTGGCGTCGATGCCCGAATGCGGCTGCACGTAGGCGTGCGCCGCGCCGAACAGCTCCCGGGCGTGCTCGGCGGCCAGCGCCTCGACCGTGTCGACGTTCTGGCAGCCGGCGTAGAACCGGCGGCCCACCGTGCCCTCGGCGTACTTGTCGCTGAACCAGTTGCCCATCGCCAGCAGGGTGGCCGGCGAGGCGTAGTTCTCGCTGGCGATCAGCTTGAGCGACTCACGCTGGTCGGCCAGCTCCGCACCGATCGCGTCGGCGACGCGCGGCTCCACGGAGCGGATGACCTCCAGGGCGCTACGGAAGGCGGTGGACTCGGCGTTGGGCGACATGCGACCTCCTGAGGATGGTGCGGAAGGCCCAGGCGCTCGGCGTGCGTCGTTGTGACGGGACCGCTTCCCGATGGTGCTCCATCCCCACGCGCCAGTCACGGCCCGCGCCGATCCTACCCGGTGCGGTGTCGGCCCTCGGTGGGGTCCGGTCCCGGGTGCGGTAGCCCGCCGGGAGTCACCGCACCGCCCGGTCGGCGTTGACCAGGCCGGCACCGTGGAAGCCGTTGCGCGTACCGCCCTGGCAGGTGGCCGAGTAGTCGGCCGGGTTCGGCAGCAGGGGCACCGGGTCGTAGCGGCCCGACGGGCAGGGCTGGGGCACGGCGGTGCGCTCCAGCAGCGCCGACAACTGCCCGGGGTTCATGCCGGGGTGAACCGACCGGGCCAGGGCCGCCACCCCGGTGACATGGGGAGCGGACATCGAGGTGCCCTGCTTCCACCCCCAGCCGTCGGTCCGGGTCACCGTGTTGTAGGTGGTCGACAGGACGGCGTCCGTGGTGGTCGCGGCCAGGCCCTGGGTACGGACCCGACTGTCGCCGCCGGGGGCGGTCACATCGACGACCCCCTGGCCGTACGAGGAGTAGTAGCTCTTGGCTCCGGTCGGCCCGACCGCGGCGACGGTCACCACCCCCGGGGCCTGGGCGGGCAGCACGAGGCAGGCGCCGGTGATCTCGCGTACCTCCGGTATGCCGTTGTTCGGGCTGCCGGAGTCGACGAACCGGTGGGCCAGGTCGTGGTTGGCGTTGCCGGCGGAGGCAACATGGAGCACCCCCTTGCTCTGCGAGTAGCGCAGGGCCCGCTGCACGGCCTGCCACACCGGGCGCTGGCGGGGGTCGTTGCGGCAGTTCAGCTCCCACGGGTCGAGGTAGTAGCTGTTGTTGGTCAGCTGCATGCCCTGCTCGGCGGCCCACATGAAGCCGCAGACCGCAGCCTCCGGATAGATGTAGCCCTCGTTGTCGACGACCTTCACCGCGGCCACCTTGACCCCCGGGGCCACCCCGGTCACCCCGACCCCGTTGCGGGCGGCGGCGATGATCCCGGCCACATGGGTGCCGTGGTCGGAGGTGGTGGGATTCCAGGCCGCCTCCGTGGGGTCGGCCACTCCGCCCAGGCAGGAGACGCTCTTGTCCCGGGCGATCTGGGTGGCCAGATCGGGGTGGCTGCTGGAGATGCCGCTGTCCAGCACCCCCACCAGCACCTCGGCGCTGCCGGTGGTGATCGTGTGGGCCTGCGGCAGGTCGATCATCGGCATGGCCCACTGCCGGTCGAAGAGGGGTTCGGTGCCCGGGTCGGCCGTCGAGGCCGCCGTCTCGGCCTCGGTCAGCTCCACGGTGTGGCCCTCGTCCAGGACGGTGCCCAGCCCGGCGGTGGGGGCCACGGACTCGATCCCCGCCCCGGCGGCGTCGGTGACGAAGTCACGGTTGGCCGAGCGGACGATCAGCACCCCGATCTGCCGGTAGTCGGCCACCACCCGGCCGTCGGCGGCGGCCACCCGCGCCAGCGCCCGGTCGACTGTGTCGCCCTGGGGTGCGAGCACCAGGTAGGTGGCCTCGGCGTCGGTGGCCGAGGCGGTGGCCGTGCCGGTGGCGGTGCCGGTGACACCGGCACCGAGGGCCACGACGGCCGCCACGGCGAGTGCCGTACGACGGAGCATGTTCACAGTCTCCCCAGGGTGTGACCCGTCGGGTGAGGCTCCTGGCGGGAGGCGGCCCGGCGGTGACGGACGGCTTGCCCGCCCTTCAAGACCACAAGCGTCCTGTCGATTTGTGGCGTTACAGCCCAGGACATCGGCAGGTGCCAGAGCGGGTGCAGCGGGGCGGCCGGCGCCGTCGGCAGCTCTGGCCGGATCGATCGGTGCTGTTGCGCCGCAACCCGCCGGTACCACCCCTAGGGTGAGGTCCATGGCACGCGGGGCCGAGGAGATCCAGGTGGGGCAGCGGATCGTGCGCGTCTCCAGCCCGGACAAGCCGTACTTCCCAGAGCGTGGCCTGACCAAGCTGGATGTGGTGCGCTACTTCCTGGCCGTGGGTGAGGGCATCCTGCGAGCGTTGCGGGACCGGCCGACCATGCTGGAACGCTGGCCCCGGGGGGTGTTCGAGGGGGCGACCGTGGCCACCCGGCAGAGCAACCGGGGGGACGCCTTCTATCAGAAGCGGGTGCCGGCGGGCGCGCCCGACTGGGTGGGCACCGCCCACCTGACCTTCCCCAGCGGCCGGACCGCCGACGAGGTCGCGCCGGGGGAGTTGGCCGTGGTGATCTGGGCGGTCAACCTGGGCACCCTGCGATTCCATCCGTGGCCGGTGACCCGGGCCGACGTCGAGCGACCCGACCAGCTGCGCATCGACCTGGACCCGATGCCCGGGGTCGGGTTCGACCAGGTGGTGCCGGTGGCCCAGGAGGTACGCGCCTTCCTGGAGGAGTTGGGCCTGGTCGGCTACCCCAAGACCACCGGCGGACGTGGCCTGCACGTCTACCTCTCCATCGAACCCCGGTGGAGCTTCGGCGACTGCCGACGGGCCGTGCTGGCGCTGGGCCGTGAGCTGCAGCGCCGCCGTCCCGACCTGGTCACCACCACCTGGTGGCGTGAGCAGCGGGATCGGCCGATCTTCATCGACTACAACCAGATGGCCCGGGACCACACCATGACCTCGGCGTACTCGATCCGGCCCACCCCGGCGGCCCTGGTGTCCGCGCCGCTGGACTGGGCCGAGTTGGACCAGGTCCGGCCGGAGGACTTCGACGTGGTGAGCATGCCGGGCCGCTTCGCCGAACGCGGCGACCCGCACGCCGGCCTGGACGGCCGACGATTCGGTCTGGAACCCCTGCTGGAACTGGCCGACCGGGAAGGGCTGGCGGCGCCGCCGGAGCGGTGACCCGCGCTACGACCAGGGGCTGTCGACCCCGGCGTACTCCTCGAACACCAGCCAGCTTCGGGTGGACAGCACCCCGGAGATGCGCTGCACCCGGTCCAGCACCACGTCCCGCAGGGTGGCGTTGTCCGGCGCCCGTACCAGGGCCAGCACGTCGTGCTCGCCGCTGAGCAGCGCCACATGCTCGACGTAGCGCACCCGGGCGAGTTCCGCGGAGACCTCCCGCCAGGTGTTCTGCCGGATGGTCAGGGCGATGTACGCCGAGGTGCCCAACCCGGCCGGTTCCGGGGCGACCCGAGCGGTGAACCCGGTGATCACCCCGTCCCGGACCAGCCGCTCCACCCGGGCGTACGCGTTGGTCCGGGACACGTGCACCCGCTCGGCCAGGGTACGGATGGAGATCCGCCCGTCGCGGGTCAGTTCGTCGAGCAACCGCCGGTCCACCTCGTCCAGTTGTGCCGAACGTCCCGTGGCGCTCGTCACGGTCGGGCCCTTGACGGTCTCCTGGCCCACGCTAGCCTCCCTGAAGTGCCAATCATCCCGCGTTCTCCGGGGATCTTGAGTCAATCATCCGACCACAGGAGCATAGGGCCACCACACGTCCAGGAGGTTCCGCCGTGACGACGACCCCCCAGACGGCGCGCAGGGCATCCCCGCGAAAGCGCCGGCCGGCCACCCCGGCCGCACCGGACCCGTCCGCCGGCCTGATGCCGCAGGCCGAACCGGTCCGGCTGCTGAACTCCGACGGCACCCCGCTGCCGGCCCACCCCGACTATCCCGAGCCGCCCGTCGAGGCGCTGCGCGAGATGTACCGGCGGATGGTGATCGGCCGACGCTTCGACGCGCAGGCCACCGCGCTGACCAAGCAGGGCCGGCTGGCCGTCTACCCCTCCTCCCGAGGTCAGGAGGCCTGCCAGGTCGGCGGCGTCCTGGCCCTGCGCGAGGACGACTGGGTGTTCCCCACCTACCGCGAGTCGATGGCGCTGACCGCCCGGGGCATCGACCCGGTCGAGGTGCTCACCCTGCTGCGCGGCGACTGGCACTGCGGGTACGACCCCACCGTGGTGCGTACCGCTCCGCAGTGCACCCCGCTGGCCACCCAGTGCGTGCACGCCGCCGGCCTGGCCTACGGCGAGTCGTACCAGGGTCGCGACACGGTCGCGTTCGTCTACATCGGTGACGGCGCCACCAGCGAGGGCGACTTCCACGAGGGCGTCAACTTCGCCGCCGTGTTCAAGGCGCCGGTCGTCTACTTCGTGCAGAACAACCGGTACGCGATCAGCGTCCCGTTGTCCCGGCAGACCGCCGCGCCGACCCTGGCCTACAAGGGCGTCGGCTACGGGGTGCCGAGCGAGCAGGTCGACGGCAACGACCCGGTGGCGGTGCTGGCCGTGCTGAACCGGGCGGTCGCCCACGCCCGGGCCGGCAAGGGTCCGTACCTGGTGGAGGCGCACACCTACCGGATGGAGCCGCACACCAACGCCGACGACCAGACCCGCTACCGCGACGCCGAGGAGGTCGAGGCCTGGCGCGACCGGGACCCGATCGCCCGGCTGGAGAGCTACCTGCGGGCCCGCGAGGCGCTCGACGACGCCGCCGTCGCCGAGATCGCCGAGGAGGCCGAGACGTACGCCGCACGGCTGCGCGAGCGGATGAACGCCCAGCCCACGGTCGACCCGCTGAGCCTCTTCGAGCACGTCTACGCCGAGCCCACCCCGCAGTTGGTGGAGCAGCGGGAGCAGGTCCGCGCCGAGTTGGCCGCGACCCAGGAGGAGGACGCCTGATGGCCACCATGACGATGGCGAAGGCCCTCAACGCCGCCCTCGCCGACGCGATGCTCGACGACGAGCGGGTAGTCGTCTTCGGCGAGGACGTCGGCCAGTTGGGCGGGGTCTTCCGGATCACCGACGGATTGCAGGCCCGCTTCGGCGACAAGCGCTGCTTCGACACCCCGCTGGCCGAGGCCGGCATCGTCGGGTTCGCCGTCGGGCTGGCCATGTCCGGGCTTCGCCCGGTGGTCGAGATGCAGTTCGACGCCTTCGCGTACCCGGCCTTCGAGCAGATCGCCTCGCACGTGGCGAAGATGCGCAACCGCACCCGGGGGGCGCTCAGCGTGCCCATGGTCATCCGGGTGCCGTACGCCGGCGGCATCGGCGGCGTGGAGCACCACTGCGACTCCTCCGAGGCGTACTACGCGCACACCCCGGGCCTGAAGGTGGTCACCCCGGCGACCGTCGCCGACGCGTACTCCCTGCTGCGCGAGGCGATCGACGACCCGGACCCGGTGGTCTTCATGGAGCCGAAGAAGCTCTACTTCGCCAGCGGCGAGGCGGATCCCTCGGCGCGTACCGAGCCCTTCGGTCGGGCGGTCGTGCGACGCCCCGGTCGCGACGCCACCCTGGTCGCCTACGGCCCGGCGGTGCCGGTCGCCCTGGAGGCCGCCGAGGCCGCCAAGGAGGAGGGCTGGGACCTGGAGGTGGTCGACGTACGCACCATCGTGCCCTTCGACGACGCCACGATCGCCGCCTCGGTACGCCGTACCGGCCGGTGCGTGGTGGTGCAGGAGGCGCAGGGCTTCGCCGGGGTGGGCGCGGAGATCGCCGCCCGGGTGCAGGAGCGCTGCTTCCACGCCCTGCACGCGCCGGTGCTGCGGGTGTCCGGGCTGGACATTCCGTACCCCGCGCCGATGCTGGAGCACACCCACCTGCCCTCGGTCGACCGAGTGCTCGACGCCGTGGCCCGCCTCCAGTGGGACGACCAGCCGGACTCCCGGTGGCTGACCGACGGGGTGCCGGCATGAGCGAGCAGGTCTTCCTCCTTCCCGACCTGGGGGAGGGGCTCTCCGAGGCGGAGATCGTGCAGTGGCGGGTCGCGGTCGGTGACGTGGTCACGGTCGACCAGACCGTGGTCGAGGTCGAGACCGCCAAGGCCGTCGTGGACGTGCCCTGCCCGTACGCCGGCCGGGTCGTGGCCCTGCACGGCGCGGAGGGCGAGGTACGCCCGGTCGGCCAGCCGCTGATCACCGTGGCGGCGGACGGCGGGTCCGAACCGGCCGGGCACGCCGTCTACCGGGAGGAGGAGCGGGCCGGTTCCGGCAACGTCCTCATCGGGTACGGCACCGGGCACGGCGGGGCACGCCGCCGTCGGCGGGCCCGCCCCGTCGCGTCGCTGGCCTCGCCGGCCGCCCCGGCTTCGGTCCCGACGGCCCCGGCCCCTGTGGCCCCGGCTCCGGCCGCCCCGGCTCCGGTGGCCACGCCCGTGTCGCCGCAGTCGGCCACGGCCCTGGTCATCTCGCCGATCGTGCGTCGGCTGGCCCGCGAGCGCGGGGTGGACCTGGCCACGGTACGCGGCAGCGGGCCCGGTGGGGTGATCCGGCGGGCGGACGTGGAGGCGGCGGCCGACGCCGCGGCCCCGCCCATTGCCGTTGCCTCGCCTAGCGCCGTTGCCTCGCCCACCGGCACCGTCGAGCAGCCGGCGGCGCACCTCGGGCTGGCCCCGACCGGCGCCCGGGACGTGGTCATCCCGCTGACCGGCATCCGCAAGGCGATCGCCGACAAGCTCTCCCGCAGTCGCCGGGAGATCCCCGAGGTGACCATCTGGGTGGACGCCGACGCCACCGCCCTACTGGCGACCCGGGCCGCGATCAACGCCGCCCACCCCGACCAGCCGGTGAGCATCCTGGCCCTGCTGGCCCGCATCTGCCTGTCCGGGCTGCGTCGTTACCCGCAGCTCAACGCCCGGGTCGACACCGAGGGCCAGCGGATCGTGCAGTCCGCCGGGGTGCATCTGGGCATCGCCGCCCAGACCGACCGTGGGCTGCTGGTCCCGGTGCTCCGCGACGCCGACCGGCTCACCACCGCCGAACTGGCCGCCGAACTGGCCGCCACCACGAAGGCGGCCCGGGCCGGTGAACTGCCACCGGCACGGCTGACCGGCGGCACCTTCACCCTGAACAACTACGGGGTGTTCGGTGTCGACGGCTCCACGCCGATCATCAACCACCCGGAGGCGGCCCTGCTAGGTGTGGGCCGGATCATCGACAAGCCGTGGGTGGTCGAGGGTCAGCTGGCGGTACGCAAGGTCACCCAGCTCAGCCTCACCTTCGACCACCGGGTCTGCGACGGTGGGGTGGCCGGTGGGTTCCTGCGGCACGTCGCCGACTGTGTCGAGCGGCCGGAGTTGCTCATCGCCGCCGTCTGAGCCCGCCCCGAACCTCGCGCCCGGCATCCGTACGGATGCCGGGCGCGTTCGGCGTCGGCACCGGCGTCCGGGGCACGGGTGGGGACATACCCCGCAGGCCACCCGTTGCTGCGCTGGCCGGTACTGCCGGGCCGTTGCGGTGCGGAATTCGTAAAAGCGCCCTGGTCGCGCTTTTCGCCGCGCTTTTCTGAATGGCGAAAATGTCGGTTCCCCGTAGAGAGAATGTGGCAGAGGCCGCAGTGATAAACGGGGGGACGATCATCATGAGGTTCAGGCGGCGACTGACGCTGTTCGCGGTGACCGTCGCGGCGGCACCGCTGGCGTTGGGGGCATGTACCAGTGACCGCAAGACCGGGCAGCCCGCCGAGGCGCGAGCCAAACCGGAGGTGACCGTCACCCCGGCCGAGGGCACCCGTGAGGTGCCGCTCAGCGGCGAGATCGGCACCGATGTCAAACACGGGCGGGTCACCTCCGTGCGCATCACCGACGACAAGGGCGGCACGGTCGAGGCGGAGCCCCGCGAGGACGGCACCGGATGGGTGCCGAACAAGGCGCTGGCGCCCAAGCGCGCCTACACCGCCGAGGTGGTGGTGGCCGGTGACTCAGGGGACACGATCACTCGCAAGACCACCTTCACCACCGGTGCCAAATCGTCCAAGCCGGCCATCAGTAGCGTGCTGTATTTCGCCGGAAATCGGACGTACGGCACGGCTATGCCGGTAACGGTGGCCTTCGACCCGCCAATTCCCAAAGAGGCGAGAGCGGATGTGCAGCGCCGATTGTTCGTGAAGACGGATCCGCCGCAGCCGGGCACCTGGTCCTGGGTCTCCGACGGCAGTCAGGTCTATTACCGGGCCCCCGACTTCTGGCGCCCGGGGACGACCATCAGCGTCCGGTCGGCCCTGGAGGGCCTGCCCATCGGCAAGGAACACGTCGGTGACACGGACAAGCGGGCCACCTCGAAGATCGGCCGGCAGGTCCAGTTGGAGATCGACAACGCGACCAAGCGGATGTCGGTCTTCCAGGACGGAAAACTGCTGCGCAAGCTGCCGGTCAGTCTCGGTAAGCCGAGCACCCCGACCTCCAGCGGCAAGATGGTGATCATGGAGAAGCACGACTTCACCACCTTCGACACCCGGGGTTCGGCGGACCCGTACGTCGTCGACGTGGAGGACGCGCAGCGGCTCACCTGGGGCGGTGAGTTCATCCACGGCGCACCCTGGTCGGAGGGGGATCAGGGCTCCACCAACGTGTCGCACGGCTGCACGAACCTGTCGGCGGCCAACGCCGACTGGCTGATGGGCGTCACCCAGGTCGGTGACCTGGTGACCGTCAAGGGCACCGAGGTCCAACTCGGCGAGGGCAACGGCTGGACCGCCTGGAACGTCAGCTGGGAGCAGTTCGCCAAGGGCAGCGCCCTGCCGGTCCCGGCCGGGCTGCAACCCACCCCCACGCAGGAGCCGGATCCGGGGGCGGTGGCCGGCGGCTCCCCGGAGCCGGACCCGTCCACCAGCGGCGGCTGAGAGCGACCGTACCCTCCGGGCCGGCCCGTCACGGACCGGCCCGGAGGCCGTTGCGCGTTCGCGGGATTCGGCGGAGGTCGGGTGCCGGGTCGTCGCGGCGGAGGGGTACGGACCCTGGCGGGGGATCCTCCCTAGGGTGGACCCGAGGTACCTGCGGGTCATGCCCTGGATCTACCCGGAACCCGCTTCGCGCAGGGTGGAAGTGTCGGTGCCGACGGATAGGTTCGACTCATGCGAGAGCGCGAGGAACGGTTCCACGTCGAGACCACGGTGTCGGGCGACGTGGTGTGCGTGCGCGTGGTCGGTGTGGTCGACATCGCCACCGTCGGGGCGTTGCGGGCCGCGCTCTGGGCGGCGCCGACCCGTTCGGAACTCCGCGTGGATCTCTCCGAGGTGCGGCTGCTCTCCGCGGCCGGCGTGCGTGCCCTGCTCGCGGCGCGACTGTGGGTGCGGGCCCAGGGCGGCGAGCTGGTGCTGGTGGACCCGCCGCCCGTGGTGGACCGGGTGCTGCGCGCCACCGGTCTGCGCCGGGTCATTCCGATCGTCGAGGCCGATCGGGTCCTCGCGTCGGTGTGACGCCGCCGGGGGCGATGGCGGGTGCGGAACGACGGTGCCGCTCGGGATGGCGGTGCCGTTCGGGATGGCGGTGCCGTTCGGGCCGATAGTGCCGTTCAGAACGACGCTGCCGTTCGGGCGGGAAGGTGCCGTCCGGGGCGCGGTGTCGTCGAGGTGGTGCCGCCGGGTGTCCGGCGCCGGGCACGGGGCCGGCGCCGGACGTCGCGGTCAGCTCAGGCCGAGCAGGTCGACCACGAAGACCAAAGTCTCGTTGGGCTTGATGACGCCACCGGCACCCCGGCTGCCGTAGCCGAGGTGCGGCGGGATGGTCAGCTTGCGTCGGCCCCCGACCCGCATCCCCACCACGCCCTGGTCCCACCCGGCGATGACCCGCCCCCCGCCGAGCGGGAACTCGAAGGCCTCGCCACGGTTCCAGGAGGCGTCGAACTCGGCACCGGTGGAGTGGGCCACCCCGACATAGTGCACTCGTGCCAGCTGACCAGGCTGGGCCTCCGGTCCGTTGCCGACGGTGATGTCCTCGATCACGAGGTCGGCCGGCGGGGCTCCCTCGATCGGACCGATCTCGGGCTTGCTCGCTGCCTGGTTCATGCGAATTCTCCTGTGACGTCGGTTTCAGTCAGCACAATCCTGCCGGATGCTACGACAGCCCCTCCCACCACCCACCCCCTAACTCACCCACCCCCATCCTCCCCGTCGATCTTGCACTTTCGGTCGCCGCATATAGGGCAATACGCCTGTATCGGCGACCAAAAGCGCAAGATCGACGGGGCGAGGGCGGGGGGGGGGGGGGGGGGGGGGGGGGGGGGGGGGGGGGGGGGGGGGGGGGGGGGGGGGGGCCCCCCCGGGGGGGGGGCCCCCCCGGGGGGCCCCCCCCGCCGCGTGGGGGGAGGTGATTCAGGTCAGCGGAGCCAGGCGAAGCGCTTGACGATCGGCAGCCGCGCCCACTGGCGGCCCAGGCCCCAGGTGTCACCGGCGTTGGTCACTGCGAGCAGGGCCAGGACACCGGCGTAGATCAGGTGGTCGTCCATGAACGGGTTGTTGGCGGGCAGCAGGGCGGCGGTCCACATCATCACCAGCAGCAGCCCACCGCTGACGGCGGCGATGCGCATCCCGATGCCGAGGATCAGCGCGGTACCGATCGCGGCCAGGCCGATCATGAACAGCCAGTCCGCCCAGGCGGCGCCGGCGATGCCGCTGTAGAAGCCCTCGAACGGGCCGCTGACCCCGAAGGTCAGGAAGCCCTTGGTGGGGCTGCCGCCGTTGATCCAGGCGCTCTTCGCCTCGGTGGCGAAGCCCAGACCGAACAGCTTGTCGATGAAGGCCCAGAGGAAGATCCAGCCCAGCGCCAGGCGGAGTCCGCCGAGCAGGTAGCGGCTGGCGCGCTTGTTGGTGCTCTGCTCCCGGACGGTTGCGGCCCCGGGGGTCTTGGCGGTGGCGGTGTTCCGCTGCGTGATCGCGGTCATGGTGTCCACGTCCCTTCTTCGCTTCGCACCGCTGTCCCGGTGGCATCTCTATTGGACGCCTGCCGGGTGGGTGGTGTGCAGGGCCGACCAGGCCATGACCGGGCGGGACCTTGGTCCCGGTCGGTCGGGACCTCGCGTAGCTCAGCCGGCGCCGACGACCAGGTCGGCGAGTTGACCGGCCAGCAGGTCGGGCGCCTCGGCCAGCGAGGGGCCGTACCAGGTCAGATGTCGTCCGGAGACCAGGGCGCAGGGGAGAGGGGCGAAGGCCTCCGGCCCGTCGTCGCGGGTGAACCGGTACGGCTCATCCGGCAGTACGACGAGGTCCGGTCCGGTCGCCCGCAGTTCCGCCAGGCTGAATCGAGGGTACCGCTGCGGGTGCGCCTCGTACACGTGATGCACACCGAGCCGGCGTAGCACGTCCCCGGCGAAGGTGTCGCCGCCGAGCACCACCCAGGGCCGCCGCCACACCGGCACCACGGCCCGTCGTACCCGGTCGGGCTGTGGTGGTCGGGCCCAGGCCCGTCGGCTCGCCGCCAACCATCCGGGTTCCGTGCCGGCCCCCAGATCCCTCAGCAGGTCGGCCAACTCGGTGAGCGCCTGGTCCACTGTGCGCGGACCGGTGACCCGTACCGGTATTCCGGCGGCGGTCAGCGCGTCCGCGTCCTCGCGCCGGTTCTCCTCGGTGTTGAGCAGGACCAGGTCCGGGCGCAGGGCGCGGATCCGGTCCAGATCGGGGTACTTGCTGCCGCCCACCCGTGGCACTTCCAGATCCTCCGGGTGGGAGCACCAGTCGGTGGCCCCTACCAGCAGGCCGGGCAGGGTCACCGCGACCGCCTCGGTCAGCGAGGGTACCAGGGAGACCACCCGCACCGGTGCACCTCCTAGCCACGCCGCGGAAGGACCCACCCTGCCGGGCGGGCGCAGCGGTTTCTACGCGGAGCGGGCCCAGGGCAGAAGACCCGCATGATCGTCATCCTAGACTCGGTCGGTCGGCGGCAGGATGGGGTGGATGCGACGATGACCGGTGGCGACGACTCCCGGCCGGCGATGGTCCCGGTCGGGGCGGGACGCGATGAGGTGCTCGTGCGCGCGGGGCGGCGGGTGCATGCCGGCCTGCGTCTCAGTGACCTGGTCCGGCGGCGGCCCACCGGCCTGACCGCCAACCAGTGGAACCTCGCCGCCCGGGAACCGCTCGACCTCGTGGTCCGGGCCGCCGACGCTGACCAGGTCGAGTTCGCCGTGCAGCTCCGGCCGCCGTCGCCCGACCCGGCCGCCCGCCGCGCCGAGCGGGCCCTGGCAGCGGTCACCGCCGCGGTCGGTCTGCCGGTCCTGCGGATCGTCTCGACCACCCTGAACGCGGTCGAGCACGGGCCAGGCATCCTGACCTACCTGATCGACGCCCGCCGGTACGCCGAGGGCGGCGCCGGGACCGAGGTGGCCGCCGTAGGGTTCCGCGACATCATCGGCCGGCTGCCCGATGGCCGCACCGGCGCGGTCAACGACCTGGGCGCCCTGGCCCGGGCCGACGCGGTCGAGGCGTACGTGGCCCGACGGTTGGCCGATCCGATCCTGCGGGGACTGCACGTGCAGTGGAGCGCCGGCCCGGCCGAGGGCTGGGCCTGGGTCGAGGTACGCCCCGGGGAGTGCCTTGTGGAACGGGTGTCGCTGGAGGTCCATCGCCTTTCCTGCGGGGTGGATCCCGCTCGCTTGGCCGAGGATCTGGCCACCCTGGCGGTCGGCGACCGGCTGCGCCGGCTGGACGCCGGCATTCCGGTTCTGGTTGATCGTGCGGAACTGCGCGATGACATTCGGCGACTGCGGGATCGCCGCGACGAACTCGTCGACGGCTTCCCGTACGACCATCTCTGCCAGCTCTGACCTCCGCCGGTGGAACACCCCCACCGATGCTGCCGCCGCGCCCTGCGGTGAAAAAAAGTCAGCAGACTTTGAACCGGCCCCCCTGGCGGGTCCGTACCTCACCGGGAATGGACAGGATCTCCCCGACCCGCACCGACAGGCGCGGGAGACGGTGCGGAAAGGGCATCGTCGCTAGTCGACGTGCCATCGGCGCGTTCGGATGTCCGCCGGGCGTGCCACCACGATTCCGTTCGGTCCGTCGAGTCACGAATCAGGTACCGGATCGAGAAGGAGAGCAATTCGATGCGCAGGTCCCCCCGGTCCCGCCGACCATCCGGTAACACGCGGACGAAGCGACTGCTGGCCGCCGGTGCCACCCTCGCCGTATTCGGCGGGGTGGTCGCCGTTACCCAGATCTCATCGGCCGGTGACCGACGGCCGAACAAGCAGCCCCGTCCGGTGGCAGCCGAGTGCGTCGCGCCGATTCCGGGCGCCACCGCGCCGGCCGCTCGTGGTGCCACCACCACCCGCACCTTCCAGAACGGCCGGTGGGTGACCAATCACTGGGGTGACGGACAGCAGACCATCGAGGAGTGCCAGGAGACCCGCAACGGCGGCGGTGCCGCCACCGGCTCCCAGGCCGTGGCCTGCCCGGACGTGGTCAGCCGGCTGCCTCAGGTGCCCGACCGGGCCCGCGCCGAGGTGGACCGGAACCTGGGCCTGTTGCAGACCCAGATCACCGAGGCCGACCAGCGACTCGCCGCCGAGGGCAACAAGGGGCAGGGCTTCATCAACAACGCCATCCTGGGCCCGCTGGCCAGCAAGCGCCGGGCCACCCTGGACCGGATCACCATCGCCATCGACCGGTTCGGTCCGCGTCCGCGTGGCCTGGCAGATCTGGCCAACTGCCAGGTGCGGCCGGTCAACAACAACAACGGCGGAAACAATGGGGGCGGGAATCCCAACAACGGGGGCGGCAACAACAACGGGGGCGGCAACAACAACGGGGGCAACCCGAACAACGGCAACAACGGCCTCGAGGTGCTGGCGAACAACTGCAACAACAGCCGGTTGCAGCCGCACGACGGCTTCCAGAACGGCAACCGTTGCATCAGCACCGCCTTCGGTGAGGTCGGCTCCGCGGCCAACAACCCGTCACTGCTGATCACCGAGTTTCCCCAGCAGATCAACCGTAACCAGGGCTTCGCCATCCGGGTGAGCACCCGTAACCTGGTCCGGGACCGCTTCCTGCCGGCCGGGCAGGGCGGCTACTACCTGGAGAGTTCCCTGCTCAACGGCGAGGGGCTGACCCGGGGGCACTTCCACACCGCGTGCCGGATGTTGAACAACACGAACGAGGCGCCCGCCCCCGATCCGGTGCCGGCCTTCTTCGTCGCGACCGAGGACGGTGGCGGTGGGCGTCAGCCGGACAGCGTGGTCATTCAGATTCCGGGGCTGCCGGAATCGGGTATCGCTCAGTGTGCGGTCTGGGCCGGTGACGGATCGCACCGCATCCCGATGTCGGAGCGGGCGAACCAGACCCCGGCCTTCGACGCGGTACGGATTCAGGTCAACTGATGTCGTGAGTTGACTCGGCAACGACCAGGGCCGCCCGGGAGGACTCCTCCGGGCGGCCCTGGTGGTCGGGGGAAATATCGCACGCTGTGAGTTGCGCAGGCGAGCGTCGTTCAGCGGTTCTTGTACGCCTCGACCACCTCGACCGGGATGCGACCTCGCTCGGAAATCTTGTATCCGTTGCTGAGCGCCCATTCGCGGATGGCGCGGTTCTGCTCCCGGTTCATTCCGGGAGTCGCCGGGCCGGTGGTACGACGAACGCTGCGGCCGAGGTCGGTACCCCGGCCGAGCCTGCGTCCGGCATTGATAAACGGATCCAGCGCCTTGCGCAGGACTCCCGCGTTCTCGTCGGAGACATCGATGGTGTACGCCACGCCATCAAGACTGAACTCGAGCGTTCGGTCGGCTTTACCGCCGTCGAGGTCGTCGGTAAGCACTGTGATTACTTTTCTCGCCATCGTTGACTACTCCCTGTGTGTGGCGGGGTGTGGTCAAAGTTTGACGTATGCGCCGCCAATTGCGCAACAAACGCACGCCTTGCTGCGGGCGGCGTTTTGCGCTTCATTGAAATCCCGAATAGCTCACCTTGCTTGCAGAGGCGGCGCAGGGTCCCTCGGGGAGATCAGGTAGACCGTTCCGGTGTCCTGGATCACATCGAGGAACAATGAGGGTTCCTCGTGACTTGAGCCTGACACGCTCAACTCAATGGGATAGCAGGTGCTCGATGGCAACTCTTCCGGTACTTCCACTGACCGACGCCGTACTGCTGCCCGGCATGGTCATCCCGGTGACCCTCGACCCGACCACCCAGGCCGCGGTCGACGCGGCCCGTGCCACCGGCGACCACCGGCTGCTGGCCGTGCCCCGCCTGGACGGCGAGTACGGTTCCGTCGGCGCGATCGCCACCATCGAGAAGGTCGGCCGGCTGCCCAGCGGCGAGCCGGCCGCCGTGATCCGCGGCATCGCCCGCGCACGCATCGGCACCGGGGTGCCCGGTCCCGGTGCGGCGCTCTGGGTCGAGGCGTCCGAGATCGACGAACCCGCCCCGGCCGGCAGAGCCCGGGAACTGGCCCGCGAATACCGCGCCCTGGTCACCTCCGTCCTTCAGCAACGCGGCGCCTGGCAGGTCATCGACGCGGTGGAGCGGATGACCGACCTGTCCGAACTGGCCGACTCGGCCGGCTACGCGCCCTGGCTCAGCCTGGCGCAGAAGACCGAACTGCTGGCCGCACCGGACGTCACCGCGCGGCTGGAACTGCTCGTCGGCTGGGTCAAGGACCACCTGGCCGAGCAGGAGGTCACCGAGCAGATCAACTCCGACGTACGCGAGGAACTGGAGAAGACGCAGCGGGAGTTCCTGCTGCGCCAGCAGCTCGCCGCGATCCGCAAGGAACTCGGCGAGGACGCCCCGGACGGCACGGCCGACTACCGCACCCGGGTCAAGGCCGCCGACCTGCCCGAGAAGGTACGCGAGGCGGCGCTGCGCGAGGTCGGCAAGCTGGAGCGGGCCAGTGACGCCTCCCCGGAGGCGGGCTGGATCCGTACCTGGCTCGACACGGTGTTGGAGATGCCGTGGAGCACCCGTACCGAGGACAACACCGACCTGACCGCGGCCCGGGCGGTGCTGGATGCCGACCACGCCGGTTTGTCCGACGTGAAGGACCGCATCCTGGAATACCTGGCGGTACGCAACCGGCGGGCCGAACGTGACCTCGGGGTGGTCGGGGGCCGGGGTTCCGGGGCGGTGCTGGCCCTGACCGGGCCGCCCGGGGTCGGCAAGACCAGCCTCGGTGAGTCCGTCGCCCGGGCCCTCGGCCGCAGGTTCGTCCGGGTCTCCCTGGGCGGCATCCGCGACGAGGCGGAGATCCGGGGTCACCGGCGTACCTACGTCGGCGCGTTGCCCGGCCGGATCGTGCGGGCGTTGCGCGAGGCCGGCTCGATGAACCCGGTGGTGCTGCTCGACGAGGTCGACAAGCTCTCCGCGGGGTACGCGGGCGATCCGGCCGCCGCCCTGCTGGAGGTCCTCGACCCGGCCCAGAACCACACCTTCCGGGATCACTACCTGGAGGTCGACCTCGACCTGTCCGATGTGCTGTTCCTGGCTACCGCCAACGTGGTGGAGGCCATCCCCGGTCCGTTGCTGGACCGGATGGAACTGGTCACCCTGGACGGCTACACCGAGGAGGAGAAGGTCGCCATCGCCCGGGACCACCTGCTGCCCCGGCAGCGGGAACGGGCCGGGTTGACCGTCGAGGAGGTGGAGGTGGACCACGCCGCCCTGGGACGCATCGCGGGGGAGTACACCCGGGAGGCCGGCGTACGCCAGCTCGAACGGGCCCTGGCGAAGATCATGCGCAAGGTCGCGGTGACCCTGACCGCCGACCCCTCCCCGGTCCTGGTCGGCGTCGACGACCTGGTCCGCTACCTCGGTCGGCCGAAGCACACTCCGGAGTCGGCGCAGCGTACGGCGGTGCCGGGGGTGGCCACCGGCCTGGCGGTCACCGGCGCCGGGGGAGACGTGCTGTTCATCGAGGCGACCAGCATGGAGGGTGAGCCGGGACTGACCCTCACCGGTCAACTCGGCGAGGTGATGAAGGAGTCCGCGCACATCGCCCTGTCCTACCTGCGGGCCAACGGCCGCCGCCTCGGCCTGGACCCCAACTCCCTGGCCGGGCGGCGGATCCACCTGCACGTGCCGGCGGGTGCGGTGCCCAAGGACGGCCCCAGCGCGGGCATCACCATGGTCACCGCCCTGGCCTCGCTGGCCAGCGGCAGGCCGGTACGCCCCGAGTTCGGGATGACCGGCGAGGTGACCCTCTCCGGCCGGGTGCTGCCCATCGGCGGGGTCAAGCAGAAGCTGCTCGCGGCCCACCGGGCCGGCCTGACCGAGGTGATCATCCCGGCCCGCAACGAGCCGGATCTCGACGACCTGCCCACCGAGGTACGCGAGGCGCTGACCGTGCACACCCTGGCCGATGTCGCCGACGTCCTGGCCCTGGCGCTACGCCCCGCCGAGGCCGAGGCCCGCACCCTGACCCTCGCCTGAGGTGAGGAAGGGTCCCCTGCCAACGCATCCCGCATGGCAGGGGACCCTTCCCGGGTCGTGGTTCAGCGGCGGTCCCGGCGGTCGCCTTCGTACCGTCGCTCCGCACCGCCTGCGTCGCCGCCGTCCCGGTCGCGGCGTACGGTGGCCTTGCGGCCCTTGATGGTGCTGCCCCGCAGCCCGGCGATCACCTCGTCGGCGACGGCGATCGGCACCTCGACCAGGGAGAACCGGTCGGCGATCTCGATCGTGCCGATGTCGCGGCCCTTGATGCCGGTCTCCCCGGTGATGGCACCCACCAGGTCCTGGGGACGCACCCCGGCGCGCCGGCCCAGGCCGATGAAGACCTGGGTGGTGCCGTTGGTGCGGGGCCGCGACGGACGGCGGTCGCCGCGGGGATCGGCCCCGGGCCGGATGTCCCGGGCGGCACGAACCGCGACCTGGGGGATCTCCTCTGCGGCCTCCTCGGCGCCCGGCAGGGTCGCCTCGTGGGCCAGCTTCACCGCGGCCAGCGCCACCTCCATCAGGTCGAACTCGTCGCTGAGCGACTCGACGATCACCCGGAACGGATCCAGGTCGTCCTCCAGCAGGCTCTCCCGCAGCGCCGCCTGGGTCAGCTCCAACCGACGGGTACGCAGATCAGCGACGGTCGGGATCTTGTCGATGGTGATCCGCTGCCCGGTGACCCGCTCGATGGTCTTGAGCATCCGGTGCTCCCGGGGCTCGGCGAGGGTGATCGCCACCCCCTCCCGCCCGGCCCGGCCGACCCGGCCGATGCGGTGCACGTAGGACTCCGGGGCCGAGGGCACGTCGTAGTTGACCACGTGGCTGAGCTGCTCGACGTCCAGCCCACGGGCCGCCACGTCGGTGGCGACCAGCAGGTCGGCGGTGCCGCCGCGGAGGCGGCCCATCACCCGGTCGCGCTGTTCCTGGCTCATTCCGCCGTGCAGCGCCTCGGCCCGGTACCCGCGTCCGTTCATCGTCTCGGTGAGCCGGTCGACCTCCTCCCGGCTGCGGCAGAACACGATCGCCGCGGTCGGCGACTCGACATCGAGCACCCGGCCCAGGGCCGCCGGCTTGTGCGCCCGTGCCACCAGGTACGCGCTCTGGCGCACCCGGGGAGCCTCCCCGGCGACCGTCTGCTCCCGGGCGATGAGGATGCGTACGGGATCGGTCAGGTGTGCGCGGGCCATCCCGTCGATGCGGGCCGGCATGGTCGCCGAGAACAGCACCGTCTGCCGCTGTTCGGGGGTGTGCTCCAGGATCGCCTCGATGTCCTCGGCGAAACCCATGTCGAGCATCTCGTCGGCCTCGTCCAGCACCACCGTGGCGAGGTTGCCCAGCCGCAGGGTGCCCCGGGCGATGTGGTCCAACGCCCGTCCCGGGGTGGCCACCACCACGTCGACCCCGTTGTCCAGGGCGCGCAACTGCCGGCCGATCGGCTGGCCGCCGTAGATCGGCAGCACCCGGGCCCCGAGTTCCTTGCCGTAGCGGTGGAAGGCCTCGGAGACCTGCACGGCCAACTCCCGGGTCGGCACCAGCACCAGGGCGACCGGGTCGCCGGTGGGTCGCTCGTCGGGCATGCGTTGCAGCAGTGGGAGGGCGAACGCGGCCGTCTTGCCGGTGCCCGTGGCGGCCTGCCCGAGCAGATCCTGGCCGGCCAGCAGCGGGCCGATGGCCTCCCGCTGGATCGGCGTGGGCTCCTCGTAGCCGAGCGCGGAGAGCGCGGCGAGCAGTTCGGAACGCAGGCCAAGGTCCGCGAAAGCGGGCGGCTCGGTGGACGGGTCCGGCAGTACGGGCGTGGAACTCATGGGTCAAGTTTTTCATTACCACTGCGGGCGCAGTGCGGCGACCACCGCAACACCGGCAACGACCAGTGGCGATTAGGCCGCTCCACACCCCTTCGGGGAAGATAGGAGGATTGTTCGGACTCATCCCGGTACGTGTGGTTAGTGTCGGCGACAGGCGAACCCCGCACCGGGAGAGAGGACCCGACCATGCGAGTGCCCAGTCGAAGCCCGGGACAGCGGCCTGGTCCTCCTGCCGCCCCGGCCCGGCGTCGCCCGCGCGGCCCGGTACGACCACCGGCCGCTACCGGTCCCGATCTGGACGCCTACCGCCAGGCCGTGGCGGAACTGCTCGTCGAGGTGGGGGCGCTCGCCTCGGCCAGCAGCACCAAGGCCCGCCAGGTGCTGATCGATCAGCGGCTGCGGGAGCCGGCCCTGGCCGCCGTCCTGGACGCCACCCCCCAGGGGCTGGTCGGCGCCCGGGAGACCCTGCTGTTGGAGATGGCCCGGTATCAGCCCAACACCCGCAGCTCCGCCGCCGACCTGACCGCCCTGGTGCGGATCTACCTGCTGTCGCGCGTCGACGTGATGTGGTGGCGGGAGGCGGCCACCTTCCTCACCGACATCGAGGTGCGGCACAGCGTGGAACTGGTCGACCTGGACTGGCTGCGGCGGCGGGATCTGCTGAACTTCCGTTACACCGGACAACCCCGCAACCTGGTCGGACGGGGAGTACGCGCCCTGCGCCGCCGGATGCTGCCGGACGCCACTCCGCGTACCGCCGGTCTGCTGTTCCGTCGGGCTCGTCGCGAGGTGGTGGCCCTGCTCAACGACCTCGGTCGCGAGTTCGCCGCGGTGACCCCGGCCGGTACCCCGCCGCTGTGGGTGACCAGCCTGGTGCGCAGCGCCGAGCACCAGTACCGGCTGCGGCGCCTGGGCTACGCCGCGATGGTGCCCAGCGGACACTGCCTGGGCTGGGCGGCCGACCTGGAGATGCAGTGGTTCGACCACTTCGGGGTTCGGGACACCCTGGCCGGGCTGCTGCTCGACCGGCAGCGCTGCGGTGAGATCAACGTGGTCGACGAGGGACAGGCCTGGCACATCTGTCTCGCCCCGACCGCCACCGCGCGACTGCGCCGGGCCTACGAAGCCGAGATGGGGATCTGAGGCGGTGTGCGGAATCGTGCTCAGCCTGGGCCCGGAAGCCGATCCGGTGATCTTCCGCCGGATGCTCGCGGTGCTCGCCACCCGGGGCGAGGTCACCGAGACCTGGTACGAGACCGGCCTGCTGGCCGGCACCCGCCGACTGCCGGTGGTGGACCGGGACCGGGCGGTGCAGCCGTGGGTGTCGGCCGACGAACGGTGGCTGCTCTGCTACAACGGGGAGGTCTTCAACCACCATGAGCTGCGGGCGGAGCTGAGCGGCCTGGGCCACCGGTTCCGCAGCACCAGCGACACCGAGGTGGTGCTCGCGGCCTTCGCGCAGTGGGGCGAGCGGATGGTCACCCGGCTGCGCGGCGAGTACGCCATCGCCATCGTGGAGCGGGCCACCCGCCGGGTGTACCTGGCCCGGGATCCCCTCGGGGTCAAGCCGCTGTACTGGTCGCGTACCCCGGGATGTCTGCACCTGGCCAGCGAGATCAAGGCCCTGGTCCGGGCGGGGGCGCCGGTGGTCGAGGTGCCGCCGGGCCAGCACGGCTGGGTCGACGCGGACCGCCGGGTCCACCTGCGGCCGTACGTGGACCTGCTCTCCCTGGGCACCGGGGCGCCGGCGGTGACGGATCCGGACGAGGCCGCCCTGCTCGTCCGTACCACCCTCACCGACAGCATCCGGGTGCGCCTGGACACCGACCTCCCGGTGGGGGTGGTGCTCTCCGGCGGGCTGGACAGCTCGCTGGTGCTGCTGCACGCCGTGCAGGCGCACCCGGACTGCGTGGCGGTCACCGTCGGGGTGCCGGAGAGCCCGGATGTGGCGTACGCCCGGCGGTTGGCCCGCGACCTGGGCGTCCGGCACGAGGTGGTCGAGCTGCGGCCACGCGACATCCGGCTGGCCGACGTGCGGGAGGCCATCCGGATCTCCGAGCTGACCGAGTACGGCGACATCATCAACGCGGTGGTCTCGGTGCCCATCTTCCGGCGCCTGGCCGAACTGGGTGTCAAGGTCGTGCTCACCGGCGACGGCTCGGACGAACTGTTCGGCGGCTACCCGATGTATCACGAGGTAGGGCCCGAGGCGGCCCGGCGGCTGTTCCTGCACAGGATCCGCAACCTCTGCCGTACGGAGTTGCAGCGCGTCGACCGCACCAGCATGGGCTTCGGGGTGGAGGCCCGGGTGCCCTTCCTGGACCTGGCCCTGGTCGAGTTGGCGATGCGCCTGCCGATCGAGCTGAAGATGCGCGAGGGCCAGGAGAAGTGGATCGTCCGGCGGGCCTTCGCCGACCTGCTGCCGGACTACATCCGGCGGCGGCCGAAGAACCCGATGTCGTACTCCTCCGGCCTGCACGAGCGGGCCCGGCTGTACAAGCCGCTGTTCGCCCGACTGCACCGCGCCTTCGGCTACCACCTGTCCGAGCCGGTCCGTCGTGACTTCGACAGCGTGCTGTCCCGCTGCGACAACGACCTGGAGGCGGCGATCGCCGCCGGGCGGGCGCGACGTGACTACACCGTGCTGGAACATGCCCGCGACCTGGTCGGCGCGGCCCGGTGGAACGCCGCTCCGATGGTGCGTCGGCTGGTCACCCCGCGCCGCAACCGAAGCGACGGCGCACCCCTGCCCGGCTGACCCCCGGTCTACCGGGTCGTGCGCCGTGCGGCGGACGCGCGCCTCAGCTCTCCTCGTAACAAGAGTCGGACCGGATTCAGCCGGTGAGCAGCAGGGCGCCGACCGCCGCCAAGGTGCCGAGCACCGCCAGCACGGTGCTGGTCAGCAGGAACCGCGCCAGTGGCACCCGCACCCGGGCGGCCCGGCACCGCTCCAGCCACAGCAGGGTGGCCAGGGAGGCCCAGGGCAGGGCCAGCGGGCCGATGTTGGTGCCGACCAGCAGGGCCAGCAGGCGTTGCCGGTCCCCGGTGGGCAGCACCGCCTCCCCGGCCAGGTACGCGGGCAGGTTGTTCACCAGGTTGGCCAGCAGGGCGCCGGTGCCACCGGCGCGCAGTACCCCCGAGGTGCCCCCTTCGTCACCGGCCAGCCAGGCGACCAGGTCGTTGAGCCCGTGCAGGCCGACGGTCTGGATCACCAGGAACAGCCCGGTGACGAAGACCAGCAGCCGCCAGGGCAGCAGGGCCGGGCGCAGGGTGCCGGGGGAGCGCAGCACGAAGCCGAGCAGCAGCAGGCCGGTGGCGACCGCCGAGGCGAGCCCGACCGGCGCCCCGAGCAGGATCGCGGCGACGAAGAGCAGACACGCGACGAGCGCCGTGCGGTACAGCACCGCATCGGCGGGCCGGTGCACCTGCGGTGGCGGAAACCGCCCGTCGGGCGGGGAGTCCCGGCGCCACCAGAAGTACCAGAGCAGCACCGCGGTCACCGTGATCGCCGCCAGTTGGGGCAGCCACATCAGGCCCAGGTACGCCAGCGGGTCCAGCCCGATCCGCTCGCTGGCCAGCAGATTCGTCAGGTTGGAGACCGGCAGCAGCAGGCTGGCCGTGTTGGCCAACCAGACCGTGGTCACCGCCAGGGGCGCCACCTGGGTGCGCAGGGTCACCGCCAGGGTGAGCATCACCGGGGTGAGCAGTACCGCGGTGGTGTCCAGGTTGAGCACGATGGTGGTCAGCGCGGCGAATCCGACACAGAGCGCGAACAGTGCCGTCCACCGGCCCCGGGCGGCCTGCGCCAGTCGGGTGGCGAGCACGTCGAAGACCCCGGCGGCGGCGGTCAGTTCGGCCAGCACCACCACCGTGCCGAGGAAGATCAGCAGGGGCAGGATCCGGGTGAGGGTGGCGGCGGCGTCCGCGCGGGGCAGCAGCCCGGTCAGGACACAGGCGGCGCCGGCCAGGGTCAGCCCGACGGCGATCACGTCCAGCGGGTGCGGTCGGCGGGCGGGGGATGTCGGGGGGTCCCCGATGGCGGTCACGGCCGGCCATCCTCGCACGTCCGCAGGGTCTGGTCGGCACCGGAGCCGGCCGAGGTGACGGCGGCGGCACCGGGGGGATCAGAACGCCTCGCCGGTCGGCGTCACAGGCGGTGTCGACGCCGACCGGCGAGGTGTCCCGATCTCAGCCGACCGGCGGGTAGGGGTCGTCCCGGTAGGTGAACTCGGTCTCGATGCGGCCGTCCGCGGTGTGCACCACGAGCTGGCTGGGCTCGTTGCCGTGCGCCACCTCGCGTCCGGCTGAGACCGCGCGCTCCTTCGTGTCGTACGTGCCGACCACGGAGCCGCCCTGCTCGACCTTCCAGCCGCCACCGTCGGGCACGACGTGATACTCGGTGCGGGTCATCTCGGCATCCCTTCCTGGTACCAGAGGTGCCGACGAGGTACCCGGGACGCCAGGGACAAAACGCGAGCCTCGGTCCGGGGGATGCGCTGAGGCGGACCCGGCCGGCTGACCGGGTCCGCCTGGGCGACCTCCTACCAGCTCAGGTAACTGGGCTGGGTCTGCACGTTCAACTCACGGAACTGGACCAGCTTGGCCGTCCAGGTCCGCCAGTCCTCCAGGGCCAGCACGTCCAACCCCTTCTGGATGTCGGAGGAGTAGATGTGCCCGTTGTAGTAGTAGGCCGACCAGGAGCCGCCGACGATCATCTGGGTGTCCGACAGGGGTCCCCGCTCCCAGAAGCCGATCTCGGTGGGCCGGCGGGAGTCGGTGAAGTCCCACACCGAGATGCCGCCCTGGTACCAGGCCTGGACCATGATGTCCTTGCCGAGCACCGGAATCAGGGAACCGTTGTGCGCCACGCAGTTCTCGGTGTCCCCGTTGGTCCGCGGGATCTTGTAGTAGCTGCGGAACTCCAGCTTGCGCTTGTCGCCTCGGCCGGTGAGGTCGTAGATGGCGTTGGCGCCCCGCTCCGGGCCGATGGTCTCGTTGCAGGTGGCGCCGCCGCCACCGCCCAGTTCGTCGGTGAAGACGACCTTGGTGCCCCGGTTGTTGAAGGTGGCCGAGTGCCAGAAGGCGAAGTTGGTGGTGTCCCGGACCCGGTGCAGCACCCGGGGGGCCTCCCGCTTGCTGATGTCCAGCAGCACTCCGTCGCCCATGCAGGCCCCGGCGGCCAGGTCCTTGCTCGGGTAGGCGGTGATGTCGTGGCAGCCGGTGGTCGCCGAGGCACCCGTACGGCCCTCGTAGCCGCCGTCCGGGAAGAGGTTCGGGGTGGCGACCACGGCGGCGTCGGTCGGCTTCTTCAGCGGCACCTTGACGATGCTGATCGAGTCGTGCGGGGGCTTGCAGTCCGGGAAGGCGTCCTGCGGGCTGTACGAGGAGACGTACAGGTAGACCGACTTGTTGTTCTTGGCCGGCACCAGGGTGTGGGTGTGCGAGCCGCAGGCGGTCTCCACCGACTTCAGGTAGCGCGGCTGCTTCTTGTTCCGGACGTCGAAGATCTTGATGCCCTCCCACGACTCCTTGATCGAGGCGGGCTGGGAGACGCTGTCGCAGGAGTCGTCGCTGCGGGAGGCGTCGGTCGACAGGAACAGTAGGTCACCGTAGATGGAGATGTCGTTCTGGGCGCCCGGGCAGAGCACCTGGGAGACGATCTTCGGCTGACTGGGGCGGGACACGTCGTAGATGACGAACCCGTCGTAGTTGCCGACGAAGGCGTACTTGCCCTGGAAGGCGATGTCGGTGCCGAGGGCGTTCGTGGTGTTGAACGGCGACTGCTTCGGCAGGTTGGCGATCAGCCGCAGGTTCGGGCTGCTGGAGATCTCGTCGACGCCCAGGGGCGCCTCGACGGCCGAGGTGGAGTCGGTGGCCACCTGCGCGACCGGCTGGGCGCTGCCCGGTGCGGCGGTGGCGAGGCTGGCGAGCAGGAGTCCGGTGGCGACGGCGCTGGTGAGGCGTAACCACCGCCCCCGGGACGGAGTCGATACGTCCATCGGCGACACCCTTCGAGACAGGAAGGAGGATGTTCGTACCGTACGCCCCAGTCACCAAGGTCGATGTGATTCAGGTCACATCGGGCTGTCGACTGTGAGTGCCCGGCGACCCGCTCTCCGCCCCGAAACCCCTGCGTACCCTGGGTGCCGATGAAAACGATGGTCTTCGGGCACCCGGTGCGCAGCATCGCCTTCGACCTGGCTGTCGCCGCTCCGGTGATCCTGGTCAGCACGGCCGGCGCGCGGGCCCAGCCCGGTGGCTGGTGGGCCGCCGCGATCGGGATGGCGATGGGCCTCGCCCTGCTGGCCCGGCGGGCCCGACCGGTGACGGTGACCGCCGTGGTGGCGGTGCTGGGCTTCGTCCAGGTAGCCCTGGGCTGGGCCCCGTTGCCGTACGACGTGGCCGTGCTGATCGCCCTCTACAGCGTGGTCAAGTACGCCGACCGGCTCCAGGCCGGGGTGGTCGCCGGACTGGTCGCCGCCGTCGGGGCGGTGTTCGCCGCGGTCCGCACCTCCACCCCGGGCATCTGGTACTTCACCGCCGTCTTCTACCTCCTGATCACCGGCGCGGTCTGGCTGTTCGCCCTGAACGTCCGCACCCGCCGCCTGTACGTGCTCAGCCTGGAGGAGCGGGCCGCGA
The DNA here is from genome assembly GCF_049844505.1 of Micromonospora sp. DT229. Classification (NCBI taxonomy): domain Bacteria; kingdom Bacillati; phylum Actinomycetota; class Actinomycetes; order Micromonosporales; family Micromonosporaceae; genus Micromonospora; species Micromonospora sp. DT229. The sequence continues at coordinate 424,462 of NZ_JBNCLD010000001.1, read as the reverse complement.
CCCTGGAACGGGAACGGGAGGCCGAGGCCCGGGCGGCGGTGGCCGAGGAGCGCACCCGCATCGCCCGGGAACTGCACGACGTGGTGGCCCACAGCATGGCCGTCATGATCGCCCAGGCGGACGGGGCCCGGTACGTGCTCGACAGCAGCCCGGAGACCGCCCGGGAGGCGGTCCGGACCGTGGCGGACACCGGTCGGCGGGCCCTGGACGACATGCGCCGGCTGGTCGGGGTACTGCGGGAGCCGCAGTCGCCGGCCGAGTCCCCGGCCGTGTCCACCGCCGAACCGGCCCACCGGCGCCCGGTGGTGGCCGAACTGCCCGCCCTGCTGGACCGCTTCCGCGAGGCCGGGCTCAAGGTGCGGTACACCGTCGGCGACCTGCCCACCCCGCTGCCACCGGCCCTCGAACTGACCGTGTACCGCCTGGTGCAGGAGGCCCTCACCAACGCCCTCAAGCACACCGGACCGGGCGCCCAGGTGCAGGTCGAGCTGACCTGTACCGCCGGCGCCCTCGCGCTGCGGGTCACCGACGACGGGCAGGGTCGCCCCCCGGCCGGTCCGGCACCGTCCGGCGGCCACGGCCTCGTCGGGATGCGCGAGCGGGTCTCGGTGTACGACGGCACCCTCACCGCCGGTCCGCGACTGGCCGGGGGCTGGCAGGTGCTGGCCCGGCTGCCGCTACCGTCATCGCCCGGAGCGGAGGTGATCGCGGCATGACCGTGCGGGTGGTGATCGTGGACGACCAGGCGTTGGTCCGCGCCGGGTTCCGGATGGTGCTGGACTCCCAGCCCGACCTGGAGGTGGTGGGGGAGGCCATCGACGGCGCGGACGCCCTGCGCCTGCTCTCCCGGGTCGAGGCGGACGTGGTGGTGATGGACATCCGGATGCCGACCATGGACGGGGTGGAGGCCACCCGCCGGCTCTGCGCCGACCGTCCCGCCGGCCCACCCCGGGTGCTGGTGCTGACCACCTTCGACACCGAGGCCGACGCCTTCGCCGCACTGCGCGCCGGGGCCAGCGGCTTCCTGCTCAAGAACGTGCCACCGGAGGAACTGCTGGCCGCGATCCGGGTGGTCGCCCAGGGGGACTCCGTGGTCGCCCCCTCGATCACCCGGAGCCTGCTCGACCGGTTCGCCGGTCAGCTCGGCACCGGCCCCACCGAGGACCCCCGGCTGGCCCAGCTCACCGAGCGTGAACGGGAGATCCTGCTGCTGGTGGCGCAGGGGCTGGCCAACGCGGAGATCGCCGAGCGGGTGCATGTCGCCGAGGCGACCGTGAAGACCCATGTCGGCCGGATCCTGGCCAAGCTGCGACTGCGCGACCGGGTGCAGGCCGTGGTGCTGGCGTACGAGAGCGGCCTGGTCGTCCCCGGTACGGAGCCGCGGCGTACGACCTGAGGCGTACGGGTCCCTCCGGTCCGGGGCGACCTGGGTCGTACCCAGGTCGAGCGCCCAGGTTGATCTCCACCGGGGGTTGCTCTCCGTAGCGTCTGGAGACGTCAGAGATCACCATTCGTTCGGAGTTCCCCGTGTCCCTCGCACCACCTGCCCCGCTCACCGCCGGGGTCGCCGTCACCGCCCAGGGCCTGCGCAAGCAGTACGGCACCGGCCAGGCCGCCGTGGTCGCCCTCGACGATGTCGATGTCGACTTCGCCGCCGGCCGGTTCACCGCCATCATGGGCCCCTCCGGCTCCGGCAAGTCGACACTGATGCACTGCCTGGCCGGTCTGGACCGGCCCACCGCCGGCACGGTACGCATCGGCGACGCGGAACTGGGACGGCTCGACGACCGGCGGCTGACCCTGCTGCGCCGGGACCGGATCGGGTTCGTGTTCCAACGCTTCAACCTGCTGCCCGCCCTCAGCACCGAGGAGAACATCCTGCTGCCGCTGGCCATCGCGGGCCGACGAGCCGAGCCCGGCTGGTTCAGTCAGGTGGTCGCCGCCGTCGGGCTGACCGACCGGCTGCGGCACCGACCGGCGGAGTTGTCCGGCGGCCAGCAGCAGCGGGTCGCGGTGGCCCGCGCCCTGGTCACCAAGCCGTGGGTGGTCTTCGCCGACGAGCCCACCGGCAACCTGGACTCCCGGGCCGGCACGGAGGTGCTGCGGCTGCTGCGGGAGGCCGTGGACACCCTGGGACAGACCGTGGTCATGGTCACCCACGACCCGATCGCCGCCGCCCACGCCGACCGGGTGGTGTTCCTGGCCGACGGCCGACTGGTCCGCGACCTCGCCGCACCCACCGTCGACCGGATCCTGGAGGTGCTCGCCCACCTCGATCCCGTCGCCGACCGGGCCGCCGGTGCCGTCGCCGCGGCACGGGGACGGTGACCGGCATGATCCGACTGACTCTGCGTACGCTCCGCGCCGACCTGGCGCGTCTGCTGATGTCCACCCTCGCCGTGGTCCTCGGGGTGGCCTTCATCGCCGGCACCCTGATCTTCGTGGACGGTATGCGGGCGGGCACCTACGAACGGGCGGCCACCTTCGACCGGCACACCGACGTCGGGGTCTACCTGGACACCGAGGCCGACCGGAATCTGATCGACAGCGCCCTGGTCGAGAAGGTACGCGCGGTCGAGGGGGTCCGCGCCGCAGCGGCGGAACTGGTCGGCACCGCCGGGGTGGTGGGCTCCGACGGCCGCCCGGTGCTCGGCTTCGGGGTACTGGCCGCCGTACCCGTGGACCCCGCCCTGCAGTCCTACCAGGTGGTGGCCGGGCGGATGCCCCAGCGGGCCGGGGAGGCGGTGCTCGACGAGCGGACCGTCCAGGAGCAGGGCTTCGCCCTGGGCACCGAGGTCCGGGTCGGCGGGGCCAGTGGCGCAGCCAGGCCGTACACCCTGGTGGGGGTGGTCGACGTGGCCGGCACCTCGCGCGACATCGGCGGGCCCTTCATCGGCCTGGTCGGCCCGGACGCCCTCGCCGTCACCGAACAGCCGGGTTACCACCGGATCCTGGTGGCCGCCGAGCCGGGGGTGACCGACGAGGTGCTGGCCGGGCGGATCGCCCAGGTCACCGTGGCCGGCACGACCGTGCACACCCGGACGGAGATCCTCGACGCCGCCGTCGAGGACGCGGTCCGCGACGTCAACCAGTTCAACATGGTGCTGATCGTCTTCGCGGCGGTGGCCGTGCTGGTGGCGGCGTTCGTCATCGCCAACACCTTCACCATCGTGCTGGCCCAGCGCACCCGGCGCACCGCCCTGCTGCGGCTGGTCGGCGCCACCCGGGGACAGGTGTTCCGGGCGACCCTGCTGGAGTCGGCCGTGATCGGGCTGCTCGCCTCGGCGGTCGGGGTACTGGTCGGGATCGGGCTGGCCGCCGCGCTGGGCGTGCTGATGGACCAACTGAATGTTCCCCTCGACGGGGACCTGACCGTCACCGCCCCCACGGTGCTCAGTTGCCTCGTCATCGGCACGGTGCTCACGGTCGGTTCGGCCCTCGTACCGGCCTGGCAGGGCACCCGGGTGGCCCCGGTGGCCGCCCTGACCGACGCCGCCCTCCAGGTCACCCGGTCCGCCGGCCGACTGCGCCTGATCTTCGGTGGGCTGGTCCTCGCGGCCGGCGTGGCGGCCCTGGCCGGGGCGGGTGGCACCGGGCAGATCGTGCTGGTCGCCCTCGGTGGGATGCTGAGCTTCTTCGGCATCGTGCTGTTCGGTCCGGTGCTGGTGCCGGCGCTGGTCCGGATGTTCGGGGTGGTCGTCCGGCGGGTCCTGGGAGTCACCGCCGCCCTGGCCGTGGCCAACGCGGTCCGCAATCCCCGACGGGTCGCCGCCACCGCGACCGCCCTGGTGATCGGCATCGGTCTGGTCTCCTCCTTCGTGGTGGGTGCCCACAGCACCAAGGCCGCCATCGACCGCAGTGTGGACGCCCAGATCGGGGTGGACTTCGTGGTGACCGGTATCGGCGGGGACCTGCCCGCCGGAGTGGTCGAGGCCCTGGCCGTCCGACCCGAACTGGGGGTGGTGCACGAGCAGCGGTCCCGCATCGTCGACGACAGCAGGATCCGCGCGGCCCATCCCGCGCTGGTCGGCCGTCAGGTGCAGACCGTGGTGGCCGGGCAGGTCGACAGCTTCGGGCCGGGCCGGGTGCTGGTGCACCGGGAGCTGGCCGCCGAGGAGGGCTGGTCGCCCGGCGACCGGATCGACCTGCGCGGGCACTCGTTCGAGGTGGCGGCCGTGATCGTCGGCCCGGAGGTCGCCGAGGGACCGGTGTCGCCCGGTCGGGTCGTCGAGCTGGTCGGGGCGGACTTCACCCGACTCTTCCCCGACGAGCGCGGCTACCTGGCCGAGATCGAGCCGGCCCAGGGGGTGTCACCGGAATCGGCCCGAGAGGCGATCGAGGCGGTCCTGGCCGACTATCCGACGGTCAACCTGCTGGACCAGGCGGCGTACAAGCGGATGCTGACCAGCACGGTGGACATGCTGTTGGCCTTCGTGGTGGCCCTGCTCGGCCTGGCCGTGGTGATCGCCCTGGTGGGGGTGGCGAACACGCTGAGCCTGTCGGTGCTGGAGCGGACCCGGGAGAACGCCGTGCTGCGGGCGGTCGGCCTGACCCGGCCCCGGATGCGCGCCATGCTGGCCGTCGAGGCCGTGCTGACCGCGCTGGTCGGTGCGCTGCTCGGGGTCGCCCTGGGCACCGCGGTCACCGGCTCGGTGATGGCGATCCTGGCCCGGTTCAGCGGCGACTTCGTGCTGGCCGTGCCCTGGGGGCAGCTCGGCGGCATCCTCGCCGCCGCGGTGCTGGCCGCGCTGGCCGCCTCGGTGCTGCCGGCCCGCCGCGCACTGCGTCGACCGGTCGTGGAGGCGCTCGCGGACCGGTGAGGATCGGCCGGGCCGGGACCGGCGGGGCTGCCCGCGTCGGTCCGGCCCGGAGGGGCGGCCCTGCCGGTTCGGCGGGGCCGCCCTAGATGCGTTCCACGTTCGGACCGGAGCAGCGGTTACGGGCGTCGAAGATGTACCGGGCGTGCCGTTCGACGAGGGGGTAGTCGAACACGTCATGATCGGTGATCACGACCACGCAGTCGGCCTCGCGGATCTCCCGTTCGGTCAGTCCCACCGTCAGCACCCCCTCGGGCAGGTGGTGCGCCGCGGCGTACGGCTCGACCGCCCGGACCTCGGCGCCGAGTTCGCGCAACCGCCGGGTCACGTCGACCGCCGGGGAGTCACGCATGTCGCCGGTGTTCGGCTTGTACGCCAGCCCGAGCAGCAGCAGCCGGGCACCGCTGACCGCCTTACCGGACCGGTTGAGCCCGGCCATCACCCGCTGCGCGACATGCTCGGGCATCTCGTGGTTGATGTCGTTGGCCAGCTCGATGAACCGGAACTGCCGTCCGAGTCGGCGCTTGACCTGCCAGGACAGGTAGCAGGGGTCGATCGGCAGGCAGTGGCCCCCGACCCCCGGCCCCGGCCGGAACGGCATGAACCCGAAGGGTTTGGTCGCCGCCGCCTCGATCGCCTGCCACACGTCGATGTCCAACTGGTGCGAGAGCATCGTCAGCTCGTTGACCAGCGCGATGTTGACCTGTCGGAAGGTGTTCTCGATCAGCTTGGTCAACTCGGCCACCTGGGTGGAGTCCACCGGGACGGTACGCTCCACCAGCCGCCGGTAGAACCCGTCCACCCGGGCCAGCGCGGCCGGGTCCATCCCGGAGACCACCTTCGGGGTGTTCTCCAGCCGCCAGGATCGGTTGCCCGGGTCGATCCGCTCGGGACTGTAGCCGAGGTGGAAGTCGCCGGGGCTGCGCAGCCCGCTGGCCGACTCCAGCAGGGGCCGCAGCAGTTCCTCCGTGGTGCCCGGGTAGGTCGTCGACTCCAGGATGACCGTGCAGCCCGCCCGCAGGTACGGGGCGATCGCCTTGCCGGCCTCCTCGACGAAGCTCAGATCGGGGGTGCCGTCGCGCAGCGGGGTGGGCACGGTGATCACGCAGAAGTCGAAATCCTCCGCGTCGGCGTACTCGCTGCTGGGGTGGTACCGGCCGGTCGCCAGGGCCCGGCCCAGCCGGTCGGTGGGGATGTCCGCCACGAAGGACTCACCCGAGGCGAGTCGCTTGACCCGATCGGTGTCGACATCGAGACCCACCACCTCGAAGCCGGCCTCGACGGCGCGCATGGCAAGCGGCAGGCCGACGTACCCCTGGCCCACGACGACCAGCTTGTCCACGTGCATCCGGGCTCCCGAGCATCCGCCAGCGATTGGTGGTAGGGAGCCTAAGGCGAATTATGATGCAAGGTGTCCGTTTAGGGAATTCTGGTGGTGTTGGGGTGGGGTCAGCTGGTGGCGCTGTCGTCGACCGGCGGGTTGTCGCTGGTCGGCTCGGTGCTCGGCGGTGGGGAGGAGGCCGGCGGCGGCGCCGAGCTGGGTTCGCTGGCGGGGGGAGACGGGCTGGGCGAGCTCGGCTCCGGCTCGGGGGCCGGCGGCTCGGGCGACTCACTGGGCTGCTCCGTGGTCACCGAGGGAGAGGGCGAGGAGGTCGGCCTGCCGGTCGACCCGGCCGGACGGTACGGCGACACCTGAACCGGCTCGCTCTCGGTGTCGTCGACCGGTGCCTCCTGCTCCACGACCGAGCCGGCCGCGGGTGGACTGCTCGGCACCTGCACCGCCGGAGTGTTGGCGTCACGGGCCGCGCCGAGGGCCGCGCCGAGGGCGACCAGGCCGACCACCACGGCGGTGAGGGCACCGACCAGGGTGCCGCGTCCCCGTCGGGCGCCCGCCGGTGCGCTCTGCGCCACCGTGTCGGCCGTCCGGGTGTCCGGCCCGGGGCCGCGGACCGCCAGGGCGGCCGGCACCATCGCGGTCGGCAGGGAGCTGTCCGACACCGCGCTGCGGGCCGCCTCCGCCATCGCCGCCCCGCTGCTGAACCGGTCCGCGGGATCCTTGGCCAGGGCACGCTCGACCAGGGCCCGCACCGCCTCCGGGATGTCGTGCGGCAGCTCCGGCGGCGGATCGTCGAGGTGTCGTACGGCTACCTGGAGGGGGTTGTCGCCGGTGAAGGGCGGGCTGCCGATCAGGCAGCAGTAGGCGACCGCGCCGAGGGCGTACAGGTCGGTGGCCCCGGAGACGGGGCGTCCGGCGGCCTGCTCGGGGGCCATGTAGAGGGCGGTGCCGGGCACCGCGTTCGTGCTGGTGATGCTGGTCACGTTGACCGACCGGGCGACCCCGAAGTCGACGAGGACCACGGTGCCGTCCTCCTGCACCAGCAGGTTGCTGGGCTTGACGTCACGGTGCACGATGCCGCGCTGATGGGCGGCGTGCAGGGCCTGTGCGGCCTGCGCCACCACGGACATCGTCTCGGCGATGTCCAGGCGTCCCTCGGCCTCGATCCGCTTCGACAGGGGTTGGCCGGTGACGAACTCCATCACCAGGTAGTCGGCCCGGCCGCCGTCGGCCAGCTCGTCCTCGCCGCAGTCGAAGACCTGCACGATGCCGGGGTGGCGCAGGGCGGCCATCATCCGGGCCTCGGCCCGGAACCGGGCGATGAAGTCGGGGTCGGACACCAGGGACGGCAGCAGCACCTTGATCGCTACCTGGCGGCCGAGGATCAGGTCGGTGCCGCGCCAGACGTCGCCCATGCCGCCGGTGGCGACACGTTCGTCCAGGCGGTACCGACCGCTGAGTACGACCTCCGAAGACAACACGGCACCACCGTACCCACCGTGGGCCTGATCGGCGCGTCTGCCGTCCGTGCGGATGAGGTCTCCCGGGGGGTGGGGCGAGGCGCCGGCCGGTGCGGTGACGACCAAAGGTGACGAGGTGGCTGCGTCCCGCAGCGGGGTCGGGCCGGATGGCCGGTCGGTGATCAGCCGGGAGGGTCCTCAGCGTCGACCGGGCGCGGGTCGTTACGGCGAAACGCCGGTCAGGAGGGCGGATATTTGTCACCTGTCGTGCCGGGCACCGGTGCCCTGCACCCTGGCGCAGGTGGGGCGCGTTCCGATCCTTGGGCGACACCGGTGGTTGTGGTCGGCGGTGCTGTCGGGAACAATCCGCATCCGGGCCACAGCGGCCAGGATACGAGCAGGTTGACGGGGGCGGGGTGCGGGGAACAGGTCCAGCCCGGGACGTTCGTCCCGCACCCGGGGCTACGCACGCCGACACAGGACGGAAGCGGCAAGGCCATGTCCGGTGAACTGAGTCGGGCCGTCGAATCGGCTCAGGCCGGCGACGAGGAGGCCTTCCGTTTCCTCTATCGCAGCCTCCAGCCCGGGCTGCTGCGCTATCTGACCGCCCTGGTCGGTGCCGACGCCGCCGAGGACGTCGCCTCGGAGACCTGGTTGCAGGTGGCCCGCGACCTGCCCAACTTCAGCGGTGGGGAGTTCCGTGCCTGGGTCGTCACCATCGCCCGCAACCGGGCCATGGACCACCTGCGGCGGCAACGTCGTCGCCCCGCCCTGCCGGTGCCGGTGCAGGAACTCAGCGAGTTGGCCGGGGACGCCGACACGGCCGAGCGCGCCGGGGAGAGCATCGGCACGGAAGCCGCCCTCGCGATGATCGCCAGCCTGCCGCCCCGGGAGGCCGAGGCGGTTCTGCTGCGCGCCGTCGTCGGACTCGACGCCGAGACCGCCGGGCGGGTGCTCGGCCGCCGGGCCGGGGCGGTGCGTACCGCCGCCCACCGTGGTCTGCGTCGGCTGGCGCTGATGCTGGGGCAGCGGGCCGAGGAGAGCGGCGCGACGGCCACGCCGCCGCTGCCGCGTACCGGCTCGCCGGCGCCGCACGTCGAGTCGGTGGACGGTTGACGTGAGGGGAATCCGGATGTTCCTGCGGCGGCTGGAGGGCTCCGCTGCGCCGACCGATGACGAACGCCTGCTCGATGCCGTCCGTGAGCCCCGGCAGGCCACGCCGTCGAACGCCCCCTCGGACCCGCTGGCCGCCCTGCTGCACGCCGCGACCGCCCCGCCCAGGCCCTGGGAACTCACCGGCGAGGAGGCGGCCCTGGCCGCCTTCCGGGCCGCCCGGCACGATCAGACGGCGGCGGCGAAGCCCCGCACCCGACGTCGGCGGTTCACCGCCGGTGCGGTGGTCTGGATCGCCGGGTTGGCCGCCACCGCCACCGCCGGTGCCGCCCTGGCGGCGGTACGACTGGACCGCCCGGCCGAACGGCCGCCACCCGCCCCGCACACCGCCGGGGTCGCGCCGTCACCGAGCACCGTCCAGGCCCAGCCCGACCGGGGCGGCATCGGCCCGTCCCGGGGGGCGCCCGAGGGCACCCCCACCCCCACCCCGGATGCCACCCTCGGGGCCAGCGTCGCCCCGACCGAGGTCGGACCCACCCCGCCGGCCGGCCCGCCGGCACCCGCCGATTCGCTCGAGCCGACCACGGAACCCACCTCGCCGGTCGGCCCCGGAAACTCCGACAACATCACCGACCGACCCGGCCTCTGCAAGGCCTATCTGTCGAAGTCCGAACGGCAGCGGGAGAAGGCGCTGCGTACCCCGGCCTTCAATGAACTGGTGATCGTGGCCGGTGACGCCGAGAACGTCACGGCGTACTGCCAGGCGCTGCTGGCCGAGACCGACCCGCAGTGGCTGGCCCGGCGCGGCCTCGACGCCGGGTCCATCAGCCCGGCGACCGTCTTCCCCTGAGCCGTACCCCCGGGTGGAGCTGACCCGGCGGCGCGGTGCCGGGCAGCCCGTCGGCGACCGGGCGCACCGGCGACCGGGACGCGAGGAGGCGTTCTCTCCACGCACTGAACACCGGTCAACGGGGCTGCCGATGTCACCGGTACCGGCTAAGTTGAGAGGGCAGAGCCGGCCGCGGAGGGAGCCGTCGCATGGTGATGTCACCGGAGCTGGACCGGGTCCCGCAGCTGCGGGACCGTGCCGCCGCTGCCCGGCACCTCGCCCGGATCTGCTTCAAGACAGGGCCACCGACCTGCACCGGTGTCGAGCTGGAATGGACCGTCCACGACGCGGTCGACCCGACCCGCCCCGTCGAGGCCCGGCGGTTGCGCGCGGCGTTGGGCCCCTACAGTCCCACCACCTTGGATCCGACCAGCCCGGCGCTGCGGCTGCTGCGCGGCGGCGCGGTGACCGTGGAACCCGGTGGCCAGGTGGAGATCTCCACCCCACCGCGCACCTCCGTGGCCGCCCTGATCCGGGCCACCCAGTCCGACATCGACCAACTGGCCCGCCTACTGGCTACCGCCGGGCTGCGGCTGGGGCGCACCGGACTCGATCCGCACCGTCCACCCACACCGGTGATCGACACACCCCGCTACCGGGCCATGCGCCGGTTCTTCGACCGGCGGGGCCCGGCCGGGCGGACGATGATGTACAGCACGGCAGGCCTTCAGGTCTGCCTGGACGCGGGTGAGCCGGGGCAGCTGCCGACCCGCTGGGCTCTGGTGCACGCGGTCGGGCCACCCCTGCTGGCCGCCTTCGCCACCGCCGACCGGCACGCCGGAGCGCCCACCGGATGGGCCTCGGCCCGCATGGCGGCCTGGTTGGGCATCGACCCGGCCCGTACCACCGCGGTCTGGGAGCCCGACCGGCCCGACCGGGATCCGGTCGCGGCATGGACCGCCTACGTGCTGGCCGCCCCGCTGCTCTGCGTCCGCGACGGCGACGGCGACGGCGACGGCGACTGGACCGCACCACCGGGGGTCACCTTCGCCGACTGGCTCGACGGCGCGCTGTCCCGACCCCCCACTGTCGACGACCTCGACTACCACGTGAGCACCCTCTTTCCACCGGTACGCCCGCGGGGCTACCTGGAACTGCGCTATCTGGACGCGCAGCCGGGCCGGGACTGGGCGCTGCCCCTGGCGGTGCTCGCCGCCCTGCTGGGCGACCCCGAGACGACCGACTCGGCCTTCGCGGTGGCCGCCCCGGTCGCCGACCGGTGGCAACTCGCGGCCCGACACGGGCTGCGTGACCCGGCGCTGGCCTCGGCCGCCGCCGAGCTGTTCGACCTGGCCCGGACGGCACTGCCTCGGCTGGACCTGCCGGCGCGACTGCACGACGACATCGACCGAGGGCTGCGCCGACGGCGGGCCGCGGCACGAAGGAGGCAAGGGTGACCCACACCGCTACCGAAGGGGCAGACGCCGAGGCCCTGCGTAGCCGGATCGCCGCGGAACTGGAACGCACCCGGGCCCGCACCGCCCTGCTGACCGAGGTGGTGGACGACGCCGACCTGATGCGCCAGCACTCGCCGCTGATGTCCCCGCTGGTGTGGGACCTGGCCCACGTGGGCAACCAGGAGGAACTCTGGCTGGTGCGCGACGTCGGCGGTCGGGAGCCGGTGCGGTGCGACATCGACGACCTGTACGACGCCTTCAAGCAGCCCCGCCGGGACCGCCCCGCCCTGCCGCTGCTGCCACCGACCGAGGCGCGGGCCTATCTGGCGACCGTCCGGGACAAGGTCTTCGACCTGCTCGACCGGGTGGCCTTCGACAACCGTCCGCTGGTCGCCGACGGATTCGCCTTCGGCATGATCGTGCAGCACGAGCAGCAGCACGACGAGACCATGCTCGCCACCCACCAGCTGCGGTCCGGGCCGGCGGTGCTCCAGGCGCCGCCACCACCCGAGCCGACCGTACGGCCGGCCGGGGAGGTGCTGGTGCCGGCCGGTCCGTTCGTCATGGGCACCGACACCGACCCCTGGGCCCTGGACAACGAGCGGCCCGCCCACCGGGTGGAGTTGCCGGCGTACTTCATCGACGCCGCCCCGGTGACCAACGGGGCGTACGCCGAGTTCATCGCCGACGGGGGGTACGACGACCCCCGCTGGTGGACCGAGCAGGGTTGGCGACACCGTCAGGAGGCCGAGCTGAGCGCGCCGCTGCACTGGCGGCGGGACGGCTCCGGGTGGGCGTACCGGCGCTTCGGCCACTGGTCTGCGGTCCGTGACGACGAGCCGGTGGTGCATGTCTGCTTCCACGAGGCGCAGGCGTACGCCACCTGGGCGGGCAAGCGGCTGCCCACCGAGGCGGAGTGGGAGAAGGCGGCCCGTTGGGACCCGGCCACCGGTCGGTCCCGGCGCTACCCCTGGGGCGACGAGGAGCCGACCTCCGCGCATGCCAACCTGGGGCAGCGGCACCTGTGGCCGGCGCCGGTCGGTGCCTATCCGGCGGGCGCCTCACCGCTGGGGGTGCACCAGCTCATCGGTGACGTGTGGGAGTGGACCTCCACCAGCTTCCGGGGCCATCCGGGTTTCGTCGCCTTCCCGTACCGCGAATACTCGGAGGTCTTCTTCGGCGAGGACCACCAGGTGCTGCGGGGCGGCTCCTTCGGCACCGACCGGGCCGCCTGCCGGGGCACCTTCCGCAACTGGGACTACCCCATCCGTCGGCAGATCTTCAGCGGCTTCCGCTGCGCCCGGGACGCGGACCTCGAACAGGACCACCGGTGACGGTCGGCTGATGTGCCGCCACCTGGTCTACCTGGGGCCGCCGGTGACCCTGCGCGAGGTGCTCCTGGATCCGCCGTACTCGCTGCTGCGTCAGTCCTGGGCGCCGCGCGACATGCGCGGCGGGGGCACGATCAACGCCGACGGGTTCGGGGTCGGCTGGTATCCCGGCGAGGGTCCGCCGGTGCGGTACCGGCGGGCCCAGCCGATCTGGAGTGACCCGACCATCGCCGACCTGGCGGCGGTCACCTCGACCACGGCGGTGCTGGCCGCGGTGCGCTCCGCCACGGTCGGCATGGCGGTCGTGGACGGCGCCGCCGCACCCTTCGCGGAGGGTCGGTGGCTGTTCAGCCACAACGGGGTGGTGCGCGGCTGGCCGGACTCGCTGGTGCCCCTCGCCGCCGAGCTGCCCGTACGTGACCTGCTGACCCTGGACGCGGCGACGGACTCGGCGCTGCTGTGGGCGCTGGTGCGCCACCGGCTGCGGGCCGGTGTCGATCCGGCGTCAGCGGTCGCCGAGACGGTCAGCGCGGTGGCCGCCGCCGCCCCCGGGTCGCGGCTGAACCTGCTGCTCACCGACGGGCACACCGCGGTCGCCACCACCACCGGGCACGCCCTGTCCCTGCGGGCCGGGCCCGACTCGGTGCTGCTGGCCTCCGAGCCCCACGACGACGACCCGGGCTGGCGGGAGGTGCCGGACGGCCACCTCGTGCAGGCCACCGCGACAAGCGTGCGGCAGTGGCCGCTGGCCGCCCCCTGAGCCGACCGCCGGCACCGATCAGCACTACCGAGAGGAAGCAGATGAGCACGGAACCGCTGGAGATCCACCTGGACGAGCAGGACATCGCCGACAGCCTGCGTCGGGACGTACGGGTGGGGCTGAGCGCCGAGGCCAAGTGGCTGCCCCCCAAGTGGTTCTACGACGCGCGGGGCAGCGAGCTGTTCGACGAGATCACCCGGCTGCCGGAGTACTACCCGACCCGGGCGGAGCGTGCCGTCCTGGCCGAGCAGGCGGCCGAGATCGCCGAGGTGACCGGTGCGAAGACCCTCATCGAGCTGGGTTCCGGATCCTCGGAGAAGACTCGGCTGCTTCTGGACGCCTTCGCCCGCCGGGGCGGTCCGGGCACCTTCGTCCCGCTGGACGTGTCCGTGAGCGCGCTGCGCGGATCCATCGCGGCCCTGGCCGCTGAGCACCCCGGGCTGCGGGTACGCGGGATCGTCGGTGACTTCACCCGTGACCTGCACCGACTGCCCACCGGTGGCCGGCGGCTGGTGATCTTCCTGGGTGGCACCATCGGCAACCTGCTGCCGGCCGAGCGGGTCGAGTTCCTCGCCCGGATGCGGGCCGCCCTGGAGGTGGGGGACTGGTTCCTGGTCGGCACCGACCTGGTCAAGGACCCCTCGGTGATCGTGCCCGCGTACGACGACGCGGCCGGGGTGACCGCCGAGTTCAACCGCAACGTGCTGCGGGTGCTCAACCGGGAACTCGGCGCGGACTTCGACCCGGAGGCCTTCGACCATGTCGCGCTCTGGGATCCGGAGCAGGAGTGGATCGAGATGCGGCTGCGGGCGCGACGACCGATGCGGGTCCGGGTGCTGGACATGGAGGTCGACTTCGCCGCGGGTGAGCAGTTGCGGACCGAGGTGTCGGCCAAGTTCCGCCCCGAGGGGATCGCCGCCGAACTGGCGGCGGCCGGTCTGCCCGCGCAACGGTTCTGGACCGACCCGGACGGCCTGTTCGGGGTGACCCTGGCCCGAGCCGACTGACCGCCCCCTCCCCGTCCGGTCGAGCCGACCGATCGGTGGTCGGCTAGGCTGGGCGCAGCGAAGGGGAGTAGCCCTCAACGTCGTGGTCGACATACTGGTGCCTCGCGCACCCGGCCACGAGGCCTCGCGTGACGAGGCGGGCGAGACCTTCGACCCAGGCTGTAGGCAGCCGGGTCGAGGGCATCCCCGTACCTCCTCCCGGCTTGATCCGGAAGGATGTCATGGAAGGGTTCCTCGTCGCGCTGGCCGTCAGCTTCGGCGTGATCTTCGTTGCGGAGCTGGGAGACAAATCCCAGCTCATGGCCCTGGCCTTCGCCACCAGGTATCGCCCCATGTCGATCCTGATCGGCATCACCGTGGCCACCGCTCTGGTGCACCTGGCCTCGGTGGCCATCGGGTACGGCCTGGGGTCCGCCCTGCCCACCGGCTGGATCTCGCTGCTGGCCGGGGTGGCCTTCATCGGTTTCGGACTGTGGACCCTGCGCGGAGACACCCTCACCGAGGATGAGAAGCGCAAGGCGGCCCGGGGCGGCAAGTCGGCCGTGCTCACCGTGGGTGTCGCCTTCTTCCTCGCCGAACTCGGCGACAAGACGATGCTCGCCACGATCACCCTGGCCACCCAGTACGGCTGGTTCGGCACCTGGATCGGTTCGACGATCGGTATGGTGGCCGCCGACGCGCTGGCCATCGTCGTCGGCCGGCTGCTGGGCCGCAAGCTGCCGGAGCGGACCATCAAGTACGGCGCCGCCGCACTGTTCGCGCTCAGCGGCATCTGGCTGATCGTGGACGCCGTCGCCGAACTGCTCTGAGCTCGCCGACTACCCGGAGGTTGGCCGGGTAAGGCGCCGGGGTGAACGTCGAGGAGGCCGTCGACCGCGGTCACCAGCTGGTGGTGACCGCGGTCGAGCTGGTCGGCGTCGTGGTGATCGTCGCCGGGGTGGGCTGGGCGGTGCTGCGGTTCGTCGTCGACGGGCTGCGGTACCGCGACACCGCGGTGTTCACCCGGATCCGGCTGACCCTGGGTCGCTCCCTCGTGTTGGGCCTGGAGTTTCAACTGGCCGCGGACATCCTGCGTACCGCGCTGTCACCGACCTTCGCCCAGATCGGTCAGCTGGCCGCCGTCGCGGCCATCCGGACCGGCCTCAACTACGTCCTGCGTAAGGAGATCGAGCAGGAACAACAGCAGGTGGAGAGGCCCCGGGAAACGGCACGATGATCGAAACCCTGGCTGCGGTGATCGGCGCCCTCGGGGTGTTCAGCGCCGGTGTGACGCTGCTGGCCACCCGGTCGGTGCCGACGGCTGTCGGGGTGCTGCTGGATCTGCTGGTCGCCGCCGGGCTGGTGCGGCTGGCCGCGGTGGCGTCCTGGTCGGCTCTGGCGGGGGTGGTCGTGATCGTGGCGGTGCGTCAGATGCTGCGGGCCGGGTTGCTGGCGGCCGAGCGCTGGCGGACGTCGGCGAGCAGCAGCCCGGCCGGGCAGGCCGGCCGGGCATCGAGCCGCTGAGACCTCAGTCGCCGGGCCGCTGGTAGACGTCCGGCACCCCGTCGCGGTCGAGGTCGACCTGTTCCTTCAACGCGATCAGCCGGTAGGCCCGGTTGCGACGGACCAGCACGATCGTGGCGAGCAGCGCCGAGATCAACGAGCCGGCCAGCACCGCGGCCTTGACGTTGGCACCGGCCATGCTGTCGGGGCCGAAGGCCAGTTCGCCGATCAGCAACGAGACCGTGAACCCGATACCGGCCAGCAGCGACACCCCGATCAGGTCGGTCCAGGTGATGTCCTCGTCCAGCCGGGCGCGGGTGAACCGGGCCAGCAGGAAGGTGAAGCCGAAGATGCCGACGAACTTGCCGACCACCAGACCCAGTACGACACCGAGGACGACCGGGTCGCTGGCCACCGCACCCAGGTCGGCCCCGCGCAGCGAGACCCCGGCGGCGAAGAACGCGAAGACCGGTACGGCGAAGCCGGCCGAGATCGGCCGCCACTTGTGCTCCAGGTGCTCCGCCAGACCCGGCGCGGGGCGGCCGCCACGGCTCTTGCCGGCGAGCACCGGCACGGTGAAGCCGAGCAGCACCCCGGCCACGGTGGCGTGCACCCCGGAGGAGTGCACCAGGGTCCAGGCGACCAGCGCCAACGGGATGAGCGCCCACCACCAGGTGCGACGGCGCTGCACCAACAGGCCGAACAGCGCGATGGGCACGATGGCGACCAGCAGCGGGAGCAGAGTGAAGTCGTCCGTGTAGAAGATCGCGATGATGGTGATCGCGAGCAGGTCGTCGACCACCGCCAGGGTGAGCAGGAAGGCGCGCAGCCCCTGCGGCAGGTACGCCCCGATCACCGCGAGGACGGCCAGGGCGAAGGCGATGTCCGTGGCAGTGGGGATGGCCCAGCCGCGTAGTCCCTCTCCGCCGGCGGACAGGTTGACGACTACGTAGATCAGTGCGGGCACGGTCATGCCGCCGACCGCCGCGACGACCGGCAGCACGGCCCGGCGGGGGTCGCGCAGCTCCCCGGCGACGAACTCGCGTTTGAGTTCCAGGCCGACCACGAAGAAGAAGATGGCCAACAGCCCGTCGGCGGCCCAGGTGGCGAGATCCAGGTCCAGGTGCAGGGCCGAACCGCCGGCCCAGGGCACCCATCGTCCCAGCTCGGTGTAGCTGTCCCCCCAGGGGGAGTTGGCCCAGACCAGCGCGATCACCGCACCGACCAGTAGGAGGGCACCGCCGACCGTCTCCGTGCGCAGGACGTCGGCGAGGAAGCGGGCCTCCGGCCAGGAGGTGCGGGTGAAGAGGCGGCGTACGCCCCGGCGACGTGGGGGCGGGTTGTGGTCGGTCATGGGCGGTTCCACCTGTCGGTCGGGAAGGAGCAGCGACATCGCCGACCAGACTTCCCGGCACACCGGCCATGACCTTATCCCCTGGCGGCGGTGGGCGCGAGGGCGGTGATCAGGCGGCGCCTGACCGGCGTGGACTGCGCGATATCCCCGTACGGGAACCGCATCTTTTCCGGACGGCGGGCGATTCCGGCGGACGCCCGGTCCGGTTGGGCATTGCGGAGGCGGACCGCTCTCAGGAAAACGCCTAACTCCGGACACAAGTCACATAAGCCGCTTTAATGGTTTCACGAGATTCAGTCGACCTTGGGGGTTTTCGTGAAGTTCTTTGGCGTTACCGGGCCGATCCGGAGGCGTGCCTGATGGACCTGTTGCGCCAGCTGCGCCTCGTGCGGCAGCACTGGTGGATCGTCCTGGTCACCGTCATGGTGGCCCTCGGCGTGACCGCCCTGATCACGGTCCGGGCGCAGCCTCGCTATGTCGCCTCGGTCACCTTCTTCGTCACCACCCCCAGCCAAGGGGTCACGGACGCCTACCAGGGTGGGCTCTTTCTCCAGCAACGGGTCAAGTCCTACGCCGAACTGCTGACCAGCGACCGGCTGGCCCAGAGCGCCGCCGCCGATCGTCAGGTCGGGTTGACCGCGGACGAGATCCAGCGCCGGGTCAGCACCTCCACCGAGAACGGCACCGTCCTGCTGCGGGCCTCGGTGATCGACACCGACCAGGCCCGGGCCCTGCGGGTCAGCGAGGCCCTGTCGGCGAACTTCGTCGAACTCGTCCAGAAGGTGGAGACCAAACCGGACGGCAGCGCCGGGCCGATCAAGATCGAGGTGGTCAGTGGTCCGCGGGTGACCGCCAGCCCGGTCTCCCCCCAACCGGTGCGTAACACAGTCATCGGGGCACTGCTCGGCCTGCTGGCCGGGATCGGTCTGGCGGTGCTGCGCGGGATGGCCGATGTGCGGCTGCGCGACGCCGCCGCGCTGCGGCGGGTCACCGGCAGCCCGCTGCTCGGTGAGATCCCGCTGGACGGCACCGCCCGGACGGCACCCCTGATCGTCGGGGAGGCCGCCACCTCGGCCCGCGCCGAGGCGATCCGCAAGCTGCGGACCAACCTGCGCTTCGTCGACGTGCACGAGCCGGCCCGGGTCATCGCCGTCACCAGTGCCCTCCAGGGGGAGGGCAAGACCACCCTGTCCTGCAACCTGGCGATCGCCCTGGCCGAGGCGGGCTGGCGGGTGCTGCTGGTCGACGCCGACCTGCGCCGCCCCAAGGTCGGCCACTACCTGGGTGTCGACTCCGGGGTGGGGCTGACCGACGTCCTGGTCGGCGATGTGCAGGTCGGCGACGTGGTGCAGCGGTGGGGCGACAAGTCCCTGCTCGTGCTGCCCAGCGGATCGGCCCCGCCCAACCCCAGCGAACTGCTCGGTTCCAAGGCCATGTCGGATCTGCTGCTGGCGTTGCGGGAGTCGGCCGACATCGTGATCATCGACACCGCCCCGCTGCTGGCGGTCACCGACGGTGTGGTGGTGGCCGTGCAGGCCGACGGTGCGCTGCTGGTCAGCCAGCAGGGGCGTACCTCGCGTACCCAGGTGGCCGCAGCCGCCCGGGCCCTGCACTCGGTCTCCGTACGGCTGCTCGGGTGTGTGCTCAACATGGCGCGGGTGCCCAAGGCCGACGCCTACCAGTACGAGGCCTACCGCGTGGTGACCGAAACCGCCGCGGCCCCGGCGGGTCGGACCGCGGCCGGCCGGCACGCCGACCGCGGCAGCACCGGGGCGCCGGTGGACCACAGCCAGGAACTCACCCGGCTGTCCCGATGAGCACCGCCAGGGGGCGCAGGGACCGTTCGATCTCCTCCGCGCAGCGCCGGAAGTCCTCCGGGGTACCGCCGACGGGGTCGGGCAGGTCGTCGGCGTCGCCGGGGGCGGGCTGCAATCGAGCCCGAGCCAGGGTGGCGGCGGTGACCGCGGCGGCCAAGGGGTCGTCCTGCTCGCTCAGGGGCGGCTCGACGGCGGCGGCCAGCCGGCCGAACTGGCGCAGGGTGAAGGTCCGGTGCAGGGCCGCCGGTGCCAGCGCGGTGCAGACCGAACGCTGGCGCCGGGTGGCGGTCAGCACCAGGACCGCCTCGGTGAGGTGCTCCGCCGCCAGCCGTCGGGTGCGGAAGGTCTCGGGATCCGCACCGGTCGTGGCGACGAGGTCCGCCGCGTACGGGTGCATGGGCCGGCCCGCCACCGCGTCCGTGCCGGCGCTGGTCACGCTCACCGGACGCCCGGCGAGCATCCGACGCGCGGTGAACTCGGCCATCGGTGACCGACACAGGTTGGCGTGGCAGACGAACAGAACTCCGTTGAGCATCGGGAACCCTCTCGACGAGGCGGTCGCCCACGGTGGCGCCGCGATCGGGGACGGTGCCCACCGGCGCCGGTCCCGCAAGGGGTTGGCGGCATCGTACGCGCACCCGGCGCCGGGTGAGGGTCACGCCGCGCCGGACCGGCCGAGGGCGGGGGTGTCCCGATGCGGGTCGGCATCCTGACGTACCACTTTCCGCCCGAGCCCGCCTTCATCCCCGGCAGCCTGGCCGAGGAGTTGGCCGCCCGGGGCCACGAGGTGCGGGTGCTGACCGGGTTCCCGGACTACCCCGGCGGACACGTCTACCCGGGCTGGCGGCAGCGCTGGCGGCACGAGACCCGCAGCCGGGGTCTGACGGTACGCCGGGTACCCCGGTACAGCACCGGCGACGGGGCCGTACGGCCCAGGATGGCCGCCTGGCTCTCCTTCGCCGCCAGCGCGGCGGTCGTCGGGCGGAGCTATCTGGCCGGTGTGGACGTGCTCTACGTCCATCAGCCGCCCGCGGCGACCTTCGCCTCGGCGGCCCTGCTGCGGCTGCTCGGTCGGGTGCCGGTGGTGCTGCATGTGCCGGACGTCTGGGCGGAGCAGAGCGCGGAGGACACCGACGACGACCGGTGGGCCGCGCGGGTCCGGGCGGCGATGGTCAGGACCTACCGGTCCGCCAGCGCGATCGCGGTGAGTTCACCCTCGCTGCGGGACGCGGTGGTCGCGACCGGCGTGGATGCCGACCGGGTGCCGGTGGTGCTCAACTGGACCGACGAGCGGATCTTCCGACCCGCCCCGGCCGGGTCTGCCGCCCGGGGACTGGTCCGTCGGGACGAGCGCTGCGTGGTGATGCACGCCGGCACCATCGGGGCGCGCCAGGGGCTGGAGACGGCGGTACGTGCGGCGGCGGCGCTGGAGAACACCATGGATCTGGTCCTGGTGGGTTCGGGTGCCCAGGAGCGGCGGGTGCGGGGGCTCGCCGCCGAGTTGCGCGCCGACAACGTGCGGTTCGTCGAGCGGCGTTCACCACTGGACATGCCGGAGCTGTACGCCGCCGCCGACTACCAACTGGTCATGCTGCGGGATCTACCCGCGCTGCGCGGCACCGTGCCGGGCAAGCTCCAGGCGGCCCTGTCCTGCGCGGCGCCCGTGGTGGCCTCGGCCGGCGGCGACACCGCCGCCCTGGTGGAACGGGCGCGGGCGGGGCTGTCCTGCCCTCCGGGGGACTGGGCCAGCCTGGCCGACCGGTTCTGGCTGGCCGCGCAGATACCCCCACCCGCACGGGCCGAGATGGGACGCCGGGGCCGCCAGGCGTACCTGCGGGAGATGTCCCTGTCGGCCGGGGTGGACCGGGTCGAGGGGCTCCTGCGGGAGGCCGCGGCGAATCCCCGAGAGAAGACGGACCCCCCGATACCGAAGCCAATATCGTCCGAATAGTTCTTTAAGTCCACAATCATTAGGCAACTGTTAGGGCTATTGTGCCTTATGTCCGAATCGGTGGAAGTGAGACAGGTGTGACGGAGAATGAAAGCTCGCGGCGGCGGCGGAGCAGATCCCGTCGCCGACGACGCGCCCGATTGCGTCGTGTCCTGCTCACCTCCCTGGTGGTCGGCTCCCTGGTGCTCAGTGTCTGCGGTTGGGTCGGGTTCCGGGCCTGGCAGGCCCGCGCCCACCTGGTCAACGCCGCCGGCCTGGCCGGGGAGTTGAGTGGCCATCTGGTCGGTGGGGACACCGCCCGCGCGCGCCGCACCCTGGCCGCCTTGCAGGAGCAGTCCGGTGCGGCTCGCCGGGCCACCGGTGACCCCGGCTGGTGGCTGGGTCGGCAGGTGCCGTACGCGGGGGCCAACCTGGCGGCCGTACGGCAGATCTCCATCGCCATCGACGACCTGGCCCGGCAGGCCTTCCCGGCGCTGCTGGAGGTCGACCTCGGTGGTCTGGTGCCCCGCGAGGGACGGTTGGACGTGGTCGGCCTGCAGGCCGTCGCCACCCAACTCGCCGAGGTCGACGCGACCGTACGCCGGACCCGGTCGGACCTGGTGGCGATCCGCGACGACCGGCTGATCGGACAGGTCCGCGAGGCGGTGGTGCGGTTGCGGGGCGAGATCGACCGGCTGGCCGAGCTGACCTCCGCGGCCCAGCGGGCCGGTCAGCTGTTGCCGCCGCTGCTCGGGGCCGACGGCCCGCGCCGCTACCTGCTGGTTTCGCAGAATCCCGCCGAGGTGCGGGCCACCGGGGGGATGTTCGGGGCGTACGCCCTGATCGAGGCGGACCGGGGGCGGCTGCGGATGGGGGCGCAGGGCAGCTCGGCCAGCTTCGGGGCCTTCACCAAACCGCTGAAGGTGCCGGCCGAGGTGCGTTCCCTCTGGGGTGACCTGCCCGGCATCTATCCCGCCGATGTCAACCTGACCCCGCACTTTCCGACCGCGGCGGCGCTGTACCGCGACATGTACCGGCGCAGCTCCGGCGAGTCCGTCGACGGGGTGTTCGCCGTGGACCCGGTGGCACTGTCCTACCTGTTGCAGGCGACCGGCCCGGTCCGGCTGCCCTCCGGGGGCGAGCTGACCGCGGGCAACGCGGTGAAGACCCTGCTCAGCGACACCTACCAACGGATGGAACCGGCCGAGCAGGACACCTTCTTCGCCGCCGCCGCCGCTGCCGTGTTCGACGCCCTGTTCGAGCGGAAAATACCCACTAGTGGGCTACTGTCCGCATTCGACCGCTCTGTGGCTGAACGACGGATATTGTTCTGGAGTACTCGTCCGGAAGAGCAGCGTACGTTCGGCGACAGCCGGATGGCCGGGACCCTTCCGGAACAGGACACCGTGCCAACCGTCGGGGTCTTCCTCAACGACGGCAGCGGCGCGAAGCTCGGCTACTACCTGCGGCAGAGCGCCGACCTGGTGGTCGGTGACTGCCAGGGCGAGGGCCGCCGCGAACTGAGCCTGCGGGTGACGATTCGCTCCACCGCACCGTCCTCCGGACTCAGCCGCTCGGTCCTCGGCCTGGCCAGGTCGGGCGATCCGTACACCCTGCGAACCCTGGTCTCGGTGTACGGCCCGGCCGGCGGGACGGTGCTCGACGCCCGTCTCGACGGGGCCGAGACCGCGGTGGCCACCGGCACCGAACGGCGCCGGCAGGTGGCCACCGTGAACGTCGAGATCGGCCCGGGCGCGAGCAAGACCCTGGAGGTCTCCCTGCTCACCGGCAAGACGGACGGCGGCGGTGCCGAGCTGTGGCTGACCCCGACCGCCGCCCCTTGGACCACCCAAGTTGTTACCGCACCTAGCTGTTCACAGTAGGAGGGAACGAAAATGCGGCTATCCCGCATCATCATGGCGCTCACGGTCGGTCTGGCCGTAGTGGCCGTGCCGGCAGTGGCGGGGGCTGCGCCGCAGCCGTCGCCCACAGTCAGCAGTCCTCCGGTGTACACGCCGGAACTCGCGTCGCTGACGGTCAACCGACCGGCCATCTACCTCGGCGGGACGGTGACTCTCACCGGCCGTAACTTCGAGTCGATGGAGACGGTCACCATCGTGGTCAGGGTGCAGTCGTCCGTGGTCGACACCTTCACCGTCGAGACGAACGCCGACGGCGGCTTCACCCGGGAGTACACCCCGGAGGTGACCGGCCACCACACCTTCACCGCCACCGGGGAGTCGGGTCGCAATGACTCGGCCGAACTGCGGGTGCTGCCCAAGAAGAAGCCGCACCTGCCGGTCACCGGCAGCAGCCTGGGCACCCCGATGAAGGTCGGCGGCGGCTTGGTCGCGGCGGGTGCCGTGATGCTGCTCGGCACGATGCTCTGGCGGCGGCGCAACCGCTTCGGAGCGGGCGCCGCAGGCTGATCCCGCCCCCGCGGGCCTGACCCCGCACGCACCACAGCCGGTGCCCGTCGGAACCCTCCGGCGGGCACCGGCGTGCGCGCAGGGCGCGGACATTCGAGGTACGGCGAACTGATCCGTCCCGCCTTCTGCTGCGTGTCTGCTGGTAGGGGACCGTGGAAGGGACGTGGCATGGCTGATGCACCGCGGAGCGCTGACTGTCCGACAACCCCGCGGCCGGAGTCGACCGGCGGCCGGCCGACCGACCCGGCCCCCGAGGAATCCCGCACCACCGGGCGGACCTTCTCGGCCGGGGCGCGGTTGCTGGCCGCCGCCGCGGTGCTGGTGCTGGGGCTCGGCGCGACCGCCGTGGTGGTGATCCTGTCCGACCCGCACCGCCTGGGTCGGGTCTTCACCGGCGAAGGCCCGCAGCCGCAGATTACCGCCGAATCCAGCGGTGGGCTGGGAGGCGCGGCCCGCGCGGCCGCGGAGACCCCCCAGGAGGTACGGACCGCGCCGCTGGCCGGCAGGGAACGCGCCACCTTCGAGTTGATCGACGGGGTGACCCGGTTCGAGCTGCGGCTGGCGGACCTGGGGGAGCAGTTGTACCGGATCAGCAGCCCGGCCGACTCCGACGCCCGGCCCCGACCGGAGGTGACCGCCGACCGGCTGCGACTGCGGCTGGAACAGATCGGGGACGGGCCAGGTGAGGTGGAGGTGCTGCTCAACACCCGGCTGGTGTGGGACCTGCGGATCACCGGGGGCACCACCCAACGGCGACTCGATCTGACCGCCGGCCGAGTGTCCGGTCTGGAGCTCGCCGGCGGGGCCACCCGTACCGAGCTGCGGCTGCCGCGTACCCGAGGCCCGGTGGTGGTCCGGGTGACCGGCGGGGTCAACGTCTTCGAGGTCACGGTGCCCGGGGGCGCGCCCGTGCGGGTGCGGGTCGCCGCCGGGGCCGGCGACGTGCAGGTGTACGACGAGCAGCACGGCGGAGTCCCCGCCGGTGCGGTGCTCGGCTCCCCGGCCTGGGACCGCTCCGTCGATCGGATCTTCCTCGACCTGGTAGCCGGAGCGAACGTGGTCACCGTGCGACGTGGATGAACTCCGGCGACGGCCACCCCCGGGCTGACGGCGCGTAGAGTCGGATCGTGGAGCGTACCGAGTCGATGCCGGCGCAGACCCGACCGCCCGGGGTGGCCACCACCGACCCCGGCAGTGTCCTGTTGCCCGGGCACGACGTGCCGCTGGGCCGCTACACCACCGTCCGACGGTTGCTGCCCCAGCGCACCCGGCGGATGGTCGGGGCCTGGTGCTTCGTGGACCACTTCGGTCCCGACGACGTGGCGCAACGTCCCGGCATGGAGGTGCCGCCGCATCCGCACACCGGCCTGCAGACGGTGACCTGGCTGCTCGACGGGGAGATCCTGCACCGCGACAGCCTCGGCAACGTGCAGCCGATCCGGCCGGGTCAGCTCAACGTGATGACCTCCGGCCACGGCATCGCCCACTCCGAACGGTCACCGGCCGACCATCCGCCCCTGATGCACGGGGTGCAGCTGTGGGTGGCGCTACCGGATGCGGCCCGCAACGGCCCGGCCGACTTCGCCCACCACGCGCAGTTGCCCCGCTGGGAGGACGAGGCGCTGAGGGCGACCCTGCTCGTCGGGGAGCTGGGCGGTGAACGGTCACCGGCCCGGGTGCACACCCCGCTGGTCGGCGCGCAGGTCGAGCTGACCGGCGCCGAGCAGGCAAGCCTTCCGCTGCGCCCCGACTTCGAGTACGCGCTGCTGGCTCTGGACGGCGGAGCACAGGTCGACGGCGTACGGGTAGCACCCGGGGCGCTGCTCTGGCTGGGCACCGGACGCACCGGGCTCACCATGTCCGGGGAGCCGGGCACCCGACTGATGCTGCTCGGCGGCGCCCCCTTCGAGGAGCCGCTGGTGATGTGGTGGAACTTCGTCGGGCGCAGCCACGAGGAGATCCTGGCCGCCCGCGAGGACTGGATGGCGGGCCGGCGGTTCGGGACGGTAGTGGACGATCCGGATCCGCCGTTGCCCGCGCCCACCCTGCCGACGGTGCGCCTCAAGGCCCGGGACCGGGCCGGCCATACCAGCTCCTAGGCCGGAAATCGGTCATTGGTTGACCCCTGCTGACCGTTCGGCTGATGGCCTGTCGTATGATCCTTGCGGTAGCAGCAGTCGCCCGGTTCGAGTGACTGTGGGCCGCCTGGTGGTCCCGACCGGTTCGGCGGTGCACCACCGGGGCAGGTGGCTACCCAGGGGCGCCTCCGGCCGCGGTTCGTGGCCGGGGCGCCCTCCTGAAGGGCCCGGCACCTCAGATGCTGCGCAGATGCTGCGAGACCCGCTGATGGCGCTTGTCGCGGCCGGCGGCGGCCCGCTGGGCGTCGTCCACCTCCGGAGCCGCCTCGATGCTCGCGGAGCGGGCCACCTCCCGGCCGTTGGCGTACTCGACCGGCGGCAGCGCCCGCAGGGCGTGCAGCACGTCCGGCGGAGCCCCCTCGCGTTCCGCCTCGCGTACCGCCTCGTCCCTGCCGGCGGGATAGTCCAAGCTGGACAGGTAGTGCAATACCTCGGCGTAACTCGCCATGGTGTCGGCTCCTCCCGGCTTCGATTGGCACGACCGGGCGCGGTTACCCACCCCGGCGGCGCTCACGCGCCGACGGTGCGAGAACCGGGGTGTGGTTTTCGTCCCGTGGCGGCGGGTAACCGCGCGCCGAGGGGGTACGCCGATGAACTACGACACCTTCGTCGACCAGGTGGCCCAGCGCACGGGCACCTCCACGCAGCGGGCGGTGGACCTGATCCAGGCCACCCTGGCGACCCTGGCCGACCGGTTGACCGGCGGTGAGGTGCTGGATCTGGCCGTGCAGCTGCCCGAGCCGCTGCGCCTGCCGCTGCGGCCGACACCGGACACCGAGGCCGCCGACCGCTTCGGCGCCGGCGAGTTCGTCGCCCGGGTGGCGCGGCGCGCCCAGATCGAGGAGCCGGCCGCCCGCGCCGTGATCGGCGCGGTGTTCACCACCATCCGCGAGGCGGTGGCCGGCGGCGAGTTCGACGAACTGGTCGTGCAGCTGCCCCGCGACTACCGCGACATCGTCGAGCCCGTGATGGCACCCGGCGCCACCGTGCGCCGCCGCTGAACCCGGCCAGGCGGCCTGGCCGTGCTGGGTGCCTGACCGGGCTGGACCGTGAGCCGACACCGGGGGACTGCTCAGGCCACCGTGCCGGCGGCTCGCAGTTGGGCCACCCGCTGCGCCGGGTAGCCGATCTCGTCGAGCACCTCGTCGGTGTGTTCGCCCGGCCAGGGCGGGGGCCGGCGCACCGAGGTCGGGCTGCCGGAGAAGCGGGGGGCCGGCGCCGGTTGGCGTACCCCCTCGTGGGTCACGAAACTTCGCCGCGCGGCCAGGTGCGGATGCTCGGGCGCCTCCTGCCAGTCGAGCACCGGGGCCAGGCAGGCGTCGGAGTCGGCGAGCAGGGCCGCCCACTCGTCGCGGGTGCGGGTCCGGAACAGCCGCGCCCAGGCCGCCCGCAGGGCCGGCCAGTTCGCCGGATCGTCACGGTCGAGGATCTCGTCCGGCGGCAGCGGGAAGCCGGTACGGCGGACCAGTTCCTCGTAGAACCTCGGCTCCAGGGCGCCGACGGCGACGTACCGGCCGTCCGCGCATTCGTAGCTGTCGTAGAAGGGGGCACCCCCGTCCAGCAGGTTCACCCCCCGGGGGTCCTGCCACATGCCCAACCGGCGCAGGGCGTGGATCTGGGTGCTGAGCACGCTGACACCGTCCACGATCGCCGCGTCGATCACCTGGCCGTCCGCGCCGCCACGCACCGCGTACAGCGCGCAGACCACCCCCAGGGCCAGCATCATGCCGCCACCGCCGAAGTCGCCCAGCAGGTTGAGCGGGGGGACCGGGGGCTGCCCGGCCCGGCCGATGCCGTGCAGGGCACCGGTCAGGGCCAGATAGTCGATGTCGTGCCCGGCGTACGGCGCGTTCGGGCCCTCCTGACCCCAGCCGGTCATCCGGCCGTACACCAGCCGGGGGTTGATCGCCTGGCAGTCGGCCGGGCCGAGGCCCAGCCGTTCGGTCACCCCCGGTCGGAAGCCCTCGATCAGCACGTCTGCGTCGCGGACCAGGTCCAGCACCACCTGTCGGCCCTCGGCCGATTTGAGGTCCACCGCCAGGGAGCGGCGGCCGCGGTTGAGCAGGTCCGGATGCGGGGTGCCGAAACCGGCCGGGTCCACCGCGTCGACCCGGTCCACCCGGATCACCTCGGCGCCGAGATCGGCGAGCATCATCGCGGCGAAGGGGCCGGGTCCGATCCCGGCCAGCTCGATCACGCGTACGCCGGTCAGGGGGCCGCTCGACAGCTCTTCGCTCACCCCGGCCACGATAGGGGTTCGCCCTGTGCGCCGGTGAGACTCGACCGCATCCCCCCGCCTGGCGGGGTCCTGGCGGCTGTCCTAACCTTGTCGGGACGAGGGGAGTACTTCCCACGAACCATACCGGTCAGTACGGCGCGCCCGGGGTGCGCCTCGGGTGGTTGCCCAGCGGTTGCTGGGTGAAGGAGACCTCGAACATGACACGGTGTTCGAGGAGGCCCCATGTCCGAAATGTCGTACGTAGCTGCCGGTTTCCAGTCAATCGGTACCCCGTCGCTCTGGGCGATCACCATCGCCGGGGTCATCGCGCTGCTGGTGCTCGACTTCATAGTGACCCGACGCCCACATGAGGTGTCGCTGAAAGAAGCACTCGGCTGGTCGGCCTTCTACATAGCCCTGCCACTGGCCTTCGGCGCCTGGGTCTGGTCCCGGTACGGCAGACAGGAGGGCATCGACTACCTGGCCGGCTACCTGGTCGAGAAGTCGCTGTCGGTCGACAACCTCTTCGTCTTCATGCTGCTGCTGGCCGCCTTCGCGGTGCCCAGCGTGCTCGCCCAGCGGGTGCTGCTGTTCGGCATCGCCGGCGCTCTGGTGCTGCGCGGCATCTTCATCGCCGTCGGCGCGGCGGCCCTGCAGACCCTGGACTTCGCCTTCCTGATCTTCGCCCTGATCCTGCTGGTCACCGCGGCCAAGCTGCTCCGGGACGCCTTCACCGGCCACGAACAGAGCGTCGACATCGCCAACATGCGCTCGGTCCGCCTGCTGCGCCGGTTCATGCCGGTGGTCCACGAGTACCACGGCACCAAGATGACCGTACGGGTCGACGGGCGACGGGCCCTGACCCCGCTGGCGCTCGTGGTGGTCGCCGTACTGGCCACCGACGTGGTCTTCGCGGTCGACTCGGTGCCGGCCGTCTACGGCATCACCGAGGATCCGTACCTGGTCTTCGCCACCAACGCCTTCGCCCTGCTCGGCCTACGCGCCCTGTACTTCGTGCTGCACGCGGCGCTGAGCCGGCTGGTGCACCTCACCTACGGGCTGGCGATCATCCTGGCCTTCATCGGGGTCAAGCTCGGTCTGCACTGGGCGCACGGCATCTGGGAGGGCGTCCCGGTGATCCCCACCGAGATCTCCCTGCTGGTCATCGTCGCCGTGCTGATCACCGTCACCATCACCAGCCTGCGGGCCACCCGCAACGTCGTACCGGGGTCGAAGGAGGTCATCACCGAACGGCGCTGATCCGACGTTTGTCCCGGCCGCTCACGGGAACCGGCCCAGGATGACGAAACCTCGTGTGGTGATCGTGGGAGCCGGGTTCGCCGGTTACCACGCGGCGAAGACATTGAGCCGGTTGGCCCGGGGCCGGGCCGAGATCGTCCTGCTCAACTCGACCGACTACTTCCTGTATCTGCCGCTGTTGCCGGAGGTGGCGGCGGGTGTGGTGGAACCCGGCCGGATCGCCGTGCCGTTGACCGGCACCCTGGACGACGTCCGGGTGGTCATCGGAGAGGCCGACCACGTCGATCTGCAGAACCGGTGGGTGGGCTTCACCCAGGCCGAGGGGGACCGCAACCGGCTGGCCTACGACCGGCTGGTGCTGGCCGTCGGCAGCGTCAACAAGCTGCTGCCCATCCCCGGGGTGACCGAGTACGCGCACGGCTTCCGTGGTCTGCCCGAGGCGGTGTACCTGCACGACCACGTGATCCGGCAGGTGGAGTTGGCCGAGCAGGCGACCGACCCGGCCGAGCAGCAGGCCCGGGCGACGTTCGTGGTGGTCGGCGCCGGCTACACCGGTACGGAGGTGGCCGCGCACGGCCAGTTGTTCACCGACGCCCTGGCCGCCCAACGTCCCCGACTGAAGATCCGCCCCAAGTGGATGCTGCTGGATGTCGCCCCACGGGTGTTGCCCGAGCTGGACCAGCGGATGTCCCGGACCGCGGACCGCGTGCTGCGCCGCCGCGGCGTGGACGTCCGGATGGGCACCTCCGTGGCGGTCGCCACCGCCGACGGCGTCAAACTCACCGACGGGGAGTACGTGCCCACCTGCTCCCTGGTCTGGTGCGTCGGGGTACGCCCCGACCCCTTCGTGGCACAGTTGGGTCTGCGTACCGAGAAGGGTCGGTTGGTCGTCGACGAATACCTCAACGTCCCCGGCTTCCCCGAGGTGTACGCCTGTGGTGACGCCGCCGCGGTGCCCGACCTGGCCCGGCCGGGCGAGATCTGCACCATGACCGCCCAGCACGCCCAACGGCAGGGCAAACTCGCCGCACACAACATCGCGGCCTCCTACGGTCGGGGCCGGCGTCGCCCGTACAAGCACCATGACCTGGGCTGGGTGGTCGACCTGGGCGGCAAGCAGGCCGCCGCCAACCCGCTGAAGGTGCCGCTGTCCGGCCTGCCGGCCAAGGCGGTCACCCGCGGGTATCACCTGCTGGCCATCCCCGGCAACCGGGCTCGAATCGGCGCTGACTGGGCCCTGGACGCCGCGTTGCCCCGCTCCGCGGCCCAACTGGGCCTCGTCCCGGCCAACGCGGTACCACTCGAGAGCACCTCCCCGGAGATGCCGGCCTGGGCCCGCTGACCGCCCCGCCCGCCTCCCACCCAGGAGGGCGGCCGGGCTGCCCACCAACCCCGCAGGGGAAGGTACGGGTATGCAGCCGTCGGCCCGGCGCCCGTCATGACGGTGCCGGGTGCGGGGGTCGGTCGGTGAGGCCGGTGGACTTGTCTGCCCACCGGCCTCGTTCGTGATGTGCAGGAAGTGGTGCGGGCGCGGCGGGGGCCGACCGTCGTGCGGCTGGCCGCCGTTCGGCCCACACTCGGGTCAGCCGGAGGACAGGCCCGCGCCGGCCTCGTCGATCGCGGCGTCCACCGCGTGGGCCAGGTCCACGTCCAGCTCGGTCACCCCACCGGCGCTGCCGGTGCTGACGCTCAGCACCGCCGTGCTCGGGTCCGCCCGGCCGATCCGGGGCCCTCGCCCGATCTGGCCGCGGAGTTGATCGAGACGGTCCAGGACCCGGTCCAGATTGTCCGCCGGTAGCACCAGAATGCGGGTCAGGGCCTCGCCGTCGTCCGACCAGTACGGCAGGTCGGTCAGCGCGGCGCTGCGTTGCGCACCGGTCAGGGGCGGCGTGGTGCTGCTGGCGCCGACCAGCCCACCACCGACGGCCGGTGGGCCGAGCAGCTCCCGTAGATCGTCCGGCACGTGCAACGATTCGACCAGGTCGTGATCGTGTTCGACGAGCGCCGCCAGGGTGGCCTCGACCTGGTAGCGGGCCTGCTCCGGGCTGCGCCCGCTGAGCCGCCCCACCTCGGACAGGAAGCCGGGCAGATCCGTGTGCCGTTCGACGCCGTCGACCGGTACGACACTGTGCAGCGACGCCGGCACCGACTGGAGCAGGCGTTGCCGCTGTTCCGTGCCGAGGGCCCAGGCCAGGACCAGCACGGTCGACTCCACGCCCACCTTCGCGGTGCGGAAGTCGACGCCGGCCCGCCGACCGACCTCGGCGACGAGATCCTGGTAGCCGATCGGCTCCACCCCGGGGGCGACCGGGTCCACCTCGGGCAGTGGTCGCTGGGTCTGCGGGACACCGGCCGGCGGCGGGGTCGGACCACCGCGTGTGGTGTTCGGTTTGTGTCGGCTACCGGCCGCCGGTGGGCCGTCGCGCCGGGCCTGGTCCAGATGGGTGAGCTGCTTCGACGAACTCAGGCTGGCGCCGGTGTCGGCGGCCTGCGTGCCGCGCTCGCGGGCCTGTCGGGCCAATGCCCGCCTACGTTGGTTGTCGCCCTCCATCTGCTTGCGCATGCTGACACCTCGCTTCCGCTGGTGTTCTGCTCCGGGCTTGGCGGTGGCCTTCCCGTCGCTGCCGGGCACGAAACGAGCGGCCGGACCGGGGTCGGTCGCGGTCGGCGACACTTCATCCCCGCCGGGTGAGGGCCGCTCACCCGACCGGCGCAGATGATCGCCGTGGACCGGAGATCTTCCGATGGCATGCGGAGGGCAGGTCGTCATGAAGCGGATTGTCGAGATCGTCCCGGCTCGGCCCGGCTGGTACTCCCGGTGGCGCCTGGCCCCGGAGAACACCCGCTGTTATCCGGTGAGCCTGTGGGCTCTGCTGGAGGAGGCCGACGGCACCGGGCGGGAGGTGATCGGGGTCGACTGCGCGGGACAGTGGCCCGGCGACGACGACACGGATGCGGAGTTCGTCCGCTATCTGTTCCAGACGCCGGATTCCGGGACCCCCGACGACGCGGAGCCGACGCCCCAGGCCCGCCGTGTCGGGCCGGTCGCCGCGGCCACCTGAGCCTTCCTCCGGCCCCCGACCCCTGGTCCCAGGGTCGGGGGCACCCCCGAACCCGGTGGGCCTCCGGTCAGCCCGCCGCCTGCACGTCGTCGGATGCCGCGGACACCTGGAGCAACTCGGCCAGACCGGTGCGGTCCAGCAGCTGGCGAAGGTTGGGGTTGACACCGGTCAGACGGATCGGCACAGGGTCGCCCCGGTGGGCGACCACGAGAGCACTGAGGCCCGAGGAGTCACACAGACCCACTCCGGCCAGGTCGATGACGAGGTGCCGGTAGCCGTCCCGGCGCACCTTCTCGACGGCGGCGATCAGTTCCGGAGCGCTGTCGAAGTCCAGGTCACCGGTGAGCCGCAGCTCCGCATGTCCGACGTCGAACCGGCTGACCTCGATGACCAACAGCGGTGCGGACATGACTCCATGCTCCCAGCCCGACGGGGGAACGCAAGTCGCGGGGGTGCGTCTTTCGCGGTCCGCGCCACTGTCCACCCGGTGGGGCAGCCGCGGCGGCCGGTTGCTCAGGCGGTGAATGTGGGTTGGCCGTCCGATTCGGTGCTGACCGGCCCCTCGCCGCCGGGCGAGCGAGTCAGCAGGCCGGTCACTCCGGTCATGTCCAGGATGGTCTCCAGGAACCGGGGCACCGCGCGCAGCCGCAGGGTCACCCCGTCGCGCAGCCCTTCCCGCCAGGTGTGCACGATGATGCTGAGCCCGGTGCTGTCGATGAACTGAAGGTCGGCGAAGTCGAGTACGAGGGCACGGGGACGGCCCCGCAGTTCCCGGTCGATCTCCGTACGCAGCGGCCCGGCTGTGGTGTAGGCGAGGTCGCCGCCCACCCGGATCACCGGCATGTCGGGATCGGACCGGTCGACTGACACTCTCAACGGAGTGGTCTCGGGTCTTCGACCGTGGGACAGCAACGATCACGCCTTCCGCGGGGTGGCGGGCGGACAGGGGCGTCCGGATCGTAACAACCTTGACGGCGCCTCGCCTTACGGCAGTCGACCGGGCCGCCCGACGGCCACCTGGGTGGCGCGGCGACGACACCGGCGTACCCTGGGGGCGGGACAGCGACCAGGCATACCGCCGCTGCGCGGGTGCGGAATCGAGATGGAGTGGGGCTTATCTGGTGACCGGTGCCGACGTCAGGGACATCGACCCGGGCGACGGCCGCTTCACGCCGAATGCCCCGCAGGAGCCGGCGTGGCGCACCGACCTGTCCGCAGCCGCACTGCCCGCCATCGATCCGTCGCTGATCGCCGCCGACTGGCCGGAGGTCGTCGAGCACCTGCGGGAGGGCCTGGTGCTGTGCGGCCCGGACGGTGTGGTGTGGCAGGTGAGCCCGGTCGCCGAGCGGTTGCTGCCGGAGATCGTCGTGGGCGGCACCTGCGCCGAGCTCGACGCCCTGCCCGGCCCGGTCGCCGAGATCACCCGCCACGGCCGCCGGCTGCGGGTCCGCCGGGTGCCGTTGTCCGCCGGGCGCACCTGCTGGTACGTGGAAGACCTCAGCGAACACGCCGGGCCGGTCGACGCCCTGGCGGCCGAGCGGGCCCGATCGGCCTTCCTGGCGATGGTGGGGGAGAAGCTCGGCAATCCGTTGCATCCCGACCGTGCCGCCGCCGCGGTGGTCCGGCTGGCCGTGCCGACCCTGGCCGAGACGGCGGTGCTGATTCTGGCCCCCCGCTCGGGACGCGCCCGCTGGTGGCGGGCCAGTCGGGCCGACGACGGGCAGTCCATCCTGGACCGGGGGATGCTGCACACCGGTGAGATGCCCGCGGCCGTCGCCGAGAGCATGCACGGGGTGCAGCCGCACACGGTCGACTGGTTGGCCGAGCAGGCGGTCGAGGCGGGCTGGCTGCCCGGGCACAGCGCGGCGGAGGTCTGCGCCCGGCTGGTGTCGTTGCCCGGTCGGGACGCCCCCGCAGGCGCACTGCTGGTGGCCCGTCCGGCACCCCGGTGGTACACCGAGGACGATCTGGACCTGCTGCGGGCCTTCGCCGACCGGGCCGGGGCCGCGCTGACCACCGCCCTGCTCTACCGCAACCAGGTCGAGGTGGCCGACACCTTGCAGGCCAGCCTCCTGCCGGTGGAGCCGGCGCAGGCGCCGGGCGTGCAGTGGGGCACGGCGTACCGGCCGGCGCACGCCGGGCTGCGCATCGGTGGGGACTTCTACGGCGCACACCGGCTGCCCGACGGTGGCTCCGTGTTCTTCCTCGGTGACGTCTCCGGCAAGGGGGTCGAGGCCGCGGTCTTCACCGGTCAGCTGCGCCAGTGCCTGCACGCCCTGCACCGCATCGAGTCACAACCGGCCCGGTTGCTGCGGCTGCTCAACGACGCGCTGCTGGAGACCACCCTGGCACACGGGCAGGGCCGGTTCGCCACGATGGTGTTGGGGGTGGTCCGGCCGCACCGCGACGGCGGACTGTCGTTGACCCTGGCCGGCGGCGGTCACCTGCCTCCGCTGGTGGTGCGCTCCTCCGGAGAGGTGGAACAGCTCCCGCTCGGCGGGATGCTCATCGGGGTGGTCGCCGATCCCCGGGTCGATCAGGTTTCCACCCGACTGGTCCCCGGCGAGACCTGCCTGCTCTACAGCGACGGGGTGACCGAGGCACGGGGTGGCCGCCGGGGAGTCGAGCAACTCGGCACCGACCGGTTGATGCAGGCGTTGACCGGCTGCCAGCAGATGCCGGCGCCGGCGCTGGCCGAACGGATCGAACAGGTCACCTGCGACTGGCTGGCCCAGCGTGACCACGACGACATCGCGGTGCTCGCGCTGCGCGCCGCCGGTGTCGGGGGCCGGCCGCACCGGCACCTGCACGCGGTGCCCACTCCGACCGGGGTGGCTCGGGGAGGGGCGACGACACCGTGACCATGGCGACGACGGAGACCTCCCTCGCCGCGCTCTATCCGCGGTACCTGCACTGCCTGGCCGAGGCCGACGAGTCGGCCGCCATCGAGGTGGCC
This sequence comes from Micromonospora sp. DT229, assembly GCF_049844505.1. Classification (NCBI taxonomy): domain Bacteria; kingdom Bacillati; phylum Actinomycetota; class Actinomycetes; order Micromonosporales; family Micromonosporaceae; genus Micromonospora; species Micromonospora sp. DT229. The sequence goes on along the minus strand of NZ_JBNCLD010000001.1, from coordinate 389,706 downwards.
CGGGAGTTGCTCGACGCAGGCGTGCCCGCCGACCGGGTGCTGCTGGACCTGGTCGCACCGGCCCAGGCCGAGGTGGGGGAGCGCTGGGCCCGCAACGAGTGGAGTGTGGCCCAGGAACACGCAGCCACCCACGTCAGCGAGCGGGTGGTGGCGGCGGTCGCCGGGTACGCCAATGTCCGAGGCGACCGGGGACGGATCGTGGTGGCCTGCATGGACGGTGAGTGGCACGCCCTGCCGGCGCGGCTGGTCGCCGAGATGCTGCGGTTGCAGGGCTGGCAGGTGACCTTCCTGGGGGCCAGTGTGCCGGCCGCGCACCTGGTGTCGTACCTGCACCGGCATGACGCGTACGCGGTCGCCCTGGCCTGTGCGTTGCCGATGCGACTGCCGCAGGCGCATCGGATGATCGAGGCCTGTCGGCGTTCGGACGTGCCGGTCGTGGTCGGCGGCCGGGGTTTCGGCACGGACGGCCGGTGGGCGCGGCGGCTCGGGGTGGCCTGGGCCCCGGACGGTCCCACCGCAGCGGACCTGCTCGCCGACGAGCGGGCGCTGCGGGCCACCGCACCGGCCGAGCTGGCCCATCTGGCCGACGACGAGTACGCCGGCCTGGTCAGCCGTCGTGGCGAGCTGATCGACAGCGCTCTGGCCGACCTCGCTCGGCGGGTTCCGGCGACCCGCGACTACACCCCGGCCCAACTGGACTCGACGGTCAGCGACCTCGGCTACATCCTGGACTTCCTGGCCGCCGCCCTCTACGTCGACGACGGCTCACTGTTCACGGAGTTCGTCGACTGGCTGGTGACCATTCTGGCCAGTCGGGGAGTGCCGGCCACCGCGGTCGGGGCGACCCTGCGGCACTACACGGTCACCCTGCACGATTTTCCGCGTGCGGCGGCCTTCCTGGCCGCCGGTGCGGCCTCGTTGCCGGCGGTCGGGCGGCCCGACCACCCACCGGCGGCGTAACTGCGGCCCGTCCGGCGGCGCGCTCTATACTTCGCCCACTGCAAGCATCCGTCCTCAGGCGGCGAGAGGGGATTGCCGTGACGTTGACCGTCACGTACGCCGGTCGTGACGCGGAAGGGCCGGCCCGCCTGTGTCTCGCCGGTGAGCTCGACATGAGCAGTGCCCCGGAGCTCAACGAGGCGATCGACCGGTTGGCTGCGGCGGGGCAGCGGCGCCTGCTGGTCGATCTGTCCGATCTGACCTTCTGTGACTCGACCGGGATCGCGGTCTTCGTCCGTGGTGACAACCGTGCCGCGGCGCAGGGTGGCTGGCTGCGGATCACCGGCGCGAGGGGTCGGGTGGAGCGGGTGCTGAAGGTGACCGGACTGGCCGATGTGCTCGGGTACGGTACTGCCGACCCGGGGCCGGACGACAGTGCCGGAATGGGCTAGATTCCCGCCAGTATGGGATCGTCGATCCCGTCCTCGCCGACCTGAGGCAGGTAATGATGGCCGCTCGTACCCTTGACCCGGTTCGCATCCTTGTCGTGGACGACGACCCGGGTGATGTGCTCATGATCGAGGAAGCGTTGGCGACCTCCGACGTCGACAAGGTCATCGACGTGGTCGGCGATGGCCAGGAGGCGATGGAGTTCCTGCGCCGGGAGGGTCGGCACAGCGGGGCGCAGCGCCCGGACGTGATCCTGCTCGACCTGAACATGCCCCGAATGGACGGGCGTCAGGTGCTGGGCGAGGTGAAGGGCGACGCGGACCTGTGCACCATCCCGATCGTCGTGTTGACCACCTCCAACGCCGACACCGACATCATCAGCAGCTACACCTTGCAGGCCAACGCGTACGTCACCAAGCCGATCGATCTCGACGACTTCAACGGTGTGGTGCACCGCATCGACGAGTTCTTCGGCCGGGTGGTCGTACTGCCCAAGCACCGTCCCTGACCGGGCTCCTAGCTGAGCAGTGCCGCGACGATGGTGTCCGCCCGCTGTTCGTGCTGGGCGTAGGCGTAGGGGTACGCGGAGACCTGCACCGCCTGGGCCGCCAAGGTCACGCTCATCTGCTGCCAGCCGGGCACCTGGAGCAGGGCCTTGTAGAAGGCGCGGGCCGCGTACGCGGGACGCATCAGGTCGCGTACGCTGCCCCAGCCGCTGCTCGGCCGCTGCTGGAACAGCCCGACGGAGTCGTGGTCCCAGCCGATGGCCTGGTGGGGGTGGTTCTGGGACTCCGGCAGCACCCCGCTGGCGTAGTTGAGCAGGGTGCTCTCCTGCATGGCGGTGGCCACGGCGACGACCAGGCCCTTGCGGGGGATCTTCATCTCGACCCCGACGTCCACGATCGCCTTGGCGTTGTCCATCTGCGCCTGGGTGAGCCCGGCGACCGGCTTGGGGCGGGGCGGTCGGGTCGGCTTGGCGGTGGTCTTCTTCGGCTTCGGGGTGGCCGACGGCTTGGCCGAGGGGCTGGGGCCGGCCGGTGGGGTGGGCGAGGGGCTGCGTGCCAGGGACCGGGAGGCCGCGCCCTCCTCGACGAGTCGGGCCCGGTCGGCCACCGCCTCGGCGACCTGTGCCCGCGGGCCTTCGTCGGTCTCGCGGACAGCCGCCACCGCCACCGCCACCGCGGTCGCGCCGAGGCAGCAGGTCAGGCCGGTGGCCAGGGCCACCCGGAGTCGGGTGCCGCCCAGCCGGGCGCGGATGCCCGGGCGTGCCGGGTCGGCGGCGCGGTGCCTGCCGATCCGTTCGGATGATGCTCCGTCGGCCGATTGGCTCACCGGTTGCTGTGGGGGCAGCTTCTGGTCGATGTCGTCGTCGGGGTGCATTCGCCGAGGCTAAAGAGCCCCGGGCGCGCTGGCACCGGGTGAGTTGATGGCATGCGTCACAATTTGCGGCTAACGGCCGGGTGGAAATCCGTATCCGTTCTGATAGCTCGCAAATAGCGCCAACCAGCCATTTCGGCAATGCCCGGAATGTCAGCAGTAACTGTCCGGAAAAGGCGATCTTGGGCCGATGAATGGCCCCCCTGGTCGCCTCCACCGAACGGCCCACCCCGCCCTCGGCCCTGCGGAAGCCGTTGATGGGGCGGTCGGCCCAGCCGCCGCCCGATCCACCCGCTCCCCGGTGCCTCCCGGGGTGGCCCGTCCGCAGCCGGCCCGGGCCGGACCGGCTGCGACACCCGAGGGCCTAATGCCGCCCGTTCTCCGCCGGGCTGACCGTCAGCCGGTGGCGGCTGCCGTCCTCGCGCGAGAAGGGCCACAGCCGGTCGGCGTGCTCGACCAGCTCCGCCAGCTGCTGGCGGCTCAGACCGGCCGAGGAGATCGAGGCGTGCACATCGGCCCGGTACCGCCCGTCGTCGTCGCGGCCCAGCTTCGCCTCCGCGCGTACCTGCACGGTGTGCGCCTCGTCGGTGATCCCGCCCGCCGCCTCAACGGCGGCATGGTGCAGGCAGGACGCGTACGCGGCGGCTAGCAGCTGCGAGGGGGTCAGCCCGGTGCAGTGTCGTGCCAGTGGTGAGGCCAGGGCGGTGGACAGCGCCTCGTCGTCGGTGTGAATGTGGCCGCCCTCGGCGGTCACGGCGGCAACCTCGTTCAGCCAGGAACTCATCGCGTTCCTCCCGTCACTCACCGCCCGGCTACCCGTGCCCGGCCCGGCGAAACCGGGAGGTCAGTCGCCGTGGCGGCTCCACTGCACCCCGACGGCCGCCTCGGTGGCCGCGGCGGCGGCCCGCTCCGTCCACGGGCTCACCGGTGCCGGGCGCTGGCGCGGCAGCAGCGGCTCGTGCATCGGCACGTACACCCGGGCGTCCACCACCTCGGCCAACAGCAGCGCGGTGACCAGGCTGCTGGGCCGCCGGGAGGGCTCCTCGGCCAGGCAGCGCCGGCAGACATCGGCCACCTCGGCGGGCAGCCCGGGCACCTCCGGCAGCGGCTGCGGGGGCTGCCGCCGGTCCGGCCCCAGCAGCTGGGTGACGCTGTCGGCCGCGTACGGCAGCCGCCCGGTCAGGCAGCAGTAGAGCAGTACCCCGAGGGCGTACATGTCGGCCGCCGGGGTGATGGGCGCCCGACGCAGCTGTTCCGGGGCCAGATAGGCCGGGGTGCCGACGACCATCCCCTCCGGTATGGTGTCGGTGGCCCCGGCCGGGGTGGCGATACCGAAGTCGAGCACCTTGGCCCCCGAAGGGGTGAGCATCACGTTGGCCGGCTTCACGTCACGGTGCACGATGCCGTGCGCGTGCGCGGCGGCCAGGGCGGCGCTCACCTCCGCGCAGACCCGGGCCGCGATGCGCCAGTCCAGCGGGCCGCCGCGCAGGTGGGCGGCGAGGGTCTCCCCCTGCACCAACTCCATCACCAGGTACGGCGTATCCCGGCCGGGGATGGTGGTGCAGGTGCCGAAGTCGTGCACGCTGGCGATGTTGGGATGCACCAGCCGGGCGGCGGAACGGGCCTCGGCCTGGATGCGCGCCACCGACGAGTCCGGCTGGTCCGGTGACACCAGTTTGACCGCCACCGGCCGGTCCAGCACCGTGTCGTGGGCCCGCCACACCTCGGACATCCCACCGACGCCGATGCGCTGTTCGAGCCGGTACCGCCCGTCCAGCGTTCTCATCGACCGCCCCTTGCCCTCGCCGGGTGCCTGCCCGGCTGCCTCACCCGCCTTCGGGCACCGGTACCCCACCTCCGATCAGGGCAAACCGGCTTCTGCCGGCGGTCAGTGCGTTAGCGTGCGAGCCGGGGAGCAGCGATACCAGGGAGTCTGGAGGGGAACGGGTGATGAGTGAGGTGACCGTACGCTTTGTCGGTGGCCCGGCCCACGACCTGGTCAGGGAACTACCCGCCGGTCCGGACGGTGCTCCGCCCCGGTTGTGGGTGCTGCGTCGCCCGGAGGCCGCGCCCACCCCGGCCGCCGACCATCTCTACGCCCGCCAGCGTCCGGACGGAAATGCCTGGACGATGCGTTTCGTGCGCACCGACCCGGTAGGGGTGAGCGAGTGAGCGGTCCTTGGTACCCACAGCCGGCCCACAGGATCCGCACAGGTCGTCTCCCGCGTGCCGGACCACGATGAGGCCATGGTGACCGAGAGGGAGATCGGGCCGGGCCGGATGCAGTTGTGCCGGCCCGATGGCGAGCCCGTCCGGGTGCTGGTGGTCGACGACGAGGCCACCCTCACCGACCTGCTGTCGATGGCCCTGCGCTACGAGGGCTGGCAGGTGCGGACGGCCGGGGACGGCACGGGTGCCCTCCGACTGGCCCGACAGTTCCAGCCCGACGCCGTGATACTCGACGTGATGCTGCCGGACTTCGACGGTCTCGAGGTGCTCCGCAGGCTGCGCGAGGACGACCCGACCGTGCCGGTGCTCTTCCTGACCGCCCGGGACGCGGTGGAGGAGCGCATCGCCGGGCTGACCGTGGGCGGGGACGACTATGTGACCAAGCCGTTCAGCCTGGAGGAGGTGATCGCCCGGCTGCGGGCCCTGCTGCGCCGCTCCGGCTTCGCCGTCACCGCCCGGCAGGAGGCCGTGCTGACCGTCGGGGACCTGACCCTGGACGAGGACAGCCACGAGGTACGCCGGGGCGGCCAACTGATCACTCTGACCGCCACCGAGTTCGAGCTGCTGCGGTACCTGATGCGCAACCCCCGTCGGGTGTTGAGCAAGGCGCAGATCCTCGACCGGGTGTGGAACTACGACTTCGGCGGCCAGGCCAATGTGGTCGAGCTGTACATCTCGTACCTGCGCAAGAAAATCGACGCCGGTCGGCAGCCGATGATCCACACCCTGCGGGGTGCCGGATATCTGCTCAAACCGGCGGAGTGAGGGTGCTGCGGCGCTGGCTGGCCGGCTGGTCCCTGCGCACCCGACTGGTGGTCACCCTGGTGGCCCTGCTGGCCGTGGTCAGTCTGGCCATCGGCGGGATCACCACGGCGGCGCTGCGGGCGTTCCTGATCTCCCGGGTGGACGAGCAACTGCTGCCGATGACCGGTATGCGCGGCGGGCCGTCGTGGGAACCCGGACCGGGCACCCCGTCCTGGTCCGAGGTGCGGGTGCCGCGCGGATTCCCGCCCGGCACCATCAACGCCCGGATCGTCGACGGGCAGGTCACCGAGGCGTGGACCCTGGCCGACCGGCAGGAGCAGGCGGTACCGGTCGAGGAGGTGGCCGCCCTGGCCACGGTGCCCGCCGACGGTCGCGCGCACAGCCGCGACCTGGGCGACCGGGGCAGCTACCGGCTGGTCGCCCGCAGCACCACCACCGGCACGGTACGGGTGCTCGGGATTCCGCTGGCCGGGGTCCAGGAGACCGTGGGGTGGCTGGTGCTGGCCCAGGCCGGGATCACCGCCGTCGGGCTGCTCGTCGCCGGTACCGCCGCCACGGTGATCGTCCGGGCCACCCTGCGTCCGCTGCGTAGGGTGGCCGCCACCGCCGGTAGGGTCAGCGAACTGCGGCTGGACCGCGGTGAGGTGGCCCTCTCCGAGCGGGTGCCGGCCGCCGACACCGATCCGCGTACCGAGGTCGGGCAGGTCGGTGCCGCCCTCAACCGGATGCTCGGGCATGTCGCCGCCGCCCTCGCCGCCCGCCAGGCCAGCGAGACCCGGGTACGCCAGTTCGTCGCGGACGCCAGCCACGAACTGCGTACCCCGCTGGCCGCGATCCGGGGTTACGCCGAGGTGGCCCGCCGAGGCCACGACCGGGTACCGGCCGACGTGGCCCACGCCCTGCGCCGGGTCGAGTCGGAGAGCACCCGGATGACCAACCTCGTCGACGACCTGCTGCTGCTGGCCCGGCTGGACTCCGGCCGCCCCCTGGCGGTCGAGTCGGTCGACCTCACCGCCCTGGTCATCGACGCGGTCGGCGACGCGCATGTCGCCGGCCCGGACCACCGCTGGCAGCTCGACCTGCCCGACCAGGTCATCCGGGTACCCGGTGATCCCGCCCGGCTGCACCAGGTGCTGACGAACCTGCTGGCCAACGCCCGGGTGCACACCCCACCGGGCAGCACTGTCACCACCGGCCTGCGGCTGGTCGGCGAGGTCGCCGAACTCCGCGTCACCGACGACGGCCCCGGCATTCCGGCCGAACTACAGGCCGAGGTGTTCGAGCGATTCGCCCGGGGGGACAGTTCCCGCTCCCGTACCCACGGCAGCACCGGCCTGGGGCTGGCCATCGTCGCCGCCGTGGTGGCGGCCCACCAGGGCAGTGTCGCCCTGGACAGCCGACCCGGCCGTACGGTGTTCACCGTCCGGCTGCCGAACCCGACCGTGGACGGCGGATAGCCGCTCCCGCACCGCCGGCCGGTCATCGGCCCACGCCCGGGTGGGCGGGGCGTACGGCCGATGTCGTGGCGGCGGGGCAGACTGACGACGTGTACCGGGAAGGTCCGGCCGGGATGGCCGGCGCAGTGTTGTGGAGCATCACCGCCCCGGCACAGCCGCGACCCGTGCGGGTGCTTCCCGACGGCTGCCTGGATCTGCTCTGGTCCAGCCGGGCCGGGCTGCTGGTCGCCGGGCCGGACCGGACCGCCTACCTCAGCGAGAGCGCGCCGGCCGAGGACTGGGTCGGGCTGCGCCTGCCGCCCGGGGTAGGTCCTACCGTGTTCGGGGTCCCGGCCGTGGAACTGCGGGACCGGCGGGTGCCCCTCGCCGACCTCTGGGGTGCCAGAGCGACCAGGGCCCTGGCCGACCAGGCCGCCGACGCCGCCGCCGGCCTCGGCGCCCTGGATCCTGGCAGGGTCGGCGCGGTCCTGGTGGCGGAGGCGGTGCGGCGACTGCGGGCCAGCGGTGGGCCGGATCCGCTGGGCCGGCGGGTGTCCGCCGCCCTGGCCGCCGGGGCCACGGTGGCCGAGACTGCCACCCGGGTCGGCCTGGACTCGCGCAGCCTGCTCCGACGCAGCCGACACCTGTACGGGTACGGCCCGAAGACCCTGGCCCGGATTCTGCGGATGCGCCGGGCCCTGGCCCTGGCCCGGTCCGGGGTGTCCCTGGCCGAGGTGGCCACCCGGGCCGGCTACGCCGACCAGGCGCACCTGACCCGGGAGGTACAGGCCCTGGCCGGTGTGGCGCCCAGGGTGCTGCTCACCGCCTGAACCGGGCCCCACCCGCATCCCTCGGGCGCGGCAGGGTCACTCCTCACCCCTCGGGTGAGGGGAGTGGGGCGAAGAGGTCGACGGCGTTGCCGTCCGGGTCGTGCACGACGGCGTAGCGCTGCCCCCACACCGCGTCCCAGGGCGGGCGGTGACCGTGGGCCCCGGCGGCGGTGAGTTCGGCGTACCAGCGGTCCACCTCGGCGGGGTCGGCACAGCGGAAGGCCAGGGCGACCCGCGCGCCACCGACCGGGGGAGTCCAGTCCGGATCGAAGGAGCGGATGGTGGCCAGGTCGTCCCAGGCCAGGCGGAGACCGCCGGGCAGCCGTACCTCCACATGGGGTTCCCGCTCCGCCTCGGGTGGGATGTCGAGGCCCAGCTGGCGGTAGAAGGCGAGACTGCGGGCCAGGTCCGTGCTGACGATGCCGATGAGATCCAGTTCTGGGGTCATGGCCGCAGGCTACGGCCGAGCGGTGGTCACCGTCTTGAACGAAACGGACAGGGGATGTGGGCGTTCTGCCCGACAGGGCGGCGAAGCTCGGCGTACGGTGGCAGAAGTCCGGCTCGACCAGATAAATCCTTAATGTCAGCTTCCTGGTCGGGGTGGCGATTCGACACGGCGAGGGAAAGGAGCGGTCGGTGAACCACTTGGCCTACCTGGACGCGGGATCCGGCAGCCTGATCGTGCAGGCGGTGGTCGGTGGGGTCGCCGGGGTCGCGGTGGCTGCCAAGCTCTACTGGCGCAGACTGGTCAGCCGGTTCCGCCGTCAGCCCACCGACCAGAGCTGACCGGCATGGCGCTCCCGCACCTGCACCACCTGGCACCGTCCGACACCGACCGACCCGGCACCGCCGCCTCGGGGCTGTCCGGCACCGAGCTGCGGGTCGAGCCCGGTTCCTTCCGGGACCCGGCCAACCAGGTCTTCCACGCCGGCGAACAGGTGCTGCGCGGGCTCGACGAGACCGCGGCCGGACACTGGCGGGCCCTGCGCGGCAGTGACTTCTTCCCGGCCCTGATGGCCGCCGGCAAGGTCTGCGGCACCGAGGAGATGCCGACGGCGAGCGCCCCCCAGGGGTGGGCGGCCGTACTGCGACACGAACGCATCCCGTTCGTCTCCCACCCCTACGAGTGGTCCGTCACGATGCTGCGTGACGCCGCCCTGCTGCACCTGGAGATCCTCCGGGCGGCCCTGTCGGCGGGCTTCACCACCAAGGACGGTTCGGCGTACAACCTGCAATGGCGGGGCACCCAACCGGTCTTCATCGACGTGGGATCGTTCGCCCCGCTGGTCGAGGGGGAGCCCTGGGCCGGCTACCGGCAGTTCTGCCAGACCCTGCTCTACCCGCTGCTGCTCACCGCCCACCTGGGGGTCGACTTCCAGCCGTGGCTGCGCGCCCAGGTCGACGGCATCGCACCGGATGAGATGGGCCGGCTGTTCCGTGGGGTGCGCCGCCTGCTGCCCGGGGTGCTCACCCATGTGCACCTGCACGGCAGCGTGCAACGGCGCAACGCCGCCCGGACCACCAGGGACGTCCGCGTCCAACTGCGCGACGCCGGGTACAGCCGGGAACTGGCCCTGGCCACCGTACGTGGGCTGGAGAAGCTGGTCCGCCGCCTGGATTACCCGCCGCCGACCAGTCACTGGGTGGACTACCAGCGCACCTGTGGCTACTCCGAGGCCGACCGGGCGGCCAAGGAAGGGTTCGTCACGGCTGCCCTGGCCGGTGCCACCCGGCGGCGACTCGTGCTCGACCTGGGCGCCAACGACGGCCGGTACTCCCGGATCGCCGCCGCACACGCCGACTACGTCGTAGCGGTGGAACAGGATCCGGCCGTGGTGGACCGGCTCTACCGCACCCTGCGGGACGAGGGGGAGCGTCGGGTGCTGCCGCTGGTGATGGATCTGGCCGATCCGTCGCCCGGCGGCGGCTGGCGCGGTGTCGAACGGGCCTCCTTCGCCGCCCGCACCGGCGCGGACACCGTCCTGGCCCTGGCCCTGGTGCACCACCTGGCGATCGGCCGTAACGTGCCGTTGCCGCAGGTGGTGGAGTGCCTGACCGCCCTGGCCGCCCCCGGTGGGCGGCTGGTGGTGGAGTTCGTCCACCCGCAGGACCCGATGGCCCGCCGACTGCTGGCCAACAAACCCGACGGTCTCTTCCCGGACTACCGGCGGGAGGCCTTCGAGGCCCTGCTGGCCGGGCACGGCACCGTCACCGACCGGCTGGAACTGCCCTCGGGCACCCGCACCCTGTACCAGGTGGCCCTGGGTGGCTGACCAGCCCGACACCGAGGCGCGGGCCCGCCGGTGGTGGGGGTGGGGCGGCTGGCGGACCGAGGTCGGTCGGGTGGTGGAGGTCGCGGCGCTGCTCGGCCTGGTGATCACCCAGCCGCTGCTGGACGTGCTCGGTCGCAGCCCGGACTTCTTCCTGTTCCACCGCGCCGACCGGCGGGAGATCCTGCTGCTGGTGGCCCTGATCGCGGTGCTGCCCACGGTGGCGGTCGGGCTGCTCGGCCTGATCAGTGGGGTGTTCGGCCCGAGGGTGCGCACGGCGACCCACTCCGTGCTGGTGGGCCTGCTGGTCGCCGCCCTGGCGGTGCAGGTCGGCCGGCAGTTGACCCCCCTGCGGGGGGTACCCCTGCTGGTGCTGGCCGGTGTGACCGGTGCCGCCGGGGCGTACGCCCACCGCCGCTGGCGGGTCCCGGGCCGGGTGCTGCGGGTGGCCGGTCTCGGTCCGCTGATCTTCGTGGGTCTGTTCCTGTTCGCCTCCCCGACCGGGCCGGTGGTGTTGCCTCGCGGCGAGGGCGGAGTGGCCGGCACCGCCACCGGCAACCTGCACCCGCCGGTGGTCATGCTGGTCCTCGACGAGCTGCCGTTGGTCTCCCTGCTCGGCCCGGACGGCGGCATCGACGCCGCGCGGTTCCCGCACTTCGCCGAGTTGGCCGGCGCCTCCACCTGGTACCGCAACGCGACCGGGGTGAGCGGTTGGACCCCGTACGCGCTGCCGGCCATGCTGACCGGCCGCTACCCGGCCCAGCCGAACGCTCCGCACTACTCGCACTACCCGGACAACCTGTTCACCGCCTTCGGCGGCCTGTACGACATCCGCGCCGAGGAGAGCATCACCCGGCTCTGCCCGCCCAGCCGCTGCGAGCAGCCGGTCACACCGGAGCAGGGCCTCGGGGTCCTGGTCCGGGAGACCGGTCGGTTGCTGGGTCAGGTGACCGCTGCGCGGGACAGCCGGATCGACCCGGAGAACTCCTACCGGGAACGCACCGCCGAGGAAGTGGGCATCGACTCCGCCGAGCCGGTGCCGGACGATCCGAAGTTCCGCTGGGACAGCCTGAACGTGCACCAGCCGGCCCGGTTCACCAGCTTCCTCAACGGCCTGGCCCCGGCTCCCCGCCCCACGCTGCACTTCCTGCACCTGCTGATGCCGCACTCGCCGTGGGCGTACCTGCCCTCCGGCGCCCGCTACCACGCTCCGAAGGAGTTCCCCAACGAGGGCGAGGGCTGGGTGGACCTGGCCCGGGCCCGTCACCTGGCGCAGCTCGGCTACACCGACCGGTTGATCGGCGAGACCCTGCGGAAGCTGCGCGAGAGCGGCCTGTGGGATCAGGCCCTGGTGGTGGTCACCGCCGACCACGGGGTCAGCTTCACCAAGGGGGTGCAGGGGCGGGGCCTGGACTCGATCCGGGCCGCCCCGAACGAGGTGGCCTGGGTACCGATGTTCCTCAAGACCCCGGGGCAGCGCACCGGCCGGGTCGACGACCGCAACTGGGAGCATGTCGACCTGCTGCCCACGGTCGCCGAGGAGGCCGCCATCTCGCTGCCCTGGTCGGTGGACGGCCGCTCCGCCCGTCAGGCGCCGCGCGCCGAGGCCGGCAAGGTGTTCTACGACCAGCCGGCCGAACCGATCACCCTGAGCGCAGGGGTGCCGGCCCCCCTGCCCCCGCCGGCCCCGCATCCGTTGGTCGGTACCACCGTGGGCGAGGCCCCGATGGGCGGCACCGTCCGCCTGGCCGGTCAGGACGGCTTCCGGGCGGTCGACCCGGACAGCGGCGAACTGCCGGCGCTGATCTGGGGCACCCTGCCCGAAGAGGTCCCCGACGGCACCCTGCTGGCGGTGGCCGTCAACGGCACGGTCGCCTCGGTGGTGCCGGTGGTCGCCCCCGATCCGGGAGGTCGGCGCTTCGCCGCCCTGCTCGCCGACGACCGATTTTTCCAGGCCGGGGCGAATCGGCTGGATTTGTACCTGGTCGAACCGGCCGGTACTCTCCGGCAGCTCGCCATCTCCTGAACCGTCGGAGCTGGCCAAACGGGTCTTGACTGAGTCCTCGCGCAGTGTTTTCCAGGCCGCCGATTTCCGTCTCAGAGGCGCTCTGCGTTCCTTTCTGTCCCGATCGTCGGGGTTTCCCTGCCGGCTGCTCGGGAAACGGGTGACGCATACCTCACCGCAGAACCACGGCGAGCGGTGTTGTCGCAACCGCAATTACGGTAGAAGCGAAGGCAATTCAACGTAGATCTGCCGGCGAAGCGAGGAAACACATGACGGAAGTCAAGCTCGATCACTCCGGCGGGCAGCTGTCGATGCCGGTACATTCCGCGGTCGAGGGCCCCGCCGGCATCGGTGTGGGCAAGCTCCTGAAGGAAACCGGACTGACGACGTACGACCCCGGTTTCGTCAACACCGCCGCCTGCTCGTCCGCGATCACCTACATCGACGGGGATGCGGGCATCCTGCGTTATCGGGGTTACCCGATCGAGCAGCTGGCCGAGAAGAGCTCCTTCCTGGAGGTCTCCTACCTGCTGATCTACGGTGAGCTGCCGACCAGCACGCAGCTTACCGAGTTCAGTGAGCGGATCCGGCGGCACTCGCTGCTGCACGAGGAGATGCGCCGGTTCTTCGACGGCTTCCCCCGGGACGCCCACCCGATGGCGGTGCTCTCCTCGGCGGTGAGCGCCATCTCCACCTTCTACCAGGACAGCCTGGACCCCTTCGACGCCCAGCACGTGGAGATGTCCACCGTGCGGCTGATGGCGAAGGTCCCGACCATCGCCTCGTACGCCTACAAGAAGTCCATCGGGCAGCCGCTGCTGTACCCGGAGAACTCCCTGGGCTACGTGGAGAACTTCCTGCGGATGACCTTCGGGGTGCCGGCCGAGCCGTACGAGGTCGACCCGGTGATGGCCCGGGTGCTGGACATGCTCTTCATCCTGCACGCCGACCACGAGCAGAACTGCTCCACCTCGACCGTACGCCTGGTCGGTTCCAGCAACGCCAACCTGTTCGCCTCGGTCTCCGCCGGGGTGAACGCCCTGTTCGGCCCGCTGCACGGCGGGGCCAACCAGGCGGTGCTGGAGATGCTGGAGCGCATCCAGGCCGACGGTGGTGACGTGCAGTCCTTCGTCCGCAAGGTCAAGGACAAGCAGGACGGCGTCAAGCTGATGGGCTTCGGTCACCGGGTCTACAAGAACTACGACCCGCGGGCCGCGATCGTGAAGAAGGCGGCCCAGGACGTGCTCGGCCGGATGGCCAAGCCCGACCCGCTGCTGGACATCGCGATGCAGCTGGAGGAGATCGCCCTGGCCGACGACTTCTTCGTCTCCCGGCGCCTCTACCCGAACGTGGACTTCTACACCGGCCTGATCTACAAGGCCATGGGCTTCCCGACGAAGATGTTCACCGTGCTGTTCGCCCTGGGCCGGCTGCCCGGCTGGATCGCCCAGTGGCGCGAGATGATCAACGACCCGGAGACCAAGATCGGTCGGCCGCGCCAGGTCTACACCGGCGCCGCCGAGCGCGACTACCTCCCGCTCGACAACCGCTGACCGGTAAGGAAGGGCCCCTTCTTAACGCCTGGCGTAGAGAAGGGGCCCCTGCTTAACAAGCGACGACACAACACGACGGCCGCCGCCCCTATCCGGGGTCGGCGGCCGTCGTGGTCCGCGAGGAGGGGGTTGTGCCCCGCGGGCTAGTGGTACGGATGATCGTCCTCGCCACCGGCCGTGGTGGGCAGGGAGCCGAGGACGTGGTCGATGACGTGGATCCGGGCGTTCGTCGCCTGGTAGTCGGCGCACAGCGTTTCCGCCTCGGTGCCGAACCGGGCCCCCGCACCCTGGGCGGTGACGGTGAGTTCGCCTTCGGCGACGGTCTTCACGGTGCCGGCGGCGACCATCTCGGCGACCGACATCGGGGTGGTCAGCAGATGTTCCCGCAGCAGTTCACGCAGTTCGTCCGTGTCGTGCAGCAGCAGCTCGTCGAGGTTGGTCCGGGAGAACTTCTCCGCGAACGCGTCGTCGGTGGGCGCCAGCACGGTCACCCCGGTCAGCTCGCCGGCCAGGCCGGTGGCCCGGATCGCCGCGTCGAAGGTGGTCAACACGGGAATCCACTGCACGGCCTGGTCGGCGGGCAGGCCGGCGAGCGACTCCGGGTTCCCCGGCTCGGTGCCCGCCGGCAGTTCGGCGCAGAGTGGTCCGGTGACGGTGAACGCGACGGGCGTGATCCCGTTCCCGTCCGTCGCGTCACCACCGGAACATCCCGTGACCGCCAGCAGCGCTGCCAGGGCCACCCCGGCGGCCGGGCCGGCCTTTCGGGCTCGCCGTGGTGTCGGCCTCATGGTCTCGAGGAAGACGTCGGTCACGGTGTTCTCCACTCCACATTTGGTGTACCGGCAGGCTGGGCGCGGAACCAGCCTGCCGGTACGTCTGTTACCGGTTCGAGGTCAGCGACTCAGAGGCGAGCGCACTGGCCGATCTTGAGACCCCGAACCGTGTTCGCGACCTCCAGGTTCACCGGGTTGACGGCGTTGCTGGTGCAGGTCAGCAGACCGGTGAGGGTGTTACCCGCCACCAGGGGGGCCCCGACGACGCCGTTGGCGACGTTGGCCGGGCCGCTGGCCTTGGTGCCGTGCAGCAGCACCGAACCGCTGATCTTGTTGCCGACCATGATGACCGGACCGTCGGTGTTGAGCACGTTGACCATCGCCTTGACCGTGCTGCCGGTCAGCACGAACCCGGCCGCGCGGTCGGCGTGGACCAGACCGTTGATCGTGCTGCCGGTGGCGA
This sequence comes from Micromonospora sp. DT229, assembly GCF_049844505.1. Classification (NCBI taxonomy): domain Bacteria; kingdom Bacillati; phylum Actinomycetota; class Actinomycetes; order Micromonosporales; family Micromonosporaceae; genus Micromonospora; species Micromonospora sp. DT229. The sequence goes on along the minus strand of NZ_JBNCLD010000001.1, from coordinate 374,616 downwards.
TCAGGGTGGCGCCCCGCTTCACCGTGATCGCACCGCGGACGGTGGCGTCGGCGATGCAGGTGACACCGGAGACCGTCAGGGCACCATTGCGGGTACCGGTCACGGTCGGCATGATCCGCTCACCGGCGACCAGGCCGGCGACGGCCTGCTCGTCGAGCAGCAGCGGCACCAGACCCCGCTCCGGCTGGGACAGCGGAACGATGTAACCGCCGGCGGTCTTGATGACCTTCCAGCCGTGGGCGGCGAGCCGCTGGGCCACCGTGGCGCCCTGGCTGCCCGGGCCGTCGGTGCGGGCACCGTTGTACTGCTCCTCGGTGAGCTTGTACGCACACGGCGCGTGCTTGAGGATGTTCTCCTCGCGCGGCGCGTCGACCGGCGGCGGAGCCTCACCCGGGTGCGGGGCGGGGTACGCCTTGATCTCCCGGGAACCCTCGAGAACGATCGGGCCGCTGTTCGAGGACTGGAACTTGATCGCCTCGGCGCGAGCCTTGGTGATGTCAGTCAGGCTGCCCACGTGGTACTGGAGGAACTGGTTGAAGGTCCAGAGCCCCGAGTAGGTCTTGCGCCGACGGTTGTTGGCGGTGTTGCTCTCGTTCGGCCGGGTGGGGCCACCGGAGCTACGCAGCTCCAGCAGAGAGTTGACCACGTTCTTCAGGCCGAGGGTGTTGCGCAGGATGGTCTCCTGGCCCAGGCCGACGTTGGCGCCGGGGGTGCAGCCGTACGGGCAGGCCCACCAGCCGTCCTTGGCGCCCTCGGTGTACATGTGGCCTTCGATCATGTCCTGCGACTGGTCGAAGATGCCCTGCGCGACGTTGGCGTGCCGCGGCGACAGCATCGGCAGGTCACCGGTGTTGGCGTTGCCGTACTCGTGGCCGTCGTAGCCGGCGATCGGCCGGTAGTCGCGGACCATGGCCATGAAGGCCTGGGTCTCCGGCTGACGGATCAGCGAGTGGTCCCGGTTGAGGTCCTGACCGGTGGAGTTACCCCGGCTGTTGGCCGCCCGGCCGTCCCCGTTGAGGGTCGGCACGATCAGCATGGTGGTCTTCGACAGCAGCTTGAGCGTGGCCGGGTCCTTGGTGAAGGCCAGCTGGCGGGCCATGATCAGGCACGCCTCACGGTCGCCCGGCTCGTTGCCGTGCACGTTGCAGTTGACGACCAGCGGGTTCGTCGCGGCCACGGCCGCCGGGGTCGCCGGCGCCTTCGGGTAGCCGATGATGAACATGTTGATCGGCCGGTTGTGGACGGTACGGCCGATCTCCGTCACGCGTACCCGGTCGCTCAGCTCGTCGACGGCCGCGGTGTACGCGTACTCGTTGACGTCGCTGGTGTACTGCGCACCGAGGGTTTCCTCCCACTGGGTCCGCAGGTTCTGACCCGGGATGTTCGGGTCGCCCCAGTGCGGCTTGGTGGTGCCGACGACGGCGGCCGAGTATGGCTGCGCCTCGGTGCCGAAGCGCGCGCGGACCCGCCACTGGAAGCGGTCACCGGGGGCGAACCCGGCGTCGGCGAAGGTCGGCTTGTCGTTGTTGATCTGGCGGTTCGGCCGCCAGACGCCGACGATCACGCCGGCGCCGGTGGCGGTGCCATCCTCGGCGACCGGCGTGCGCTCGATCTGGTAGTCGGTGGCTCCGTCGACGTGGGTCCAGGCCAGAGTGGCGTAACCGTCACCTTGGACAACGCTCACGTTCTGAACCTGGTTCGGCTCCGCCTGCGTCTGAACGGCGGTGCCGGCCGACTGGCCGTGCGCCTGGGCGGGCAACGCCGTCACCGCGAGAACGGCGACGAGCAGGCTGGAGAAGACACCGGCCCTTGTCCGTCTGTATCTCAAAAGGATCTCCAAACAGGAGGTATGGCTGGGTGCCGAACAGCACACCCGCCGTGGGTCGATCGCGGGGTAGGGAACTGGGAATCTTGAGGATGATCTGAGGTTGGCGGCAGCGGCCCATCCTCGGCTCAGTCGACCCGCAACCGATATCCGACCCCCCGTACGGTTTCCACCAGTCCGGCGTCGGCCAACTTGCCCCGCAGGGCGGCCACATGGACGTCCAGGTTGTGCCGGGTCGCCCAGGTGGTCTGCCACACCTCCAACTGCAACCGGTCCCGGGGCACCACCGTGCCGGCCTGCCGGGCCAGCGCCACCAGCAGATCGAACTCCTTGCGGGACAGCGGGATCTCACGCTTGTCGATCCAGACCCGGCGGGCGTCGACATCGATGCGCAGCGGACCCACCTGAAGGGCGGTCGTGGCCCGCACGGTACGGCTGGTCCGGCGCATCACCGCGTCGATGCGGGCCTGCAACTCCACCATCGAGAACGGCTTCACCACGTAGTCGTCGGCGCCGGCGCGCAACCCGGCCACCCGGTCGTGTTCCTCGGCCCGGGCGGTGACCGCGATGATCGCGACCTCCTCGTTGTGCTGACGGATGCGCCGGCACACCTCCAGACCGTCCCGGTCGGGCAGGTTCATGTCGAGCAGAATGAGATCGACCGGCTCCGCCTCCGCCGCCTCGGCGGCCGTGAGCGCCTGCACCACCTCGTGCCCCCGCCGTCGCAGCGCCGAGGCTAGCCCCGCCGACACGCGCAGATCGTCTTCCACCAGGAGCACCCGCACTTGCATCCTCCTCGACCCGCCCCCGCTGGATGTACGCGAGTCTGTCGGATGTGAACGGCCGTTGACCAGTGCGGATACAAGATCGTAACGGTAGATTCGGCTACCCGAACGGACCCGAGGCCGGCCCTACGGCCAACGAGCCGCCGCTGACCGCGCCCTGCTCGCAACCGGGGCATCGACACCCGTGCAGTGGCTGCACCCCGCCCCAGCCCTGACGACCGTTACGGTCCGTACCAGTGCCGCCGCCCAGCCCTCCCACCTCCGTCCCCTTTGCTCTGCTTCAACCCACGCACAGGTAACCGATCGTGTTGGTGGTCGCGCCACCGCAACCGCCCGTCCGTCGCATCCATGCAGTTCAAGGGCCGTTGCGTGGATTGAAGCAGAGCAAAGGGGGAGTCAGGGGAGTGGCTACTGGCGACCGTCACATCACGCTCCGCAGCGTCACCCTCCGTTGTCGCACGGACAGCACCCCACCCTCGGCGACCGCCACGGCCGGCGCCGCCGGAGACGGCGACCCCCACGGCCGGCGCCGCCGGAGACGGCGACCGCCACGGCCGGCGCCGCCGGAGACGGCGACCGCCACGGCCGGCGACGCCGCAGGCAGCGACGTCGCCGGGTCGCCGGCACGCGGCGCGGCGGAGGCAGGAACCCCGGGGGCGATGACCGGCGGGCGGGGGTCAGCGCAGGCCGGCGGCGGCGAGCAGGTTGCCCTCCGGGACGGACAGGCGTGGCCGACCGTAGGCCATCTGCTGCGCTGCGCGTTCGGCGGCGACAGTCGGGGCCTGGGCGATCGCCGAGGCGTACGCGGAGGCGGTGCGGCTGGCGATGGCCGCCCAGCCGTACTGCTCGTGCACCATGGCCCGGGCACGTCGGGCCAGTGCCCGGGCGTGCTCGGTGTCGGCGAGCAGGGTGTGCACGGCGTCGGTCAACGCCTGCGGGTCGTGTGGACGGAAGGTCACTCCGGTGACACCCGGCTCGACGATCTCGGCGAGCCCGCCGGTCTCGGCGACCGCGAGTGGCGCACCGGCGGCGGCCCCCTCCAACGCGACCATGCCGAACGGCTCGTAGATGCTGGGCACCACGAAGCAGTCCGAGGCGGCCATCACCGCCGGCAGGTCCGTGCCGCCGAGGAAGCCGGGCAGGCTGACCGTGTCGGCCAGGCCGAGCCGGTGCACGTCGGCCTCCAACTCGCCCCGGTAGGGGCCGTCACCGACGATCACCGCGCGCAGACCCGGGTGCCGCTCCCGCAGCCGGGGCAGCCCGGCGAGCAGGTGCTGCACCCCCTTCTCGTACACCAGTCGACCGGCGAAGGTGACCAGCGGACCCTCCCCGGCGAACCGGGCCCGGGCCTGCGCCACCGCGCTGGCCGGCACCCGCCAGCGGTGCGGCTCCACCCCGTTGGGCACCACGTCGACCCGACCGGCCGGCACCCCGAACAGCCCGGTCACCTCCTCGCGCATGTAGCCGGAGCAGACCACCACCCGGGTCGACTCGGTGCTGATCCACTGCTCGACACCGTGGATGGTGCGGTTCATCTCCTCGGGCAACCAACCCTGGTGCCGGCCCGCCTCGGTGGCGTGGATGGTGCTGACCAGCGGCAGGTCGAGGTGCTCGCGCAGGGTCATCGCGGTGTGCGCGACCAGCCAGTCGTGGGCGTGGATGACGTCGTACCCGCCGATCTGCGCGGCCCGCAGGGCGGCGCGGGTGAGGGTGTGGTTGAACGCCATCGTCCAGGCCAGCAGGCTCTCGGTGGCCAGCGGAAAGGTCACCGGGTCCTCGGCGGCGCGGACCACCCGGACCCCGTCGACGTACTCCTCCAGCGGTGCGCCCTCGGCGTGACGGGTGACGACGGTGACCTCGTGCCCGGCGGCGACCAGGGCCACCGACAGGGCGTGCACATGCCGACCCAGTCCACCCACGAGCACCGGCGGGAACTCCCAGGACAGCATCAGGATGCGGTGGCCGCGCGGCGGTGTGGCCGGGCCGGGCTGGGCCGGGAACTGGGCTCGTGAGGTGCGGGTGGGCCGGTGGGACCGGTCCGTGGCGGTGGCGGTACGCCCGCCGATCCGCAGGGTCGTCACATCAGTCTCCGTCCGTGCAGGGAGGGACGCGCCGACTTCGGTGGCGGCGAGGAACAACTGTGGGTTTTGGACACGCGCAGACGCGTCCGGCAGTGCGAGGATCGAGGCAAGACCGACCATCGGCCGGCAGATCGACGAGATCTCCGGCGTGGACGACACAGCCCGCAACAAGCAAACGTCATCTCTGCCGATTCCGCACCTTGAGGACGGTCACAGTGACTGACGGCACCGTGCGGATCGACCGAAGGTCAGTCGGGTGGCCACCAGGCATTCATCCGATCGGATGGATTGGTGACCGACCGGGCGGGGCATTACGCCGGCGCGCATCCGCCGGCACCCGGACGGGTGTGTTCATGATGCGGGCGCGCTCATGTTTCTTGCCTAAGGAGCGACATGCAGGTCTGGCCGGGCGAGCGGTACCCCCTCGGGGCGACCTACGACGGGATGGGCACCAACTTCGCGATCTTCTCCGAGGTCGCCGAGCGGATCGAGCTCTGCCTCTTCGACGAGTGGGACGTCGGCCATGAGCGCCGGGTAGAACTACGCGAGGTCGACGCGTACGTCTGGCACGCCTACATCCCGGGGCTGGGACCGGGGCAGCGGTACGGCTACCGGGTGCACGGCCCGTACGACCCCGCGAACGGGCTGCGCTGCAACCCGCACAAGCTGCTCATCGACCCGTACGCCAAGGCGATCGACTCCGACGTGCAGTGGGACCCGGCGGTCTACGACTACACCCACGGTGACCCGGAGCGGATGAGCGAGACCGACTCGGCGCCGTTCATGCCGAAGTCGGTGGTGGTGAACCCGTACTTCGACTGGGGTAACGACGCCCCGCCGCGCATCCCGTACCACCGCTCGGTCATCTACGAGGCGCACGTACGCGGCTTGACCATGCGGCTGCCCGGCATCCCGCAGGAACTGCGCGGCACCTACGCCGGCATCGCCTCACCCCCGATGATCGAGCACCTGACCCGGCTGGGCGTGACCGCCATCGAGTTGATGCCGGTGCACCAGTTCGTCCACGACCACCGCCTGACCGACCTGGGGCTGCGCAACTACTGGGGCTACAACACCATCGGCTTCTTCGCCCCGCACCACGGCTACTCCGCCCTGGGCCACCTGGGCCAGCAGGTACAGGAGTTCCGGGGCATGGTGAAGGCCCTGCACGCCGCCGGCATCGAGGTCATCCTCGACGTGGTCTACAACCACACCGCCGAGGGCAACCACCTGGGCCCGACGCTGAGCTTCAAGGGGGTCGACAATCCCAGCTACTACCGGCTGAGCGAATCCGATCGGCGCTACTACGTCGACTACACCGGCACCGGCAACAGCCTGAACGTGCGCAGCCCGCACTCCCTGCAACTGATCATGGATTCGCTGCGGTACTGGGTTACCGAGATGCATGTCGACGGGTTCCGCTTCGACCTGGCCGCCACCCTGGCCCGCGAGTTCTACGAGGTGGACCGGCTCTCCACCTTCTTCGAGGTGGTGCAGCAGGACCCGGTGGTCGGCCGGGTCAAACTGATCGCCGAGCCGTGGGACGTCGGCCCCGGCGGCTACCAGGTGGGCAACTTCCCGCCGCAGTGGACGGAGTGGAACGGCAAGTACCGGGACACCGTTCGCGATTTCTGGCGCGGTGAACCGGCCACCCTGGCCGAGTTCGCCTCCCGCATCTGCGGCTCCGCCGACCTCTACCAGGACGACGGGCGTCGCCCCTTCCACAGCATCAACTTCGTCACCTGCCACGACGGGTTCACCCTGGCCGACCTGGTGTCGTACAACGACAAGCACAACGAGGCCAACGGCGAGGACAACCGGGACGGGGAGAGCCACAACCGGTCCTGGAACTGCGGGGTCGAGGGCGACACCGCCGACCCCGGGGTGCTGGCCCTGCGCGCCAAGCAGCGGCGCAACTTCATCGCCACCCTGCTGCTGTCCCAGGGGGTGCCGATGATCGGCCACGGCGACGAGTTGGGCCGCACCCAGCGCGGCAACAACAACGCCTACTGCCAGGACAGCGAACTGGCCTGGGTCGACTGGGACGACATCGACCACGACCTGCTCGACTTCACCCGCCGACTGGTCGCCTTCCGCCGCCGACACCAGGTGTTCCAACGCCGCCGCTTCTTCACCGGCCTGCCGGTACGCGGCCGGGGAGCCGACGAACCCCTGCCCGACCTGGCCTGGTACACCCCCGACGGGCGGGAGATGACCGGCCAGGACTGGGGCAACGACTTCGGCCGCTCGGTGGCCCTGTTCGTCAACGGCGACGGCATCCGGGAACGCGGCCAGTACGGCCAACGCCACCACGACACCTCCTTCTGGCTCTGCTTCAACGCCCACGACGCGCCACTGGACTTCACCCCACCACCGGCCGAGTTCGGCCAACGGTGGGAGTTGGTCATCAGCACCGCCGAACCTGACCAGGACAAGGGCACCACCGTCGAGGCCGGCGGCACGATCTGCGTACCGGACCGGTCCCTGGTGGTGCTGGAGAGGGTCGCCTGACATGCCCGAAACCCCTCGACCGGTCGGCGCCACCTACCGGGTGCAGGTGCGCCCCGACTTCGACCTGGACGCCACCGCCGGGCTCGCCGGCTACCTGGCCGACCTCGGCGTCACCCACCTCTACAGTGCGCCGCTGCTGACCGCCGCCCCGGGCAGCACCCACGGCTACGACGTGGTCGACCACCGCCAGGTCAACCCGGAACTCGGGGGCGAACCCGCCCGGCAACGGCTGCTGCGGGCGCTGCGGTCCGTCGGGCTCGGCCTGGTCGTGGACATCGTGCCCAACCATGTCGGGGTAGCCGTACCTACCGCCAACCCGGCCTGGTGGGACGTGCTGCGTCGGGGACGCGACTCGGCGTACGCCGACTGGTTCGACATCGACTGGGCGCGGGGCCGGCTGCTGCTGCCGGTGCTGGCCGAGAGCCCCGACGCGCTGGACGATCTCGCCGTCGTCGACGGGGAACTGCGCTACCACGAGCACCGGTTCCCGATCGCCGACGGCACCGGTGACGGCAGCCCTCGCCAGGTCCACGACCGGCAGCACTACGAGCTGGTCTCCTGGCGGCGCGGCGATGCCGAGCTGACGTACCGCCGGTTCTTCGCCGTCTCCAGCCTGGCCGGGCTGCGGGTGGAGGATCCGGCGGTGTTCGCCGCCACCCACGAGCTGATCCTGGCCTGGGCGACGGCCGGTGAGATCGACGGCATCCGTGTGGACCACCCCGACGGGCTGCGCGACCCCGCCGCCTACCTGGCCCGGCTACGGGAGGCCGCCCCCGAGGTCTGGCTGATCGTGGAGAAGATCCTGGAGTACGGCGAGGAACTGCCCGGCTGGCCGGTCGACGGCACCACCGGCTACGACGCCCTGGCGGCGGTCTGCGGACTCTTCGTCGACGGCGACGCCGAAGCCGACTTCACCGCCCTGGACACCCGACTGACCGGCCGGGCCACCTCCTGGGCCGACCTGACCCACGACACCAAACTCGGCGCCGCCACCCGACTGCTCGCCGCCGAGCTGACCCGACTGGCCGCCCTCGCCCCCGAGGTGGACGCCGACGCCGCCCGCGCCGCCCTGGCCGAGTTGGCCGCCGCCTTCCCGGTCTACCGCGGCTACCCGCCCGACGGGGTACGCCACCTGGCCAACGCCCGCGCCGAAGCGGGCCGCCGCCGCACCGACCTGACCGGGGCCCTGGACGCGGTCACCCGGCGGCTGCGCGACCCCGACGACGAACTGGCCCGCCGCTTCCCCCAGTTCACCGGCGCGGTGATGGCCAAGGGGGTGGAGGACACCGCCTACTACCGGTGGAGCCGGTTCGTGGCCCTCAACGAGGTCGGTGGCAGCCCCACCCACTTCGGCACCCTGCCCGGCCGGTTCCACCGCTTCGCCGTCGCCCGGCACGACCGCTGGCCGACCAGCATGACCACCCTGTCGACCCACGACACCAAACGCGGCGAGGACGTTCGGGCCCGGCTGGCCGTCCTGGCCGAGCTGCCGCAGCGCTGGGCACACCTGGTCACCGGCTGGATGGCGGCCGTGCCGCTGCCGGACACCGCCCTGGCCCACCTGCTGTGGCAGACCGCCGTCGGTGCCTGGCCCGTCGGACGCGAGCGCCTGCACGCGTACGCCGAGAAGGCCGCTCGGGAGGCCGCGGCCTCGACCGGGTGGACCGACCCCGACCCGGCCTTCGAGCAGGCCATGCACGCCCTGGTCGACGCCATGTACGACGACCCGGCCGTCAGTTGCGAACTGGCCGCCTTCGCCACCGAGATCACCCCGGCCGGCTGGTCCAACTCGCTGGGTCAGAAGCTGATCCAACTCGCCATGCCCGGGGTGCCGGACACCTACCAGGGCACCGAATTGTGGGACAACTCCCTGGTCGACCCGGACAACCGCCGCCCGGTCGATTTCGGCGTACGCCGGGAACTGCTGGCCCGGCTCGACGCCGGCTGGCGGCCGGCGGTGGACGACACCGGCGCGGCCAAGCTGCTCGTGGTGTCCCGCACCCTGCGGGCCCGCCGGGACCGTCCGGAGCTGTTCGGCGACTACCAGCCGATGCTCGTGCACGGCCCGGCCGCCCGGCACGCCGTGGCCTTCGACCGGGGCGGCGCGGTAGCGGTGGCCACCCGCCTGCCGCTACGGCTGGTCGCCGAGGGGGGCTGGCGCGACACCACCCTGTCATTGCCCGTTAATCAGATGTCCTGCCTGTTCACGGGTCAGGTCTACAGTGATGGACGGGTCCGGCTCGCGGACCTGTTGGCCACATATCCCGTCGCTCTGCTGGTGCCCACCACCTGACCCGGGAGGCTGCGTCATGTCCGAGTTCACGGTCTGGGCGCCCGAGGCGAAACGGGTACGGCTACGCCTGCCCGACGCCGACCACGAGATGAGAGTAGGCCGCGACGGCTGGTGGCATGTCGAGGTCCCCGACGCCGGTACCGACTACGCCTTCCTGCTGGATGACGACGACCAGGCCCTGCCCGACCCCCGCTCGGCGTGGCAGCCCTTCGGGGTGCACGGCCTCAGCCGGGTCTACGACCACTCAGCCTTCGCCTGGACGGACACCTCCTGGACCGGCCGGCAACTGCCCGGCAGCATCCTCTACGAACTGCACGTCGGCACCTTCACCCCGGAAGGCACCTTCGACGCCGCGATCGACAAGCTCGACCACCTGGTCGACCTCGGTGTCGACCTGATCGAACTGCTGCCGGTGAACGCCTTCAACGGCGAACACAACTGGGGGTACGACGGGGTCTGCTGGTTCGCCCCGCACGAACCCTACGGAGGCCCGGACGGGCTGAAACGGCTGGTCGACGCCGCCCACGCCAAGGGATTGGGGGTGGTACTCGACGTCGTCTACAACCATTTCGGGCCCTCCGGGGCCTACGCGCCGCGCTTCGCGCCGTACCTCAGCGACCGCAACACCCCCTGGGGGCAGGCCGTCAACCTGGACGGCCCGCACTCCGACGGGGTACGCCGCTTCATCCTCGACAGCGTGCTCATGTGGCTGCGCGACTACCACCTCGACGGGCTGCGCCTGGACGCCGTGCACGCCATGCCGGACACCCGCGCGGTGCACCTGCTGGAGGAGATCGCCGTCGAGGTCGAGAGCCTGTCGGTGCACCTGGGCCGCCCGCTGTCGCTGATCGCCGAATCTGACCTCAACGACCCCCGGCTGATCAGCCCACGCGAGGCCGGCGGCTACGGCCTGCAAGCCCAGTGGAACGACGACGCCCACCACGCCCTGCACACCCTGCTCACCGGGGAACGGCAGGGCTACTACGGCGACTTCGGCACCATGGAATGCCTGGCCGAGGTGCTGACCGGGGCCTTCTTCCACACCGGCACCTGGTCCAGCTTCCGCAACCGCCAACACGGCCGCCCGGTGGACCCGCGTACCCCCGGGCACCGCTTCGTGGCGTACCTGCAGAACCACGACCAGATCGGCAACCGCGCGGTCGGTGATCGCCTCTCGGCTTCGCTGTCGCCTGGGCTGCTGCGGGTGGGGGCGGTGCTGCTGATGGCCTCACCCTTCACCCCGATGATCTTCATGGGGGAGGAGTGGGCCGCCTCGACGCCCTGGCAGTACTTCACCTCGCACCCGGAACCCGAGTTGGCCGCCGCCGTGGTGCTCGGCCGCCGTCAGGAGTTCGCCACCCACGGCTGGACCGCCGAGGCGGTGCCGGACCCCCAAGACCGGCAGACCTTCGTACGCTCCCGGTTGGACTGGGCCGAACTGGACAAACCCGAACACCGGGCGATGTACGACTTCTACCGGCGGCTGATCGCGCTGCGGAAGTCCCGGCCCGAGCTGTCCGATCCGCACCTGTTCGCGGTCGAGGTGCGGCACGGGGACCGGTTCCTGGTGATGCGCCGGGGCGGCTGCCTGGTGGCCGCCAACCTGGCCGACAAGCCGCAGCGGGTGACGTTGCCGGGGGTGGCCCGGCGGGTCCTGCTGGCCACGGCTGAGGGAGTCACGGTGACCCGAGACCGCATCGACCTACCAGCGGAAACCGCAGCCATCGTGGCGCTGTGACCCCGGTCCTCAGCTTGCCGAAGAGTCTGCGGCGGAGATATCCGGAGCCGCCTCGAAGAGAAGGTCACCGGCTCGCTGGACCCGTAGACCTGAGCCGGGAACCCGCGAGACCAACTCTCCCATCAGGCTTTCCGCGTGGGCGCGAGACAAGTTCGTCGCCACGTACACCGGACCGGCGGATGTCCTTACCTCCTTCGGGAAATATCCTGGCGAAATGTCGCCTTTGTTCGCACTGATGAAGCCGTTGTTCGCGGCCGCCGCGACGCCCTGACGCTCGGCGACGAACCTTGCTAGATCGCGTACCGCTCGCGCGGCGGTGACGGGGCGTCGGGTGCCGCTCGGCCCCTCCAATGAGTAGATCGTGAACCGTCCCCGTACACGGCGGAGCCGCAGGCGTAGGAGTTGCCGTCGGCCGTCGTCTGCAGCAGCCGCGACATAGCGGTCCAGGAAGATGGCGAGCAATTCGTCGTCCAATTTTCGGACGCGGGTCGTCTCGATCGGATAATCCATCAGCCGGGCGACTTGGCCTTGGCCGAGGTTTGAGAGCGCGGCCTCCAACTGACCGACCGTGGTCACGCCGAGTTCCGCCAGTTGGTCGACGAGAACGGCGAGTGACAGGGAGTCGCCCGGCTCATCTTTCGGGAAACGGCTGGCGATCAGTTCGCCCAGCGACGCTGGGCTCAAGAGAGTCGGGTCGAGCGTCTCCGGTGACGGCTCGTCGACTCCGATCACGGGCTCGTCAGCCGTTGTCGCATCATCCGTACCTTGCGGCCGGAGCAACTCTTCGATCTTGTCGAAGATCTCGTCCATGTACCGGCGCATCCCGCCGGCCTCAATGAAGTACTGATCGACTCGGCCTTTGTCATTGGATGGCAACTCTTTGTAGCCGCCGGACTTGTAGCGGATGTCGTGCTCATACTCCGCCCAGGCATGGCCTGCCACGCTGCGCACCTGGATTTCTAGGCCCGGGTAGTTGTCGAAGAACTTCGTGAGGGCGATGTAGCGCAGCTGCGCGGCGGGATCCTTGAGGCCGGTGATGACGAGGTGCTCGCTGTCGTATCCGTTGTGTTTCGTGTCGCCGGGGTTACCCCGTTCCTGACACTCGCAGCGACTTTCGATGAGATTGGCCATGTCGTTGCGGGCTCGGGTGGTGTAAACGATCACACGAGCCGCCACGCAGTCATGGATCTGTGTGGCGGGGTCGGAGTACTTCGGAGCTCCGTCGTCCTTCTTCTTCTCTGACTTGTCCCTGTATGAGGCGAGCGTCTTTGGGCGTGCCTTGACAAGGTGCACGTCAATGCTGGCGTCCCGCGCCAACTCCGCGAGGAAGCGTCTCGTCTCGTCGGCCACCTCGGCCAAGAATGGCTGATCCTGTGCGTAGCGCCAAAGGTGGGTGGGGACCATTTCCATGTCTTCGCCGTGGGGCACGCACGCAGCGTACCCACACCTGACTCCAGAAGGGAGGGCCAGCCTGATCGTTTGTCGTCAGAGTTGCCCGCCTACGTCCGGGATTACATCCAGGACGTTGAATACATACTGGTGAGGCTCCCTTGCCGCTGCCCTGCATGTGTCGCATTGGAGACGAAGGGAGGGTAGCGTCCAACGTGTGGCTTAAGGGGCCGCACGCTAGCCAATCCAGCCACATGGGAGGTAGGCGGTAAGCGTGGTGATGAAGGCGGACACCGTGGGTGCGAGGATCCGCTATTGGCGGATGCGTCGGGGCGGGATGTCTCAGGCCGTCCTCGCCGGGCTTGCTGGCGTCAGCCAGCCCTATGTCTCGCAGATCGAGTCGGGTCGGAAGACCATCGACCGGCGCTCCACTCTCGTGTCCTTCGCCGTAGCCCTTCAGGTCACAGTGGCGGACTTGCTCGGGCAGGGAACGGAACCGGGCGATCCGGCTCGCGAGAGTGCCGCCGAGTGCGTACCGGCGATCTGGTCGGCGCTGATCGAGATTGAGGACGGCGAACGTCGGCCGTCTATCCGTACGCAGGAGCAGTTGACGGCAGACCTGGCGCGCACTGATCAGCTTCGCAACCTTTGCAACTACCCGGCGATGGCGCGCATGCTTCCCGACCTGCTGCTGGAGTCCGCTGCCGTGGGCGGCGCCGTGCTAGCTCGAGCGGCATACCAGGCTGCGACGTGTCTGCGGCACCTCGGATACCGCCATCTGGCGCTGAATGCGGCTCGCGTCGCCGTATCCGCGGCCGAGGAAGCCGAGCATCCCGCGTGGCTCGGTGCGGCACGGTTCGCGTACGTGCAGAGCCTGCCGATCGAGTCCGCGTCGCTCGCTGCCCGGGCCGCCGGCCGATCGTTGGTCGAGTTGCAGAACGACGCTGGTGATGAGCGGGTGCGACAGATGCTCGGTCAGCTTCACCTGTCGGCGGCCCTGACCTCGACCGTGGACGGCCGGGTAGACGTCGCCCGGGACCATCTGGCTGAGGCGAGCCGTGAGGCGACGAGCCTCGGGGATCCTGTGGACGGCGGCGGCTTCAACGGGTGCGGGTTCGGTCCGACCAATGTGGGTCTCTGGAGAATGTCCATCGCCGCAGAGCAGGGCGAGATGGGCAAGGTGATCGAGCTGTCCCGAACGGTGCGGCCTCAGGTTCTCGCGGCCACCAACCGCCAGATGTCGTACTGGCTCGATCTTGGTCGGGCGTTCGCCGACACCGGTCGTCGGGATACCGAAGCGCTGGGTGCCTTCGTGCAGGCTGAGCGGGCCGCACCCGTACCGTTCGCGCTGAACCCGCTGGCCCGCGATGCGGTGGTGGCCCTTGCCCAGCGGGCGAGGCGGCGGGCCGTCTCGGACGACCTGCGGCTGCTTGCCAGCCGGATGGGCATCCACCTGGCTGCATAACTGGTGGTAATTAAGTAACTACCGCACTGTCTTAGCGTCCGGTTCGGGAAGGCGATCGCCTTCCTCGGCCAGATGAGACGGCGAGCAGCCCCTCCTGATCACGATCTCCACGGCCGAGTCTGTTGGAGGTAGGGATGCCAGGTCAGGGCGACGAGTCGGTCAGTCGGGGTGAGCAGATTCAGGCGGCGGAGCGGGAGGCGGCGAAGCGGCGGCTGCTGGAGCAGGCCGAGGCGGAGCGCGTACCGATGGAGGAGACCACCCGGGCGGTGCCGGATCGGCGGTGGCGGCGTGACCGGCCGCAGTGAGGTGCCGATCGGGCGGCGGGTGGCGCAGTGGCGGATGCGGCGGCGGATGACGCAGCAGGGCCTCGCCGACCGGCTGGGGAAGTCGAAAAGCTGGGTGGACAAGGTGGAGCGGGGTGCCCGTCGACTCGACAGGTTCTCGGTGATCCAGGCTATCGCCGAGGTGCTGCGCATCGACCCGGCGGTGCTGCTCGGCCAGCATCCGCCGTTGGCCGGTGGCGACGTACGCGACGGGTTCGATGGGGTACGCGCGGCGCTCGCGCGGTACGGGGTCTTCGAGGCGTCGGCGCGTCAGGTGCCGCTGGCGGAGCTGCGTCGGCGGGTGGGTCATGCCTGGTTGAGCTTTCAGCATGGGCAGTACGCCCAGGTGGTGCGGGCGCTGCCCGGGCTGCTGGACGTCGTGCAACTGTCGTCGGGGTCGGAGCACGGGGAGTTGCCGGTGCAGGCGTACCGGATCGCCTCGTCGGTGCTGGTGAAGCTGGGTGAGGCCGACCTCGGGTGGTTGACCGCCGACCGGGCGGTGGCGGCGGCCGGCGAGGATGCGGTGTTGGCGGGTACGGCGGCCATCTCGATCGGGCAGGCGCTGCGGCTCGCCGGTCGGCAGCGGCTGGCGCTGGCGGCCACCGTTGCCGCCGCGCAGCGGCTGACCGGGGTTGCGGCGCGACCGGCGGGGGATGGGGTGTCGTCGGGTCGGCGGGCGCAGGAGTTGGCGGTGGGTGGGACGCTCCTGCTCCAGGCCGCCCTCGCCGCTGCGGGCTGCGGCGAGCCTGGGCAGGCCGGGGTGCTGCTCGACCAGGCCGCGGACGTGGCGAGCCGGGCCGAGTTCGCCGACGATCCGTACGGTACGAGTTTCGGGCCGGTCGCCGTGGAGTTGGCGCGGGTGGTGGTGGCGGTCGAGCGGGGCGCTGCGGCCGAGGCGGTCGGTCGGCACGAGCTGCTGATCCGGCGGGACGGGTGGCGGCGGTTGTCGGCCGAGCACCGGGGTGCCTACCTGGTGGACGCCGCGCGGGCGTACCTGCTGGCCGGTGACCTGTCCGGGGCGGGACGGATGCTGGTCGCGGCGGATGGTGTCGCGCCCGCTG
The DNA here is from genome assembly GCF_049844505.1 of Micromonospora sp. DT229. NCBI lineage: Bacteria > Bacillati > Actinomycetota > Actinomycetes > Micromonosporales > Micromonosporaceae > Micromonospora > Micromonospora sp. DT229. The sequence continues at coordinate 359,145 of NZ_JBNCLD010000001.1, read as the reverse complement.
AGGTCCGGTTGCGCCCCTCCGCGCGTACCCTCCTCGCCGAGCTAGCCCGAGGCCGCCCCGCCCCACCCGGCGTGACCCGCCTGGCCACCCTCGTCGGCCTCACCCGCTGACCATCCCGCCGCCGTCGATGGCCGTTGACCATGAGGTTGACGGCAGTCGAGGAGATCGACTCCGCCGTTAACCTCATGATCAACGGGGACTTTGAGCGTCATGGTGCGTGGTCATGGGTGGGGCTGGGGGTCGTGGAGTGCCTGGCGTGCGACGGTGACGAAGGCGTCGCGTCGCTCGGTGCGGGATCGGAGCGCAGCTAGGTGCTCGGGTCGGTGGCGTTCTGCCAGCGGGCCGCTCTCGTCGGTGTCCGCCCGGTGCAGGCGGCGCTGTTGGGCGTACTCCTCGTTGATGCTGCGCACCGCGTGCCCGGCGGCCTGCGCCACCAGGTCCGGACCGGCCAACAGCACCAGGTTGTACGCCTCGTCGAGGGCGCGCAGCGCCGGGTACGGCAGCACCTCGCCCGGTGCGGTCTCCGCCCCGACCCATCCGGTGTCCAACGCCCGGTAGGCGCGGTCGCAGGCGGCCAGGAAGCTGACGTAGGTGTCCCGCCGCTCCTGGTTCCGGCGCAGTGCGCGCTGGTCGGCGCGCTCCTCCCGGGCCGCAGCGAGTTGGCTGGCGACCTGCCTGCGTACGGTCAGCGCGGTGACCAGGCCGGTGAGGCCGGCGGCCGTCAGGGTGGACAGCGATGTGATCAGGGCGATGGCGACCGTCTCCCGCATGTCGCGTGATCTTGCCGCAAGATCGTGCTCGATGTGGGATCGAGTGGTCTGAACAGGCGACATGGCCACTCGATCCCACATCGAGCGTGACCATGACCGCGTGTGGGCTCGTCCAAGTCGGGTAGGGGGTGACGACAAGGACGAGTTCGACAGCGGAGGTTGATGATGACCGTGACGAAGCCGGACCAGGATGTCATTGATCTGCTCGTCGACCAGCACGAGCAGATCAGGTCGCTGTTCGCGGAGGTCAGGGAGAGCGAGGGGGAGGCCAAGCAGCAGGCCTTCCAGGAGCTGGTACGCCTGCTGGCCGTGCACGAGAGCGCCGAGGAGCAGGTGGTTCACCCGGCGGCCCGAGCCGACGCCGGGGACGCGGTGGTCGACGCGCGGCTGCACGAGGAGAGCGAGGCCAAGCGCGAGCTGTCCGAACTGTACGACCTGGGTACCTCGGCGCCGGGGTTCGACGCCCGGTTCGCCGCATTCGAGCAGGCGGTGCTGGCGCATGCGCGGCACGAGGAGCAGGAGGAGTTCCCGCAGTTGCGGCGCGACACCGATCCGCAGCGGCTGCGCCAGATGGCCGGTGCCGTACGGGCCGCCGAGGCGGTCTCGCCCACTCGGCCGCACCCGGCTGCGGGCGAGTCGCCGGTGAGCAACATGCTGCTCGGGCCGCCGGTGGCGGTCTTCGATCGGATGCGCGACGCGGTCCGGGACTGGCGTCAGTCCCACGACAGCGAGCGCCGGTCACCCGGCAGGTGATCGGAGGACCGGGCGGGGTTCGATCCCGGATCGAGGGGCATCCCCATGGCGGAGAGGCCACCCGATCCGGGATCGAGTGTGATGACGCGCGGGGCCGGGTGGGCTAGACCCAGGGGGCCATCGGGTACCAGGGGATGATCTCCCGGCGGGCGAGCAGGCGGACGTCCCAGTAGAGGAACATGAAGGCGCCCGCGATGATGAACGCCACCGCGATGGTGGTGGCCATTCGGGTCGGCTTGGCGGCGAACCAGCGCTGGAGTCTGCTACCGGCGAACCAGGTCAGCAGCAGGAACAGGATCGCCATGACGACGATGTTGCCGATCGACTGGAGGGTGAAGGCCGCCGCGCCGTACAGCGGGTTGCCGCTCTCCGCGGCGTCGCGGAACATCTGCCGGAACAGCGGGAAGGGCCGTCCGATCAGGAACCCGCCGATGAGGGCCCCCATGAAGACCAGCGGGGCGTTGGGGTAGCGCTGGGAGATCCGGGCGAAGGGGTCCGGCACCACCTTCAACGCGGCCAGCCCCAGGTAGATCATGACCAGCCCGATGATGCCGTAGACCACCATGGACTGGATGCTGCGCGGCGACAGTGACCCGGGCACGTTCGGGGCGGTGGAGAACTGCGGCATCGCCGTACCGACCAGACCGACGATCACCCCGTAGAGGGCGGAGATCGCGATCATGCCGACCGCCATCCAGCCCAGCGGGCGCAGCGGTGTCATGAGGCGGCTCATCCGGCTGTTGGCGGTGCCGGTCAGTGGGGCGAGAGCGCCGAAGGCGGCGATGTTGCAGGCGGTGAAGGTGCCGGCGACCCCGGAGACGAACGCGAAGATCACGCCCGCCACGGCCCCGCTGATCGGGGTCTCCTTGGCGTCGTGGCCCAGCAGGGTGTTGGCCACGTTGTCGCCGATGGTCGAGTCGACGAATTCCGCCGACCAGACCACGGTGAGCAGGAAACCGCCCAACAGGCTGAGCAGGATGATCAGCCCGCGTCGGCGGGGGACCTCCCCGGGGGCGAACAGGGAGGTGGGGCGGGAGTCGGAGGGCAGCCGGAGGGTGTCGGCGGCCCGCGGCGGGCGAGAGCGGCGGTCGGCCTGTGTCACGGAAAGACTCCTCAGCATCACGGAGGGTAAGGTATTGATGATGCTGGATTATTCGGTCGTGCCGTTCTTCTCGATTGCGCTATGTGGTGCTGGAAAGGTGCTGGTGAAGGCGGTGCCTTCGCCGATGACACTTTGCACGGTAAGGGCGCCTCCGTGCGCTTCGACCAGGTGTTGAGTGATTGCCAGGCCCAGTCCGCTGCCGCCGGTCGCACGGTTGCGTGACTCGTCAGCCCGCCAGAACCGGTCGAAGATCTTCGGCAGGTTCTGAGCGGCGATGCCTATGCCGGTGTCGCGTACGGTGATCGTGTTGCCGTGCGCGCCGACGGTGACCGACCCGCCGGACGGGGTGTAGCGGATCGCGTTGGACACCAGGTTGCCGACGATCTGGCGCAGCCGCACCGGGTCGGCCAGCAGCACCGGATCGTCGACGATCTGCACGGTCAGCTGGACGCCGGACGCCTGTGCCGTGCCCCGATGGCTCTCCACCACCTGGGTGAGCACGTCCCGCACACTCGTGGGTTCGGGATGGATCCGCAGCGTGCCCGCGTCCGCGGCGGCCAGATCGGTCAGGTCGTCGATGATGTGCTGGAGCAGCACCGCCTCCTCGTGCAGCAGGCCGAGCAGTTGGGCGTCGGTCGGGGCGAGATCGTCCTGTGCCGCCTCCAACCAACTGCGGATGTTGGTCAGCGGAGTGCGCAGTTCGTGCGCCACGTCGCTGACCATCGCGCGGCGCTGTGCCTCGGCTCGGTCGCGGCGGTCGACCGAGTCGTTGAGAGCGCGGGCCAGCCGACCGATCTCGTCCGGCGTGGACACCGGGGCCGGCCGTTGCCGGTCGACGGCGTCGGTGAGCGCCTGCAGCGGGCGGATGAGTCGACGTCCGACCAGCACCGTGACCATGATGGTGGCCACCAGCACCGCACCGGTCACCGTGACGATGCGGACGGTGTTCGCGCCGGACAGAGTGAACGTGGTCTGGTCGGTGCCGGCGTCCGGTGCGGTGATGAACAACAGCACGGCCGGGGCCACGTACGGTTGCAGCAGCGTCCGGCGCGCCTTCTCCACGCAGCTGCTGATCCGGGCCGCCTGGGCGGCGTCCACGTCGGAACGAACGGCCTCCCGGGGCAGGGGTAGAGAGTCGCGGTCGGCGACCAGGTACGCCGAGAAGTCGGGCAGGACCTCCAGGCGTCGGGTCTTCTCGTCCAGACCGAGGCAGTTGCCGGCGAGGCGGCTCAACGAGCGCAGCGCCCTGATCTCCGACCTGACGGCCGGCTCCGGCGTGCGCTCCACACACTCCCGTGTCAGGTCGTGCGGATCCGGTGTGGTCAGGATGACCTCGGGACGACCGTTGGGATGCTCCTCGACCCGTCCGTCGAACCCGTACCGCCGTATGCAGGACAGCCGCATCTCGGCCAGCTCGCGCAGCTCGGCGCGTTCGACCGTCGACATCCGGAACGGTCCGACCGCCCGGCGGTCGATGCGGTCGGTGCCACCGGTGAGGCCCAGATCCAGATTGAGCGGATCCACCACGGCAGCCGGTCGGGCGGTACGCAGCGGCGGGCCCGGGAACGTGTCGGCGACGACCGCGCGGTCCTCGGTCATCAGGGTGATGCGACGGTCCAGTTCGGCGGCGCGTCGTGCGATCAGCGGCGCCACACCGGACCAGTCCGGATGGCTGGCCGCATAGGTGACCAACATGTCGTACACACTGGTGTTTTCGGCCAGTGAACGGCCCTGTTCCTGGCTGATCGCCCTGGTCGCGGTCCGGGCGGCCAGCCATGCGGTGGCGGCGATCGAGGCGATCGCGATCAGTACCGAGGTGACCAGCAGCCGGGTGACCAGGCTGTGCCGGATCGGCACCCGCCGGCCGCTCACCGGGGCGCGGCCATGGCGAGCTTGTAGCCGACGCCGAAGACGGTGACCAACCAGGCCGGGCGTTGCGGGTCGCGTTCGATCTTGCGCCGCAGGTTCATCACGTGTACGTCGATGGTCCGTTCGGTCGAGCTGCGGTCGATGCCCTGGGTGTGGTGCAGCAGTTGTGCCCGGGTGAAGACCCGGTTGGGCTGCTCCGCCATCGCCGCCAGGATGGCGAACTCGCCCCGGGTGCAGGCGACCTGGACACCGTCCACGGTCACCTGGTGCGCGGCGGTGTCGATCTCGATCGGGCCGATGCGCCGTAGCCTGGTCCCGGCCGACACCGACGCGCCCCGACCCGTGCGGCGCAGCAGGGTGCGGACCCGGGCCATCAACTCCCGTGGACTGTACGGCTTGGTCAGGTAGTCGTCAGCGCCGAGTTCCAGGCCGATCAGCAGGTCATCCTCGCCGGTCCGGGCGGTCAACATCAGCACCAGCACGTCGGACTCCCGGCGCAGCGTCTGGCACACCTGCAGCCCGTCGAGCACCGGCATCATCACGTCCAGCACCAGCAGGTCGGGCCGGAGCCGGCGGGCGCTGTCCAGCGCCGCCCGGCCGTCGTGCACCACCACGGCGTCGTGGCCTTCGGCGGTCAGGTACCGGCGGATCACCTCGGCCTGGCGGGGGTCGTCGTCGGCGACCAGAACCTGCGCGCACATGGCGGCGATGATAGGTCTGCCGGCCCGCCGACGGCCCTCCCGGCGCGATACCTGACAGGTTCCTAACGACTGCTGGCCAGTCTCGTCGGCATGCATGCGAAGGTTGACGACCCGACCGAGTTCATCCCACGCGTGACCGACCCGCCGCCCCGGCGAGGCGGCACGCTGCGGTGGCTCGTCGCGGGTCTCGTGCTGGCGAGCCTGGCGGTGGTCGGGTCCGGGATCGCGGCGCTGCGGCATCGGGCCGCCGCCGAGTCCGGGTCGGGGGAGCCGGTCGTGGTGGCGACGGCGACCATCGAGCGTCGCGACCTGTCCACCACCAGGACACTGGCCGGCACCATCGGCTTCGGCGCGACCCGCCCGCTGACCGGGCACCTGGCGGCGACGGTGACCTGGTTGCCGCCCGCCGGCAGCACCATCAAGCGCGGTGGGCAACTGTTCCGGGCCGACGATGCGCCGGTGGTGCTCTTCTACGGCGGCATGCCGATGTACCGGGACATCGCGGGACTGCACCTGGTCGGCCGGGATGTGCGGATCGTCGCGGACAACCTCACCGCGCTCGGCTACTCGGTCGGCCGTCAGCCGTCACCCGGCGAACGGGTCACCCCACCGCCGCCGACCACGAACTCCAGCGGCGACGCCGCGGACGCCGAGATAACCACCCAGCGGGTACGCAGTGGTGAGGGCGTGCTGACCGCGGCGCTGGTCGCGGCCATCAAACGGTGGCAGAGCGACCTCGGGATGCCGGCCACCGGCACGATCCCGGTGGGACACGTCGAGGTCGCCAGCGGGGCGGTGCGGGTGGCGGAGGTCACCGGGCAACCCGGCGACCGGGCCGACACGCCGCTGCTGTCGGTGACCTCCGTCCGCAAGGTGATCACGGTTGGTGCCGAGCTTGCCGACGCCGCCTCGATCAAGCGGGGCGACCGGGTCACGGTCGAGTTGCCCGACCAACGCACGGTGCAGGCTCGCGTCGTCTCGGTCGGCCGTGATCTCGTCGCGGCCGACAACGGTGTCGCCACCGGTCCGCAACTGCTGAGCGTGACGGTGGCGGTGGACCAGCCGAAGACCATCGCCAACCTCGACTCCGGCCAGGTGCAGGTGCGATTCGCCGGGCGTACCGCCGTCGGCGTGCTGGTCGCGCCGGTCGAGGCACTGGTGGCGCTGCGCGAGGGCGGTTACGCGGTGCAGGCCACCGGCGGCCTGGTCGCGGTGCGCACCGGCATGTTCGCCGACGGCTGGGTCGAGATCACCGGCACCGGGCTCGCCGAGGGTACGCAGGTGGTGGTGCCCGAGTGACGGCGCAACCGGTGCTGCGCGTCCGCGACGCGGGCATGGTCTATCCGGGCGGGGTCACCGCGCTGGCCGGCGTGAGCCTGGATGTCGGCGACGGCGAACTGGTGGCCATCGTCGGTCCTTCCGGGTCGGGCAAGTCGACCCTGCTCAACATCATCGGAACTCTGGACCGTCCCACCTCGGGCAGCGTCCGCATCGCCGGTCGTGACGTCGCCTCGCTCAGCGACCGGGAGCTGTCGGCGTTGCGGGCCCGGGAGATCGGCTTCGTCTTCCAACAGTTCCAGCTCGCCGACGGGCTGAGCGCGGCCGACAACGTCGGCACCGGACTGCTCTACGCCGGGGTGCCCCGTCGGCAGCGCCGCGAACACGCCCTGCGCGCGTTGGCCCGGGTCGGCCTGGCACACCGTACGGAGCACCGGCCATGGCAGCTGTCCGGTGGCGAGAAGCAGCGCGTCGCGATCGCCCGTGCGCTGGCGAACCGGCCGTCGCTGGTGCTGGCCGACGAACCCACCGGCGCGCTGGACAGCACCACCGGGCGGTCCGTCCTGCGACTGTTGCGCCGGCTCAACGAGGAGGGCACCACCATCGTGCTGATCACCCACGATCGGGACATCGCGGCGTCGCTGCCCCGGCGGATCGAGATCCGCGACGGGCGGCTGGTTCGCGACGACAGCCCGACAGCGATCCGGCGTACGGCCCGCGGCGTGGCGGCGCAGCGGTGACCGGGCAGCTCAACCGGGAGCTGCGGCCAGTTCGGCTGGCCGTACCGGATCTGCTCACGCTCGGCCTGACGGGTCTGCGGGCCCGCCCGCTGCGGGCGGTGCTGTCGGCGCTGGGCATCGCGATCGGCATCGCCACGATGATCGTGGTGACCGGCATTCCGGCGTCCAGCCAGGCCGCGCTGTTGGGGGAGTTGACCGCGCTCGGCACGAACCGCCTCCAGGCGGTGGCGGCTCCGGACCGTGACCCACCGGCCAAGCTGCCGGAGTCGGCGGTCGGGATGGTCCGGCGGATCGGGCCGGTCACGGCGGTCAGCGCGGTCGCCAACACCCACACCGTGGTACGCCGCAACGACCGGGTCGAGGCCCGCAACGGTTCCGGCCTCACCGTGCTGGCCAGCCACCTGGACCTGCTGTCCACGATCGGCGCGCGGGTGCGTGCCGGCAGGTGGTTGAACCCGGTCACGGCGACCTTTCCCACCGTCGTGCTGGGCTCGGTCGCCGCCAGCCGACTCGGCATCACCGATCTGCCCACCGGTCAGCCCGCGCCCCAGGTGATGATCTCCGACCGCCGGTTCACCGTGATCGGCATCCTGGCGCAGACGCCACTGTCACCGGACATCGACCGGTCGGTGCTGGTCGGCTGGGAGGCGGCCCGCAGCGAACTGCGATTCGACGGCCACCCGACGGTGATCTATCTGCGCTGTGAGGAGTCGCAGCTGGAGGCGATCCGCAGTGTGCTGGCGGAGACGATCTCTCCGGAGCGGCCCGGTCAGGTGGTGGTGAGCCGACCCTCGGACGCGTTGGCCGCCAAGCGGGCCACCGAGGGCAGCTTCTCGCTGCTCTTCCTGGCCCTGGCCGGGGTGGCCCTGCTGGTCGGTGGCATCGGGGTGGCCAACACGATGGTCGTGTCGGTCCTGGAACGGCGCGCCGAGATCGGCCTGCGGCGGGCGCTCGGCGCGACCCGTGGTCACATCCGCAGCCAGTTCCTGACCGAGTCGGTGGTGCTGGCCTCACTCGGCGGGCTGGTCGGCACCGCGTTGGGCCTGCTCACCACCGTCGGGTACGCGAGCTGGCAGGGCTGGCCGCTGGTGGTGCCCGCCGCGTCGGTGCTCGTCGGGGTCGGCGGGGCCGTGGTGATCGGGGTGCTTGCCGGGGTCTATCCCTGCGTACGCGCGGCTCGGTTGACCCCGACGCAGGCCCTCGCGGCGGCCTGATCCTGCCGCCATCCACGGCGAGGGCCGATGCGAGCGGGCGCGGCGGCCGGATTCGGCCGCCGCGCCCGTTGTCCGCGCTCGGTCACTTCGACTCGGCGGCCACCTTGCGCTCGCACTCGGGGATGAGATCCAGGCCCATGCTGATCGAGCGGGAGTCGTTGTGGTCACCGCCGAGAGCGATGGCGATGCCGTCCTCGGCCACCTCGACGTACCGGACGCCCTTGCCCTTGAGGCACTTCACCACGTCGAGGGCGAAGTCCCGGGCCTCCGGGTTGGCCGGATCCTTCTCCCACGGCGGCAGCGGATAGAACTGCGGCTCACAGATGCGGTTCGCCGCCTCGAACTTCTCCAGTTCCTCGGGGCCGAGCACCCGCTCTCCCGGGCCGGCCAGCGGCGGCCGGTCCGGGCTGCCGGCGGTCTTCCGCTCGGGCACACCCTGCTCCCGCAGGCAGGAGTGGTACGGCCCGAGCAGCTCCTGGAACTCCTCCGCCGTGGTGTCGAGCCGCTCGCGTGGCCGTTGCGCCTTCGGCTGCGTCGAGGCGCTGCGTTCCGGCTCGGGGGTGGTCAACGTGGCCACCTGCGGTGCGTTCTCATCCGCCTCCTGCTCGCCCGGCGAGGTCGCGCAGGCCGACAGCGCGACCAGCACGACGGCGTTCATCACGAGCGCCCGACTCCTGAACACGATGTTGTTCCTTCCGCTGGCTGGCTCGGGGCGGTCCCGGGCCCGGCGCCCCGCCGTTGCGGGGCCGTGCGCCAGCCTGTCGGGCGGAAGTGAGGAACATGTCAGGTCCACCGAGCCGGGGACACCACCCACCCCGGCTTGCATGGGTATGCGCCGTGGTGCATACTCTTCCTTGTGTCCAAGGTTCTGACCTCCCTGCCCATCGGTGAACGTGTCGGCATCGCCTTCTCCGGCGGCCTCGACACCTCGGTCGCGGTCGCGTGGATGCGCGACAAGGGTGCGATCCCCTGCGCCTACACGGCCGACATCGGCCAGTACGACGAGCCCGACATCGCCTCCGTGCCCGGCCGTGCCCTCAACTACGGCGCCGAGCTGGCCCGGCTGGTCGACTGCCGGGCCGCCCTGGTCGAGGAGGGGCTGGCGGCACTGACCTGCGGGGCCTTCCACATCCGCTCCGGCGGGCGGGCCTACTTCAACACCACCCCCCTGGGCCGGGCGGTCACCGGGACCCTGCTGGTGCGGGCCATGATCGAGGACGATGTCCAGATCTGGGGCGACGGGTCGACCTTCAAGGGCAACGACATCGAGCGGTTCTACCGCTACGGTCTGCTGGCCAACCCACAGCTGCGGATCTACAAGCCGTGGCTGGACACCAGCTTCGTCACCGAGCTGGGCGGGCGCAAGGAGATGTCGGAGTGGCTGCTGGAACGCGGCCTGCCGTACCGGGACAGCACTGAGAAGGCGTACTCCACCGACGCCAACATCTGGGGCGCCACCCATGAGGCGAAGACCCTGGAACACCTGGACACCGGCATCGAGACGGTCAACCCGATCATGGGGGTCCGGTTCTGGGACCTGTCGGTGGAGATCCCCACCGAGGACGTCACCATCGGCTTCGACCAGGGCCGCCCGGTGACCATCAACGGCAAGGAGTTCGCCAGCGCGGTCGACCTGGTGCTGGAGGCCAACGCCATCGGCGGCCGGCACGGGCTGGGCATGTCCGACCAGATCGAGAACCGGATCATCGAGGCCAAGAGCCGGGGCATCTACGAGGCCCCCGGCATGGCGCTGCTGCACGCCGCGTACGAGCGGCTGGTCAACGCCATCCACAACGAGGACACCCTGGCCAACTACCACAACGAGGGTCGCCGTCTGGGCCGGCTGATGTACGAGGGCCGCTGGCTGGACCCGCAGGCGCTGATGCTGCGCGAGTCGTTGCAGCGCTGGGTGGGCACGGCGGTCACCGGGGAGGTGACGCTGCGGCTGCGCCGGGGCGAGGACTACTCGATCCTGGACACCACCGGCCCGGCCTTCAGCTACCACCCGGACAAGCTGTCGATGGAGCGTACGGAGGACTCCGCCTTCGGCCCCTCCGACCGCATCGGCCAGCTCACCATGCGCAACCTGGACATCGCCGACTCGCGGGCCAAGCTGGAGCAGTACGCGAACATCGGCATGGTCGGCGGCGGCTCCCCGCAGCGGATGGTCGGCGCCGCCCAGGCGGCCTCGACCGGGCTGATCGGCGCGATGCCGCAGGGTGGCGCGGAGGCCATCGCCTCCCGGGGAGTGGCCTCGGCGGAGGACGAGGCCCTCGACCGGGCCGCCATGGAGTTCGGCGTCGACTGACCGTCCCCTGCCGGGACTGACTCGTCACCGGCCAGCCCTGTCGCGGCTGGCCGGTGGAGTCGCCATTGAACGAGACCTCGTCGTCGCGCGATGACCAGGAACGTCAGATGGTGACCACGATCTTGCCCGCCGGGTGTCCGGTGCGGAGATGGCGGAGGGCGTCGGCCGCCTCGGCCAGCGGATAGCAGCGGTCGATCGGCGGGGTGAGTGCGCCCGAGGTGATGAGGTCGCGCAGTTCGTCGAGGTCCGCACTGTGTTCCATGGCACTGACGTTGCGCAGTCGATGGCCGACGAAGAGGGACAGCAGCGGTGCGCCGAACATCTGCCGGCCGTACCCGCCGAGCAGCCCACCCCGGGTGTACGTGCCGCCGACCAGCACCAACGTCCCGCGCGGGGTGAGCGCACGGCGCATCAACGACAGCGGGCGGTCGCCGCCGGTGTCGATGACCACGTCGTACACCGGGCCGTCCCGGTCGACCTCCTCGCGGGTGTAGTCGAGCACCTCGTCGGCGCCGAGGGAGCGGACGAGGTCGGCCTTGGCCGGGGCGCAGACGCCGGTGACGGTGGCGCCGTACGCCTTGGCGATCTGCACCGCCTGTGATCCGACGCCGCCGGAGGCCCCGATCACCATGACCCGCTGCCCCGGACGCACCCTGCCGCTGTCGCGCACGGCGCGCAGCGCCGTCATCCCGGAGACCGGGACCGCGGCGGCCTGGGCGAAGGACAGGTTCGCCGGCTTGTGGGCCAACCGCCGCGCCGAGGTGCTGATGAATTCGGCGTACGACCCGCGCAGGCAGGTGCCGAACACCTCGTCGCCCGGCCGGAACCGGGTCACCCGGGCACCGACCTCGGCCACCACCCCGGCCAGGTCCCGGCCGCGTACCGCCACCCGGGGCCGGCGCAACCCGCTGGCCAGGCGCACCAGGTACGGCTGACCGACCATGAGGACCCACACGCCGGGATCCACCGCCGCCGCGCGCACCTCCACGAGCACCTCGTCGTCGCCGACGGAGGGCCGGTCGACCTCGCCCAGCCGCAGTACGTCGGTCGGGCCGTAGCTGTCCTGAACGATGGCCCTCACGGTGCCACCTCCTCGGAGTCGGGGTACTGGAACACGTCGTCGAGCCGTACGCCGAACACCCGGGCGATCCGGAAGGCCATCTCCAGGGAGGGGGAGTAGCGCCCCTGCTCGATGGCGATCACGGTCTGCCGGGTCACCCCGATCCGCTCGGCGAGATCGGCCTGGGTCATCTCGTCGTGGGCGAAGCGCAACGCCCGGATGCTGTTGGTGACGCGTGTCGGTTTCACCACTGCGGGACGCCCCTGCGGTAGACGATCACCTTCGCCAGGGAGCCGATCACGGCCGACAGGACGAAGCAGAGGTAGATGACGTTGGCGATCCAGAACCAGTCCCACTCGGCCATCGCCATCAGCATCGCCGACACCGCGCCGACGACCACGAACGCGTGGCCGACGTGGTCGCCGAGGCGCCCGATCTCCAGGTCGCGGACGTCTTTGACCCGGGAGGCCCGCGGGTTGGCCATGCCCATCACGATCTCGGCCACGATGCTCGCGACCATGGCCCCGCCGACCGTCCAGAACAGCGCGCCGACGTAGGGCACCGCGGTGAGCGACCCGCCGTCGTGCCGACCCAGCACGACCGCCACATAACCGGCGTACGCGATCACGCTGACCACCAGCATGATCCAGGCGCGTTCCCGCAGTCAGCCGCTCTCGGTCGACCGGGAGGACAGCATCGTGTCCAGGGCCTCCAGGGCCCACGACCAGGATTCCTCGCTGTCGGGGAGGCTGTGGCTGAACGCGCCAGCCAGGTCCAGGCTGGCGAAGCCGTGGAACACACTGCCGAGCAGGCGTACCGCATGGGTCTGCTCCGGCTCGCCCAGCCGGTAGCCGCGCAGGACCGCGCGGGCCAACTGGGCGTGCCGGGGGCCGGCACTGGCCGCCGCCGTCTGCGGGTCTAGTCGCAGTCGGCTGGCGGCGTACCGGCCGGGGTGTTCGCGGGCGTAGTCGCGGTAGACGTTGCCGAGCGCGACCAGGGCATCCTTCCCGGCCCGGCCGGCCACGGCCTCGGCGGCCCGGTCGGCCAGCTCCGCCAGGGCGAACAGCGCGATGCGTACCTTCAGGTCCTGAGTGCTGCGGATGTGGGAGTACAGGCTGGCCACCTTGACGCCGAAGCGCTGCGCCAGCGCGGAGGCGGTGACCTGGTCGAAGCCGACCTCGTCGGCCAACTCCGCACCTGCGGCCGCCAGGCGCTGCGGGGTCAGTCCCAGTCGTGCCATGTTGCCTCCCGTGTGCCAGGACACCCTCAATGCCTTTGCCTAAACTCTTTAGGAACAATACCTTGGACTTATGGAAGCACTGACCGAGTCAGAGATCCGTGCCGCCTTCGTCAACTGCAGCAAGGGGGAGGCCAAGCGCCTGTTCGTGCCGCGTGACCTGGCCACCCAGCCCTGGGCCGACCTGGATTACCTGGGCTGGCGTGACCCGAAGGCGGAGGGCCGGGCCTATCTGGTCACCGAGCAGGCGGGCCGCCCGACGGCGCTGGTCCTGCGCAGCCCGAGCGCGGCAGCCGGGCGAGGCAGCCGCAACATGTGCTCGATCTGCCTGACCTCCCCGGAGGCCGGGGTCAGCCTGCTCGTCGCCCCCAGGGCCGGTCGAGCCGGTCGGGACGGCAGTTCCGTGGGCACCTACCTGTGCAGTGACCTGTCCTGCTCGCTCTACCTGCGCGGCAAGAAGGACGCCGGGGCCGGCGCGCGGCTGCACGAGACGATCAGCTTGGACGAGAAGATCGCCCGTACCACGACCAATTTGGCAGGCTTCATAGCCAAGGTGATGGACTGACTGGTTCGTCATCACCTGCTAGCTGGAAGGATGCGATTTTGCTCAGCACCACCCGCCGTACCCGTACCGGTGTGCTCGCCGCCGCGCTGACGGCTGCGCTGCTCACCGGCTGCTCGTCCGACACTCCAGCCGCGCCCGCGTCGCCGGGCAGCCCTTCGGCCGCCCCGTCGGGCACCCCGTCGGCCGCGCCGGTCGCCGTCGACTTCGGCCCGCTGGAGCGGGAGTTCGACGCCCGGCTGGGGGTGTACGCAGTGGACACCGGCACCGGACGCACCGTCGAGCACCGGGCCGACGAACGTTTCGCGTACGCCTCGACCTTCAAGGCCCTGGCTGCCGCCGCGGTCCTGAAGGCGACCACCAAGCAGGAGTTGGACCAGGTCGTCCGCTACTCCCGCGACGACCTGGTCACCTACTCACCGATCACCGAGCAGCACGTCGGGACGGGCATGACGCTGCGCGCGATCGCCGACGCGGCGGTGCGCCACAGCGACAACACCGCCGGCAACCTGCTCTTCGACCGGCTAGGTGGCCCGGTCGGCTTCAAGCAGGCGCTGCGCGACATCGGCGACGAGGTCACCGAGCCGGCCCGGATCGAGACCGCCCTCAACGAGGCCGCCCCCGGCGATGTCCGCGACACCAGCACCCCCCGCGCCCTGGCCACCTCCCTGCGGGCGTACGCGGTCGACGACGCCCTCTCCACCGAGGACCGGTCGGTGCTGGTCGACTGGCTCAAGCGCAACACCACCGGCGACAAGGTGATCCGGGCCGGTACCCCGGACGGCTGGGTGGTCGGCGACAAGACCGGCTCCGGCGGCTACGGCACCCGCAACGACATCGCCGTGATCTGGCCCCCCGACCGGGAACCGATCGTGCTGGCGGTGCTCTCCACCCGCGACACCGCCGACGCCGAACCCCAGGACGCCCTACTAGCCCGCGCCACCCAACTCACCCTGACCGCCCTGCACTGACCCCCACCCCCCACCCCCCACCCCCCACCCCCACCCCCACCCCCCACCCCCACCCCCCACCCCCACCCCCCACCCGATCCGCTCGCTTGATCATGAGGTTGGCGGCAGTTCAGAGATCAACGACTGCCGTCAACCTCATGATCAACGCGGGACGGGGCGGGAGGGGACCGGGTGGGACCGGGAGGGGGAGGGGGTTAGGGGATGGGCCACTCGTGGACGGGGTGGTTGGTGTGCATCAGGTCTACGTAGTGGCGGACCACCTCGCGTAGGGCTGTCGGCCGGTCGAGTCGGTCGGTCGACTCCAGTCGGTGCAGGGTGGCGATCTGCCAGGTCGCGCCGTTGCGTCCGGTCAGGCACCGCTGCTCGATGATGCCCAGCAGGCGGTCCCGCTCGTCCGGATCGAGCCCCCACCGGTCCAGGCCGTACTGGGCCAACGGCAGCAGGCGTCGCAGCACCAACTCGGTGACCGGCAGGTAGCCCAGCCCCGGCCAGAACACGTGCGCGTCGATGCCGTGCCGGGCACAGGTGTTGAAGTTCTCCTCGGCCGCGCTGAACGACATCTGTGACCACAGCGGCCGGTCGGCCTCGGCCAGGGCCCGGATCAGTCCGAAGTAGAAGGCCCCGTTGGCCACCGTGTCCAGCACGGTGGGCCCGGCGGGCAGCACCCGGTTCTCCACCCGCAGGTGCGGGCGACCCCGGAACACGTCGTAGACCGGCCGGTTCCACCGGTAGACCGTGCCGTTGTGCAGTCGCAGTTCGCTGAGGGCGGGCACCCCACCGGCGGCCAGGGTCGCCGCGGGGTCCTCCTCCTCGCAGACCGGCAGGAGCGCCGGGAAGTAGCGCACATTCTCCTCGAACAGGTCGAACACGGAGGTGATCCACCGTTCGCCGAACCACACCCGGGGTCGTACCCCCTGGGTCTTGATCTCCTCCGCGCGGGTGTCCGTGGCCTGCTGGAACAGTGGGATGCGGGTCTCGCGCCACAACTCCCGCCCGAAGAACAGCGGCGAGTTGGCGCCGAGGGCCACCTGAACCCCGGCGATGGCCTGGGCGGCGTTCCAGTAGTCGGCGAACTGGTCGGGGCCCACCTGCACGTGGAACTGGGTGCTGGTGCAGGCCGCCTCGGGGGTGATGGTGTCCGCGGTGACCGCCAGCCGCTCCACCCCGTTGATGGCGATCCGCAGGTCCTCACCCCGGGCCGCGAAGATCTGCTCGTTGAGCAGGGCGTACCGGGGATTGGCCGACAGGGCCGCCGCGGTCAGGTGCTCCGGCAGCACGGTCGGCAGGATGCCGATCATCACCAGGTGGGCCCCGACCGTACGGGCCCGCTGGTCGGCGGCGTTGAGGGTGTCCCGCAGGTGTTGCTCGAACTCGACCGTGCCGGTACCGGCCAGGTGCCGGGGCGTCACATTGATCTCGATGTTGAACTGGCCCAGTTCGGTTTGAAAGGCCGGATCGGCGATCGCTCGCAGGACGTCGGCGTTGCGCATCGCCGGCATCGAGTCGTCATCGAGCAGGTTGAGTTCGATCTCCAGCCCGGTCATCGGCCGGTCGATGTCGAAGCGGGACTCGCGCAGCATCTCGGCGAAGACGTCGAGGCAACGGCGGACCTTGTCCCGGTAGCGAGCCCGATCCTGACGGCTGAAGGTCTGTACGCCGACTTCCTCGCCCATGGTCACCACCTTGTCACCATTGGTACCCCCAACGTCGCATGTCCATGCACTCCGGGAGAAGTCCGGACGCCCGGTTGTCCACCATCCGGTGCAGGGATGCCCGACCCGCCTCGCGGCCGCTCGCCGACCCGCCTCGCGACCGACCCGCCTACCCGGCCTCGCGGTCGGGGGCGCCACCGGCACTACCATGGCCCTCGTGCGCGACAAGGTGACCCGGTTGTTCGTGATGGCGGCGATCGCGGAGGCGATCTCCTGGGCCGGCCTGTTGGCCGGGATGGCGGTCAAGTACGGCCCGCCCGGCAACGAACTGGGGGTGCAGATCTTCGGCCCGGTCCACGGTGCCCTGTTCGTGATCTACGGGGTGCTGGTGCTCGCGGTGGCCCGGGTGCGGGGGTGGCGGATGACGACCGCCGTGGTCGCGCTGATCTGCGCGGTACCCCCGTTCGCCACCATCGCCTTCGAGCGCTGGGCCCGTCGGCGCGGCCTGCTCGGGAGCACCGAACCGGTGCGGGAACCCGCCCCGGTCGGCTGACCCTGCCGCCGCAGACGCTGCGGCACCCTAGGTCAGGGCGGTGCAGGCGCCCAGCCCGGCGATCAGCAGCACCCCCAGGGTGGCCTGCAACAGCAGCGGGGGCCCGAGATGCGACCACATGGTGGCCGTACGCGGGCGCAGCAGTTGCCCGGTGGTCAGGTTGACGATCCGTTCGATCTTCGGCGCCAGATCGGGGTCCCCCTGGTCGCGCAGGGTCAACTGCACGAGGTCGGCCGAGTGCAGGGCGCTCTGCGGAAGATGCCCGTGCAGTTCCACCTCGTACAATCGGCCGTTGTCGTCGCGCAGCCGGATCGGGGTGACCAGATACTCCGGGCCCTTCTTCAGGTCCTTGAACTTGCGTCGACCGGAGCCCGAACCGGCCGACAGGGCGGCGCGGACCAGCTTGACCAGCAGGCCGACCACCCCGGCCGCGGCCAGCACCAGGACCAGCGCGGGCTGCCCCACCCGTACCTGTCGGGGGTAGCCCTCCATCAGGCGGACCACCCGGGCGGTCAGGACCCGGCCGGTGGGGTGGAGGCTGCGCCGGGAATACGATGTCGTGTCCATTTTCCCACCACCCTGTGTCCGCGTATGTGCACAGATCGTATCGATCCTCAGGATTGATCAACGTGAATGAAATTCGCTCACGTGATCCGTCATGGGATCGGTCACCCGGCGGCGAACAGGTGACAAGCCGGGTGGGGCGGGTAAGCGCGGGGCCGAGCCTGGAAAGGGGTCGAGCATGCAGTTGTCCTTCCTGCGCCCGCTCTACGACCGTCCCGGTCCGTGGTGCTCGGTCTACCTGGACGCCTCCCTGGACACCGAGGACGCCCACGCGGCACTGGATCTGCGCTGGCGTGACCTGCAACGGCGACTGGCCGAGCAGGGCGCCGACGAGCCGACGATCGCCGCCATCGACCGGGTGATCCGGGGTCACGATCCCATGCCCGGTGACTACGGCCTGGCCGTCTTCGGCACCCGGGGCAGGGTGGTGCTCTCCGAGTACCTGTCCGCCCCGCCGCGGCGTGACCTGGCCGCCTACTCGGCGCTGCCGCATGTCATGCCGCTGCTGGCCCAACGTGGCGAGCAGGTGGCCTGGGTCCGGGTGCTGGCCGACCGCACCGGTGCCGACGCGATGTCGGTGAGCGCCGGTGGGGTGCCACGTCGGGCCCATGTCGTCGGCCGGGAGAACTTCCAGTTGCGCCGGGTCCAGCCCGGTGGCTGGTCACAGTCGCGCTACCAGCGCGCCGCCATGGAGGCGTGGCACCACAACGCCGGAGATGTCACCGCCGCCACCGTGGAGCTGGCCGAACGGGTCGGCGCCGAGGTGGTCGTGGTGGCCGGTGACATCCGCGCCACCGGCATGATCGCCGCGCAGATGCCGCAGCGCTGGCAGGACCTGGTGGTACGCACCGATGCCGGCTCCCGGGCCGGGGGTGCCGACCAGACCCTGCTGGACGACATCACCGTGCAGACCGTCGCCGAGGTCGCCGACCAGCGGATCAGCGCGGCCCTGGACCGGTTCGGCATGCAGGAGGATGTCGGTGCCGGGCTCGACGCCGTGGTGGCCGCCCTGCAACGCAACCAGGTCGACACGATGCTGATCGTGGACGACGCCTCCGCCGACGGTGAGCTGTGGATCGGCCCGGCCGCCACCGACATCGCCACCGAGCCAGATCAGCTTCCCGGCGTCGGCGAACCCGAGCGGGTACGCGCCGACGCGGCCCTGGTCCGCGCCCTGGTGGGCACGGACGCGGACCTGACCGTCCTCGGGCCCGACGAGGCACCGGAGTTGGCGGACGGGGTGGGTGCGGTGCTGCGGTACGTCGACCCCGCCACGCCGGGACGGGGCGGTGCCTGATCCACGGCTGCCGGACACGGTCGTCGCACGGTTGGCGGCCTGGCGGGTACCACGGGTGTTCGGCATCCCCGGGGAGCCGGTAGCGGAACTGGTCGAGGCGTTGCGCGCGGCCGGCGGTGAACCGGAGCTGGTGCCCGTCCGACACGGCGGGAACGCGGCCTCCATGGCCATCGCGCACGCCCGGCTCACCGGCGGGGTCGGCATCTGCCTGAGCCCGGCCGGACCGGCCGCGTACGGGCTGCTCGGCGGCCTGGACGCGGCCCGGCGGGACACCCCACCGGTGGTGGCCATCATCGGTGGGGAGGACCCGGTCCGGGTCGACCAGATGGTCGCCGGGCTGTGCCGACAGGTGTGGCATGTCGACGATCCGCGACGGGCACCGGCCCTGGTGGACGAGGCGGTACGCGCGGCGCTGGCCGGTCGGGGACCGGTCTGCCTGGTGCTCCCCGGTGCCCTCGGCGGCCGGTGGCCCACCCCGGGGGAACCTGCGGGGGCGGTCGTCGAGGAACTGTCCGCCCGGGTGCCTCCGGTGGCCATCGTGACGGTGGACGGGGAACCCGACCTGATCAGCCACACCCGCCGACTGCCGCCCGGCATCGCGGTCCTGGCCTGTGCCGCCTACGAGGCACCCGGGGCGGCGCTGTCCTGCGCCGTGGCCGCCAAACTGGCCGACCCGGACCGACCGGTGTTCGCACTGGTCACCGACGACGGGATGCGCTCACAGGGGTTCAGCGAACTGGTCACCATAGCCCAGGGATGGCCCCGGTGGCCCGATCCACGCCTGGTCGTGCTGGTGCTGCACCCCCGGGCCGGCCACCCCGCCGACGAGGTCCCGTACGCCGGCTGGGCCCGCCTGCTCGGCCTGCACGGCGTACGCGTCGACCGCCCGGCCCTGTTCGGCGCCGCCTGCGACCAAGCCCTGGCCGCCGACCGCCCCTCCGTACTCGATGTATCCCTCACCCCTGACTCCCACCCCTGACCCACCCCACCCCCGCCACCCCGCCCTGCCGCCGCCCGCCCTGCGCTCGCCGATCTTGCACTTTGTGTCGCCTTTATGCCCTGTTTACGCACTTTGTCGCGGCAGAAAGTGCATGATCGCCGCGTGGGTGCGTGGGTGCGTGGGTGCGTGGGTGCGGGGGTGCGGGGGTGTGGGGGTGAGGGGTGTGGGGGTGAGGTACGGGGTTCAGGTGCCCGCGCGGGGGTGGTGTCGGGAACGGCCAAGATCAGATGGTTGATGCCGATGGGTGAGGTGATGCCCTGTTTAACCCGCATCCGGGCGGGAAGCCGGGGCGCGTGAGTGAACGGGGCAGGGTGGGGCCGGTGCGCAAGGTGCGGCGGGAGATCACCGCGGCGGGTGCCGGGTTGGCCGGTGACCGGGTGGTGGCGATGGGCAGCACCGCCCGGGTCCTCGTCGCGGCCACCGCCCGGGCGCTGCGGGGGGAGGACTGCGCCGATCTCGGCCAGGCGGGACCGATGTCCCGGTTCGTCGGCACTCCTGATCCGGTCCGCCGGGCGGTGGCCGTACGCTCCGCCGGTCGGGTGGCCCTGACCGCCGGGCAGGCCGCCGAGGTGGACGCGGCCCGGGTCGCCGAGTGGTTCGTCGGTCAGTATCCGGCCGGCCGCTACCCCGGGGTGTTGCTGGGCTCGCCGCACGGCGCCGCCGCCCACCTGGCGGTGGCCCTGGGGGTGCCCTGGCTGCCGGCGGGGTTCGAGATGGTCGCGCACTGGCCCAAGGGCTCCGTGGACCGCCCCCGAGCCGCCCTGGACCACGGTGCTGCCCTAGCCGGACGGATGCTCGCCGGCAACCCCGACCTGCACCTGCGGCAGGTGCACTGCCCGGCCAGCCGAGGCGCCCTGGCCTCGGCCACGGTGGCGCTGACCGCCCGGTGGCGGAGTCTGCCCCAGGCCTACCGGCGCTTCCTGGCGCAGCGGCTGGAACCGGGAGCCCCGGTGGTGGTGCTGCGGGACGCCCGGACCTGGCCGGTCTTCGAGGCCGCCGACGGGCACAGTTTCCAGGTGGGTTGCCCGGCCAGCGGGCTGGACCCGGTGGACTTCCACCCCGACAGCCACACCCTGCGTCAGGTGCTGCGGTCCGCCGGGGGCGACGGTGCGCACTGGGAGCCGCCGGAGATCTCCACTCCGCCCGGGGGCGCCGAGCACGGGGTGGAAGCCGGTTTCGACAGCAGTGTCGCGGGCTGGGCGAGCCGCGAGGGACATGCCCTGCACCAGATCGTCGTCCCCAATCCCGCGGCGTTGAGTGCGGCCACCGCCGACCTGTACCGCCGCTGGCTGCGGGCCGCCGGCAAGACCGGAAACCGCCTGGTGGTGGAGTGCGGTCGGCTGCTCGACCCCTGGCAGGTGGTCCGCGCCGGAATGGTGCCGTACTGGTGCGAGAACTCCACCCGGCGCTGCGTCGAGCAGGTCGAATGGTGGCTGGCCGGCAGTGAGGCCTTCAGTTCGGTGGACGTCCTGCCGGAGCCACCCGGGGTGCGGTCCCCGGCGCTGGCCGGGCTGCCGCAGTGGCTGGCCGTCGCCGGTTTCGGCCGCCGTCGTCGGGCCCTGGACCGTTCGGCGGCCCGGGGCTACCCGGTCACCTCGGTACCCACCCGCCGGGCCACCGAGGTGCTCCGCGCCCAGCCGTACGACCTGCCCACCCCGCCCCGCATCAAGGTGGTGGACGCCCTCGCCGCGCTGCGTGCCGGGAGCGCCGCGCACGGCCTGCTGGTCCGCTGACCTGGCGAAACATCCTCGCGAACCCGCGATCCCGTGATTGAGTACCTACGGAGCGGGAACACCGCCGGCTGCGACAGGCTGATCACATTGGCGTGGCAGAGGGCCGTCGCCCGCTCGCATCCCAGTCATGTAAACCCAGTCCACCGGCCCGTGCGTGTCCACGCCCGGGTGCGGTGCCGGCCGAATCCGGGCGGGGTCCTTCCTGAGGGAGGCGCGGATGTTCGGACAGACCACCACGACCACACCACCATCCACCGATCGGGGCCTGGAGGATCTCGACGCGGCGGCGCTGGCGTACGCGGCACGGATCGAGGGGTTGCCCCCGGAACGCCGCCACGAGGCGCGCGACGACCTGGTGCGCTTCGCGATGCCCTTCGCCGGACGTCTCGCGCGCCGCTACCGGGGGCGCGGGGAGCCCTTGGAGGATCTGGAGCAGGTGGCCCGGTTGGGTCTGGTCAACGCCGTTGACCGGTACGACCCGGAACGGGGCTCCTTCACCGCCTACGCGGCGATCACCATCGTGGGTGAGATCAAGCGGCATTTCCGGGACCGCACCTGGGGTGTGCATGTGCCCCGTCGGCTGCGGGACCTGATCCTGGAGGTCGGCCAGGCGACGGCGGCACTGACCAGTGAGCTGTCCCGGGCCCCGACGGTGGCCGAGTTGTCGAAACGGCTGGAGACCCCGGAGCAGGAGATCCTCGCCGCCCTGGAGTCCGCCGCCGGGTACAGCCCGGCCTCGCTGAACGCGCCGGTGGGTGGGGAGAGTTCGGCCGAGTTCGGTGACCTGGTGGGTGAGTCGGATTTCGCGTTGGAATCGGTCGACGACCGGGTGACCGTCAGCGGGCTGCTGCACCGGCTGCCCTGGCGGGAGCGGCGGATCCTGGCCATGCGGTTCTACGGCAACCAGACCCAGGCGGAGATCGCCGCCCGGTTCGGCATCTCCCAGATGCATGTGTCGCGGCTGCTGTCGCGGGCCTTGACCTGGCTGCGCCAGGCGATGCTCGCGGACACCCCGCCACCCTGGCAGAACGGGACCGCCGAGACCGAGTCGGCGACGGCCGGTCCGTCCCGCCCCGCCTCGGTACGGGCACGTTGACACCCTGACCGGCGGAGACGGACGGTCAGCAGGGCGGCACCGACCGGTGCCGCCCTGCTGACGCGCGTACTCCCGCTCAGTTGTCCGGGGTGTCGCCGTGGCCGCGCGGATGCCGCCACCGGTCGGAGGACTGCGGACCGCGATCGGCGCCCAGGGGGTTCTCCTCCGGCTCGTCGGTCTCCTCGAAGCTGGGCCGGAGCACCTCGTCCGGTTCCGGCACCTCGACCGGTCGGGCTCCGGAGCGGGGATCGGGGTGGTAGGCGGTGGCCTCCTGGGCGCCGTGCGCCCCCTCGGCGCTGGGCGACTCGGGCCGGTGCTTCTCCCGGTGCATCTCGTCGTGCAGCTCCTGGGGTGGGCGGGTGGCCCGCTGCGGCAGGTCACCACCCAGATCGGAGACGTACGGCCCGTACTTGGCGTCGAAGGCCGGGCGTTCGGAGCGGATCCGGGGCATCTGGTCGAAGTTGCGCAGCGGCGGCGGGCAGGTGGTGGCCCACTCCAGCGAGTTGCCGAAACCCCAGGGGTCGTTCACGGTCACCACGGCGCCGAACCGCCATGACTTCCAGGCGTTCCAGATGAAGAACAGGGTGGAGGCGCCGAGGACGAAGGAGAAGATGCTGGAGATCGTGTTCAGCGTGGTGAAACCGTCCGTGGGCAGGTAGTCGGCGTAGCGGCGGGGCATCCCCTCGTTGCCCAGCCAGTGCTGCACCAGGAAGGTGCCGTGGAAACCGATGAACATGGTCCAGAAGTGCAGCTTGCCGAGCCGCTCGTCGAGCAGCCGCCCGGTCATCTTGGGCCACCAGAAGTAGAAGCCGCCGAAGAGGGCGAAGACCACCGTGCCGAACAGCACATAGTGGAAGTGGGCCACCACGAAGTAGCTGTCGTGGGTGTGGAAGTCGGCCGGCGGGCTGGCCAGCAGCACCCCGGTGAGCCCGCCCAGCAGGAAGGTCACCAGGAAGCCGATGGCGAACAGCATCGGGGTCTCGAAGGTGATCTGCCCCTTCCACATCGTGCCGATCCAGTTGAAGAACTTGACCCCGGTCGGTACGGCGATGAGATAGCTGAGGATGGCGAAGAACGGCAGCAGCACCTGGCCGGTGGTGAACATGTGGTGTGCCCACACCGTCATCGACAGCACGGTGATCGCGGCGGTGGCGAGCACCAGACCGGTGTAGCCGAAGAGCGGCTTACGGGAGAAGACCGGGATGATCTCGGTGATGATGCCGAAGAACGGCAACGCGATGATGTAGACCTCGGGATGGCCGAAGAACCAGAACAGGTGCTGCCACAGCATCGGCCCGCCGGTGTCGGCGTTGTAGACCTGCGCGTCCAGCAGCCGGTCGGCGCTCAACGCCAGCAGCGCGGCGGCCAGCAGCGGGAAGACCAGGATCACCAGCAGGCTGGTGAACAGCATGTTCCAGGTGAAGATCGGCATCCGGAACATGGTCATGCCGGGGGCTCGCAGGGTCAGGATCGTGGTGATCAGGTTGACCGCACCGAGGATGGTGCCCAGGCCGGAGACGACCAGGCCGATCACCCACATATTCGCGCCGGCGCCGGGGGAGTGTTGGGCGGTGCTCAGCGGGGTGTACGCGGTCCAGCCGAAGTCGGCGGTGCCCTGGGGGGTGAGGAATCCGCCGAGGACCATCAGCCCGCCGAACAGGTACAGCCAGTAGGCCAGGGCGTTCAGCCGAGGAAACGACACATCCGGCGCGCCGATCTGGATCGGCACGATGTAGTTGCCGAACCCGAACGCCGCCGGGGTGGCGAACAGCAGCAGCATCACCGCCCCGTGCGAGGTGAACAACTGGTTGTACTGCTCGGGGGAGAGGAACTGCATGCCCGGCCGGGCCAGTTCCGCGCGGATCAGCATCGCCTCGATCCCGGCCACCAGGAAGAAGCCGAACGAGGTCATCAGGTAGAGCAGCCCGATCTGTTTGTGATCGGTGGTGGCCAGGAACCGGACCAGCTTGCTGCCCGGCAGGGGCTTGTTCAGGGCGCCGGGATAGCCGCCGAACTGGGCCGGTGCGAGGATGGCCGGCCCACGGTCCTGTCCGGTCTCGGTCGGTACCCGCTTGGGCATGATGCTTCCACCCGTCGACGACGCCAAAGGACGGGCGTGACTACCCGACCCGCCGACCATGTAACCAGGCGACAGGGAGGAATTCGGTCAATTCGCCAGTAGTGTTGCCCAGACGGCCTTTCCGTCGCCGGCCGGCGCACTGCCCCACCGGGCGGCCAGCTCGCGAACCAGCAGCAGTCCCCGGCCACCCTCGTCGCGCTCACCGGGGCGGCCCGGCTCGGCCGTCTCGGGGCTGCCGTCGACCACGGTCAGGTGCAGCCACGGCTGGCGCAGGGTCAAGGTGACCTGCATCGGGGTGCCGGCGTGTCGGACCACGTTGCCGACCAGTTCGCTGAGCACGATCGAGGCCGGCTCGACGGCGGCGGGCAGATTCCACCGGGCGCAGGCCTCGGCGACCATTTCCCTGGCGCGTCGGCAGGCCGCCGCCACCGGCTCCAGCCGCAGCCGCACCCTCGGCACCGCCGAGGCGCCCGCCACCCGGGCCGCCTCGTCGCAGTCATGGCGTACCGGCACCGCCCGGCAGGCCGGGGAGGCGGCCAGCGAGGCGGCCGGGTCCGGATACGGCGCGCAGATCACCATCGGCACCACCGGCCAGCCCGCGGCCTGTCGCGCCGCCGCGGTGAACACCGCCACCGCCAACGGGTCGTGCACGGTCAGTCCGGTCAGGTCGACCACGAGCGCGTCCGGCTGGGTGGCCAGGCAGCGGTCCAGCACCGCGAAGGCCTGGCGGGTGGTGGTCAGGTCCAGGCTGCCGGCGAGGCGTACGACGGTGACAGGTGTCCCGTCGTGCACGTCGCAGGTGATCCGGCTCGCCATCTCCGCCCTCGTTCCGCCGATGTCTTCCGCCGGTGTCGCAGGGCTGTCAACTACCCGGCGTCCAGCCCACCGAAACGGCTTCCCCGGGCCGGGTAGGCGGCCGTGTGGGGCGGGTCACGCCGCGGCGACCCGGCGCGGCACCCGGTGACGCAGCTCGGCCAGGGGCGGCCGTTCCTCGACCCGTACGTCACTGACCACGATCTCCCGGTCCAGGTTCGGCAGCGCCTCGGAGCCACCCCGGCGGAACTGGGTCAGCACGGCCGTGGGCAGCATCTCCGGGCTGGCCCAGCCCTGACGCTGCAATCGGGACCAGACGGTGAGCATGATCTGGGCGGACATCCGGCCCAGGGCGGCGGTGTCCTGGTGGCGGTGCTTGCGTTCGCCCAGGTCGACCTGGGCCAGGGCGTCCAGGCCGACGAGTTCGAGCAGGTCGATCAGCATGGCGGTCTCGACACCGTAGCCGGAGACGAAGGGCACCCGCTCCAGCACCTCGCGGCGGCCCGCGTACTCGCCGGCCAGGGGCTGCACGAAACCGGCCAGTTCCGGCCAGAACAGGTTGAGCATGGGACGGGCCATCAACTCGGTCACCCGGCCACCCCCGTCGGCCTCCACCGCGTTCCGGCCGATCAGCGGCCGGTGGTAGAAGCCCTTCACGAAATCCACCGAGGGGTCGGTGAGCAGGGGGCCGAGCAGCCCGGTGACGAAGTGAGGGCGGAACTCCCGCAGGTCGGCGTCGACGAAGGCCACCACATCCCCCTCGGCGGCGGCCAGCCCGGCCCACAGGGCGTCGCCCTTGCCGGTCAGTCGGGGCAGCCCATGGGTCATCGCGTCCTGGCTGACCACCTCCGCGCCGGCCGCCCGGGCCACCTGGGCGGTGCGGTCGGTCGAGCGGGAGTCCACCACGATCAACTCGTCGACCAGGGGTACCCGCTCCACCAGATGCTCGCGGATGGTCGACACGATGGCCCCGACGGTGGCCTCCTCGTTGCAGGCCGGCAACACCACACTGACCCGGCTGTCCCCCTTGGCCCGCAGCAGCCGCCGGGTCGGCCAGTCCGCGGCGGAACTGGTCCGGTAGGTGGCCCAGGCCTCGACAACCGGCGAGACCAGAGGTTCGGTGTTCCGCACAGGCACCCCCTTCGCGGGAGCACCGGGATTCCCCGGTGCTCCGTGTTAGCTAACCGGATCGTTGTCTCTAGCTTGATCACAGCCCTGCTCCGGGCAGGTTCCCGGCTGGTGAAGCTTTGATTGCGTTGCCGCCTTTCGTCCGGCTCTCCGCCCTGGTCAGGTGGGGTCGGCCGGGGGTGCCGAGGCGGTCGGTCCGGGCGGTGCGTGAGCCGGGCTGCCTGGGCGCAACCTCAAGGCACGCCGGGGAGGGCGCGAAAGGGGCCTCCGGTCGCGTACCGTTGCCGCTCATGGGTGTGTCGCAACGGTTGAAGACCAGGTTCCGCCGGTTCCTCCAGCGCCCGGGGACCACGGTCGACCTGGCCCCGCTGGAGAAGCTGCTGCCGGCCATCGAGGCCCGCGAGGAGAAGGTCCAGGCCTTCGACGACGCGGAGCTGACCGAGGCGGCAGGGGTGGCCTCGACCTACGAGGAGATCTGCGCCCTCGGGCGTGAGGCCGCCCGCCGCGGCCTCGACCAGCGGCCGTACGACGTGCAGCTGCTCGGCGCGATGTCGCTGCTGTCCGGCAAGGTCGCCGAGATGGCCACCGGTGAGGGTAAGACCCTGACCGCGGCCATCGCCGCCTACGGGCACGTGCGGCTCGGCAACGGCCCGGTGCACGTGCTCACCGTCAACGACTACCTGGCCCGCCGGGACGCGCAGTGGATGGAGCCGGTCTACACCCTGCTCGGGCTCACCGTGGGCTGGGTCAACGAGGCCTCGACCCCGGCGGAGCGGCGGGCCGCGTACGCCTGTGACGTGACCTATGTGGCCGTCAGCGAGGCCGGTTTCGACTTCCTGCGCGACCAGTTGGTCACCGATGTGGCCGACCGGGTCCAGCCGGCGCTGCGCACCGCGATCGTCGACGAGGCGGACTCGATCCTGATCGACGAGGCCCGGGTGCCGATGGTCCTCGCGGGCTCGGTCGCCAGCGAGCAGGACCCGGTGCACGCCGCCGCCGCGCTGGTGCGCGGCCTGCGCAAGGGCAAGCACTACACGGTGGCCGAGGACGGCCGCAGTGTCGCCTTCACCACCGCCGGCCTGGCCGCCGTCGAGGCCAAACTCGGCATCGACCTGTACGACGAGGAGAACGTCGAGCAGCTCTCCGCGGTGAACGTGGCGTTGCACGCGCACGCCCTGCTGCACCGCGACGTCGACTACATCGTCCGCGACGGCACCGTCGAGCTGATCGACGAGATGCGCGGCCGGGTGGCCCAGCGCCGCCGCTGGCCGGACGGATTGCAGGCGGCGGTCGAGGCCAAGGAGGGCCTGGACGCCACCGCCGAGGGTGAGGTGCTGGGCACCATCGCCGTGCAGGCGTACATCGGTCTCTACCCGACCGTGTGCGGCATGACCGCCACCGCCGTGCTGGTCGGTGACCAGCTGCGGGAGTTCTTCGGGCTGGAGGTCGCGGTGATCCCGCCGAACACCCCCTGCGTGCGGGTGGACGAGCCGGACCGCATCTACGCCACCCGGGCGGAGAAGGAGGAGGCGCTGATCGACGAGATCCAGCGCTGCCACGCCGCCGGGCGGCCGGTGCTGGTCGGCACCCTGGACGTCAAGGAGTCCGAGCAGCTGGCCGCCGGGCTCAACGCCGTCGGGGTGTCGTGCGTGGTGCTCAACGCCAAGAACGACGACGAGGAGGCGGCGATCATCGCCGAGGCCGGTGCCCACGGCGCGGTGACCGTCTCCACCCAGATGGCCGGTCGAGGGGTGGACATCCGACTCGGCGGCAGCGACCAGAGCGATCAGGAGCGGGTCGCCGAGCTGGGCGGCCTCTACGTCATCGGCAGCGGCCGGCACGACAGCCGCCGGGTCGACGACCAGCTGCGCGGACGGGCCGGCCGGCAGGGCGACCCGGGTGGGTCGGTCTTCTTCGTCAGCCTGGAGGACGACCTGGTCGTGCGGCACGCCGGCGACACCGTCCCGCCCTCGCCCCGGATGAACGCCGACGGTCTGGTCACCGACCCTCAGGTGGACTACGCCGTCGAGCACGCCCAGCGGGTCGCCGAGGGGGTCAACCACGAGATCCACCGCAACACCTGGCGCTACAGCGTGGTGATCGAGCAGCAGCGCAAGGCCCTGGCCGAGCGTCGGGAACGGCTGCTGACCAGCGACGTCGCCGCCCTGATGCTGCTGGACAAGATGCCGGAGAAGGCCGGCGAGATGGACGAGGACCTGCTCGCCCGGGTGGCCCGGTCGATCGCCCTCTACCACCTGGACCGGCTCTGGGCCGACCACCTGGCCGAGCTGTCCGAGGTCCGCGAGGGGGTGCACCTGCGCGCCCTGGGTCGACTCGACCCCCTGGATGAGTTCCACCGGGCGGCCGTGCCGGCCTTCACCAACCTGGTCCCGGAGATCGAGGCGCGCACCCTGGCCACCTTCACCGAGACCGAGTTCGACGAGGACTGGCAGCCGGACGCGGCGGAGCTGGTCCGGCCGAGCGCCACCTGGACCTACCTGGTGCACGACAACCCCTTCGGCTCCGAACTGGACCGGCTGATCGCCTCGGTCGGTCGGCGGCTCAGCGGGGCGGGCGCTCGCTGAGGCGTACCGACCGATCCGGTCGCGGCCCCTCCCGGAGGTACCCGTACCCTGGGAGGGGCCCCGCTTTGCACCGTTTCGACCGTAGTTGTGGCGGGTAGTAGGGCGGGTCATTGACGCCAGGGCCGCCGTCGGGGCCGCCCTGGTGCCTGTCTCGGAGCCGAGGAGGAGACCGTGAGGACGCTGGCCAGGCGTACGAGGGCTGCGGGCCGGTGAACCTGGAGACCAGTCCACCGCTGACGGAGACCCTCGGCGTGCTGGAGACGGCGGCCCTGTTGCGGGAGCTGACCGCCGGACTGATCGGTCTGGACGATTTCGACGAGGCGCTGTCCGCCCTGGTCCGCATCACCCGGGACGCCATCGCGGGGGTCAACTGGTGCGGGTTCACCGCCCTGCGGGCCGGTGAGCCGGTCGGGGTGGCCGCCTCCGACGCCCCGATGAGCGGGCTGGACGACCTGCGGTACGGCTCCGACACCCCGGCGATGGACGCCATCCGGCTGCGGGAGATGGTCCGTGCGGAGAACCTGGCCACCGAGCCCCGCTGGCCGCACTGGCGGGCCCAGGCCGGCGAGTTGGGGGTGCACGGGGTGATCTCGGCCCCGGTCGACGTGGACGAGCAGGTGATCGGGGCGATCAACCTCTACGCCGACCGACCCGACGCCCTGACCACCGGCCACCAGCTCACCGCCATGCTCCTGGCCGAGCAGGCCGGTCTGCTGCTGGCCGCCGTCCGGGACCGGCAGCGGCGCAGCGCCCAGGCCGACGCCCGGGACGCCGCCCTGCTCGGCGAGGGGGTGATCGGCCAGGCCATCGGGGTGATCATGACTCAGCGTGGCTGCCCCCCGGAGGACGCCCTGGAGGTGCTGCGCAGCGCGGCCTCGTCGCTGTCCATCCCGTTGCGGGAGGTGGCCGCGCGGCTGGTCAGCACGGTCTCCCGTCCTCGGGACAACTGAGTTCCCGACCTCGGACAACTGAGCGCGGCTCTCGTTTCGCCCTGGTGGCCCCCGGGTAGCACCCTGGACTGGTGAGCTGATTCCAATCCCAGGGGGAACGATGCAGAGCCGACTGCGGGTGCAGGGGCACCCCATTCAACCGATGCTGGTGACGTTCCCGTACGGGCTGTTCGTCTGCGCGACCATCTTCGACTTCGCCCAGGTGGCCGGCGGCCCGGTCCTGCTCGGCGAGGTCGGTTACTGGA
This sequence comes from Micromonospora sp. DT229, assembly GCF_049844505.1. Taxonomy (NCBI): domain Bacteria; kingdom Bacillati; phylum Actinomycetota; class Actinomycetes; order Micromonosporales; family Micromonosporaceae; genus Micromonospora; species Micromonospora sp. DT229. The sequence continues at coordinate 328,884 of NZ_JBNCLD010000001.1, read as the reverse complement.
CCGTGGTGGCCGCCCTGGTGGCGGCGGGGCTGACCATGGTGGCCGGCATGGTCGACCTGTGGGACGTGCCGCCGGACCGGACTCGCCGCACCGCGATCAGCTTCAACCTGGTCAACGCCGGGATGGCCGGGCTGTTCCTGCTCTCCTGCCTGGTGCGGGCGGAATCGCCGACCCGGGGTGCGACCGCCGTACTGCTGGTGGTCGAGATGCTCGCCCTGGCCGTCGGAGGTCTCGGGGTGGCCCTGGGTGCCCGGCTGATGCGCCACTACGAGCCCGGTCGGGCCGAGCCGACCAGCTTCGACGCCCTGCGCGGCTCCGGCACCCCCCGTGCCGCCGCCCTCAGTGGCGTCGACGCCCGGACCGTCGAGATCGTCCGCCCGCGTCCGTAGCGGGCTCAGCCCGGGTCCGCACACGACCGGGAAAAGGCGTTGCCACAGTGGAGACACCCCGGACACGCTGAGCCCGTGTCCCGGGAAGCGAGCTTCGAAGAGTTGGTCGTCGACGGTGCCGCCGCGCCGGTCGAGGGCTGGGCCTTCGACTGGCTCGCCGGACGGGCCACCGAGGAGCGCCCACCCTGGGGGTACGCCCGTCTGATGGCGGCGCGGATGGCGACCGTCGACGCGGCGCTGGACATCGACACCGGCGGGGGAGAGGTGCTCGCCGAGGTGCCCCACCCGCCCCGGCTGCTGGTGGCGACCGAGGCGTGGCCGACGAACGTGCCGGTGGCCCGGGCCAGGCTTCGCCCGATCGGGGCGAGCGTGATCGCGGTGAGCCCCGGCGCGCCGCTGCCGTTGCGTAGCGCCACCTTCGACCTGGTGGTCAGCCGGCATCCGGTGCACACCGACTGGCCCGAGGTGGCGCGCGTGCTGCGGCCCGGTGGGACGTTCCTGTCCCAACAGATCGGGCCGGGCACCGTACGCGAACTCAGCGAGGCGATCCTCGGGCCGCTGCCGCCACCGGCCCACCGGCATCCGGAGCAGGCGGTCGCGGCCGCCGAGGCGGCCGGGCTGACCGTCGTCGACCTGCGTACGGCCACCCTGCGTACGGTGTTCCACGACGTCGGTGCCGTGGTCTGGTTCCTGCGCAAGGTGGTCTGGACGGTGCCCGGTTTCACTGTTGCGGCGCACCGGCCGGCGTTGGCCCGGTTGCACGAGCGCATCCGCGCCGAGGGACCGTTCGTCGCCCACGCCCGACGTTTTCTCATCGAGGCCCGGCGTCGGCCTGGCGTCGGTCAGGCGCGCAGCAGGGTGAGCATCTCGGACAGGTCGAAGAACTGAGCGGTCTCCACGGCGGACGGATTGCCGTGGTCCGGGTCGGCGCCGGCGGCCAGCAGGGCGCGTACCGCCTCGCCGCTGCTGCGGAACACCGCCGCCGCCAGGGCCGTCTGTCCCCGGTCGTTGGTCCGGGTGTGGTCGGCTCCCCGGTCGAGCAGCGCGGCCACCGTCTCCGGGTGGGCATGGTACGCCGCCAGGATCAGTAGCGTGTCGCCCTTGTCGTTGGTCAGGTTGACCGGCAGCCCCGCATCGACGTACCCGGACAGTTCGGCGGTGGCCCCGTCGCGCGCCAGGTCGAACATCCGGTGCGCGAACTCCAGGGTCTCGGCGTCGAGTTCCTCGCTCACCGGGTCAGGTTAGTCGCCCTGCCGAGAGGGCGCTCAGCCCGGCCATCCGTGACCCTCATCGGCTGGTGGCGCGGTCACCGCCGAAGGAACCCTGTCCCGGTATTCGGGATAACCTACTAAACCTATAGGGTTTACATCCTAAACTGGTGGCGATCCTGCCGACCATCGCGAGGAACCTCATGTCTGCCCTGTTCGCCACCGAACCCGACCTGCTCGCCGTCGCCCGGGGCTGGGCCGCTGACCCGACCCGCTGGCCGGTACCGCTGCGCTTCGACCCGACCAGCCGGTGGTACGCCCGGCTGGCCGCCGACGACGACCACGAGGTGTGGGCCTTGAGCTGGTTGCCCGGACAGGGTACGGACCTGCACGATCACGGCGGCTCCTCCGGGGCCTTCCTGGTCGCCTCGGGGGTGCTCACCGAGCAGACCGTCAGCGGGGCGGGGCTGCGTCCGCACCTGCTCGCCGCCGGCACCGGCCGCCGGTTCGGCCCCCGGCACGTGCACATGGTCACCAACCGGCATTCCGAACCGGCGGTCAGCGTGCACGTCTACCGCCCCGCCCTGCGTCGGATGACCCGCTACCACCTGGAGGCGGGTCGGCTGCGCGTCACCGAGGTGGCCGAGGCCGGCGTGGCATGGTGAACCCCCTTCACCCCGCGCAACACCTGGAAGGAACGATGATGCCGCAGACCGACCCCGCCGAGCACTGTCCGACGCCCCCGCCGGGTTCCCGGGGGATCGACGAGATCCTGAGCGCCGCCCGAGCCCGGCTGAACCGGCTCGACCCGGAGCAGGCCCACCTGGCATACCGGGCCGGGGCCCTGCTGGTCGACATCCGACCGGCCGCGCAGCGGGCCGCGCACGGTACCGTGCCCGGGTCCCTGGTGGTGGAACGCAACGTGCTGGAGTGGCGGTTCGACCCCCGGTGTCCCGCCCGGCTGCCCCAGGCCGTCGGCTACGACCTGCCCGTCGTGGTGCTCTGTCAGGAGGGCTACACCTCCTCCCTGGCCGCCGCATCGTTGCAGGATCTCGGCCTGTTCCGGGCCACCGACGTGATCGGTGGCTTCGCCGCCTGGCGGATCGCCGGCCTGCCGGTACTGGGCCCCACCTCGTTGATCCGCTCGACCACCCCCGCGCCCCCGGCGACCGCCGGCCGGGTGTCCCACTGATCAGCCACGCCCACCCGGCGTGGCGGTAGTCCCCAGGAGGCCGTCGTGTCCGTCGTCGCCATCACCCCACGCCAACACCCCTCCGGCCGTACCCACCGAGGTCGCCTCGTCCGGCGGCGCACCGGCCCCACCCTGACCATCACTGTCGACCTGGCCGCCGCGGCGACGAGCCCGCGCCTGCATCGGCTGGTGGAACTGCTCGGCGAACTGGCCGAGGCGGGGGAGGGGCGGCTGTCCCGCGACCCGGTCGCCGCCCCGCCGGCCGATCCGAGCGTCGTGCGCATCCTCACCGGACCCCGGACCGTCCGGCAGGGCGATCGGGTGATCCCGCTGACCCGCATCGAGTACGACCTGCTGCTGTTCCTGGCCGAGCGGCCCCGGCGGGTCTTCACCCGCCTCCAGTTGCTCAACCAGGTCTGGGGATACGACCACGCGGTGGCCCGCACGGTGGACGTGCACGTGCGTCGGTTACGCGCCAAACTCGGCGCCGGTACACCGCTGCTGACCACCGTCCACGGTGTCGGTTACCGGCTGGCCGACGATGCCCGGGTGAGCGTCGAACGCTGAGCCCTCGTCCAGCGTGGCGGGTCCCGGCCGGGGCCGCGCCACGCTGTCGGGCCCGGACCCGGAGCTTGGAAAGCTGGTCAGGGCCCCCGTTCGGGCAGGTGATCGCGGCTCCCGACGAAAGGTGAACTCCGGTGTCGACCCCCCGTATCGGGTCAAGTTGACGACTCTGCTGTAATCATCTGGCCTCGTACGCAGAGCGAGCGGACGGCTCCGAAGTGTCGGCCAATTGTCACATTCACACAACGCAGCCGCCCCTTGACCCGCACACCGGCGCCGGGAAACATCGATAAAGCGGCGTCTCGGGGCCGTGGGGAAAGCCCGGACCAGCCTAGGAGGACCATGTCGGTCAGCCCCGCTTCGTCGCGCGCCGGATGGCATACGTCCCAACCAGCGGTCCCCGGTCGGCCACCCGGCGGCCAACGCCGCCCCACCGGCACCGCGACCCCGGTCATCACGGTCACCCTGTCGATTCCGCTGGCCTGTGAGGAGTCCCTGACCCCGGCCGCCCGCCAGCTGTTGGAAGCCGCCAGGGAACTGCTGGAACGAGGCGAGGGCACGATCGTCAACGGGGGCCCGGTGGTACCGGAGTGGCGCACCGAGGTCGTACCGGCCGGGCGGACACCGGCCCGACCCCTCGCCCCGACCATCCCCACCCTGCACATCCTGGCCTCCTCGCGGTCGGTGCTGCGCGACGGCGAGCCACTGCCGCTGACCCGGCTCGAATTCGACCTGCTGCTGCACCTGGTGGTGCATCCGCGCCGGGTGTTCACCCGGCTCCAGCTGCTCAACGCCGTCTGGGGTTACGAACACGCCGGTGTGCGTACGGTCGACGTGCACGTACGCCGACTGCGCGGCAAGGTCGGGGTGGACGTCCCCCTGGTCACCACGGTCTACGGGGTCGGCTACCGGCTGGCCGACGAGGCCCGGGTAACCCTGGACCAGACCGGCTGAGCGACACCGACAGTCCCTTCCAGGATCACCGGGCACGATTGTCGGATGCGTGTGCGTCCCATCTCCCCGCAGCGACTGGTCACCGAACTGGCGCAGCGACTCGCCGACACCGACCCGACCCGGCGCCTGCGGGTGGCGGTGGACGGCCCGAGCGCCGCCCGCCCCGGGGAGATCGCCGCGGCCCTGGTGGACCCCCTGCGAGCGTGGGGTCGCCCGGCCCGGCACATCCGCTCCGAGGATTTCCTGCGCCCCGCCTCGGTACGCCTGGAGCGGGGCCGGACCAATCCGGACTCGTACTACGAAGGCTGGGTGGACGAGGCCGGACTGCGCCGGGAGGTGCTCGATCCGGCCGGGCCGGACGGGGACGGGCGGATCCTGCCCTCCCTGTGGGACCCCTGCAGGGACCGGGCCAGCCGGGCCGAATACGTCGAGCTGCCCCCGAACGGGATCATCCTGGTCAGCGGCGCCTTCCTGCTCGGCGGAGGCCTGCCCTTCGAGATCACCGTGCACCTGGAGATGTCGGCCGCCGCCCTGGGGCGGCGTACCCCTGCCGACCTGGCCTGGACCCTGCCGGCCTACGCCCGCTACGCCGAGGAGGTGGCCCCGGCCACCTTCGCCGATCTGGTGGTCCGGTTGGACGACCCGCGTCGGCCGGCGATCGTGGAATCCGTGCCGGACGCGGTTTGACCTTCGGGCCACCGGGGTAATCGCGGGGCTCACAGCGCCCGGGTGATCACCCGCCTGGGCGGTATGACCGGGTGGGGTGGTCCCACCCGCGATGACGATGAGCCCCAGGAAGGCAGGCAGCCATGCTCGTCCACGACACGGTCGGCACGGGACGATCCCAGGTGGAGATCGACCAGATTCGGCTCTCCCTTCAGGCCCGCTACGCCGAACTGTCCGAGGAGTACGAGCAGGCCGTGCAGCAGAGCCAGGTGCTGCGGCTGGTAGAGGTCGGCGACACCGCGGGCGACGACCAGGCCGACAGCGGCACCAAGACCGCCGAACGGGACACCGCGCAGTCGCTGTTGCGCACCATCCTCGACCGCCGGGCCCAGTTCGAGCACGCCCTGACCCGGCTCGACGAGGGCACCTACGGCTTCTGCGAGGGCTGCTCCGCACCCATCCCGGTGGAACGGCTGGAGATCTTCCCATCGGCCACCACCTGCGTGACCTGCAAGCAGACCCGGGAACGCCGGGCCGCGTGAGCGGGAGCGGTCGGCGGTCGGTCCGAAACACGGAGCGGGGCACCCATGGGCGAGATCACCGTGGGGACCGCCTCCTGGACCGACCGCACCCTGCTCGACTCCGGGTGGTACCCCCAGACGGCGGACACCCCGGAGAAGCGGCTGGCCTACTACGCCCGGCAGTTCCCGCTGGTCGAGGTCGACGCCACCTACTACTCCCCGCCGGCTGAGCGCACCGCCCGACTGTGGGCCGACCGCACCCCGGCCGGCTTCACCTTCAACATCAAGGCCTTCAGCCTGCTCACCGGCCACCCACCAAGGTCAGCGCGATCTACCAGGACCTGCGGCCGACCACCGACAAACGCAACCTCTACCCGGACGACCTGCCCCCGCAGGCGTACGAGGAGGTCTGGACCCGGTTCCTCAGCGCCCTGGACCCCCTGGCCGAGGCGGGCAAGCTCGGTGCCCTGCTGTTCCAGTTCCCACCCTGGTTCACCCTGCGCCGGGACAACAAGCAGTACCTGCTGGAGGTGACCCGGCGCTGCGCGCCGCTGCGTCCGGTCTTCGAGTTCCGGCACGCCTCCTGGTTCGACGGGGACAACGCCGCCGAGACCCTGGACTTCCTGCGCGAGCATCTGTTGGCCTACGTCAGCGTGGACATGCCGCAGGGACACCGGTCCTCGATTCCGCCGGTGCTGGCGGCCACCTCGGATCTGGCGGTGGTCCGCTTCCACGGCCACAGCGACAAGTGGACCAGCCGCGACATCCACGAGAAGTTCGGTTACCGCTACTCGAAGCGGGAGTTGGCCGACTGGGCCCCCAAGCTACGCGAACTGGCCGACCAGACCCGGCAGACCCAGGTGCTGATGAACAACTGCTACCGGGACTACGCCCAGGTCAACGCCAAGCAACTCCAGGCGCTGCTGACCGAATCCGACTGACCGCCGCCGGGTGTGCTCGGGACATCTCACCCGGACGGGGTGAGGGTGGGTCACCTTGAGTCGGCGCAGGGTGGTGGCAGCCGAGGTCGTCCGCGCGAGGCGACCGCACGGAGGTGGATGGCGATGACGGTGGTACCGCATCGGCGGCGGGAGGCTGTCCTGCGGGTCGTCGGGGCAGACGACCGGGCCGGGCGGGCAGGTCCCGGGCTGGCCAGCCCGATCCGGCCGCGACGCGGGCCGGTGGGGCCGCCGCGACGCCCCGACGACCGACGGTGGGAGACCGACCTACGGAGGTGGACAGATGGCTGAGCGGTTCGAGTCTGCGATTGAGTCCTCGGTGGACAAGATCAACCTGATCCTCAAGGACATCGAGCGGGCCTACGGCTGGCCGAAGGCACAGCGCAACCAGTCCTACGCGGCCCTGCGTACGGTGTTGCACCTGCTGCGTGACCGGATGCCGGTGCAGGAGTGCGCCCAGTTCTCCGCGCAACTGCCGATGCTGGTGCGGGGCCTCTACTTCGAGGGCTGGCAGCCGGAGAAGGTGCCGATCAAGCTGAGCCGGGACGACTTCCTCCAGGCGGTCCGTCAGGGCTTCCCCTACGACGCACAGGGCGGCCCGCAGCGGGTGGTCCAGGTGGTGCTGGACACCCTGCGCCGGCACCTCTCCCCGGGCGAATGGGAGGACGTGCGGTCCACCATGCCGGACGATCTCGTTCCGCTCATGCCCTGACCGTCGCGGGCGCGCCGCCCGGCTCACCCGGACGGCGCGTCCGGGACCCGGCGCGGCGTTCCAGCACCGCCCGGGTCGGGCTTGATCGACTCCGTTACGCCGGAATGGCGGTTTCCCGCCGCCTCGGTCTCCGCCGTTCCGGCGTAACGGCGTGGGTAACTCCCCGTCCCGTCGCTGGACGGGCCTACCAGAGGTCGAAGTGGAACACCTCGAACGAGGTGCCGTAGCGCACCCCCAGCCGGGTGCCGACCGGGCGGGCCCCGCCTTCCAGGAACTCCTCGGCGTCGAAGCTGCCGTCACCCAGCCCGGTCAGGTACGCCTCGTGCGCCAGCAGGGACGCCACCCCCTTGTCGAAGGTCGCGGTGGTGTCCACCCCGTGCTTCGACCGGGGAGAGGAGGCCGCCCAGACCTGGCGTACCCCGCCCCACGGCTCGACTCCGCCGGTCAACTGCTCCGGGAAGATCCACCGGTTGCCGGCGTCGCGTACCGCGTCCAGGGTGGCCCGTCCTACCGCGATGTGATCGGCCTGGTTGAGGGTGTCGGCGCCGTCCCAGGTCGCCCGGAAGTTGTTGGTGATCACGATCTCCGGCCGGTGTCGCCGGACCACGGCGGCCAGTTCCCGGCGCAGGGGCACCCCGTACTCCAGGATCCCGTCGGGCAGGCCCAGGAACTCGACCGTGTCCACCCCCACCAGGGCCGCGGAGTCGCGCTGCTCCTGCTCGCGTACCTGCCGGGCCTGCGGTGGTGGCATCCCGTCGATGCCGGCCTCCCCGCTGGTGACCAGGCAGTAGACCACCTGTTTACCCTGCCCGGTCCAGCGGGCCACCGCGGCGGCGGCGCCGAATTCGAGATCGTCGGGATGGGCCACGATCGCCAGGGCGCGCTGCCAGTCCTCGGTCACCGGCTCCAGGGGTTCCAGTGCTTCGGTCATCGCCACCTCCGTACTGCTCGGCTCGCCCCATCCTGTCACTGTCGGCCGTACTGCACCGGAATCGACCTCTGCACCCTCAGCCCGCACTCCGGTCGGTTGCGGTGACCTCGCCCGGGGGGTACCGAGCGGGGCGAACCGGGCGTGTCGCGGTGTATCGGCGTCTACGGTGGGTGGCACTGGTTTAGAGAAGATCGCGCGTGGGGTACCACGCGCGGCACGGCAAACCCCACCGACGGCGGGGGCTGGTTCATCCGAGGGAGCACGATGCCACTCAACGACGACGACATCCAGAGCACCAGCGGCGGCGGCCTGGAAGGCCCGGCCGACGGCGGCGCGACCCCCGGTCAGCACGACGGTGGTGCCGACGGCAGCGCCGAGGGTCCGGCCGATGGTGGTGCCACGCCGGGTCAGCACGATGGTGGGGCGGACGGCAGCGCCGAGGGTCCGGCCGATGGTGGTGCCACGCCGGGTCAGCACGATGGTGGTGCCGACGGTGCTGCCTGACGACCGAACACGATGACGCGACTCGATGCGCCGGGCGGCGGTGTCCGCCCGGCGGTTGCGTACCCGCCGTCGGCGCTGGCCCGCTGTGTCAGCGTCGAGCCGGAGAAGTTCGCCACCGCCCACTGGGGACACACTCCGTTGCTGTCCCGCGCCGCCGAACTGCCCAACCCGGCCGGCTTCACCGACCTGCTGAGCCCGGACGACGCCGACGAACTGCTCAGCCGGCGTGGTCTGCGTACCCCCTTCCTGCGGGTGGCCAAGGACGGCCAGGTGCTGCCGGCGGCGCGCTACACCGGCGGCGGTGGGGCCGGCGCCGAGATCGGCGACCAGGTCCTGGACGAGAAGATCCTGGAGTTGTACGCCGGAGGCGCCACCCTGGTGCTTCAGGGTCTGCACCGCAACTGGCCACCTCTGATCGACTTCACTAGCGAGTTGAGCCTGGCGGTGGGGCAACCGTTGCAGGTCAACGCCTACCTGACCCCGCCGGGCAGCCAGGGCTTCGCCACCCACTACGACACCCATGACGTGTTCGTGCTCCAGGTCGACGGGCGCAAACACTGGCGGATCCACCCGCCGGTGCTGCCCGATCCGCTGGAGCGCCAACCGTGGGGCGGACGGGCCGACGAGGTCGCCGCCACCGCTGCGGGACCGGCCACCCTGGACGTGGTGCTAGGGCCGGGTGACGCCCTCTACCTGCCCCGGGGCTGGCTGCACAGCGCCCAGGCGCAGGAGTCCAGTTCCCTGCACCTCACCGTCGGCGTCCGGGCCCTGACCCGGTACGCCCTGGTCGAGGAGTTGCTGGCGCTGGCCACCGAGGACCCCCGGCTGCGGGCCACCCTGCCCTTCGGCATCGACCTGGCCGACCCGGAGGCCATCGAGCCGGAACTCACCGAGACCGTCGAGGCGCTGCGCGACTGGTTGTCGCACGCCGACCCGGCGGCGGTGGCCGCCCGGCTGCGGCAGCGGGCCTGGTCGGCGTCCCGGCCTGCCCCGATCCGTCCCCTGGCCCAGGCCGCCGCCCTGGCCACGTTGACGGTCGACTCCCACGTCACCGTCCGCCCCGGCCTGCGCTGGCAGTTGGCCGTCACCGGCGACCAGGTCACCCTGTGCCTGTTCGACCGCACCATCACCCTGCCCGCATACTGCGAACCCGCCCTCCGCGCCCTGCTCACCGGCGAGGTGACCCGCGTAGCCGACCTCCCCGCCCTCGACGCCGACACCGACCGCCTGACCCTGACCCGCCGCCTCCTCCAAGAAGCAGTCCTAACCCCCTAACCCCCTAACCCCCTAACCCCCTAACCCCCTAACCCCCTCTCTCTCTCCCTCCCGCACCCCTCTCTCTGCGCGCCGATCTTGCACTTTCGGTCGCTGGTTCGCCCCGCTTCGCGGCTTTTGCGGCGACGAAAAGTGCAAGATCGACGCGTAAGGGAGAGCGATCGACGCGCGCACAAGGGGGCGGGGGAGGGGGGTTAGAGGGTGGTTAGGAGGAGGAGGGTGGTGGTCAGGCCGGCGGTCACCACCAGCAGGACGGGGCGGGGGGTCAGGACGGCGTGTTGGCGGTCGGCGATCAGGCGGGCCGGGAGCAGGCCCAGCACCGGGCCGAGGAGGGTGATCACCAGAGCCAGCACGGGCAGTCCGACGGCGAGTTCACCTTCGCTGCGGGCACCCAGGGCCCGGGCCCCGACCCCCAGGGCGTACGCCAGCACGGCACCGCCCAGGCCGCACAGCAGCATCAGCGGGTTGACCTTGCCCGACAGTTCGGCCCGCTGCCGGGTACGCCGCAGCAGGTCGCGTACCCCCTCCAACAGCGGCAGGGGATCGCCGGTGGCATCGGCTCTCGGTGTCGGTGGCGCGCCCGCGCGGCGTCCGCCGCCGCCCAGCCGGGCATTGAGCTCCTGCCACAGCACGGCGACCTCGGCGTCGACCCGCTCCTGGGTCTCCCGGGCGGCCACCAGTTCCCGCTCGGCCCGGTTGACCTCCTCGGCGGACTCGGCCACCGCCCGGTCGGCCGCCGCGCACTGCTGCTCGTACCAGGTGTGCGCCTCGGCCTGTTGCTCCCGCACCCGGGCGGTCAGTTCGGCCAGGCGGCGCAGCGCCGCCGCGTACGTCTGGCTGGTCACCGGTTCGTTCATCGGGCCGGTCCGTAGGGGATGATGGTCTGCCCGGTGCGGTGTACCGCCCGGTCGAAGAACAAGCCCCGCCACGGCCGGGGATACCAGTCCGGGCCCGTGCCGGGGTAGAGCGAACCCAGCTCCCCGCCGTGGGTGTCCAGCGCTACCCAGGCCCCGATCTGGTCGGTACGGGCGCTCGGTCCGCCCAGGTCGGCGCGCATCCGGGCGATCCCCCGCCACCAGGCCAGCACATGGGTGCGACGTTCCGGGCCGTCGTGCAGGATCCGGCGCAGGTGGGCGCCCCCGGTGGCCTTGCCGATCCGGGTGGCCAGGGCCCCGGCCGCCGCGTCGACGGCGAACAGCAGCAGATAGTGGGGTGCCTGGCTGGCCCCGGGGGCACCCAGACCCTCGGCGGTCTCGGCCAGCAGCTCGGCCACGCTCTCCTCGTCGTACCAGGCGGCGTCGTCGGCCAGTTCCTCGTACAGGGCACGCGCCGCCGGGTCGGCGTCCGGGTCCAGGCAGGCGATGGAGAATCTGGCCGTACCCGGACGGTGCTGGCGGGCCAGGGACCGGGCGGCGGCGTCCAGCACCGCGCAGGCCTCGTCGACCCGGGTGCCGAGCACCGCCAGGTTCCGCCCCGGCGCACGCGGCAGCCGCAGCGCGGCCGACCGGGCCTGTACGTCGATGATCTCGCCGAGCAGGGCCACCGGGCCGCGGGGGGTGCCGATCTCCGGGGCGGTCAACGCCCGGAAGTCCGGCGCGTCGGCCAACCGGGGGATCGCGTCGCCGTCGAACAGCCGCGCCGGTGCCGCCTCGGCCGGACGCATCCGCCACAGCCGGTGCTGAAGCTCGCTCCAGGTCTCCCAGTCACTGGCCGACGGGATCCGGGCCACCTCGTTGCCTTCGGGCAGGCCCGACTCGGCGTTGACCACCGCGTGGAACTTCGGTAGCGACTGGGCGGCGTCGTTGCGTTCGGCCAGGATCCGCAGGGCCTTGGGCAGGGCGATCCGCAGGGTGAACTGGGCCACCAGCGCCGGGCGCCCCCACAACGCCTCGATGCCGCGTACGTCCTGGGAGGCCAGCACCAGGTGGATGCCCTGGGAGCGGCCCCGCCGGGCCAGGTCCTCCAGCAGGTCGGCCGCCTCCCGGGCCACCGCGTCGCGTCCGGCCAGCAGCATCTGGAACTCGTCCACCACGGCCACGATCCGGGGCCAGTGTCCGGTGGGGTCCACCGCCCGCAGCTCGGCCAGCTTGGTGACCTCGTGCTTCTTCGCCGCGTCGGCCCGGCGGCGCAGCTCCTCGGCGAGGAAGCGCAGCAGCGCCAGGCCGAACTCCCGGTCGGTGTTGACATTGATGCCGACCAGCCGCATGTGCGGCAGCCAGCTGGGGTCCCGTCGCCCTTGGGCGAATCGGGCGAAGGACACCCCCTCCTTGAAGTCGAGCAGGTAGAACTCAAGCTCGGCGGGGGAGTAGCGGGCGGCCAGGGCCCCGATCCAGGCGAAGATCAGGTTGGTCTTGCCGGTGCCGGAGGGCCCGCCGATCAGCGCGTGCGGCGGATAGTCGCCGAGGCTCACCAGCACCGGGCGGCCGTGCGGCCCCTCGCCGATCGGGGCGGTCAGCCCGGTCGCCGAGTCCTCCCGCCACATCTGCTCCGGGGCGGGCAGCAGATCGGTGAAGGGGGTGGGGGCGGGACCGGCGCTCACCACCGAGGCGATCTGGCGGCAGGTCTCGGTGACCAGGGCGGCCGGCGGGGACGGGTCCAGGTGCACCGGCAGGGTGTCGACCCGGGCCTGGGCACCGGTGACCCGTACCCGGGTGACGGTCGGATCCGCCGGCAGCGGCACACCCTGCACGATCAGGTGCACCCCGCAGGCCGCGCCGGCCCGGACCACCCGGTCGAGTTGGCCGCGTTCGTGGCGGGACAACTCCTCCCCGCCGAGCAGCACCGCCACCCGCCACGGCTCGGGTCGGCGACCGGCGGCGGCGGCCAACTCGCGCAGGGTGGCGTGTTCACCGGCGAGCACGGTCTCGTTGATCCGGCGGATCTGCTCCACGAGGTCGTCCAGCAGCCGACCCAGCCCACCCGGCCCGACGAAGGTGAGCAGCCCGGCGGTGCCCAGGGGGGCGAAGCCGGCCAGTCCGCCGCCCAGGTGATCGGGGTCGTAGCCGACCACCCGCACACCCCCCGGCACTGCCCGGCCCAGGCTGCGCAGCAGCAGGGCGGACACCACGGCGGCGCAGCCCTCGGGGTCTCCGTCGAGTGCCACATGGCCGGCGTCGAGCAGGGCCACCAGCGCCGGCACCGGCTCGACATCCGGTAGCTGCACCGTACCGATGCGGGTTCCGCCCGGTGGTTCGGCCCGATCGGCCGGGGTGGGCTGCCATCGTTCCCACGGCATCGAACCCGCCCCGGGCGCCTCCCGGGCCGCGGCCTCCGCCGCCTGCCGGGCCAGGGCCGCCAGCCGCGCGGTGTGCTGGGCGTCGATCTCGGCGAGGCGCCTGTCGCGTTCGGCCCCCACCCGCTCGGGTACGCCGAGCGCGGCCCGCCGCACCCGTACCGCCCGGTCCCGGGCGGTGGCCAGGGCGGTCTGTGCGGCGTCCGACCTGTTCCGGGCGGAGCCGAGGGCGTCGGCGAGCATCTCCCGGACCCGGACGACCAGCTGGTTGCGCCGATCAGCCATCGATCCCGTTCCCGGGCCGGCCGCTCGTCCCCTGCTCGGCGGTGGGCCGTCTCGGCGGGCCGGGCGGCGGCTCGCGCCGGGGCGGGCGGGCCTCGGCGGCTCCGGTCGCCTCACCCGGGGTGCCGGTACTCTCCGGCAGGTCGCGGCCGAGCCGGTCGAGCAGGACCCCGGTGAGTACGCCGGCGGTGACCGCCGGATCGGCCGCGTGTGGCTGCTCACCCTCGCCGCGCCGCGGCGGTGGCATCCGGCAGACCCGGGTCAGCATGGTGTCCAGCACCGGGGCGGGTAGACCGGGCAGCAGGTCCCGCACCCGGCCGTCCAACTCGCGGTGCAGCCGGGACAGATCGTCGCCCCGGGGCGGGTGGCCGAGCAGTTGTCCGGCCAGGTCGCGCAGCAGTGGGGGTGCCACCGCGGCCAGCCCCAGGCCGACGTCGGCGTGGGCCCCGCGCAGTTCCCGGTGCAGTCGGTCCCGGTCACCGGCGCGTACGCCGTGGACCACCCGGCGCAGCAGCTCCCGGGAGTCGGTGATCCGCTCGTCGGGCTGCTCGGCCGACCCCTCGCCCCCGCCGGTCAATTCCGCCACCCGCACCGCCCACCAGCGGCGCAGCCGCACCTCACCGGCCGCCTCCGGGGCGTCCTCGGCCACCGGTTCGGTGGCCGGGGGAGCGTCGTGGGCGGGCCGACGCTGGGGTGCGACCGGCGGTGGTGCGGCGCCGTCGGGGGCCAGCCCGATCGCGGCCAGGTACTCGGTCAACTGCTCCTGGGCCACCCGCAGCGCATATCCGGCGGTCTCGGCGTGCTCGACGGCGGCGGACAACTCCGGCACCCCCATCGGGCTGGCCGACTCCTGCCGTACCCAGCGCAACCGCTCGGTGGCCAGCCCGAACTTCTCCAGGGCCTGCGCGAGCAGACCCAACGGCAGTTCCTCGGCGGCGGCCCGGACCTGTGCGCCGACATCCTCGACGATGGACACGCCCGGCCCCTAGAGTGTCGCGACGTACTGCTGGGCCTGCTCGACCGCGACGAGCGTCGCGGCGAGGCACTCCTCAAGCTCCTGACTGGCCTGGGTCAGCGACGCCTGCGCCGCCTCGACGGTGGTGTGTCCGCTGCCCTCCAGGGCACCGGCGAGGGTCTGCTGCGCCTCGGCCAGTTTCTCGCCGGCGGCCTGGACGGCGCTCTGGCCGTCACCGATCTGTTGGAGCGCTATCTCGATGGCTGCCTTGAGCTCGGCGACGCTCGCCACGCGGGAACCTCCTGGGGGCGGGGAGGACTCCATTAGAGCCTATGCCGGTTGCGGAACGGACATCCGCCCTGTCAGTGTTGCCGCCCCGCTGACCGGTTGTCGACCGCAGGGGACGTGAGTCCGATTCGTGAGACCCGGGGTCGCGAGATCACCAACCGTGATCAAAACCTGGTCGCAGCGGCGTGCGGGCCGGATCAGGGGCGCAGCCACCGGGGGCCGTACACCTCGGCGCCGAGCACGGTGACCCGGTCCCGCAACGCCCGGTCGGCGGTGACCACCAGGCGTCGCCGGTCGCTCGCATCGGCGACCAGCTCGACCACGGCGTCGTCCCCGGAACCGGCGGCGGAGACCACCCGCACCCCCTCGACCCCGGGTACCTTCCGGGCCGCACCCTCCACCACCAGCACCACCTCCACCGGCGGGGGCAGATCCGGCGGCACCCCCTGCCCACTCAGCGGCACCAGGGTGTCCCGCAGTCGGGCGGTCGCCCCGGCCCGGTCCCGCCACCAGCCGTCCGGCCGGGATCCGACCACGTTGGCGGCGTCCACGATGAGCAGCGGAGTCGCGTTCATCGGCCCACCATGCCACCCGGCCGGGGGCGCGTCGTGACCGCCGCGCCGGGCGGCCGTCCCCGCGCCCGCCGTTTCGGTGAAACGGCGGCATCCTGCTGCGGCGGACACCGCCACCGCGCCGAAACCGAGTCGATCACGCCGTCAGCGTGGCGTTTGTCCGGCCGGGGGCCGGGTAGCCCGTGCCGACCCGTCTCGCGCCCGACCGCGGAGGAAGACATGATTGGACCCGGCGACTTCGGTTCGGACCCGTGGGACGAGTTCCTGGCCCGGTACTTCGGTCGGGGTGAGGGTGGGCGTCGGTCCGCCCACCGGGTCGACATCACCCGACTGATGACCGCGGACGCTCGGGAGATGCTCGCCGACGCCGCCCGGCGGGCGGCGCAGCGGAAGAGCAGCGACCTGGACACCGACCACCTGCTGTGGGCCGCCCTGCAACGGGAACCCCTCCAGGATCTGGTGCGTCGCGCCGGGGCCGATCCGGACACCCTGATCAACGCGTTGGGTGGGCGGGGCGACAGTGCCCCGCGGGGTGAACTGCCACCGAACCTGTCGTTGACCCCGGCGGCCAAGCGGGCCCTGCTGGACGCCCATCAGCTGTCCCGGGCGATGGGCGCCAACTACATCGGTCCCGAGCACATCCTGATGGCCTTGCCGCTGAACCCGGAGTCGCCGGCCGGTCGGATGCTCGCCGCCGGGCGGATCCAGCCGGAGTCGTTGCAGGCCGCCAACGCCGAGCGGGGGCCGATGACCAGTCCCCGCCCGGATCGCGGCACCCCCACCCTGGACCAGTACGGCCAGGATCTCACCGAGCTGGCGCGCAACGACCAGATCGACCCGGTCATCGGACGTACCGCCGAGATCGAGCAGGCGGTGGAGATCCTGTCCCGGCGGACCAAGAACAACCCCGTGCTCATCGGCGAGGCCGGGGTCGGCAAGACCGCGATCGTGGAGGGCCTGGCCGAGCGGATCTGCGACGGTGACGTGCCGCAGACCCTGCTCGGCAAGCGGGTGATCCAACTGGACCTGGCCGGTCTGGTGGCCGGTACCCGCTACCGGGGCGACTTCGAGGAACGGCTGAAGAAGGTGATCGACGAGATCCGGGCCCACCGGGATGAGCTGATCATCTTCCTGGACGAGATCCACACCCTGGTCGGTGCGGGCGGTGCCGGCAGCGAGGGCGGCATGGACGCCTCGAACATGCTCAAACCGGCCCTGGCCCGCGGCGAGCTGCGGGTGATCGGCGCCACCACCCTGGACGAGCACCGGCGCACCATCGAGAAGGACGCCGCCCTGGCCCGCCGGTTCCAGCCGGTGTTCGTGCCCGAGCCCAGCGTCGAGGACACCGTGGCCATCCTGCGCGGCCTGCGGGACCGCTACGAGGCACACCATCAGGTGCGGTTCACCGACGAGGCCCTGGCCGCCGCCGCCGAACTGTCCGACCGCTACATCACCGACCGCTACCTGCCGGACAAGGCCATCGACCTGATCGACCAGGCCGGCGCCCGGGTCCGGCTGCGTACCCGGACCCCGGCCGCCGACGTGCGTGACCTGGAGCAGCAACTCGAAGAGGTACGCCGGGACAAGGAGCAGGCGGTCGCCGACGAGCAGTACGAACGCGCCTCCGCCCTGCGTGACCGGGTCGCCGAACTGGAGGAGCAGGTAGGCCGGGCCCGCGGCGAGGACGGCGGCGCCAACCAGGTGCCCGAGGTGGGGTCGGAGGAGATCGCCGAGGTGGTCTCCCGGGCCACCGGCATCCCGGTCAGCCAGCTCACCGAGGAGGAACGCGACCGGCTGCTGCGCCTGGAGGGGCACCTGCACGAGCGGGTCGTCGGCCAGGACGACGCGGTCAACGCGGTGGCCGAGGCGGTACGCAGGTCGCGTACCGGGTTGGCCGACCCGAACCGTCCGATGGGCAGCTTCCTGTTCCTGGGCCCCACCGGGGTGGGCAAGACCGAGCTGGCCCGGGCGTTGGCGGAGGCGTTGTTCGGCGAGGCGGACCGGATGGTCCGGGTGGACATGAGCGAGTTCCAGGAACGGCACACGGTCAGTCGGCTGGTCGGCGCCCCACCCGGCTACGTCGGGTACGAGGAGGCGGGCCAGCTCACCGAGGCGGTACGCCGCCGACCGTACGCGGTCGTGCTGCTCGACGAGATCGAGAAGGCGCACCCGGACGTCTTCAACATCCTGTTGCAGGTACTCGACGACGGTCGGCTGACCGACAGCCAGGGCCGGACGGTCAACTTCAAGAACACCGTCCTGATCATGACCAGCAATCTCGGCTCCGAGTTGATCACCGGCACTCAGCGGGCGGTCGGCTTCGGTGCCGGTGGCCCGGGCGAGAGGCAGGAGAACGACGAACTGCGGGAGCGGCTGATGCGCCGCCTGCAGGAGAACTTCCGCCCGGAGTTCCTCAACCGCATCGACGAGGTGATCATCTTCCGCCGGTTGGAGGCCGAGCAGTTGCGGCAGATCACCGGCCTGATGCTGGAGGAGACCCGCCGTCGGCTGCACGCCCAGGACATCGAGGTGGACTTCACCACCGCCGGGGTCGACTGGCTCGCCGAGCACGGCTACCAGCCGGAGTTCGGGGCCCGACCGCTGCGCCGGATCATCCAGCGGGAGGTGGACAACCAACTGTCCCGGATGCTGCTGGAACAGCAGGTGTCCCCGGGGCAGCGGGTGATCGTGGACGTCCGCGACGGCCACCTCGACTTCGAGGTGGCGGCCGGGGAGCGCGGCTACACGGCCGCCTCCACCACCCATCCCCGCTGATCGGAATGTCCCCGGACCGGGAGGGTACAGATGACCGAACCGGAGGAGAACCGCGACGAGGACCGCGCCGACCCGATCGTCGCCCCGCCGACGGCCAACCCCGCCCGGGTGCAGGTGCCGGCGGAGGGACCGGGTGGGCCGATCGACGAGGGCGACCCGGAATCATCCGGGTCGCCGCCGGCAGAGGAGGGCTGATGGTACGCGAACAGCGACTCGAACCCGAGGTGGAAGTGCTCTGGGACGACTTCCACGCCGAGGTCAACGTGCCGTCCGAACAGCTACGGCAGTGGCTGCTGACCCGTGGTTCCGGTGAGGAGGCGTTCGGCCCCGGCCCGGATCTGGACCTGCCCGAACCGGGGCGGCAAATCCTCGCCGTGCTGCGCAAGCGCAAGGTCGACCTGACCCCGGAGGACATCGAGGTGATGCGGGAGGCCGTGGAGCGCATCCGGGAACTGACCGCGGCCCGGCCCAGCCGGGGCAACGCCGACGACCAGTGGCGGCACTCCCTGCTCGACCTCGGACACGACGTCCTGGTCGAGCGGTAGGGCTACGCGCCAGCGCCGCCGTCGGGGTCCCGACGGCGGCGCTGGCGCTACTCCGTGCCCAGACTGGCGATGGTCAGACCGGCCGCCTCCGCGGCGGCCAGCCGATCGGCCCGGGTCTGCTCCTCCCGGGTGAGCAGGTCGGCGTACTCGGTCAGGTCGGCCGGGTCCGGAAGCTCCGGCAGCCGGCGGAGGAAGGCTTCCACGTCCCGGACGGCGGCGGTGTGCCGCGCGGCCGCCTCGCGCAGGACCTCGCGGTCGTCGGCGGCGGGGTAGAGGTCGGTCATGGCCGCCCTTTACCCGCCCTCAGGCCGTTCGCACCCCGGGATCCACCACCACCGGCGCCGTCGCCCGCAACCCGAACGTCGGGTTGCGCAACAACCAGGCCAGGTACGCCGGGTGTGGGGCCAGGGAGTCGGTGTACGAGGTCAGCGCCGTCTCCAACACCAGATCGGCCATCCGGGCGGCCGGCGACTCCGGATGCCAGCCCAGCATCAGCCGCCACCGCAGGGGGCTACCGGCCAACCGCCGGGTCACCAGCCCGGCCACCGGCCGGAAGGTGGCCTGGCACAGGGCCACCGCCTCACCGGCGTCCACCAGATCAATGCAGCCGCGGACGTCGGTCTCGTACACCTTGCGGGGGGTGAAGCCCGCCCGCGCGCAGGCGGCGGCGAAGCAGTCGCCGAAACAGCCGTCCCCCGGGGCGGCCACCCACTGCTCGTGGCACAGGTCGGCCAGCGCCACCTCGTCGCGCCGGGCCAGCGGATGGGTCTCCGGCAGCAGCACCATGATCGGGTCGACCGCCACCTCCCGCCAGCTCAGCCCGTAGTCCGCCGAGGGGGTGGAGTCGCCGCACACCCCGGTCAGGGCGAAGTCCAACCGCCCACCGGCGACCAGCTGGGCCAACTCGTCGACCGACCAGGAGGCGTACGTGGTGATCTGGGCCTGCGGCTGCTCGGCGGCGAGCCGGTGCACCAGCCGACCCAGGATCGGGCTGTTCACCCCGCCGAACCGGTAACGGCGTGGGGCGTCCCCCGCGCCGGCCAACCGGGCCGCCTCGTCCTGAAGACCCTTCATCGCCGGGAGCAGCACCCGGGCCCGGGCCAACACCAACTCGCCGAGGGCGGTGGGCCGTGCCCCCCGACGATCCCGTTCGAACAGCGGCCCGCCCAAGGTCCGCTCGATGCGCTGGAGCTGGGCGGTGAGTGCCGGCTGAGCCAAGCCCAGCGTCGAGGCCGCCTTGGTCACGCTCCCGGTCTCCGCGATGGCGCAGACCACCCGCAGGTGGCGCAACTCCAGGTTCATAGCGTGACGGTAGGGCCACGGAGCAGTTGGCGGTAGTGCCTGGAGGTATCAACGGCCATGAACATGCTCACTCAGCGCCCGGGCCGCTCCTCCAACTCGCTGAGCTGTGTGTGTCGGCCGGTCACCGCGTCCCGGAACTTGTCGACCAGGGCCACCGCCGGCTCGACGATCCGGTTCCACGGCGGGGTGTGCGGCGCCCTCGGGTGCGGGCGGGTCGGCGCGGCCTCCTCGGCGATCTCCAGCCGGTTGCCGAGCCGGACCAGTTCCTCCTCGGTGGCGGCCTGACACAGCCGCTGCACCAGCGCGTCGACCGCCGACACGTGCGTCTCGACCAGTTGGGCGACCATCGCCAGCCGGTCCTCGGTCAGCCCGCGCAACGCCATGAGCAGCGCGGCGTTGCCGGCCAACACCTCGGCTACCGGCTCGTCGGCGTCCTCGATGGCGTGGCGGACGGCGGGCAGCAGGTACTGCTCCTCCGCCGACAGGTGCCGGGACAGGGCGGCGACCAGGATCTCCCGCCCGTGCGCGGGATCCGGGCCCGGCTCGACCAGCCGCCGGGACAGCGCCAGCAACTGCCGGTGCTCCTCGGCGATGGTGGCGGCGATGCTGCGCCCCGGGGGCTGGTAGCCGTCGCCGGGGGTGGGCGGTAGCGGCGGCAGGTGGACGGACACGGTCCCTCCTCGGCGGGCGGTGGAGGGCCGATGATATGGCAACCTCGGCGCGGGGCAGTACCCGCACCGGTCGTCGTCGAAACCGTCTCACCACGGCGTCGGCTGGACCGGTGCCGCCCGCGCCTGACCTGCGGGCTGGTATGAAGAGGCGATGACGAGTGACGCCCGCCCCGCCCTTCCCGCGCCGACCGACGAGGTCGTCGACCTCTGCCGGGATCTGCTGCGCATCGACACCACGAACACGGGCGACAACGCCACCAGCGTCGGGGAGCGCCTCGCCGCCGAGTACGTCGCCGAGAAGCTGGCCGAGGTCGGCATCGACCCGGTGCTGCACGAGTCCGCCCCGGGCCGGGCCAACGTGATCGCCCGGATCCCCGGCACCGACCCGAGCCGGGGAGCCCTGCTGGTGCACGGCCACCTGGACGTCGTACCGGCCGACCCGCACGAGTGGTCGGTGCACCCCTTCTCCGGTGAGCTGCGCGACGGCTACCTGTGGGGTCGGGGGGCCATCGACATGAAGGACTTCGACGCGATGGTCCTGGCGGTGGTGCGCCACTGGCAGCGCACCGGGGTCCGTCCGCCGCGCGACATCGTGCTGGCGTACACCGCCGACGAGGAGGCGGGCAGCGACTACGGCGCGCACTTCCTGACCACCCGGCACCGGGAGCTGTTCGACGGCTGCACCGAGGCCGTCGGCGAGGTCGGCGGATTCTCGTACACCGTGGACGAGTCCCGGCGGCTCTACCTGATCGAGACCGCGGAGAAGGGCATCGACTGGCTGCGCCTGCACGCCAAGGGCCGACCCGGGCACGGCTCGATGGTGCACGACGACAACGCGGTGACCGCGCTGGCCGAGGCGGTGGCCCGGATCGGGCGGCACCGCTTCCCGGTGGTCGTCACCGACACCGTCCGGGCCTTCCTGGAGGAGGTCTCCGAGCTGCTCGACATCGAGCTGGACCCGGAGGACCCGGAGACGGCGATCGCCAAGCTGGGCCCGATCGCCAACATCATCGGGGCCACCATCCGCAACACGGCCAACCCCACCCGGTTGGCCGCCGGCTACAAGGAGAACGTCATCCCCGGCAGCGCCAGCGCCACCATCGACTGCCGCAGCCTGCCCGGCCAGTCCGAGCTGCTGGAGCAGCAGCTGCGGGAGCTGATCGGCCCGGACATCGCGATCGAGTACATCCAGCGGCAGCCCGCCCTGGAGACCACCTTCGACGGTGACCTGGTCGAGGCCATGTCCGCCGCGCTGCGGGCCGAGGACGCGGGGGCCCACCCGGTGCCGTACATGCTCTCCGGCGGCACCGACGCCAAGGCGTTCTCCCACCTGGGCATCCGCTGCTTCGGTTTCGCACCGCTGCGGCTGCCGGCCGATCTGAACTTCTCGGCGTTGTTCCATGGCATCGACGAGCGGGTTCCGGTGGACGGACTACAGTTCGGCGTGCGGGTTCTCGACCGGTTCCTGCGTACCTGCTGATGCCGTGCCCGGTTCGGGCCCGGCAGCTGACGAAACTTCCTGAAAGGGACGCCTCCTATGACCGACCAGCACGGTGAGCTGGATGCCGCTCTCGAGCGCGTGATCGAAGCGGCCCGCCACCACCTGGCCGCCGTCCGCGCCGCGCAGGGCCGGATCGACGACGACGACGTCTGGCGGGCGTACGTCGCACTGAACAACGCGTCCTTCGCCTACGACGAGCAGCTCATGGACGCCTTCGGTGAGGTCACCCCGTGGGATGTCGAGTCGATCGACCCCGACGAGGTCGACCAGCGCCTCGGCGCGGCCGACGGGGTGGAGGCGACCGACCCGCACCCCCAGGTGATCTCGGTACGCCAGCGGCGCGACTACCGGGTGCCGAGCGTCTCCGCGCTGATCCGGATCGCCGAGGCGGCCCGGCGGGAGGGCATCCCGGCCGAGGAGGAGGTGCCCCCGGTGGAGGGAGTCGGCGAGGCGGTGCTGGAGCTGCTGCAGAGCGGCGACGGTTCACTGTCCGCGCTGGACGTGCCCGAGTTGGAGCCGCTCGACGGGGTCGTCATGGTCAGCGAGGTCGGCACCCCGGTCGACCTGGAGTCCTTCGACGACGACGATGCGGTCGGCCCCTTCCAGCCGGCCACCGGTGACCGGCTGGTCGGGCGGCTCGACGAGCACCCCTTCCTCGACGACGAGGCCGAGCACGCGCACTGACGTCCGTCACCGCCGGGCTGCTGCCGTCGCCGGACGGTGGCGGCCCGGCGACCGGGCCGACCCGGGTCACGGGGTGTGCTGGGGTCGCTTCAACAGGGCCAGCAGCAGCATCACCACGATCACCGCCCAGGTGATCGCGTAGGTGACCATCGGCCGTTGTTCGCTGGCCGCCCCGACGTACCCGCCGATGGCGTAGCTGGCCAGGCAGAGCAGTCCCAGCCCGGCGATCCGTCGGGCGCTGCTGGTGTCGCCGCGCTCGAAGATCCAGTCGGCCAGCCCTCGGGTGGTCCGCAGCACCGTGCCGGTCTGGAAGGAGGTCGCGGTCTGCACCCCGAAGGTACGGGTGACCAGCCCGCCGAGGATGCCGACCGGGAAGGCGCACAGGGCGGTCAGCACGGTGCGCTCGGTCAACGAGTCCCGACCCGAGTCGCGGGACTGATCCACCAGCCCCCACAGCACCAGCAGGGCCAGCATCGCGAGTAGTTCCCAGCCCGGTGGCCGCAACGGGCCCACCGTGGGGAAGCGGCGCAGCCCGGCGCCGAGCAGACCACCCAGACCGAACGCGATGATCGACGCCAGGGCGGACGGCCACGCCGGGAGATGTCCGGCCAGGCCCATACCGATGAAGGCCACGTTTCCGGTCTGGATTCCGACGAACACCTTGTACCGCAGGAACGAGAAAGCGTCGACGACTCCCGCCAAGCCGGTTCCCAACATCAGGGCGAACAATGGATACCGAAAGTCGAGTTGGGTCGTGTTCCACTGTTGTGGGGACCCTCGCCCTGCTGGTCCGGTTCTGCCTTGACGATTGGACATCGCGCACTCTACCCGGACGCCTGATCCGGTAAACGCCGCATTCTTCCGTCCTTTCGTCGCTCCGACGGATTCCGCCGAATGGCGCGATCGCGTGATTCCGCGTACGCCGATTGCTGGCCAGGATCACAGGTAGGCACCCAGCCGTGCCGTCGCACCATGGACGGCCACTTCTTTGTCGGCGCCTTTCCCGCGACTCCTGAGGAGGTCCGTCATGGATCTGGTCTCCATGGCCAGATTGCGCGTCAAGCTCTACTCGTTCGCCGCTCTGGCCGCCGCCGGAGTCGCCATCGACGCGCCGATCTGGAGCATCACGGCACTCGCGTTCCTCTGTGCCGCGATCCCGCTCGCAGTCGCGCTCCAGGGTGGACGTGTCCGCGCGCTCTTTCTTCCGTCCCGGGACGCCACCATGGCGGCCCCTCAACGAGAGGTTGTTCGCGATGCGCAAGTCCGATGAGTTCGGCATGGGATCCAACGGCGGCGGGTCGCTGGTGGGCACCCTTCCGCGTAACCCGGCGATCGACGACACCCACCCCGACCTGGTCACTCCGCCGTCGACCGACGACGGCCTGCTGCCCAACATGGTGTTTCCCTTCTCGCTGGCCCACACCCGCCGGGAGAGCGGCGGCTGGACCCGGGAGATCACCGACCGGCTCCTGCCGATCGCGCACGACCTGGCGATCATCGACATGAAGCTGGACCCGGGGGCGTACCGGGAACTGCACTGGCACATCCAGTCCGAGTGGTCGATCGTGCTCAAGGGCAGCGGCCGGATCGGGGCGGTGGACCAGGAGGGACGCAACTTCCTCGAAGACGTCAAGGAGGGCGACCTCTGGTACTTCCCGGCGGGTATCCCGCACTACATCCAGGCCTTCGAGGAGGGCATGGAGTTCCTCCTGGTCTTCGACGACGGGTGCTACTCCGAGGACGCCACCTTCCAGTTGACCGACTTCCTCGCGCACGTGCCCAGGTCGGTTATCGCGAAGAACTTCGGCTGGACCGAGGAACAGATGCGCAACCTGCCGGAACGCGAGAAGTACATGTTCCACGGGCAGGTGCCGCCGCCCCTGGCCGAACAGCGGGTCTTCAGCCCCACCGGCGATGTTCCGCGTACCTTCAAGCACGCCTTCCTGTCGCAGACCCCGGAGCGGTTCGAGGGCGGCAGCGTACGCATCGCCGACTCGACCAACTTCGCCGCCGCGACCACCACCACGGTGGCGATGGTGGAGTTGGAGCCGGGGGCGATGCGGGAGCTGCACTGGCACCCCAACGGCGCCGAGATGCAGTACGTCATCTCCGGTCAGGGCCGGATGGGGGTGTTCAGCGGCGGCTCCACGGCCCGGACCTTCAACCTGCAACGCGGTGACGTCGGCTACGTGCCGGTCTCGCTGGGCCACTACATCGAGAACCTCGGCGACGAGCCGTTCGTGTACCTGGAACTGTTCCGGACCGCGAAGTTCGAGGACATGTCGCTGGCACAGTGGCTGGCGAACGTACCGCCACAGGTGGTCGCGGACACCCTGAACATGCAGCGGCAGGTCATCGAGGTCCTGCCCAAGGTGAAGAACGCCGTGCAGCGGCACTGACCAGCGGCTACGGACGCCACGACCTGCCAGCGGGTCGTGGCGTCCGCCTTGCCGGCCGGGCCCTGGGTTCAGGAGGGTCGATGGGCGTCCCAGAGGCGGGCCAACTGCACCCGGGTACGGATGCCGAGCTTGGCGTAGATCGCCCGCAGTTGGGTGTCCACGGTGTGGAACGAGACGAACAGCTCGGCGGCGGCCTGCTGTTTGGTAGCACCCCCGGCGAGCAGCTCGGCCACCCGCGCCTCTGCGGGGGTGAGGGCCTGGACCCCGTCCGGCCGGGCCGGGGACCGGTCGCGGGTACCGGTGGCGAGGTGGCGGCGCAGCTGCCGGGCCCGATCGTGGTCGCCGGTGGCGCCGAGGCGCGTGTAGAGGGCGGCGCACTCGTCGAGTACGTCTACCGCCTCGCGCCGCGGTAGGTGCGGCGAGCGCCCCAGGTCGAACATCGCGTCGGCCAGCGCCGGACGGGCCGCGGTGGTCCGCAGCCGGGCCACCGCGGTGGCCAGTGCCGCCGGGTCGCCGCTGATGATCCCGTCGGCCTGGTGGGCGATGCCCTGCCACAGCCGGTTGTTCACCGTGCCGGCGACCCGCTTGAGGTGGCTGGCGAGGATCTGGGCGTGTCGGCGGTCGCCGAGCAGCAGGGCGGTGCGGACCAGTCGCGGACCGTGGTGGGGCACCAGCAGCAGGGGAGCCGCCGCCCGGTGCGACATCCGCAGCATCGCCCGCAGCAGCGGGGCGTGCCGTTCGGGCTCCGGATCGGCGGCCGCGGCGGCCCCCAGACGAAACCACTGCAAGCCGTCCGGCCAGTCCAACGCGGGTTTCTCCGGTGCCAGCAGGGCCCGGGCCATGGAGACCTCGTCGCGACGCAGCAGCTCCTCCAGCACGGTGCCGAGCAGGGTGGCCCGGGCCTCCTCGGGTAGCGCCTCGGCCACCGGATCCTCCAGGGCCAACCGGGCCCGCGCCGCGGCCTCGGCGAACTCGCCCACCGCCAGGCGGGCGACACAGTCCAGGGCGGTGACCAGCGGTCGGGCCACCCCACCCAGGGTGTCGATCTCGTCGCTGACCGCCTCCAGGGCGCTTCGCGCGTCCGTGAACTGGCCGAGGGAGAGTTGGTTGGCGATCCGGTCCACCCGCAGGAAGACCAACTGGCTGCGGGCCCCCGGTGCGCCTGTGTCGACCTCCCGCAGGATCCGCGCGGCCCGGGGCAGGTCGGCGCCGGCCGTGGCCTGGGCCGCCTGCGCCAGGGCCAGCTGGATCCCGCCCTCGGGGGCCGGGGCCCTGCGGTGCGCGTGCTGCGCCTCGACCAGCAGGTCACCACTGTCGGGGTAGCCGAACCGGGCGGCCACCGAGGCCCGCATGGCCAGGGTCCAGCTCCGTTCGGCACCGCTCAGGTGTTCTTCCAGGGCCCGCTCCAGGTAGCTCATCGACAGTGAGGGGCGCTGGGTGGCGTGGTAGGCGCCCAGTCGGCCCAACAGGAGGGCCCGCTGGTGTGCGGCGCACCGAGCGACGGCGAGTTCGGTGCGCAGCAGGAGCATGGCCTCGGGCAGCCGTCCGGCGAGGAAGAGGTTGTCGGCCGTGGCGACCAGCCAGTCCAGCTGGTGATCGGCCGTGCCGGGTGCGCCGCAGGCCAGCAGCAGGTCCGCCGAGAGGGTGGGGCTGACCGCCGGATCGGTCGCCAGCCGGGCCGCCAACGTCCGGACGTCCTGGCCCACGGTCGGCATGGCCTGGAGCAACTGGCGGGCGGCCGGGGCCGGGTGGCCCGCCTCGGCCAGCACCTCGGCGGCACTCTCGTGCAGTCCTCGCTGCATCGACAGCGGAAGCTCCGCCAGCACCCCCTCGCGCAGTCGTGGTGAGGCCAGCCGCAGCCCGGTCGGGCCGTCGACGAGGGTTCCCCGGGCGATCAGCTCCTCCACGGCCGTCTCCAGCGCCAGCCGGGTGCCGACACCCGCGCGGGCCAGCAACCGTTCCAGGAACCAGAGTTCGCAGGGCGCGTCCGCAAGAGCGACCATCCGTACGAGGTACCGCTGAATGTCGCTGGTCGCCGGTGACCCGCCGGTGGACATCTTGGGA
The DNA here is from genome assembly GCF_049844505.1 of Micromonospora sp. DT229. Taxonomy (NCBI): domain Bacteria; kingdom Bacillati; phylum Actinomycetota; class Actinomycetes; order Micromonosporales; family Micromonosporaceae; genus Micromonospora; species Micromonospora sp. DT229. The sequence goes on along the minus strand of NZ_JBNCLD010000001.1, from coordinate 301,739 downwards.
CGCTGCACGGATGTCTCGGGCATCGGAATCACCGTCAATGCCTCCCCGAATTCGGTTCTCCGGGCCTGTCTGGACGTCGGTGAGCCGTTAAGGGGAGGCTAACCAGGCGGGCGGGAGATTCGGACGGGAAATCGCGAGGAAAACTCCGATCCACTGCTGTCGGTGGGCCGAATTCGAATACCGGGACATCCGGTGGTATCCGTCCTTTCGGTGACCCGGGTTCGGTAAGTTGCGAAGTCATCGGCACCGGTCGTAACGACGCATGACTTGCCGGACCGCCCGAACAGACAGCCAGGTGTGGAGAACCGATGTCGAGTGCCGAACCGCCCGTCGGGGGGAATCGGATCGGGGCCGATCCGGCGGACGTCTACCGCGAGTTCCGCCATCCGATCCTCGTCCTGGGGGCGAGCACGGTGGTCGCCGGAACTCTGGACGCCTTCGCCTTTCTGCGGTACGGGGCCTTCGTGGGCAACCAGTCCAGCAATGTCCTGTTCCTGGGGGTCGGACCGGCCGGTGGGCATCCGGCCTGGCCGACGGCGGCGGCCTCGATGGTGGCGTTCGTGGTCGGGACGGGCCTGACCACCCGGCTGCGCGCGGTGCAGAGTCGGTGGACCCCGGTCTCCCGGGGCCTGGCCCTGGCGGTGGCCACGGTAGCGCTCTGGGGGGCCCTCAACGTGGTGTTCGAGTACGGCCGGGACAACCCCCGGCTTCGGGCCCTGCTGGCCGCCGTCGGCGGGTTCGCGATGGGTGCCCTGGCCACCCTGTTCGTCCGCACCGCCGGGATAGCCACCACCATCACCTACCAGTCGGGCACGGTGGCGAAGACCGGTGAACGGATCGTCGGCTGGCTGCTCGGCCCGCCCCAGGGCCGCGGCAGAGCCAGAAAGGGCTTCCTGCTCGGCCTGCTGACCCTCGCCGGTTACGCCTGCGGTGGCGGGATCGGCACCCTGGCCCAGCAGCGACCGCTGTGGGTGCCGGCCTGGGCGACCCTGGCCCTGCTGGCCGTGGCGCCCCTGATCCGCCACCGGGGATGATCAACCGGTGGGTCGGCGACCACTCTCAGTACGACAGTCCCGGCTGCGGCTGGTTGACCCGACGGCGACGCAGCACCACCTGCCGGGTGCCGTCCCGGTACAGCCGTACCCGGGCCAGTTCCCAGCCGGAGAACTCCGCCTGGATGGCCAACTGCGCCGCGGCGGTCAACCGGTCGACGTTCGGCGGCAGCCGCAGCGGCGCGTATTCGTAGTCCATGGACCCTATGCTGCCCAGCCCGACCCCTCCGGCGCCACCTTGCCGCTGACCTGGCGCGAAAGGTACCCGGATCAGCCGTCCCGTTCGGGGTAGCCGACCTCCAGCGCCGAGACGTCGTCCAACGCCGTGGTGATCTCCTCGGGCAGGGTCATCCGCTCCACCTGAAGGGCGCCGAGCAACTGCCCGCAGGTGCGGGCGCCGAGGATCGGGGCGGTCACCCCGGGCCGGTCCCGGATCCAGGCCAGCGCCACCTCCAGGGGGGACACCCCCAGGCCGGTCGCGGCGGTCGCCACCGCCTCCACGATGCTGGAACAGCGCGGCTCCAGGTAGGTGGCGACGAACCGTTCGAAATGCGGCGACACCGCCCGGGAGTCCGCCGGTCGGCCGTGACGGTACTTACCGGTCAGCACCCCGCGACCCAGCGGGGACCAGGGCAGCACCCCCAACCCCAGGGCCTCACAGGCCGGCAGCACCTCCCGTTCCACCCCCCGCTCCAGCAGGGAGTACTCCACCTGGGCGGCCACCACCGGGGCCCGCCCCGGCCAGGCCGCCTGCCAGGCCGCCGCCCGGGCGGTCTGCCAGCCGGAGAAGTTCGACACCCCGACATAGCGGACCCGGCCACTGGCCACCGCGTGGTCCAGCGCGGCCAGGGTCTCCTCCAGGGGGGTCTGCGGGTCGTAGCCGTGCACCTGGAACAGGTCGACATGATCGGTGCCCAGCCGACGCAGCGAGGCGTCCAGGGTGCGCAGCAGGTGCCCCCGGGAACCGTCCCGACGCCGGCTGCCGCCGGGCCGCAGACCGGCCTTGGTGGCGATCAGCAACTCCTCGCGCGGCACCAGACTGCCCAGCAGCGAGCCGATCACCGACTCGGCGTCACCGTCGCCGTACACGTCGGCGGTGTCGACCAGGTTTCCACCCGCGTCGAGGTAACTCTTCAGTTGGGCGGCCGCGTCGTCGGCGTCGGTGTCCCGGCCCCAGGTCATGGTGCCGAGCGCGAGCCGGGAAACCGCCAGCCCGCTTCGGCCGAGCGGTCGCTGCTGCATGGTTGAACCTTATTTCGAACCGGGCCAGACGGATATCCTCGCTCCTGTCGAGTCTGCTGGCGATTCGGGGTGAGCCGGTGATCGTCCCCACCGCCGCGATTGCGTAACCTGATGCGACTGCGGATAGGGGAGGACTCTGTGCGACTCGGGCTAAGCCTCGGATACCAGACAGCGTGGAGCACACCGGCTGATCATCTGGCCCTGGCTCAGGAGGCGGACCGGCTCGGTTACTCGGTGGTGTGGGCGGCCGAGGCGTACGGCTCCGACTCGCCCAGCATGCTCGCCTGGATGGCCGGGCAGACCGAGCGGATCGACATCGGCAGCGCCGTGATGCAGATCCCCGCCCGGACCCCGGCGATGACCGCGATGACGGCCGCCACCATCGACGCGCTCTCCGGCGGCCGGTTCCGGCTCGGCCTGGGGGTCTCCGGTCCGCAGGTCTCCGAGGGCTGGCACGGCGTACGCTTCGCCAAGCCTCTGGCCCGGACCCGGGAGTACGTCGACATCGTCAAGCTGGCGGTGGCCCGCAAGGAGGTCGCCTACGACGGCCAGTTCTACACCCTGCCGCTGCCCGACGGCCCCGGCAAGGCGCTGCGGCTGGGCTTCCACCCGCCGCGCGAGCACATCCCGATCTACCTGGCCGCGGTCGGCCCGAAGAACCTGGAACTGGCCGGTGAGATCGCCGACGGCTGGTTGGCCATCTTCTACGCCCCGGAGTTCGCCCAGGAGCAACTGGCCTCGGTCACCGCCGGTCGGGCCCGGGCCGGCAAGGAACTCGCCGGGTTCGACGTGGTGCCCTCCGTGCCGGTCGTGGTCGGCGACGATGTCGACTCCTGCGCCGAACTGGTCCGCTGGTACACCGCCCTGTACGTCGGCGGCATGGGCAGCCGGCAGCAGAACTTCTACAACCAGCTGGCCACCCGGATGGGGTACGGCGACGCCGCCCGCGAGGTGCAGGACCTCTACCTGGCCAAGCGTCAGCGGGACGCCGCCGCCGCGGTGCCGCTGGAGTTCATCGACCGCACCTCCCTGCTCGGCCCCAAGGAGCGCATCGCCGACCGGATGTGCCAGTACGCCGAGGCCGGAGTGACCACCCTCTCGGTGACCCTCTTCGCAGCCGACCGGGACAGCGGAGTGCAGACCCTGCGTACCGTCGCCGAGGCCCTGGAACTCTCAGGAGTCGGGGAGTGACCTGGATCGAAGCCATCGTCCTGGGCATCGTCCAGGGACTGACCGAGTTCCTGCCGGTCAGCTCGTCAGGGCACCTGCGGATCACCTCGGCGATCTTCTTCGACCAGGACGCCGGGGCCTCCTTCACCGCGGTCACCCAGTTGGGCACCGAGGCGGCCGTCCTGCTCTACTTCGCCAAGGACATCTGGCGAATCGGCCGAACCTGGGTCGTCGGCATCTGGGACTCCTCGGTACGCAGCAGCCTCGACTACCGCATGGGCTGGTACGTGATCGTCGGTTCCATCCCGATCGGCCTGTTCGGCGTCCTGTTCAAGGACCAGATCCGGGAGACCGCCCGCAACCTGTGGGTGGTCGCCACCACCCTGATCGTGTTCGCCTTCATCCTGGCCTTCGCCGAGTACTGGGGCCGGCAGACCCGGACCCTGAAGGACTTCCGGCTGCGCGACGGCGTGGTCATGGGTTTCGCCCAGGCGCTGGCCCTCATCCCCGGGGTGTCCCGCTCCGGGGCGACGCTGACCTTCGGCCTGTTCCTCAACCTGACCCGGGAGACCGCCGCCCGCTACTCCTTCCTGCTGGCCATCCCGGCCGTGGTGATGTCCGGCATCTTCAGCCTGGGCGACGTCTTCGAACCGGCCGCCCCCGGCACCTCGGTGCCCAGCGTCGCGCAGATGGTCGTCGCCACCCTCATCGCGTTCGCGGTCGGGTACGCGGCCATCGCCTGGCTGCTGCGCTACGTCGCCCACCACACCCTGTACATCTTCGTGCTCTACCGGGTGGCGGTCGGGACCCTCGTCCTGGCCCTTCTGATGACCGGGACGATCAGCGCTACCTGAGTCGGTTTTTGTTCGGTGGTTGCGGTTTGGGGCTGGGGCGACCGTGTCCGGCTTCGGGCGGTCAGGCTTGATCCCTACGCCGGGCACGGTCGCCCCAGCCCGACCTGGTCGGCCTTCGTCGACCTGGCCGGAGGTGGGGAGCTGGTCGGGTGTCGTCGGTGCGGTGCGGTGCGGTGCGGTGCGGTGCGGTGCGGCGGTGCGGTGCGGTGCGGTGGGGCTTGGGGCGGGCACCGTCGGGGTGGTGGGGGGAGTGAAGACGGCTGTTGGCCGGCACCCGGGTTCGGGTGCCGGCCAACAGTTCTTGCTCCCCCTGTGGAGGAATGTCTGTCGGGGTCAGCTGTTCCAGTGTTGGGCGACCAGGTCGGCGGCCTGCTGTTCCCACTGGGCGTAGTGGTCGGGGTAGGCCGACACCTGGACGGTCTGGGCGGCCTTGGTCAGGGGCATGTTCTGCCAGCCGTCGACCTGCTTGAGGCCCTTGAGGAAGGCGGTGGTGGAGTACTCGGGGTCGGTGATCTGATCCACCGTGCCCCAGCCGCTGGACGGGCGCTGCTGGAACAGGCCCTGCGAGTCGTGGTCGTTGCGGTCACCGAGGTGACCCAGGTTCTCCAGCTTCGACTCCTGCAACGCGGTGGCGATGGAGACGACCGCGGCGCGCTCGTCCATGCCGTTCTTCTTGGTGGCGGCGATGATCGCCTTGGTGTTGGCGACCTGCTCGTCGTCGAGGTCGATGCGGGACTGGTCGCCCTGCACGCCGTGCGGGATCAGCTTGGTGGTGTCGGGCTTGGTGGCCTGCGCGACGGTGGCCGTGGTGGCGGTGGTCGGAGTCGGTTCGGTGGTGTCGGCGGTGCCGTGGTTGAGCGGGCCGGCGGCGAGGCCACCGGCGACGGTGAGACCGGCGAGGGCCAGGACGCTCTTACGCAGCATGGTGTTCATGGCGAAGCTCCATTCGGGGGTCGGGTGTCGCCGACGCGAAGGGGGATCGGCGGGCGACACCAGCGCCGTCATGGCGCACAGAGCGAGACAGCGGGATCTCCGGCGGCGGACCAAGGGGTCTTCGCGGCGCCGGATCAGGTGCAACGACCTACCGGGGTGGGTCATTCCCGCAGGTCGTCGGCGCTCGCGGCCGAGCTAGGGCGGGCGGGCGGTCACCGGCGGCGGCGAGGGGAAGGTACCGCATCGGGGTTCGGTGACCGCTGCCGCTTGCGTGGCCCTACTTGCTCGGCCACCGATTCCAACGCCGGGCATCCGCTCCGCATTCCGCCGAGCCGGCCCGACGAATCCGCCACCACCGCCCAAACGTCCGCCCGATGCCGGCAATCCGCGCACCCGGGTAGGCGGCGGCCAAACGCCACGGACGGTACGCAGCGGGCGCATGAAGCCACCGTCGACCCGCAAGCCGTATCGCCACTGACCGGGTACGGCGGTTCGGATGGTGCCGACGGTGCGGAAGACCACCGGTGGGCGTCGGCGGCCTAGGGTGGGGTACGTGGCGACACTTCTGCTTCTGCGGCACGGACGTACCACCGCGAACGCCGATGGTGGACTGGCCGGCCGGCAACCGGTCGATCTCGATGAGACCGGTCAGGCCCAGGCCACCGCGGTGGGTGAGCGGCTTCGCGCACTGCCCCTGGCGGCCGTGGTGAGCAGCCCCCTGGTCCGCTGTCGGCGCACCCTCGAACTGGCCTTGCCGCAGGCCTCGCCGGTGCTCGAGGAGGGGATCATCGAGTGCGGGTACGGCGCCTGGGAGGGACAGCCGCTGAAGAAGCTGGCCAAGGAGCCGCTCTGGCCGGTGGTGCAGCAGCATCCCAGCGCCGCGGTCTTCCCGCAGGGGGAGGCGATGGCTCAGATGGCGGCTCGCGCCGTCGCCACGGTACGCGGCTGGGACGCCCGGGTCACCGCCGAGCACGGTCCCGAGGCGGTCTGGTTGGCATGCAGCCACGGCGATGTGATCAAGGCGATCGTGGCGGACGCTCTCGGCGTACACCTTGATTTCTTTCAGCGGATCGTGGTGGACCCGGCGTCGGTGACCGCGATCCGGTACACCCCGCTGCGCCCCTTCCTGCTGCGCCTCAACGATGTCGGCGGAGACCTGGCCGGGCTGGTCCCGCCGCAGCGTAAGCGGCGTCGGCGGACCAGCCGACCCACCGACTCGGACGCGGCGGTCGGCGGTGGAGCCGGAGGCGGCCGGTGAGTCGCCCGGCCCGCCCCGGTGACCGGACGACGAACCGGTGCAATGGACGGGCCGCCAGGCGGGCCGGGGAGCGTACCGGAAATCGGGTCGGTGGGGTGCGCGGTGCCTGGGGCCGCCGGATAGGGTCGTGGGTATGACGCACCAGGTGCACGCCTTCGAGCCGCCGGAGCGGTTCGTCGCCGGGACCGTCGGGCCGCCGGGGGAGCGCACGTTCTTCCTCCAGGCGCGCGGCGGCGGCCGGCTGGTCAGCGTCGCGTTGGAGAAGGTCCAGGTCTCGCTGCTGGCCGAGAAGTTGGAGGAACTGCTCACCGAGGCGCAGCGCCGGTTCGGGGTGGAGCTACCCGAGGCACCGGCCTCGATCGGCGACAACGAGCCGCTGGAGACACCGGTCGACGAGGAGTTCCGGGTCGGCACCCTGGGCCTCGCCTTCGACGCGGACACCGCCACCGTGGTGATCGAGGCCATCGCGGTCGGTGAACCCGAGGCCGAGGTGGAGTTGGGCGAGTCCGAGGAGGACGAGCCCGAGGACGTCGAGCCCGACGAGGACCTCGACCGGCTCCGCGTGCGGCTCACCCCGGAGGCGACCCGCGAGTTCATCGAACGGGCCCGGCGGGTGGTCAACGCCGGTCGTCCACCCTGCCCCCTCTGCGGCCAGCCGCTCGACCCGGCGGGTCACCTCTGCCCCCGAAACAACGGCTATCACCGGTGACCTCGTCCGGCGTGACCCCCCGACAGGACGGTGGCGCCGCGTTGCGCCTGCTGCGGGACGGCGAACTGACCGTCGAGGGGCGACTGGTCGACGCCTCCAACACCACCCTGCGGGCCGTGCTCACCCTCGACGGCGTCACCGCCCGCTGCGTGTACAAGCCGGTGCGTGGCGAGCGTCCGTTGTGGGACTTCCCGGACGGGACCCTGGCCGGCCGGGAAGTCGCCGCCTACCTGGTGTCGGCGGCCACCGGCTGGGATCTGGTGCCGCCGACCGTGCTGCGGGACGGGCCCTTCGGGCCGGGCTCGTGTCAGCTGTGGATCGACGAACCGGACGAGGTCGAACCCCTGGTCGGGTTCGTGCCGGCCGACGCCGTGCCACCCCGGTGGATCCCGGTCGCCACGGCCCGTGACGACGACGGCACCCCGTACGCCCTGGCCCACGCCGACGACCCCCGGCTGGCCCGGCTGGCGGTGCTCGACACGGTGATCAACAACGCGGACCGTAAGGGCGGGCACGTCCTGGTCGGTCCCGAGGACCGGATCTACGGGGTCGACCACGGGGTCAGCTTCCACGTCGAGGAGAAGCTGCGTACGGTGCTCTGGGGCTGGGCCGGGCGGTCCCTGCCCGCGGACGCCGTCGAGGTGCTCGACCGGCTCGCCGGTCAACTACGCGGCCCCCTCGGCGCCGAACTCACCGAACACCTCACCCTCAGTGAGATCGCCGAACTGGCGGCCCGGGTCGACCGGCTGTGCCGGCACGGTCGTTTTCCACAGCCCTCCCGGGACTGGCCGTCGGTGCCGTGGCCCCCGCTGTGAGCTGAGGTGTTGATCACCCCCGGCTGGACGTGGGCGCGACTCCGGTCTGGTTAGGCTGACGGTCATGGAGTCTTGGGTGGGGCACGAGGTGCCACGTTTGCCGGGCAGGAGCAGGGCGCTGAGGTTGTTCGACACGGCCCGGCAGGCTGTGCACCCGACCGAACCGTCGGGCCCGGCGACCATGTACGTCTGCGGTATCACCCCGTACGACGCCACCCACCTGGGTCACGCCGCCACCATGATCACGTTCGATCTGGTGCAGCGGATGTGGCGGGACGCCGGCCACGAGGTGCGGTACGTGCAGAACGTCACCGACATCGACGACCCCCTGCTGGAACGCGCCGAGCGGGACGGCGAGGACTGGAAGGTCCTGGCCATGCGGGAGACCGCGCTGTTCCGGGAGGACATGGAGGCGCTGCGGATCATCCCACCGGCGCACTACGTCGGTGCGGTCGAGTCGATCCCGGAGATCGCCGAGAAGGTGCTGGAGCTGCTCAAGGACGACGCCGCGTACACGCTGGAGGACGGCACCGGCGACGTCTACTTCGACATCTCGGCCGTTCCCCGGTTCGGCTACGAGTCCAACCTGTCCCGGGCCGAGATGCTGGAACTCTTCCCGGAACGCGGCGGTGACCCGGATCGGGCCGGCAAGCGCGACCCCCTCGATCCGCTGCTGTGGCGGGGCGCCCGCGAGGGCGAACCCTCCTGGCCCGGCGGGGACCTGGGCCGGGGTCGGCCGGGCTGGCACATCGAGTGCACCGTGATCGCCCTGGCGCTGCTCGGCAACACCGTCGACGTGCAGGGCGGCGGCAACGACCTGATCTTCCCGCACCACGAGTGCTCCGCCGCGCACGCCGAGCGGCTGACCGGGGCGGCGCCCTTCGCCCGGCACTACGTGCACGCCGGAATGATCGGCCTGGACGGCGAGAAGATGTCCAAGTCGCTGGGCAACCTGGTCTTCGTCTCCCGGCTGCGCGCCGACAAGGTGGACCCGATGGCGGTACGCCTGGCGTTGCTCTCCGGGCACTACCGGGCCGACCGGTCGTGGACCGATGACCTGCTGACCACCGCGTACCAGCGCCTGGACCGTTGGCGGCGGGCCGCCGCCGCGCCCGCCGGCCCGTCCGGGGAGGCCTTCCTGGCAGCCGTACGCGACCGCCTCACCGACGACCTCGACTCGCCCGGTGCCCTCCGGCTGGCCGACGAGTGGGCCGACCGGACCCTGTCCGCCTCGACGGCCCCCTCCGCCGACCCCACTGCCCCCGCCCTCTTCACCACCACCCTCGACGCCCTCCTCGGCATCCACCTCTGACACCCCTCCCACCCCGCCCACCCCGCTCCCGCGGCCGGGCGGGGCGGGCGGGGCGGGCAGGGCGGGCGAGGCTGCGGGAGGGTGGGGGAGGGTCAGCCCAGGACCAGGCCGGGGTCGGGGTGGGGGTCTGGGGTGGGGGCGGGGATCTTGTACTCCTCGGTGAGGGTGGTGACCGGGCCGGGCCAGGTGGCCTGGGCCACCTCGATGGGTTTGCGGTGGGCGTCGTAGGCCACGTGCAGCAGGTGCAGGACCGGGGTGTCGGGGCGGATCTGGAGGGTCTCCGCCTCCTCCCGGCTGGGCTGGCGGGCGGTGATCGTGTCGGTGGCGGTCGCGTACCGCCGTCCGGTGGCCTCCTCGGCCTCCTGGTAGAGCGGGCGGCCGAACGCCTCGGCGCGTTCCAGGGTGGTGCCGGCGGTGTCCGCGGGTAGGAACCAGGAGGCGCCGACCTCGACCGGGGAGTCCTCGGTACGCACCAGGTGACGGCGGCAGAGCAGTTCGGTGCCGTCCGGTACGCCGAAGGCGTCCGCCACCTCCGGTGGGGCGGGGGAGCGGCCGACGGAGACGAGTTGCTGGCGGTACCGGGCGGCCAGGTCGGTGTGGTAGCCGCGGAAGCCGCCGTAGCGCCCCCGGGACAGCCGGTTGAGTCGCCGCCGGGTGCCACGGACGTACGTACCGGAGCCGGGTTTGGTGATCAGGACCCCCTCGACCCGCAGCTGGTCGACGGCGCGTTGCACGGTCTGCTTGGCCACCCCGAACATCTCCGCGATGGCCGGGATCGACGGCAGCCGCTCACCCGGCCCCCAGTCCCCGCGCCGGATCTGTGTCTTGAGCTGCGCGGCGATCTGTCGGTGCGGAAACTCCGCCGCCCCCGGGTTGATCTGCATCCGGACCCCTATCAGCTAGGTTCCTAGGATGCCCTACGCGGGGTGACCCTCGCCACCCCTGTGGTCACAAACCTGGCGGCGAATACCGAAGCAGGCCCCGGGCGACGTCGCCCGGGGCCTGCGAGAAAACGTGTCTACCAGGAGCCGGCGGTGGGGCCTGCGGAACCGCCTCGGCGGCGCAGGTACTTCTCGAACTCCTGGGCGATCTCGTCCCCGGTCAACGGGGTGATGCCGGCGTCACCGACCCGTTCCTCCAGTTCACGCACGTACTCGCCGAGTTCGGCGTCCTGCTCGGCGGCGCTGCGTACCCGCTGCTCCCACTCGGCGGCCTCCTCGGCCAGGTCGGCCATCGGCACCGGCAGGTCGACCACCTCCTCGACCCGGTGCAGCAGGGCCAGGGTCGCCTTGGGGCAGGGCGGATTGTTGGCATAGTGCGGCACGTGCACCCAGAAGGACACCGCGTCGACCTCGGCGCGGGTGCAGGCGTCGTGCAGCACCCCGACGATGCCGGTCGGCCCGTCGTACCGGGTGGGGGTCAGTTGGTAGCGCTTGGCGGCATCGGCGTCGGAGGCGCTACCGCTGATCGGCAGCGGTCGGGTGTACGGGACGTCGGCCAGCAGCGCGCCGAGCAGCACCACCCGCTCGACCTCAAGACTGTGGCAGATCTCCAGCACCTGTTCGCAGAAGGTGCGCCAGCGCATGCTCGGCTCTATGCCACGGATGAGCACCACGTCTCGTTCGGTGCCGGACGGGCTGGCCACCGCGAAACGGGTCGTCGGCCATTCCACCCGCCGGGTGGCCCCGTCGGACATCGTGATGGTGGGCCGGCTGACCTGGAAGTCGTAGAAGTCCTCCGGGTCGAGTTCGGTGATCTGCTTGGCCTGCCACACCTGTTCCAGGTGTTCGACTGCGGCGGTCGAGGCGTCGGCGGCGTCGTTCCAGCCCTCGAAGGCGGCGATGGCCACCGGAGACCGCAGCACCGGCAGCCCGTCGAATTCGGTCACGCCGTCACCTCACCCCGCGCGTCACGGGCGCTCCGGGGATCGACCCCGATCGTTCGCCCGCCGTGCATGGTGATGTCGCTGTAGTCCCTCACATCAGTCAGCCTACGTGCCGTGTCCGGATGGGGCCCGTCGGCCGCGCCGGATCGCGACCGACACCCGTGCGGCGGCCGGAGTCTGGGGTCTTCCAAAAAGCGGTGACGTGGAACCGGCAGGCGCAGCAGAACCTGGCCGGTGGCCACTCTTATCATCATATAACCCTAGAATAGGACATGATCCATCGATGGCACGATGTGGGATTGCGCGGCGCAGGGGTTCAGTTCATACCGGAGCGGACTAACCTGACAGCGTGCGGACTTCGTTACTCGACGCGCTTGCAGACCGGATCCTCATCGCCGACGGGGCGATGGGGACGATGCTCCAGGCCGCCGACCTGACCCTGGACGATTTCGACGGCCTCGAAGGCTGCAACGAGATCCTCAACGTCACCCGACCGGATGTGGTGCGCGAGGTGCACGAGGCCTACCTCGCCGCCGGCGCGGACTGCGTGGAGACGAACACCTTCGGCGCGAACCTGGCCAACCTCGCCGAGTACGACATTCAGCACCGCATCCGTGAGCTGTCGGCGGCCGGTGCCCGCATCGCCCGGGAGGCCGCCGAGGCGTACTCGACCGCCCAGCGCCCCCGGTTCGTGCTCGGCTCGATCGGCCCCGGCACGAAACTGCCGACCCTCGGGCACGCCGCCTACGCCACCCTGCGCGACGCCTACCAGGAGAACGCCGCCGGTCTGATCGAGGGCGGCGCGGACGCCCTGATCGTGGAGACCTGCCAGGACCTGCTCCAGGTCAAGGCGGCGGTGGTCGGTTCCCAGCGGGCCATGGCCGAGGTGGGCCGCAAGGTCCCGCTGATCTGTCATGTCACGGTGGAGACCACCGGCACCATGCTGCTCGGCAGCGAGATCGGCGCGGCACTGACCGCGATCGAGCCCCTCGGGATCGACCTGATCGGGCTGAACTGCGCCACCGGCCCGGCGGAGATGAGCGAGCACCTGCGTTATCTCTCGCAGCACGCCCAGGTGCCGCTGTCGGTGATGCCGAATGCCGGGCTGCCGCAGCTCACCGCCGACGGCGCGGTCTACCCACTGACCCCGGTGGAGTTGGCCGATGCCATGGAACGCTTCGTCACCGAGTACGGGGTCTCCCTGATCGGTGGCTGTTGTGGCACCACCCCGGAGCACATCCGGGTGCTCGCCGAGCGGCTGGGCGGTAGCCGTCCGGGCCGGCGCGAGCCGCGTACCGATTCCGGTGTCTCCTCGATCTACCACCACGTGCCGTTCGCCCAGGACGCCAGTGTGCTGATGGTGGGGGAGCGGACCAACGCCAACGGCTCGAAGGCGTTCCGGGAGGCGATGCTCGCCGGCGACTGGCAGGCCTGCGTGGAGATCGCCCGGAGCCAGGCCCGCGACGGCTCCCACCTGCTGGATCTCTGTGTCGACTACGTCGGCCGGGACGGCGCGGTCGACATGCGGGAGTTGGCCGGCCGGTTCGCCACCGCCTCCACCCTGCCGATCATGCTCGACTCGACCGAGCCCGCGGTGATCGAGGCGGGCCTGGAGATGCTCGGTGGCCGGTGCGTGGTCAACTCGGTCAACTTCGAGGACGGTGACGGCCCCGACTCCCGGTATGCCCGGGTGATGCCGGTGGTCGCCGAGCACGGCGCCGCCGTGGTCGCGCTGCTCATCGACGAGGAGGGCCAGGCGCGTACGACGGAGTGGAAGGTCCGGGTCGCCGAACGCCTGATCAATGACCTGACCGAGCGGTGGGGGCTGCGCCGCGCGGACATCCTCATCGACGCGCTGACCTTCCCGATCGCCACCGGGCAGGAGGAGACCCGGCGCGACGGCATCGAGACCATCGAGGCGATCCGGGAGATCGCCCGCCGCTGGCCGGGGGTCAACTTCACCCTGGGCGTCTCGAACGTCTCCTTCGGGCTGAATCCGGCCGCCCGGCAGGTGCTCAACTCGGTCTTCCTGCACGAGTGCGTTCAGGCCGGGCTCACCTCGGCGATCGTGCACGCCAGCAAGATCCTGCCGATGGCGAAGATCCCGGAGCAGCAGCGGGAGATCGCCCTCGACCTGATCTACGACCGGCGCCGGGAGGGCTACGACCCGGTGCAGCGGTTCATCGAGATCTTCGAGGGGGTCGACGCGGCCTCCGCGCGGGCCACCCGGGCCGAGGAGTTGGCCGCCCTGCCGCTCAACGAGCGGCTCAAGCGGCGGATCATCGACGGTGAACGCAACGGCCTGGAGGCCGACCTGGAGACCGCGATGGCCGCCGGCACCGCGCCGCTGGCCATCATCAACGACATCCTGCTCGACGGGATGAAGGTCGTCGGTGAGTTGTTCGGCTCCGGTCAGATGCAGTTGCCCTTCGTGCTCCAGTCCGCCGAGGTGATGAAGACCGCGGTGGCGTACCTGGAACCGCACATGGAGAAGGCCGACGACGGCGGCAAGGGCCGCATCGTGCTGGCCACCGTCAAGGGCGACGTGCACGACATCGGCAAGAACCTGGTCGACATCATCCTGTCCAACAACGGCTACGAGGTGGTGAACATCGGCATCAAGCAGCCGATCTCCGCCATCCTCGACGCCGCCGAGCAACACCGGGCGGACGCCATCGGCATGTCCGGCCTGCTGGTCAAGAGCACGGTCATCATGAAGGAGAACCTGGCCGAGATGGCCACGCGCGGGGTCGCGGAGCGCTGGCCGGTCCTGCTCGGTGGCGCGGCCCTGACCCGGGCGTACGTCGAGGACGACCTGCGGTCGGCGTTCCCCGGCCAGGTGCACTACGCCCGCGACGCCTTCGAGGGACTGTCCCTGATGGACCGGGTGATGACCGCCAAGCGCGGTGGCGCGCCGGTCATCGATCCCGAGCGGGAGGCGGCGCTGGCCGCCCGCCGGGCCCGCCGGGAACGGCAGCGCGCCATGGTCACCGAGTCCCTGCCGGAGTTGACGGACACCTCGGTCCGCTCCGACGTGGCCCTCGACGTGCCGGTGCCGACCGCCCCGTTCTACGGCACCCGGGTGGTCAAGGGGGTGCCGTTGGCCGACTACGCGGCACTGCTGGACGAGCGGGCCACCTTCATGGGCCAGTGGGGGCTGCGCGGTGCGCGCGGCGGCAAGGGCCCCTCGTACGAGGAACTGGTGGAGACCGAGGGCCGACCCCGGCTGCGTTACTGGCTGGACCGCCTGATCGCCGACCAGGTGCTGGAGGCGGCCGTGGTGTACGGCTACTTCCCGGCGTACTCCGAGGGCAACGACCTGGTGGTGCTGGACGAGAACGGGAACGCCGAGCGGGCCCGGTTCACCTTCCCCCGCCAGCGGCAGGAGCGGCGGCTCTGCCTGGCCGACTTCTTCCGCCCCCGGGGCGATGAGTTGGACGTGGTCGCGCTGCAACTGGTCACCGTGGGGCAGCCGGTCAGCGAGTACGCGGCCAAGCTGTTCGCCCGCAACGAGTACCGCGACTACCTGGAGGTGCACGGCCTGTCCGTGCAGCTCACCGAGGCCCTGGCCGAGTACTGGCACAAGCGGGTACGCGCCGAGCTGACCCTGCCCGACGGCCGTACCGTCGCCGACGACGACCCGACCGACCTGGCCGGTCTGCTGCGCACCGACTACCGGGGCTGCCGGTACGCGTTCGGCTACCCGGCCTGCCCCGACCTGGAGGACCGGGCGAAGATCGTGGAGCTGCTCGGCGCGGAGCGGATCGGGGTGCAGTTGTCCGAGGAGTTCCAGCTCATGCCCGAGCAGGCCACCGACGCCATCGTCGTCCACCACCCCGAGGCCAGCTACTTCAACGCCAAGTGATGACCGCAGGTGCCGTGACCTGCACTTCCGGCACCTGCGGCAGGCGTTGAACCACGATCATGCCGTCCCCAGGCCGTCGCTGGGTTCCGGACCGTCCTCGTCGGCCTGGTCCTCACCGAACGCCTTGTCGATGGCTCGGCGGGTGCGGTCCTCACTGGTGGGCAACAGGTGTGTGTAGGTCCGTGAAGGTGTGCCGCTGTCTCAACAGGCATTATTCGGACGACCTGCATGCCGAATCCCCCTCTGTGTACGCTGCGTAGCCGTTCCGCACCTAGCTCGAAGGATGTGGTGCGCTCAGTGCGTTCGCAGATGAAGCAGCCCAGGCTGAGGGCGAGCTTGCCGAGCCAGTGCAGATGATGCAGCGGCGATTCGGGGACGGCTGGGACGGTCCGGATTTGTATCGATCTCAGCACGGCTCGATCTTGTCAGCCGTCCCGGCCGCGTTGTACTCGTAGTCCGCATTCGCGGTCCACCTGCGCTCGGCGGAACTCGCCACGCAAGCAGGATGATCAACTCCGTTTCGGCGTAATGGCGGTATCGGGGGCGGGCGGTAGGCGCCGTTACGCCGTAACGGTGGCCGGGGCGGGCGTGGCTGCTGGGCGCCGGGTGTGGTCGCCGAGGGTCGGGCGACGGGGCCGGTCGCTGGGCTGGGCATGATGGGCCGCGCGGACGGGGGACTGTGGGAGGCTCCGCCGTTGATGATCATGATGGCTGGCAGGATGTAGATCATGCTCGCCCTGCGCCGCACTCTGAGCACCTGGACCGTGTTCGTACCGCTCGCTGCCCTGTTGGTCCTGGCTTTGACCTGGGGGCAGAAGCTCGACGGTCTCATGGTCGTGATCGTGGGCCTGTTCCTGGCCGGGGCGGTACTCGCGGCCGTGCACCACGCCGAGGTGGTCGCCCACAAGGTCGGTGAGCCGTACGGGTCGCTGGTGCTCGCGGTGGCGGTCACCGTGATCGAGGTGGCCCTGATCGTCACGCTGATGATCAGTGGTGGGGAGAAGACCCAGTCCCTGGCCCGGGACACGGTCTTCGCCGCCGTCATGATCACCTGCAACGGCATTCTCGGGTTGTCGTTGCTGATCGGCGCGCTGCGTCGCCGGCTGGCGGTGTTCAACCCGGAGGGCACCGGTGGCGCCCTAGCCACGGTGGCCACCCTGGCCACCCTCAGTCTGGTGGTGCCGACCTTCACCACAGGTCGCTCCGGTCCGGAGTTCAGCCCGGCCCAGTTGACCTTCGCGGCGGTGGTGTCGCTGGCCCTGTACGCCCTGTTCGTGATGGTGCAGACCGGCCGGCACCGGGACTACTTCCTGCCGGTGGGCAGGGGAGGGGAGACCCTGCCGGAGGAGGTGCACGCCGACCCGCCGTCGACCCGACAGGCTCTGATCAGTCTCGGGCTGCTGCTGGTGGCCCTGGTGGCGGTGGTCGGTGACGCCAAGTCGGTGTCCCCGGCGATCGAGGCGGGCGTCGCAGCGGTGGACCTGCCGCCGGCCTTCGTCGGGGTGATCATCGCGTTGCTGGTGCTGCTGCCGGAGACCCTCGCCGCGGCTCGTGCCGCTCGCCTGGACCGGGTGCAGATCAGCCTCAACCTGTCGCTCGGTTCGGCGATGGCCAGTATCGGCCTGACCATCCCGGCGATCACGATCGCCTCGATCTGGTTGGAGGGGCCGCTGCTGCTCGGCCTCGGCGGCACCCAGGTCACTCTGCTGGCGTTGACCGTGGTCACCGGTGTGCTGACCGTGGTGCCGGGGCGGGCCACCCTGTTGCAGGGCGGGGTGCACCTGGTGCTGTTCGCCGCCTTCATCTTCCTCGCCGCCAGCCCGTGACGCCCCGCCGGCACATGCCACACCGGCCTCCCGGCGCACACCGCACCGTCCGCGGGCGCGCGCTGTCACGGCCCGCCGGCACACGCCGCACCGTCCGTGGATGAACCGGGGAGGGCGGTACGGCGTACGAAACGGCGAGGGGCGTGCCGGTCGTACCGTGGGGGTATGAGATCCGGCATCGCCGAGGCGGGAGGATGCGGTGGCGGCAGGCGAGCGGCAGGGGCGTCGGGGGAGGTTCATCGGTCTGGCGGTGGCGCTGGTGGCGGCTGCGGCGTGCATGGTCGACCCGGTGGGTCAGCCGGGTGCGCCGACCGGGCAGCGGGATCCGGCGTCGCCGAGCGGGGAGGTGACCACCCGGGCCGACGGCACCGACACGGTCGAGGAGTTCCAGGAGGACGTGGAGACGGCCCGACGTACCGCCGAACGCTACTGGGCGGCGCAGTTCGAGGCATCCGGGAGTTCCTTCCGGCCGATCCGGCGGGTGATCGCGTACCAGCGGGACGGTGAGGTGTCCTGCGGTGGGCAGGAGGTGCCCCGCAACAACGCGGTCTACTGCACGCTCAGCGACTTCATCGCGTACGACATCAACTGGTCGTTCGGGGCGTTCCGGCAGGTGGGGGACGCCTTCGTGTACTACCTGATCGGCCACGAGTACGCCCACGGGATCCAGACCCGCCTGGGGGTCCAGTACAACTTCACCATCCAGCAGGAGTTGCAGGCCGACTGCATGGCCGGGGCCTACCTGGGTGGTGTGGTGGAAGCCGGCTGGCTGACCCTCGACGAGGGTGACCTGGACGAGTTCCGCGAGGGCCTGTTGGCCGTCGGCGACGATCCCGGCCAGCCGTGGTTCGCGGAGGGTTCGCACGGCACCCCGGAGCAGCGCGCCGAGGCGTTCTTCCGGGGCTACGAGCGGTCGCTGTCGGCCTGCGGTCTCAGTTGAGAAAGGTCACCGGGTCGGGCGTACGGCGGTGCGGGGCTGACAGGATTCACCGGGTACCCGATGCGAGGAGGATCCGGTGATCAGTCACCCCGCCGCCGTGCTGTTCGACATGGACGGCACCCTGGTCGACAGCGAGCGACTGTGGGACGTGGCGTTGGCCGAGCTGGCCGAGACGTACGGCGGCAGCCTCTCGGCCGAAGCCCGGCGGGCGATCGTCGGCACCGGGATGGCGGACTCGATGCGGATCCTGCACGAGGACCTGGGCCAGCCGCACCGGGATCCGGCGGCCAGCGCGGCGTGGATCGACAGACGGATCCTCGAACTGTTCCGTGCCGGCTTGCAGTGGCGCCCGGGTGCCCTGGCCCTGCTGGAGGCGGTGCGGGCGGCCCAGGTTCCGACGGCCCTGGTCACCTCCAGCGGTCGGGCGCTGGTCGAGATCGCCCTGGAAACCCTGGGCCGGTCCAGCTTCGACGTGGTGGTCTGCGGTGACGAGGTCGAGGCGACCAAGCCGCACCCGGAGCCCTATCTGACGGCCGCGCGGCTGCTCGGCGTACCGATCGACAGGTGTGTGGCGATCGAGGATTCGGCCATCGGGGTGGCCAGTGCGGTGGCCGCCGGAGCGGCGGTGCTGGCCGTGCCGGCGGAGGTGCCGCTGGCGCCCCGCGACGGCGTACATCAGGTGGAGAGCCTGCTGGCGGCGGACCTGGAGCTGTTGGCCGCCCTGCTCGCACGCTCCGCCGCCTGACGTCCGCGCCGTCGCCGCCGTCCCAGCCGTGCCTGACGCCTGCGTCGACGGCCGCTGGTTGTTAAAAAGGGCCCCCTGTACCGCACCAGGCGTTAACAGGGGGCCCTTCCTTACACCTCAGTCGTGGGCGATGGCGCCCAGGACGTTGATGCGGGCGGCGCGAATCGCGGGCAGGACCGCGGCGATCACCCCGATCAGGGCGGCCAGGCCGAGGAAGACCCCCATCTGGCCCCAGGGCAGCACCAGGTCGGTGATGCCCTCGTCGCGCAGGGCCTCGACCACGGCGGCACCCAGTCCGGTGCCGACGACCACGCCGAGCAGCGCGCCGAACACCGAGATCACCACCGCCTCCACGGTGATCATGCCCATGGTCTGCGACCGCTTCAGGCCGATGGCGCGCAGCAGGCCCAGCTCCCGGGTCCGCTCCAGCACCGACAGGGCCAGGGTGTTGATGATGCCGAGTACGGCGATCACGATGGCCAGCGCCAGCAGGATGCGGATCATCGTGAGCAGGCTGTCGAGCTGACCGGCCTGCTGATCGATGTACGCGTCGAGGCTGACCACGGACACCTCGGGGCTGTTGGCCAGCAGCGCCTCGACGCGCGGCTGTACCTGGTCGACCGTGGTGCCGGACTCCAGTTGGATGAAGCCCTGGATGGGCTGCGGGATGGTGAAGTCGGCGGCCGCCTGGGTCGGCACCACCATCTGCACCCCGGTGAACAGCGGCGAGTCGTCGAAGATGCCGGTGACGGCGAAGGTCTTCACCTCACCCCGGGCGAACTGGATCGGCACGGTCGAGCCGACCGACAGGCCCCGATCCTTCGCGGTGTCCGTGCTGACCAGCAGCTCACCGGGCCCCAGCCGGTCGATGTTCCCGGCGGAGGCGGTCAGGCTGTAGACCTGGCGCAGGGCGGCCGGTTCGGTCACCGCTCCGGTGTAGGTGCGCTCGCCGTCGACCAGGGACATGTCGCCGTAGAGGCCGTCGACCAGCCGTACCCCGGGGATGGCCCTCGCCTCCTCCAGCACGGCGGGGTCGAAGGTCGGGGGGCGGGGGCCGGACTGCGCCCCGGCGATCACCAGTTCCGCCTTGACGGTGTCCTGGGCGAGGCTGCTGATGCTGCTCTTGGCCGAGTCCAGGATGACGGTGATGCCGGTGACCAGGGCGATGCCGACCATCAGGGCGGCGGCCGTGATGGCGGTACGGCGGGGGTTGCGGCCGGAGTTGAGTCGTCCCAGCTTGCCGGGCACCCAGCCGGAGAAGACCGCCCCTAGGGCCGCCACCACGGGCTTGCTGATCAGTGGGGTCAGCAGGGCCACCCCGATGAAGGCGAACAGCACCCCACCGAGGATGGTGGCCAGGGTGTTGCCTCCGGCGTATCCGCCCAGGCCGAGGAAGAGCAGGGTGGCGCCGATCGCGGTGACCACCGCACCGGCGATGGTGATCTTCGTCAGGGGGCGGTCCGGGGTGGCGACGTCCTGCATCGCCGCGATCGGCGGGATCCGCGCGGCCCGCAGCGCCGGCAGCAGCGCCGCCAGCACGGTGATGACCAGGCCGACCCCGAAGGCACCGATCACCGCGGAGGCGGGAACCGCGATCCCGGCCAGGTCCATCCCTCCGGCGAGGTTGCTGAACAGGGCCGCCAGCAGTGCCCCGATGCCGATGCCGGCGGCCAGGCCGAAGACCGCGGCGATCAGGCCGATGGCGATGGCCTCCAGCACCACCGAGCCGATGATCTGCTTGCCGCTGGCACCGACGGCCCGCAGCAGGGCCAGCTCGCGGGTGCGCTGCGCCACGATGATCGAGAAGGTGTTGAGGATGAGGAAGGTGCCGACCAGCAGGGCCACCGCGGCGAAGCCGAGCAGGATCCGGTTGAAGAAGGAGAGCCCCTCCTTCAGTCCGGCGGAGGCTTCGGCGGAGAGCTGCTCACCGGTCTTCACCTCGTAGGCGTCGCCGACCGCGGCGGCCACCGAGTCGCGCAACTGGGTGTCGGAGACCCCCTCGGCGGCGGTCACCACGATGTTGGTGTAGACATCCGGCTCACCGAGCATCAGCTGCTGCGCCACCGGGGTGGTGAACAGGATCTCGTTGGCGCCACCCATGGAGTCCCGGTCGCCGCTGTAGCCGAAGATGCCGACGATGGTGAAGTCCTTGCGCGGGGCCAGGGTGAGCACTCCCACCCGGTCGCCGACGGCCACCTTGGCCGTGGTCGCCAGACCCTTGTTGATCACGATCTCGTCGTCGGCCTGCGGTTCCCGGCCCTCACGCAGCTGCACCAGGTCGCCCTGGCCGACCCAGTTGCCGCCCATCTGCGGCGGACCGAAGGAGGCGACCACCTTGCCGTTGCTGCCGATCAGGCGGGCCCCGTCGGCGAGTACCACACCGGTGGCCTCGGCCACCCCCTCGGCCGCCTGGACCGTCGGCAGGG
This sequence comes from Micromonospora sp. DT229, assembly GCF_049844505.1. NCBI lineage: Bacteria > Bacillati > Actinomycetota > Actinomycetes > Micromonosporales > Micromonosporaceae > Micromonospora > Micromonospora sp. DT229. Next base: position 280,707 of record NZ_JBNCLD010000001.1, on the reverse strand, counting down.
CAGCGGCCGGTACCGGAGCGGCCAACTGCATGCCCTCCATGTCGTTGCCCTGCACCTTGGGCTTGGCGGTCACACTGACGTCGACCTCTTCGTAGGCGTCGGCGAAGATCTGGTCGAAGGTGCGGCCGAGGGTGTCGGTGAGGACGAAGGCGCCGGAGACGAACATCACCCCCAGCACCACGGCCAGGCCGGACAGCATCAGCCGGACCTTGCGGGCCAGCAGGCTCTTCAGGGTCGCCCGGAACATCAGCCGGCCACCTCGGTAAGGGTGTCCAGCTTCTTCATCGTGTCCAGCACGGTCTCGGCGGTCGGCTCGATCAGCTCGGAGACGATCTGCCCGTCGGCGAGGAAGACCACCCGGTCGGCGTACGCGGCGGCGGTCGGGTCGTGGGTGACCATGACGATGGTCTGACCGTGCTCGCGTACGGAGTTGCGCAGGAAGTTGAGCACCTCCGCGCCGGACCGGGAGTCCAGGTTGCCGGTCGGTTCGTCGGCGAAGATCACCTCTGGGCGGGCCACCAGCGCCCGCGCGCACGCCACCCGCTGCTGCTGGCCACCGGAGAGCTGGGCCGGCCGGTGATCGAGGCGATCCCGTAGCCCGACCGTGTCGATCACGGTGTCGTACCAGGCCGGGTCGGGTTTGCGGCCGGCGATGGACAGCGGCAGCAGGATGTTCTCCTTGGCGGTCAACGTCGGCAGCAGGTTGAACTGCTGGAAGATGAAGCCGATCTTGTCCCGACGCAGCTTCGTCAGGCCGGCGTCCCCCAGGCCGGTGACCGTGGTGTCGCCGACGTGCACCGTGCCCCGGGTGACCGTGTCCAGCCCGGCCAGGCAGTGCATCAGTGTCGACTTGCCGGAGCCCGAGGGGCCCATGATCGCGGTGAACCGGCCACGCTCGAACTCGGCAGTGACCCCCCGTAGCGCGATGACCTGAGCCTCGCCGCTGCCGTAAACCTTCCACACGTCGCTCGCCCGGGCTGCGGCCTCTGCCGACCGGCCTGTCGTAGCGGTCACGTCAAGAACCTCTCCGTCGCTGTTCATCTCGTGCCGCCCCCGGTGGATCTCGGCACGCCTTACATCATCTGCGCCAGGCGCCGTGGTTCCCTACAACTCCGGGCGGAGATGCGGCGGATTTCCGGCTGCGGGTAGCCCCCCACTCGGGGTCAGGGTTATCCCCGACCAGCACGATGAGTGGCGATGAGGCTCGTCGTCACACGACGATCCGCGACCTTATCCCCGTGAACGGCAACCGTCTTCGGCGCAGAACGTCACCCTAGGTGACCGATGCAACGGTCACGTTACGCCCCCGGCCGGACCAGACCCGACTCGTACGCGAACACCACCGCCTGCACCCGGTCGCGCAGCCCGAGCTTGGTCAACACATGCCCGACATGGGTCTTGATGGTGGTCTCGCTCACCGACAGGGTCCGGGCGATCTCCGCGTTGGACAGCCCTCGGGCCACCTGCACCAGCACCTCCCGTTCCCGGTCGGTGAGCCTGCTCAACGCCGGCGGTGGGGTGGCCGCCGGATCGGGCAGCACGTCGGCGAAGCGGTCCAGCAGTCGGCGCAGGATGCGGGGGGCCACCACCGCCTCACCGGCGGCCACCGTACGGATCGCCGTCACCAGGTCCTCGGCCGGCACGTCCTTGGCCAGGAAGCCACTGGCCCCGGCCCGCAGCCCACCCACCACGTACTCGTCGAGTTCGAAGGTGGTCAGGATCAGCACCCGGACCGGCAGTCGGGCCTCGACGATCGCCCGGGTGGCGCTGACTCCGTCCATCCGGGGCATCCGCACATCCATCAACACCACGTCGGGCAGCAGCCGGCGCGACAACTCCACCGCCTCCGCGCCGTCGCCTGCCTCGGCCACGATGTCCAGGTCCGGTTCGGCGCCGAGCACCATTCGGAATCCGGTACGCAGCAACGGCTGGTCATCGGCGAGCAGAATGCGCACCGGTCGGGTCGACGTCGTCGGATCGGCCATCTCATCCTCCGGGGTCAGGGTGCCGCTCACCGGACGTCGGCCAGTGGTTCGACCGGGATGCGCGCGTACACCCGGTAGCCGCCGCCGGTGCGGGCCCCGGTGCGCAGGACACCACCGTAGAGGGCGACCCGCTCGCGCATCCCCACCAGGCCGTGCCCGACCCCCCGGTGCCCGGGTGCCGGCCCCCGGCCGGTGTCGGTGACCTCCACCTCCACGGCGTCGCCGGGAAAGCCGACCCGCACCTGGGCGGTGGCCTGACCGGCATGTTTCAGGGCGTTGGTCAACGCCTCCTGCACGATCCGGTACACGGTCAACGCCACCCCCTGCTCCACCGGCCCCGGGGTGCCGGCCACCGTCAAGGTCACCGGCAACCCGGCTTCGCGTACCTGTTCGACGAGGGTCTCGATGCCGGCCAACCCCGGCTGTGGGGCCAGGTCGGCGGCCGGCTCCGCCTCGGTACGCAGCACATCCAACAGCCGCCGCAACTCCCGCAGGGTGGCCCGGCTGGTCTCCTCGATGGTGGCGACGGCCTCGTCGGCGGCGTCCGGATCGCGGCGCAGCACCCGCCGGACCCCGGTGGCCAGCACCCCCATCACGCTGACGTGGTGGGCCACCACGTCGTGCAGTTCCCGGGCGATGCGGCGCTGCTCGTCGGCGACCGCCTGCTCGGCCAGGGCCCGCTGGTTCGCCTCGGCCACCCGGGCCCGCTCCCGCAGGGCCTCGATCGAGGTACGTCGCGCGTGCACGGCCCGACCCACCGAGAAGGACACGATCCCCACCAGCAGGTTGTTCGCGATCAGGTACGCCGAGCTGAGCTGGGGCAGGGACTCCGCCGGCAGCACCAGCGCGTTGACCAGCGACACCGGCACCCACAGCAGCACGGCGGCCAGCAACGCCGGGCGCACCGCATGGTGGGCGGCGAGGGTGTACGTGAGCACGGCGAAGGTGAAACTCTGCGTCGCGACGTTCGCCTCGAACAGCAACGGCAGGACGAGGGTCGCCACCGCGGCGGTCACGGCGACCCAGGGCGCCAACCGGCGCAGGATCACCGGTGCGGCGCACAGCAGGCTCCAGCACAGGGCCACCGGCAGGGATCGGGGCCAGAACTCCCGTGGGGTCAGCAGGGTGAGCAAGGCCTCGACCAGGACCAGCCCGACCGCCAGCAGGCCGTCACCGACCAGCGGACGCCGGCGCAACCGCTGCCTCAGCCCTGTGTGCACAGCCCGACGCTAGCCGCTCCGGCTCCCGGAAAGATCATCCCGGGTGGTGACCCCGGGCTCATCCCTGGGGACGAGGGTCACTCGTCCGCGCCCGGCGGCGCCGGACGGGACCGGGCATCGCGCAGCGGGTCAGGTGTCGCGGCCCGCTCCGGGAACGGCGGCGGGGTGCCGCCGTAGCTGGGACACAGGGCCTGATGGCTGCACCAGTCGCAGAGCCGGCTGGGTCGAGGCCGGAAGTCCTGGGCGGCGGTGGCCTGCTCGATGGCCCGCCACAGCGCCACCACGGTGCGTTCGAAACGCCTCAGTTCCTCCGCGTCCGGGGCGTAGTCGCACACCTCGGCGTCGCGCAGGTAGAGCAGCCGCAGCACCCGGGGCACCACCCCCCGGGTACGCCACAGCACCAGCGCGTAGAACTTGAGCTGGAACAACGCCCGAGCCTCGAAGGCTTCGCGGGGCGCCCCGCCGGTCTTGTAGTCCACCACCCGCAAGGCGCCGTCGGGGGCCACGTCCAGCCGGTCGAGGTAGCCGCGGATGAGCAACTCGTCGTCGATCACCGCGGAGATCAGACTCTCCCGTTCGGCCGGCTCCAGCCGGCGCGGATCCTCGACCGTGAAGTAGCCCTGGAGCAGGGCCGCCGCCGAACGCAGGAACTCGGCCGGGTCGACCTTCCCCTCGTCGGTGAACAGCCCCGCCAACTCCGGCTGCTCGGTGACCAGCCGGTCCCACTGCGGGGCGACGAGATCACCGGCCGCCTCCGGGGTGCGGCCGGCCGCCGGCAGGTCGAACAGCCGCTCCAGCACCGCGTGCACGAGGGTGCCACGGGCCTGCTCGACCGTGGGCCGCTCGGGCAGCCGGTCGATGCTGCGGAACCGGTAGAGCAGGGGGCAGGTCTTGAAGTCGGCCGCCCGTGAGGGTGACAGCGAGGCCCGCACGGTCGGCGGCAACGGGGCCGCGGTCGGAACCTGCTGGGTGATCACCGGATCCGCTGTCATGCCGTCGAACACTAGGGCACCGGTATGACAGGTGCAGCCGCCGCCGCACCGAACAGGTGATCTCCGGCCGCGTAGCATCGGCTCGGTGGAGCAGAGCAGGCAGCCGCGGCCAGGCCGGCGTTCCGGCCTACAGGTCGGCCGGATCTTCGGGGTGCCGCTGTACCTGAACGCCTCGATCCTGCTGCTGGCAGTGCTGATCATCGTGCTCTACGGCGAGTTGGCCGGTCAACGGTTGCAGCTCTCGCCCGCCGCCGGTTACCTGGTCGGCGCCGGGTTCGTCGGTGCGTTGCTCGGCTCGGTGCTGGCCCACGAACTCGGCCACGCGCTGACCGCACGGCATTTCGGCATCGGGGTGCGGGGGATCACCCTGGAACTGCTCGGCGGGTACACCGAGATGGACCGCGACGCCCCCTCACCCCGGGTGGACCTGCTGGTGTCCCTGGCCGGGCCGGCGGTCTCCGCGGTGCTCGGCGGGGCCGCGGTCGCCGCCACCCTGGCCCTGCCCGACCGCACGGTGGCCCACCAACTCGCCTTTCAACTGGCGGTGAGCAACGTCATCGTCGCCCTGTTCAACAGCCTGCCCGGCCTGCCCCTGGACGGCGGGCGGGCTCTGCGGGCGGTGGTGTGGGCGATCACCCGGGACCGACACCGGGCCACCGAGGTGGCCGGTTGGGTCGGTCGGGTCCTCGCCCTGGGCACGGTGGCGCTGGTCGGCCTGCTCTACGCCGCCGACATCCTGAGTCTGCTGGCGCTGCCGTTGACCGGACTGGTCGCGCTGACCATCTGGCACGGTGCCGGACAGTCGATCAGGCTGGCCCGCATCGGCCGCCGGCTCCCCCTGATCGACCTGGCCCACCTGGCCCGGCCGGTGCTGGCCGTACCCACCGCCACCCCGTTGGCCGAGGCCCAGCGCCGGGCCGAGGAGTTCACCCCGCAACGGCCGGTAGCGGTGCTGGTGACCGACGCCGCGGGCCGACCGGTGGGGGTGGTCGACCCGGCCGCGGCGGCCGCCGTACCGCCGCATCGCCGGCCCTGGCTGGCCGTGGACGCCGTCGCCCGCGCGGTGGCCGACCTGCCGAGAATGCCGGTGGACACCGACGGGGAGCGGGTGCTGGAGACCGTGCAGGCCCACCCGGGCGCGCAGTACCTCGTGACCGCAGGCGAAGATGTCGTCGGAATTCTGCACATCGCGGATCTGGCGCAACTGCTCGAACCTCACCGGAAGATGAACACGTGACCGTGACCCACTCGAACCCGGCCACCCCGGGCGACGCCGCACCCGCCCAGACCCCGGAGCTGACCCCGGTGCACCGGGGACCGTTCCGGCCCGGCGACCGGGTGCAGCTGACCGATCCCAAGGGCCGGATGCACACGGTCACCCTGGAGCCGGGCAAACAGTTCCACACCCACCGGGGCATCCTGGCGCACGACGCCCTGATCGGGCTGCCCGACGGCAGCGTGGTCACCACCTCCGGCGGCGGTACGGCCTTCCTGGCGCTGCGCCCCCTGCTGTCGGACTACGTGTTGTCGATGCCGCGTGGCGCCCAGGTGATCTACCCCAAGGACTCCGCGCAGATCGTCGCCATGGGGGACATCTTCCCCGGCGCCAAGGTGCTGGAGGCCGGAGCCGGTTCCGGGGCGTTGAGCTGCTCCCTGCTGCGGGCCGTCGGGTCCGGAGGCGAACTGCACTCCTACGAGCTGCGCGAGGACTTCGCCCAGATCGCCCGGCGCAACGTGGAGTCCTTCTTCAACGGGCCCCACCCGGCCTGGCACCTGCACGTCGGTGACGTCGGCGAGTGCACCGAGACGGGCTTCGACCGGATCATCCTGGACATGCTGGCCCCCTGGGAGAACCTCGACATGGTCGAGCGGGCCCTGCTGCCCGGGGGTGTCTTCATCGGCTACGTCGCCACCACCCCGCAGCTGTCCGAGCTGGTCGAGGCGTTGCGGGAGCGGGGCGGCTGGACCGAGCCGCGGGCCTGGGAGTCCCTGGTGCGGGACTGGCACGCCGAAGGGCTGGCGGTGCGACCGGACCACCGGATGATCGCCCACACCGCGTTCCTCGTCTCCGCGCGTAAGCTCGCCCCCGGAGTCACCGCACCGCCGCGCCGCCGCAAACCCAGCAAGGGCACGGAGGCGTACGTGCAACGTCGCCAGGCGCTGCGCGATGCGGAGGCGGCCCGGCAGGCGAGCACCCTGTCGCAGACGCAACCGGACACGACGCAGGAGACGGGCAGGCCGTGACGGCGGAATGGGGCGGCTGACAGTGAACGGGCTGAACCTGGCTGCGGGTGGGCGGTGGCCGGGGGTGACCGCATGAGTCGTCCCGGTTTCGGCGGCGGTGACCTGCCGGCGGTCTTCCCCGACTGGTCGCCCTACACCGACCTCGAATCGGCGGCGCGGGCCTACCTGCGTGACCCGGATGTCGCGCTGGAGGCCCTCGGCGGGGTGCTGCGGGGTGCCTCGGTGCTGGGCTTCACCCTGGAACGCTTCGTCAACGAGGTCAACGGGGTGTGGCAGGAGGTCGTCGTCTGTGACGGCAGTCGACTGGTGCTCTGGCACGGCGAGGACGTGCCGCCGGGGGAGGGCCCGCCCGGGTCGATGACCTCATCGCTGCGGGTGGTGCCGGTCTCCTCGGTCACCGAGGTCGGCTGCCGCCGCCGGCTGTTCCGCAGTGACAACGGCGAGATCCGGGTGGACAGCATCGACGTCTATCTGCTGCTGACCTCGCTCGATGAGGCCACCCCGAGCGAGGAGGCGGCCGGCGGTCCTCGCCATGACGCGCTGCGCTTCGGCAAGACCATCGACGACGGCGGGGCCGGGCAGATCGCCCGGTTGGAGGAGTTCGCCCGGTTGGTCGCCTCGGTGGTCGGTCGCCCGCTGCTGTAGACGCGGGTGGGTCAGTCCTCGGCCTCCGGGCCGGCCACCTCGACGCCGTCGCTGCCGCGTACCACGTGGATGCACTCGCCCGGGCACTCCCGCGCCGAGTCGATCACCTCGAGGCGCAGGTGTTCCGGTACGCCGACCCGGGCCCCCGGGGTCTGCTGGAGTTCACCGTCGGGGCCCTTGACGTACGCCAGGCCGTCGACATCGAACTCGAAGACCTCCGGTGCGTACTGGACGCACAGCCCGTCACCCGTGCAGAGGTCCTGGTCCACCCAGACCTGCAACTCGTCGGTCGCGACCTCGGCCACCGGTGCACCCCCCATGTTCTCGCGTCCCACCCCTCGACGGTACCCGAATGCCCGTACCCGCCCGCCAACCCACCCTGGCGATCAAGCTTCGGTGACGGGCGCGTTGCGGAGGACCGAATCGGGCTCATAGCGGCTAGTGTTAGGTCAGAACGTTCAAGCCCCCCGGGGAGGTGGGACGTGGCACGCAGCGACGACGCGGACTCGCGCGCCGCACGGTGGGAGAAGGAGGCCCACGATCTCTCCACGCAGGTCGCGTTCCTTCAAGAGGAACTCGCTCTGGTGCGGCGCAAGTTGACGGAAAGCCCCCGACACGTGCGGCAGCTGGAAGAACGGCTGGCCGCGACTCAGGCGCAGCTGGCGCGGCTGTCCGAGAACAACGAACGGCTCGTGAGCACCCTCAAGGAGGCTCGCGGGCAGATCGTGACGCTCAAGGAGGAGATCGACCGGCTGGCGCAACCGCCCAGCGGGTACGGCGTCTTCCTGGCCCGACACGACGACGGCACGGTGGACGTCTTCACCGGCGGACGCAAGCTCCGGGTCGCCGTCTCGCCCTCGCTCGACGTGGGTGAACTCCGCCGCGGTCAGGAGGTCCTGCTCAACGACGCGCTCAACATCGTCGACGCGTTCGGCTACGAGCGGGTCGGCGAGGTGGTCATGCTCAAGGAGATCCTGGCGGGCCCCGAGGGTGCGCCGGGTGACCGGGCACTGGTGGTCTCGCACTCCGATGAGGAACGGATCGTGCACCTGGCCGAGAGCCTGATCGGCAGCGCGATCAGGGCCGGCGACTCGCTCATGATCGAACCCCGCTCGGCGTACGCCTACGAGCGGATTCCCAAGAGCGAGGTCGAGGAACTGGTCCTGGAGGAGGTGCCGGACGTCGACTACGGCGACATCGGTGGCCTGCACTCCCAGATCGAGCAGATCCGCGACGCGGTGGAACTGCCCTTCCTGCACGCGGACCTGTTCCGGGAGCACCAGTTGCGTCCGCCGAAGGGCATCCTGCTCTACGGGCCGCCAGGCTGCGGCAAGACGCTGATCGCCAAGGCGGTCGCCAACTCCCTGGCCAAGAAGATCGCCGAGCGGCGGGGCGAGGAGAAGCACACCAGCTTCTTCCTCAACATCAAGGGCCCGGAGCTGCTCAACAAGTACGTCGGCGAGACCGAACGGCACATTCGGTTGATCTTCCAGCGGGCTCGGGAGAAGGCCGGCGAGGGCACTCCGGTCATCGTCTTCTTCGACGAGATGGACTCGGTCTTCCGCACCCGCGGCTCCGGGGTCTCCTCCGACGTGGAGAACACCATCGTTCCCCAGTTGCTCAGTGAGATCGACGGTGTCGAGGGCCTGGAGAACGTCATCGTCATCGGCGCCTCGAACCGGGAAGACATGATCGACCCGGCGATCCTGCGTCCCGGTCGCCTCGATGTGAAGATCAAGATCGAGCGTCCGGACGCCGAGGCGGCCAAGGACATCTTCTCCAAGTACATCCTCCCCGGCCTGCCGTTGCACGCCGACGACCTGGCCGAACACGGTGGAGACCCCCAGGCCACCGTAGCCGCCATGATCGACGCGGTGGTTCTGCGGATGTACTCCGAGACCGAGGAGAACCGCTTCCTGGAAGTCACCTACGCCAACGGTGACAAGGAGGTCCTGTACTTCAAGGACTTCAACTCCGGCGCGATGATCCAGAACATCGTCGACCGGGGCAAGAAGATGGCCATCAAGGAGTTCCTCACCTCCGGCCGCAAGGGGTTGCGCCTGCAACACCTGCTCGACGCCTGCGTCGACGAGTTCCGCGAGAACGAGGACCTGCCCAACACCACCAACCCCGACGACTGGGCCCGCATCTCCGGTAAGAAGGGTGAGCGGATCGTCTACATCCGCACCCTCGTCTCCGGCGGCAAGGGCACCGAGGCCGGTCGCTCCATCGAGACCGCCAGCAACACCGGCCAGTACCTCTGAGACAGCGCCCGCAGGGCCCGTGACGACACCCGTCACGGGCCCTGCGTGTGTGCACCTCGCCCACCGAGCGGAAACCGGACCTCGGCGCTAGACTCCGGACAACCCTCCTCGTATGCAAGGATTTCGCGTGCCCGCCGAGCAGAGCACCGTGGCCCCGCCGGCCGTACCGAGCCCCACCGTCAGCCCCGGCGCGCCGTACCGTCGAGGCAACCTGGCCCTGCTCGCCGCGCTGCCGGCGGCCTGGCTGCTGCCGCTGGCTGCGGTCGCCCTCGACGCCCGCTGGGTGCTGCCCCCGCTGGTGCTGCTGGCCACCGCCAGCCTGCTGCGCGGCGGCCGGACCCTGCTCGACCGGCTGTTGCTGGCCACCGTCCTGCTGGTCTGTCTCACCACCGCGGCCGGTCTGATCTTCGCGATCTGGCCCTGGGGGATGGACCCGGTGGCGGTCAGCGGCACCGCCCTCACGGCCCTCGTGCTGACCGCCCTGATCACCGGGCGGCGACCCGTCCTGCCGCGCCCGGCCTGGCCCGACCTGCTGCCCATCCTCGGCACCGGGGCCCTCCTCTGGTATCTGGCCCAGCCCCTGATCCGCGCCGGTGAGCTCGGCAGCCGGCTCAGCATCCTCAACCGGGGTGAGGACTACCTGCGCCACCTGAGCCTGGTGGACGTCATCGGGCGGCACGGCGGTTACCTCTTCGTCGACCCCGGCGCCGTCCGCGAGGACCTGTTCTCCGCCCTGGTGTACTACCCGCAGGGCTGGCACCTGCTCGTCGCCCTGCTCGACGGCCACCGCAGCCCGCCGGGCGGTGGGCCGGCGGGGACGGTCGCGGTGGAGCCCTTCCTCTGGTGGAACCTGGCCACCTTCGGTCTGCTGGTCCTGGCCCTGTTCTGGGCCGCACAGCGCCTCCCCGGCCCGCTGCATGCGCTCAGCCGGGTGGTGCTCACCGTCGTGGTCGGGGCCCTCATCCTCGGCAGCCAACTGCCCCGGATGCTGCTGTCCGGCTACCCCACCGAGACGATCGGGTTGACCCTCGCGGTCGTACTCGCCGCGCTGGTCGCCCGGCCACTGGCCGCCCCCCGGGAACACTTCCTGCTGCTCGGTGCCCTGCTGGTCGGCATCGGCTACACCTACTACCTGTTCCTGCCCGCCGCGGTGGTGCTCGTCCTCGGGGCGCTGCTGTTGCGCCACCGGGAGGTACGCCGACTGCGCCGCAGCACCCTGGTCATCGGCCTGACCGCCGCCCTGCTGGCCCCGGTGCCGATCCTGCTCGGGGTGTTCCGGGCCAACCAGACCGAGTCCCTGGCCGCCACCGTCGGCCCGGACCTGACCGAGACCTGGCTGGCCCTCGGCGGCCTCGGAGCCTTCGTGGTGTCCGCCCTGCTGGTGCACGCCGTACGGATCGGCCGGGCCGACCCGGCCTGGCGACGCTGGCTGTTCGTGCTGCTGGTCAGCGTGGCGCTGACCCTGGCCATCGGTCAGGCCAGCATCAGTCTCAGCGGCCAGGCCGGCTACTACTTCAACAAGGCCGGTCACCTCACCACCGTGCTGCTCATCGTCGGCACCGCCGCAGTGGTGCGACTGCTGCCGGTGCCGACCGGTGGCCGTTCGACGCGTACGACCGTGGCCGCCTGCACCGCCGTGATCGTGGCCGCCGCCACCGTCTGGTTCGGCGGGGTCACCGGCTGGCAGCGCAGCCTGCTGGTGGTCACCCCGGACAGTTGGGCGCAGCGCTGGGTCCACCAGCACATCGATCCGCCCACCCGGTCGGCCGCGGTGTGCGAGCAGGTCCACCAGCGCTATCCGGCCATCGAGGGGGCCACCACGCTGATCCTCGACCGGCGCCCGTCCCAGTCCTACCTGGCGAACATCTGCGTCTCCACCCTCCAGGGGACCACCGGCCAGACCGAGGACGGCATCTACGACATGGTCTTCCTCGAACCGGGTCGCACCTGGCAGATGCTGCACCGGGTACCCGGTGAGATCCGGCTGGTGGCGGTCACCGACGGAGCCCGGGTACGGGCCAACAGAATCCTGCGGGCCGTGCCGGAACTGGCCGATCGAGTGACCATCGAGACGATGATTATCGATGATCCGCCGAGTTGATCCGGCCGACCCGCGGCACACCGACCACCACGGCAGGCCCCTCCGGCCCTCGCAGCGGACTACCCTCGGACATGACGGGGATCGGTCGGGCAAGCGAAGCGGGTAGGTCGATGAGCGTAAGACGGATCATGGGCACTGAGGTCGAGTACGGCATCTCCGTGCCCGGTCAGGCCGGAGCCAACCCGATGGTCACCTCCTCCCAGGTGGTGAACGCCTACGGCGCCCGCCCGGAACTCAACCGGGGCGGCCGGGCGCGTTGGGACTACGAGGAGGAGTCGCCGCTACGCGATGCCCGGGGGTTCACCTACTCCGGCGCCGTGTACGACCCGGCCGAGGCCCTCGCCGACGAGGATCTGGGGCTGGCCAACGTCATCCTCACCAACGGAGCCCGGCTCTACGTGGACCACGCCCACCCCGAATACTCCACTCCGGAGGTCACCAACCCCCGCGACGTGGTCCGCTGGGACAAGGCGGGGGAGCGGGTGATGGCGGAGGCGGCCCGGCGGGCCGCCACCATTCCGGGCACCGCCCCGATCCAGCTCTACAAGAACAACACCGACAACAAGGGTGCCAGCTACGGAGCCCACGAAAACTACCTGATGCGGCGGCAGACCCCGTTCGCCGACATCGTGGCGTACCTGACCCCGTTCTTCGTGACCCGCCAGATCGTCTGCGGCGCCGGGCGGGTCGGCATCGGTCAGGACGGCGGCCAGAACGGCTTCCAGATCTCCCAACGTGCCGACTTCTTCGAAGTCGAGGTGGGGCTGGAGACCACCCTGAAGCGGCCGATCATCAACACCCGGGACGAGCCGCACGCCGACGCCGACAAGTACCGCCGGCTGCACGTCATCATCGGCGACGCCAACCTCTCGGAGATCTCCACCTATCTCAAGGTCGGCACCACCGCGCTGATCCTGACGATGATCGAGGAGAAGGCCCTCGGTTCGGATCTCGGCATCGCCGACCCGGTCGGTGAACTGCGGGCCGTCAGCCACGACCCCTCGCTGACCCATCGGATGCGGCTGCGCGACGGACGCCGACTGACCGCGTTGGACGTGCAGTGGGCGTACCTGGAGCGGGTGCGCACCTTCGTGGAGGACCGCTACGGCAACGACGTCGACGAGCAGACCGCCGACATACTGGACCGCTGGGAGTCCGTGCTGGACCGTCTGGGCCGCGACGTGATGCTCTGCGCCGACGAACTCGACTGGGTGGCCAAGCTGCGGTTGCTGGAGGGCTACCGGGACCGGGAGAAGCTCGCCTGGGGTTCGCACAAGCTGCAACTGGTCGACCTCCAGTACTCCGACGTACGCCCGGAGAAGGGGCTCTACCACCGACTGGTCTCCCGGGGCGCGATGAAGACGCTGCTCAGCGACGAGGAGTCCCGCTCGGCGATGACCGAGCCGCCGGAGGACACCCGCGCCTACTTCCGGGGCCGCTGCCTGGCGCAGTACGCCTCCGAGGTGGTCGCCGCCAGTTGGGACTCGGTCATCTTCGACATCGGGCGGGAATCCCTGGTGCGGGTACCGATGATGGAGCCGGAGCGCGGCACCCGAGCGCATGTCGGGGCCCTGTTCGATCGGTGCGCCAGCGCCAAGGATCTGCTGGAGAGCCTGACCGGCGGCTGAGCGGTCGCCTTCGTCGATGTCGATGTCTTCGGATGCGGGGTTTGCATACCCGCGCGGGTGGGCGTTTCGTCATCCCCGCGAGGTAAGTTCATCGCAGGGAGATCGTGGAGGAGGCAGCAGTGGCCACTCGTGACAGCGGCGGTCAGTCGCAGTCGGGCAAGTCCCGTCAGGGCGAAGAGGTCGAGGACGTCACCGTCGAGGCGAACCCGGAGGTCGCCGAACGGCACGCCGAGATCACCGAGGACGTCGACGATCTGCTCGACGAGATCGACTCCGTCCTCGAGGAGAACGCCGAAGAGTTCGTGAGAGGATACGTGCAAAAAGGAGGTCAGTGAGCATACCGGTTTAAATCGGACATGATGGGAGCGCGGGACGACGGAAGCGGTCAGCTTCGCTGCCGTGACTGCGGTCAGTGGAAGGCGCCTGAGGAATTCTGCTCAAACAGCAAGCGCCCCAATGGTCGAGGTAGCTACTGCAAGCCATGTTTCAACATCCGGTCGAAGGCCAGTTACGCCAAACGGGTGAAGCTTCAGCATGGCCGGGAAGTGAAGCCAGCCCGAGAGGTGCCTGACGGGCACCGATTCTGCGCGGACTGTGGCAGCGTCAAACCGCTTGCCGAGTTTCCCCGCAACCGCGCCGACAGTTCGGGCTACGCCACCTACTGCAAGCCCTGCCACAACACCCGAACGCATGAGACGAAGCAGCGGCTCTACGGTGGGACCCGCGAGTACCATCTGCGGCGCCGTTACGGCATCGGGCAGGCGGAGTTCGACGAGCTATTGGCCGAGCAGGGTGGGGTCTGCGGGGTGTGCGGTGACCCCGATCCGGAACATGTGGACCACGATCATGCCACCGGGTGGGTGCGCGGGATACTCTGCTTCAACTGCAACGGTGGTCTTGGCCAGTTCCGTGACAGTCCGACGAGGCTGGCCAGGGCCATCACGTATCTGAGAGGAACCACGTGGCAGCGGGTTTTGATCCATCCGGGCGTCTACCAGATGTGTTCACCAACGCGGGGACGTCCTCCTTCACGTCGTTTCTGAGCAAGGTGGCCCCCGAGATGCTGCCCGGCCGTCGGCCGCTGCCCCCGGGCATGGCCGCCGACCTGGCTCCGCACGCCACCACCATCGTGGCCATCGTTGCGGCCGGTGGTGTCGTGATGGCCGGCGACCGGCGGGCCACCATGGGCAACCTGATCGCCCAGCGGGACATCGAGAAGGTGCACCCGGCCGACGCGTACTCGCTGGTCGGCATCGCCGGCACGGCCGGCATCGGCATCGAGCTGATGCGACTGTTCCAGGTGGAGCTGGAGCACTACGAGAAGATCGAGGGCGCGATGCTCTCGCTGGACGGCAAGGCCAACCGGCTCGCCTCGATGATCCGCAGCAATCTCGGCGCCGCTATGCAGGGGCTGGCGGTGATCCCGCTGTTCGCCGGGTTCGACCTGGCCGCCAAGGACCCGGCCCGGGCTGGACGGATCTTCAGCTTCGACGTCACCGGCGGCCCGTACGAGGAGACCGGCTACGACGCGATCGGCTCGGGTTCGCTGTTCGCCAAGTCGGCGTTGAAGAAGCGGTTCCGGACCGGCCTGTCGGTCGACGACGCGGTGGGGTTGGCGGTGGAGGCCCTCTACGACGCCGCCGACGACGACACCGCGACCGGTGGCCCGGACCTGATCCGGCGGATCTACCCGGTGGTGATGACCGCGACGGCGCAGGGGACGCACCGGCTGACCGACGCGGAGACCTCGGCGATCGCCGAGAGGGTCGTCGCCGGCCGGATGGAGAACCCGGGCGGCTGACCCGCTCTCGCATTCCCCACCTGATCGCAGTTGCCCAGCACAGCGCCTGAAGGAGAGCCGCCGCCGTGGCCATGCAGTTCTACGCCTCGCCCGAACAGATCATGCGCGACCGTTCCGAGTTGGCCCGCAAGGGCATCGCCCGGGGGCGGAGCGCGGTGGTCCTGAGCTACGCCGGCGGGGTCCTCTTCGTTGCCGAGAATCTCTCCAGCACCCTGCACAAGGTCAGCGAGATCTACGACCGGATCGGCTTCGCCGCAGTCGGCCGGTACAACGAGTTCGAGAACCTGCGCCGTGCCGGGGTGCGGATGGCCGACCTCAACGGGCTCAGCTACGACCGGCGCGACGTCACCGGCCTGGCGCTGGCCAACGCGTACGCGCAGACCCTCGGCGCCATCTTCACCGAACAGTCCAAACCGTTCGAGGTGGAGATCTGCGTGGCCGAGGTGGGGGCCACCCCGGAGGAGGACTCGCTGTACCGGCTCACCTACGACGGTTCGGTCAACGACGAGCCGGGCCGGATGGCGATGGGTGGGCAGTCCGAGGCGGTCGCCGGGGTGCTGAAGTCGAACCACCAGCCGGACATGTCGCTCGGTGACGCCGTGCGGGTGGCGGTGCAGGCGCTGGGCAGTGTCGGTGGTGAGGGTGGTGCCGCCCGGACGATCGCCGCCCACCAGATGGAGGTGGCGGTCCTGGACCGCAGCCGGGTGGGGCGTACCTTCCGGCGGATCACCGGGGCGGCCCTGACCGCGCTGCTCGACGGTGAGGCGGCGGGTGAAGCCGCCGATGACGAGCGGGCGAAGACCCCGACCACCCCGACCGAGGAGGCGCACAAGCCGACCACCTCGGCGGGCTCGGCCGACCTGGAGGACAAGCCCGGCAACCCGTCGGAGTCCTGACACCTCCCGCCCCGACCTCTGGACATACCCTGTGCGGCGCTCGGCAGCTTCGGCTGTCGAGCGCCGCACACGTCGAGGTGCGGCGGGTGGGGTGGGGTGGCTGGCCTGGGAGGTCAGCGGGCGAGTAGTGGGCGGACCAGGGCCCACCAGGCGGCGGCGACCGCGTTGAACACGCCCATTCCGGGAGGTGCGTCCACGTTCGAGGGTGCCACCTTGGCGGTTATCAGGTCGGCGAGCACCCCGTCGCCTACCGTGCGTTCGGACTGTAGGCGTTGGCGGCGCCGGCGTACCCAGTCGCGGTGCTGCCACAGCCAGGACCAGCCGCGTACCTTCTGTCGGCCCCAGCCACCGGCCAGGGCGGCGGCGAGCATGGCGGCCTCGGTGAGCAGCAGCATCGGTGCCAGCAGGGCCAGGGTTCGCCCCTGGTAGGCGGTGAGCAGGGTGATCAGCCGGTTGCGTTCGACCAGGTAGAGCTTGAGGTCGTTGCGGGAGAACTCGTAGTGGTGGCGGACCACCGCGTCGGGCACGTACTCCAGGCGCAGGCCGCGTTGCCACAACCGGAGGCTGAGTTCGGTGTCCTCGTGATAGGCGAAGTACTCCGTGGCGAAGCCGCCCAGTTCCTCCCAGCGCTGCCGGCTGATCACGAAGCAGCAGCCACTGAGGGAGGGTACGACCGTGCGGCGGGCGTGGGCGCTCGCCGGTTCGCCGTTGCCACCGGCCCAGGACAGGCCGGTGAAGTGCAACGGGTTGCCGGAGGTGTTGATCAGTTCGGGGGTGTCGGCGAGCCGGATGGAGGCCATCGCCGCGCCGACGCCGGGCTCGGCGGCCACCGCGGTGACCTTGGCGATGGCGTCCGGGGCGACCACCGCGTCGGAGTTGACGAAGGCCAGCCAGTCGCCGCTGGCCTCGGCGGCACCCAGGTTGCAGCCGCCGGAGAATCCGGTGTTGCTCTCCGGGCGGATCACCCGTACCCCGGGCAGCCCTTTGACCACGTCGATGCCGTCGCTGGTGCACCCGTTGTCGACCAGCACCAACTCCACCTCGACACCGGTGCTGGCCAGTACCGCCTGGGCGGCGTCGACCAGCCAGGGCTCGGCGCCGTAGGCGAGCATCACCACGGTCACACGGGCCGGGTTCATTGGGTACCTCCGGGGGTGGTCGCGGACAGCGGCACCGCGACAGGTGGGTGGGGTCGGGACTCACGAGGACCCCGCAGCAGGGCGAGCATGACTGCGGTGACCACCACCGAGCCCACGGTGTAGCCGAGTTCGACCCGCAGGGCCACCGGCAGCGGGACCAGGGTCGCGGCGACCAGCGCGGCCACCCCGAGGATCCAGGCCAGCGCCTGTGCCCGGTGCCGGTCGCGGGCCAGCAGCGCCTGGCCGAGCACCATGGCCCACAGGTACGCCAGGGTGGCCAGGGCCAGCCAGGCGAAATCGCCGTGGCCGAGGATCTCCGGCGCGTCGAACAGGGCCTGCACGAGCCACGGCCCGAGTAGCACGGTCAACAGGCCGCCGCCGACCCCCAGCACGGTGACGATCGCCAGGGCGCGGCGCAGCAGAGTGCCGAAGGCCGCCGCGTCGTCGGTGGCGGCGGCGGTGGACAGGCCGGGCAGCAGGGCGGCCTGCATCGAGCCGAAGACGAACAGCGGGATGCGGACCAGCACCAGCGCCGACAGCAGGGCACCGGCGGTGGCGGTGTCGGCCGGGGCCAGCAGCCGTACGTTGATCACGCCGACGTTGACCACGACCTGCGACAACAGGCTGGAGGCGGTGAGCAGGGCCAGGCCGCGCAGCAGCGGTGGCCAGGGCAGCGGGGTGCCGCCGCCGAGGGCGCGGGTCACCGGCGGGGCGGTCAGGGCGACCGCCAGCAGCGGCGCGGCGACCAGCACCAGGGCGTACGCCACCGGGGAGTCGACGCCGGCCATGGCCAGCGCGGCGACCCCTGCGATGCGGAGTCCTCCGTCGAGCCCGAGTTGGCTGCCGTACCAGTGGAACTGTCCCAGCCCGGAGAGGACCCCCCGGGTGGTGTGTGCCAGTGCCAGGGCGACCAGGGCCCCGGACAGGGTGGCCACCATGGTCCGGTCGCCGTCGAAGAGGCGGTCGGCGAGGGTGTCCGTGGCGGCGGTGACGGCCAGCAGGAGCAGGGCCAGCACGGCGGCGGCGACGGTGGCCCCCCGCGCCAGCACGGGTCCCGGTGGCTGGCCACGGGTGCGGCGGGCGGAGACCAGTCGGGCCACCTCCTGCTCGACCGGCAGGAACAGGCCGATACCGACGGTGAAGACGATCGACCACAGCACGGACAGCGACGAGTAGTCACCCGGGGTGAGGGTGTGCCCGGCGACGGCCAGATGCACGTACGAGGCCAGACCCACCAGGGCCAGCCCGGCCCCGACGGGAAGGGTGCCGGGTGGGACGAGGCGCAGCAGTCGGCGGATCACCGGCGGATGAGCGCCAGGGTGAGCACGGCCAGGGCCCGCCCCAGGTAGATCATCGCCTTGGCGGGGGAGTGGCTGGGGGTGCCGGCCATCCGTCGTCGCATCGCCACCGGGACCTGCTGGATGCGGTAGCCGCGCCGGGCGGCGTGCACCAGGGTCTCGACCGTGTCGCCGAGGTACTCCGCCGGGTACCACCGGGCGAACATCTCGATCATGCGCCGGTTGGCGGCCCGGAACCCGGAGGTGGTGTCCGTCAGGGTGGTGCCGGCCAGGCCGGAGAGCACCAGTGACAGCATGCCCATCGCCCAGCGGCGGGGCCCGCGTACGGCGTAGTCGCCCTCACCGGCGAACCGGGCCCCGATGACCAGGTCGTAGTCGTCGAGCAGGTCGACCAGCTTCGGCACGTACCGGGGGTCGTGCTGCCCGTCGGCGTCGATCTGCACCGCGACGTCGTAGCCGTGCTCGTGGGCGTAGCGGTAGCCCAGCCGCATCGCACCCCCGACCCCGAGGTTGTACGGCAGCCGGGCCACCCGGGCGCCGGCGGCCATGGCGACGGCGGCCGTACGGTCCGCCGAACCGTCGTCGACGACCAGCACGTCCACCCCGGGCAGTTCGCCCCGGATCTCGCGGACCACGTCGGCGATCGAGCCGGCCTCGTTGAGGGCCGGGATGATGACGAGTAGCCGTTTGCCGTTAACCATCGCGGCTCACCAGTTCCTGCCGCTGCGCCCGCTCCGCCCGGTCGGCCTCGACCTCGGCGCGCAGCAGGGCGAACTCCTCGGCCAGGGTCCGGGTCTCCTCCTCCAGGGCGCTGACCTCCCAGCTCAGGTGGATGCAGACCAGCAGCAGGAAGACGATGCCGAGGAAGAGCACCAGACTGACCCCGGAGGCGACGCCGAGCACGTCGGCCACGCCGTCGAGCAGCCGCGGGAACAGCGACAGCGGGATCACCACGAACAGCAGCCCCAGCCAGAGCATGCCGTACTTCTCCCGCAACTGCCGCCGACGCAGCAGCTCGACGATCGTGCCCAGCAGGACGAGTCCGGTCAGGGCGGTGACCAGGGTGAGCTTCATGCGACCTTCCACGGGGAGGGTGGAGCGGCGGAGGTGAACGCCTCGACCAGCGTGGTGTGCCAGTCCGGCAGGGGTGACAGGCCGGCCTCAGCCCAACGGCCGTGCCCTAGCACACTGTACGCCGGTCGCGGTGCCGGACGCGGAAACCGACTGCTGGTGGTGGGCCGGACCCGGTCGGGGTCCAGCCCGCGGAGCGCGAACACCGCCCGGGCCAGCCCGTACCAGGTGGTCTGTCCGGAGCAGGTGCCGTGCCAGATGCCGGCTGGGGCCCGACCGGCCCGGGCCGCCTCGGCGAGCGTCACCAGTCGCCTCGCCAGGGCGTACGACCAGGTGGGTTGGCCCTGCTGGTCGTCGACGACGTCCAGGAACTCCCGCTGGTCGGCCAGGTCGACCATGGTGGTGACGAAGTTGCGCCCGTGCGCCCCGTACAGCCAGGCGGTACGCACCACATGGCCGGTGTCGGGCAGTAGTCGACGCACCGCCTGTTCGCCGACGAGCTTGCTGCGGCCGTACGCGTTGATCGGCGTGGTGGGCGAGTCCTCGCGGTAGGGGGTGTCGGCGTCCCCGGCGAAGACGTAGTCGGTGGAGACGTGCAGCAGATGCGCGCGGTGGGTGGCGCAGGCGCCGGCGAGCTGGGTCACGGCGGTGCCGTTGACCACGGTCGCCGCCGTCTCGTCCTGCTCGGCACGGTCGACGTCGGTCCAGGCTGCGGCGTTGAGCACCACATCGTGACCGGCCACGGCGTCGTTCACGGCGGCGGTGTCGGTGAGGTCCAGCTGGGTGCGGGTGACGGCGGTCACCGTGTGCTCGGGGTGCCCGGTCAGGACCTCGACGATGTCTCGCCCGAGCATCCCGCCGGCACCGGTGACCAGGATTCTCATGCCGCCGGCGCCTTGCGCAGGGGCTCCCACCAGGAGCGGTTGTCCCGGTACCAGGCCACCGTCGCGGCCAGGCCCTCGTCCAGGCTGATGGTGGGGGCGTACCCCAGGTTCTTGCTGATCTTGGTGATGTCCAGCGAGTAGCGGCGGTCGTGGCCCTTGCGGTCGGCCACCGGGGTGACCCGGTCCCAGTCGGCGCCGCAGGCCTTCAGGAGCCGGCCGGTCAACTCCTTGTTGGTCAACTCGGTGCCGCCGCCGATGTGGTAGACCTCGCCGGCCTGCCCGTGGTGCTGGACCATCGCCACCCCCCGGCAGTGGTCGTGCACGTGCAGCCAGTCCCGCACGTTGCCGCCGTCGCCGTACAGCGGCACGGACCGGCCGTCGAGCAGGTTGGTCACGAACAGCGGAATGACCTTCTCCGGGAACTGGTACGGGCCGTAGTTGTTGGAGCAGCGGGTCACCACCACGTCCAGGCCGTGGGTGCGGTGGTAGGCCAGGGCCAACAGGTCGGAGCCGGCCTTGGAGGCCGAGTACGGCGAGTTCGGCGCCAACGGCCAGTCCTCGGTCCACGAGCCCTCGGCGATCGAGCCGTACACCTCGTCGGTGGAGACGTGCACGAACCGGCGGACCCCGTGCCGCAGGGCGGCGTCGAGCAGCGTCTGCGTACCCAGCACATTGGTGGTGACGAACGGCTCGGCGCCGGAGATCGAACGGTCGACATGCGACTCGGCGGCGAAATGCACGATCACGTCTTGCCCCGCGACGACCCGGTCGACCACATCGAAGTGACGGATGTCACCTTCGACGAAGTGCAGTCGCGGATCGTCGGCCACCGGCGCCAGGTTGGCCCGATTACCCGAGTAGGTCAATGCGTCCAGCACGGTCACCCGGGACGGCTCCGCCTCGGAGACCCCCTCGGCGCTTCCCCCTGGCACGCCCAGCAGCATGCGCACGTACTCCGAACCGATGAAGCCGGCGCCGCCGGTGACCAGGATCCTCACGGGTCCGGAAGTTTACGCGAAACACCCCCGTTCGACCGTCGTGCCGCTCGCGTGGCCGGGTCGGTGACCTACCGGTAGGCTCCGCCCGGTGCGTGGAATTCTGCTTGCCGGTGGCACCGGATCCCGGCTGTGGCCGATCACCCGGGCGGTGTCGAAACAGCTGATGCCGGTGTTCGACAAGCCGATGATCTACTACCCGCTGTCGACTCTGGTGATGGCCGGGGTGCGCGAGATCCTGGTGATCACCACGCCCCAGGAGCAACACCAGTTCCAGCGTCTGCTCGGCGACGGCAGCCAGTTCGGGCTGCGGCTGGAGTACCTGGCCCAGCCCAGGCCGGAGGGGATCGCCCAGGCCTTCGTACTGGGGGCGGACTTCATCGGCGACGAGGGGGTGGCGCTGATCCTGGGGGACAACATCTTCCACGGGGTCGGCCTGGGCCGGCAGTTGTCCGCCGCCGGTGACCCGGTCGGCGGGCGGATCTTCGCCTATCCGGTGGCGAACCCGCAGGCGTACGGGGTGGTGCACTTCGACCCGGACGGCCGAGTGCTGTCGATCGAGGAGAAACCGGAGAAACCCAGATCCCGGTACGCCGTACCCGGTCTGTACTTCTACGACAACCGGGTGGTGGAGATCGCCCGTGGCCTCACCCCCAGCAGTCGGGGCGAGTTGGAGATCACCGCGGTCAACGAGGCGTACCGCCAGCGGGGTGAGCTGTCCGTGACCGTCCTGGACCGGGGCACCGCCTGGCTGGACACCGGCACCTTCACCTCACTGATGCAGGCCGCCGAGTTCGTCCGGGTGATCGAGGAACGGCAGGGCATGAAGATCGGCTGCGTCGAGGAGGTCGCCTGGCGGGCCGGGCTGATCGACGACGACCAACTGCGCGCCCTGGCCGAGCCGTTGACCAGCAGCGGTTACGGTGACTACCTGCTCGGCCTGCTCAACGGCGAGCGACACGAACTGATCAACCCGGGGGAGGTCCGGTGAAACTACGTCCGTTGGGCATCGAGGGCGCCTGGGAGATCACGCCGCAGCAGCACGGTGACTCCCGTGGGCTGTTCCTGGAGTGGTACCGCGTCGACCGGCTGGCCGAGGCGATCGGGCGGCCGTTGCAGCTGGCCCAGAGCAACCTCTCCGTGTCCTGCCGCGACGTGGTGCGCGGCATCCACTTCTCCGACGTACCCCCCGGGCAGGCGAAGTACGTGACCTGCGTACGCGGCGCGGTGCTGGACGTGGTGGTGGACATCCGGGTCGGCTCACCCACCTTCGGCCAGTGGGAGACCCTGCGCCTGGACGACGTGGACCGGCGGGCGGTGTACGTGACGGAGGGGCTGGGCCACGGCTTCTGCGCCCTGACCGACGACGCCACCCTGAGCTACCTCTGCACGACGACCTACGACCCCTCGATCGACCGTGCGGTGCACCCGCTCGACGAGGAGCTGGGCATCGAGTGGCCGACCGGGACCCTGCTGCTGTCCGCCCGCGACGCCGCCGCCCCGACCCTGGCCCAGGCGCGGGAGATGGGGCTGCTGCCGGACTACGAAACCTGCCGACGTCAGGCCGCCGACCTGGCCCTGGAGACGCCCGGCGGACGGTGACGGTCACGGCCCGGTACAGCAGAGGTGTCACGACAGTGACGAATCGGGGCTCCGTACGGCTAATGTCTCATCATGGAACGGCGAATCTTCGGTCTGGAGACCGAGTACGGCGTCACCTGCACCTACCGCGGACAGCGCAGGCTGTCTCCCGACGAAGTAGCCCGGTACCTCTTCCGCCGGGTCGTGTCCTGGGGCCGGTCGAGCAACGTCTTCCTGCGTAACGGCGCTCGGCTCTACCTGGACGTCGGCTCGCACCCGGAGTACGCCACCCCGGAATGCGACTCGGTGATCGACCTGGTGGCCCACGACCGGGCCGGTGAGCGCATCCTGGAAGGGCTGCTCATCGACGCGGAGAAGCGGCTGCACGACGAGGGCATCGCGGGCGAGATCTACCTGTTCAAGAACAACACCGACTCGGCCGGCAACTCGTACGGCTGCCACGAGAACTACCTGGTCTCCCGGCACGGGGAGTTCGGCCGGCTGGCCGACGTGTTGATCCCGTTCCTGGTCACCCGGCAGTTGATCTGTGGCGCGGGGAAGGTGTTGCAGACCCCCCGGGGCGCGGTCTACTGCCTGTCCCAGCGGGCCGAGCACATCTGGGAGGGGGTCTCCTCGGCCACCACCCGCAGTCGTCCGATCATCAACACCCGGGACGAGCCGCACGCCGACGCCGAGCGGTACCGCCGGCTGCACGTCATCGTCGGCGACTCCAACATGAACGAGGTCACCACCCTGCTGAAGGTCGGCAGCGCCGACATCGTGCTGCGGATGATCGAGGCCGGGGTGGTGATGCGGGACCTCACCCTGGAGAACCCGATCCGGGCCATCCGCGAGGTGTCGCACGACATCACCGGTCGACGCAAGGTGCGGCTGGCCTCCGGCAAGGAGGTCAGCGCCCTGGAGATCCAGCAGGAGTACCTGGCCAAGGCGACCGAGTTCGTCGAGCGCCGGGGCGGCGACCAGACCGCCAAGCGGGTGGTCGAGTTGTGGGGCCGGGTGCTGCGGGCGGTGGAGACCGGCGACCTGGAACCGGTCTCCCGGGAGATCGACTGGGTGACCAAGCTGCGGCTGATCGAGCGCTACCAGCGCAAGCACGACCTGCCGTTGTCGCATCCCCGGGTGGCCCAGATGGATCTCGCCTACCACGACCTGCGCCGGGGCCGAGGGCTCTACGCCCTGTTGGAACGGCGCGGGGAGGTGGACCGGGTGGCCACCGATCCGGAGATCTTCGAGGCCAAGGAGACCCCGCCGCAGACCACCCGGGCCCGGCTGCGCGGGGAGTTCATCCGCAACGCCCAGGAGAAGCGGCGCGACTTCACGGTCGACTGGGTGCACCTGAAGCTCAACGACCAGGCGCAACGCACCGTGCTCTGCAAGGACCCCTTCCGCGCGTACGACGAGCGGGTGGAGCGGTTGATCGCCAGCATGTGACCGGCTGCACCGGGCCCGCCCGCCTCGGGCGGGCCCGGGTAGGCTGGCGGGACCATGCTTCCTACCGAACCTTCCACCCCGGGCACCGAGCGGCAGAGCTGGCTGGAACGCCGCCGCGACAAGGTCCGCGCCGAGATCGAGCGCAATCGCCGAGGCGAGTACACCGTGCCCACCTGGGTGCTGGCGTTGGCCCTGGCCCTGATGGTCGGCGGCTGGCTGGCCTTGGTCGTCTTCGCCTGAGGGGCGAGTCGGGTCAGGCTGCGGTGAGCAGGCGGGCGGCGTGCCTACCGGCCGCAGCGGCGGCCAGGAAGTAGGCGTGATCGGCGTCCAGCCCGCGACCCATCGTCGACAGGGGCACCGGACTGCCCCGCAGTGCCGCGTCCAGCCCGGTGGTGTCCACCCGCAGCACGGTGTGCCGGTCGGCGAGCGGCGCCAGCGCGGTATCCACCTCGGCGGCCAGGGTCGGGTCCAGGCCGTCGGGCACCACCAGCTCCGCGCGGGCCAGCGCCACCCGGCCGTACGCGGTCAGACTGTGATGTGACACCCCACGGTGGCGTGCCCGGGGGTCGGCGTCGGAGATCCGCAACGAGCCGACCGGTCGGCCGCCCAGGGTGGCGATCGCGTTGACCGCCTCGCCCACGGCCACACCGGAGAAGCCCCATCGGGTACCGGTGCCCAGGTTGCCCGGGCCCTGCGCCACCACGGCCACGTCGGCGTACAGCACGTGTCGGGCGGCCAGCAGACCGCTGTGCAGGGTCGACGCCTCCAGGTCGCCGCCGAATGCCTGCCCGACACTGATGGTGCCGACCAGTTCGTCGCGCAGGGCGGACAGCGTACGGGAGAACCAGGCGGGCAGCGCCCCACCATCGGTGAGCAGGTACGCGACCCGGGCCTGCGGAGCCTCGGCGCGGATGCCGGCGAGGATCGCCGGCAGCGCCGAGTGCAGGTCCGCGGTCACCACCGGCAGCCCGGCCAGGTCCTCGGCGGCGGCCAGCACCTCGTGGTGCGGTGAGGCCTCCTCGTCGACCCCGAGCAGGATCGGTTGCAGCGGGGTGTACCGGGCCTTCACCAGATGGCCCGCGTCGCGGCTGTCGACCGCCTCCGGCGGATCCGGCGGCAGCCGGTCCGGCAGTGCCACGACCAGGGCGTACCCGCCGGTGCCCAGCCCCATCAGCAGCGCCCCGGCGTTGAGCAGCACCCGATCACCGGCCTCCGGCATCCCCACCAGCTCCGGGTACGCCAACGCCCGCATAGAGGTCCCGTCGACGAGCGTGACATCCAACTCCACGGCCCCCACCCACCGCCGCCGTACCCCCGCCACCGTCCCCACCCGCCACCGCACCATGCCCGCACGCTAACCCCACCCCCACCCCCGCCCTCACCCCGGGCCCCACCCCAGCCCGCGTCGATCTTGCACTTTTTGTCCGGGCAAAGCGCTCAAAAGGGGGCAGTATGGCGACCGAAAGTGCAAGATCGGCGAGGTTGGATGGTGGGGTGGGGCGGCATGTCGGTGTGGGTACATGTGTTCGGGGGGTCGGCTGCTAGCGTCTACGGGGTGTCGCGCAGCCGCACCGAACGCCTGGTCAACCTGGTGATCTGTCTGCTGTCTACGCGGCGGTTCCTGACCGCCGCGCAGATCGCCGCGACCGTGCCCGGCTATGAGCACGATCCGGACGATACCCGCGAGCACGAGGCCTTCCAGCGCAAGTTCGAGCGGGACAAGGCCGAGTTGCGGGAGTTGGGCGTGCCGCTGGAGACCGGCACGGCCAGCGCCTTCGACACCGAACCCGGGTATCGGATCGCCCGCCGGGAGTACGCCCTCCCGGAGATTCCCCTCGAACCGGACGAGGCCGCCGCGGTGGGCATCGCCGCCCGGTTGTGGCAGCACGCGGGGCTGGCCGCCGCCGCCTCCTCCGGCCTGGCGAAGCTCCGCGCCGCCGGTGTGGACGTGGACCCGCACGCCACCCTCGGGCTCGAACCGATGGTCAATGTCGATCCAGCCTTCGCGCCGCTGACCGCCGCCGCCCGGGATCGACGCGAGGTCCGTTTCGACTACCGGGTACCGGACCGGGACGCACCGGATCACCGCCGACTCCAGCCGTGGGGTGTGGTCTGCTGGCGCGGACGCTGGTACGTGGTCGGCCACGACCTCGATCGTGACGCCACCCGTTGTTTCCGGCTGTCCCGGGTGGTCGGCACCGTTCGCGCCACCGGCGTGCCCGGCGCCTACCGGCCGCCGCCCGGTGTCGACCTGATCAGCCACGTGGCCAGATGGTCCGGCCCGACCGAGCACGCCGGACTGGCCACCGTCCTGGTCACCCCCGGGCGGGCGGCCGGGCTGCGGCGGGTGGCTGTCGAGGTGACCTCCGGGCCGGAGGCGGACCGGCTGGTCCTGCCGTACAGCGACATGGACGTGCTCGCCAGTCACCTCGTCGGCTACGGTCCCGAGGTGCGGGTGCTGGACCCACCCGAGATCCGCGAGGCGGTCATCCAGCGCCTCAAGGAGATCGCCGCCCACCACGACGACTCCCCGGCGGTCGGTCCGCTGAACACGAGGAGTGAGCTTGTGAGTCCGGCAGGCGTGAACGGAAGGCGGGCGCGATGAGCGCGAAGGCCGGCACCCGTACCTCCGCCGACCGGTTGGCCCGACTGCTCAACCTGGTGCCGTACCTGCTGGCCCGGCCCGGCATCGAGATCGCCGAGGCGGCCGGGGACCTCGGGGTGACCGAGCGGCAGTTGCGTGAGGATCTGGAACTGCTCTGGGTCTGCGGCCTGCCGGGTTACGGTCCGGGTGACCTGATCGACATGGCCTTCGACGGCGACCGGGTGACCATCACCTACGACGCCGGTATCGACCGCCCGCTGCGGCTCACCCCGGACGAGGCGCTGGCCCTGGTCGTCGCGTTGCGGATGCTGGCCGAGACCCCCGGGGTGGCCAACCGGGAGGCCGTCGAGCGGGCCCTGGCGAAGATCGAGGACGCCGGGGGCGACCTCGTGGCGGCGCCGGTGGAGGTCCGGCTGCCCGGTGACGGGCCGCGGGTCGAGCAGCTACGGGCCGCGGTGGCCGGGGGGCGTGCGCTGCGGATCACCTACTACACCCGGGCGCGTGACGAGACCACCGAGCGGGTGATCGACCCGCTGCGGATGCTGATGTTCGGCGGTCGGGCGTACGTCGAGGCGTGGTGCCGGCGGGCCGAGGCGGTACGGCTGTTCCGGGCCGACCGGATCGACGCGGTCATCGAGCTGGAGGAGCCGGCCGTGGTGCCGCCCCAGGTCCGCCCGCAGGATCTCAGCGGGGGCCTGTTCCGGCCCTCGCCGGAGCTACCGTTGATCACCTTGCGGATCGGTCGGCGGGACCGGTGGATCACCGAGTACTACCCGTGTGAGCGGGTCGAGTCCGATGGTGAGTATTGGGTGGTCTCACTGCGGGTCACCGATCTCGGCTGGGCCCGGCGCTTCGTGCTCGGTCTGGGTCCGGAGGTCACCGTGCTGGCCCCGGCCGAGCTGGCCGAGCAGGTGCGGGACTCGGCCGTGGCGGCCCTGGAGGCGTACGCGACACCGGTGCTCCCCGGCCTGCACCCGGCGGGAACGGGGTCCGGGCAGTAGGCTGGCGCCGTGCTGAAGTGGATCGTGCTCGCGCTGGTGCTGGTGCCGTTGATCGTCCTCGTGCTGGCGGTCCGTCCCCTGCTGGCCCGGTTGCCGCAGCTGCGTCGGGCTGCGCTGCGGCTACGGCAGCTGGCCGACGAGGCGAAGGTCCTACGGGCCGCTGCGGAGAACCTGCAACAGCAGGCCGAGGGATTGCAGAGCCGGCTGGAGACGACCCAGCAGCGGATGACCCTGATCCGGGCCCGCCGAGGCGACTGAGACGACCACCCCGGCCGTCCCGCCTCCGGCACCGGTTCGGAGGCGGAGGAGAACCGGTTCGGGTACGACGATCCAGTCGTCTGGTTGACGGAGTACTCGCAGGTGGCCGAGACTTCACCCGCCGGACCGATCCACCACCTCCCGGTGGGTGGCAACTGCCCGCGTCACACGTACGATGGGCTGCGGAACCACCCCCTTTTGACACAAGCGACTGGAGCTTCACATGGGTGCCCTCAGGCCCTGGCACATCGCCGTACTCGTGGTCGTGATGATCCTGCTCTTCGGCGCGAAGCGGCTTCCGGACGCGGCGCGTTCCCTGGGTCGTTCGCTGCGCATCATCAAGGCCGAGACCAAGAGCCTGGCTGACGATGACGACCGCGACCTGGCCGGCAAGGCCGACGCGCAGGCCGGCTACCAGCCGCTCACGCCGCAGCCCCCGCAGCAGCAGCCGTACCAGGGTACGGTGCAGCAGCCGGTCGTCGACCCGGTGCAGCGCGTCCGCGACAACTGAGCGAGGAGCTCGACCACCGTGGCCTTCGCCCTGCGTAAGCGTGGCCCGAGCAAGTTCGAACGGGCCGCCGACGGCTCGATGACCCTGATCGAGCACTTTCGCGAGCTTCGTACCCGACTGTTCCGGGCGTCGCTGGCGATCGTGGTCGGGCTGATCGCCGGCTTCGCGCTCGCCCAGCCGGCGTTCGACCTCCTGTCCCAGCCGTACTGCCGGCTGCCCGGGATGATGGTCGACGGCGAGTGTCAGAAGTTCCTGATGCTCGCTCCCGCCGACGGCTTCATCCTCAAGCTCAAGCTGGCGCTCTGGATCGGTCTGATCCTCGGCGCGCCGGTCTGGCTGTTCCAACTGTGGGCCTTCATCGCGCCCGGCCTGCACCGGCACGAGCGCAAGTGGGCGTACGTCTTCGTCGCGATCGCGGCGCCGCTGTTCGCCGCCGGGGCGGTGCTCGCCTACTTCGTGGTCGACAAGGGCCTGGCCTTCCTGCTGGAGGCCGGCGTCACCGGCACCGATTCGCAACTCGAGGTGACCCGCTACATCAGCTTCGTCACCACCATGATCCTGCTGTTCGGGGTGGCCTTCGAATTCCCGCTGACCCTGCTGATGCTCAACTTCACCGGGGTGGTCAGCGCCAAGCGCCTGTTGAGCTGGTGGCGGGCGGTGGTCTTCATCTGCTTCGCCTTCGCGGCGGTGGCCACCCCCGACCCGGGGCCCTTCGGCATGACCCTGCTGGCGCTCTGTCTGAGCCTGCTCTACTTCGTCGCGGTCGGGGTGGCCTTCCTCAACGACCGGCGCAAGGGCCGCGGCAAGGAGGTCTACGCCGGCATCGACGACGACGAGGCCTCCCCGCTGGAGGTGGATCTGGAGCCGGTGTCGGCGGGACGGGCGGTGGATCAGGTCAGCCCGATCGAGCCGCCGGAGCCGATCGTGGCACCCAAGCCGATCGAACGGCGCTACGACGACGTCACCTGATGACGGGCTGCCCCGGTAGCGGGGCAGCCCGCAGGGACCACCGGTGCTTCAATCCGTTGCCGCCACTCTCGCCTTCAGCAGGCTCCTAGCGCACGGGGTTTCGCTTGTCACCGATGCAGTCGGTAATCCGTCACCGGGTCTCTCAGGTGCAACAGCTGGGTAATGGCTTCTTTACGATTTGTTGTCGCACCCCATCAGGAAGGTCATTGCCCGTGCGCCGTACGTTGTCCTGCCGCTGGCCCACCTGACCTGAGCGGGCACGGGCGGCGCGGTCGGTACGCCGGCTGTGTCGTGGTGGGCCCGTCGCGCGTGGTCGGTCACCGTGACTGCGCGCGCCCATCCTGCCTGATCGCGGCCCGTGTCATGCGAAGGATCTGGCCCACCATCATTGCCGCCTCAGAAGTCCCGTCTACGGGACTCCCACGGCGGCAGCGCGCGTCCACAGATCGGGAGTCAGCATTGATCCGCGTCGTCGTCGCCGAGGAGATGAGTCTGCTGCGCAGCGCGCTCTGCGTGGCATTGTCGAGCGAGGAGGAGATCGAGGTGATCGCCCAGGTCGCCCGGGTGGAGGAGTTGCCCGAGGTGCTGCGGCGGCACCAACCCGACGTCGTACTGGTGGACCTGGCCTCGGAGGTCTCCCCGCCGGTCAAGGTGGTCGCCGAGATCACGGGTGCCGCCCCCGACGCCGCGGTGCTGGCGATAGGCCGCCGATGGAGCCCGGCGGTGGTGGAGGAGTTGTTGGATGCCGGGGCGCATGGGCTGGTCGGCATGGATGCTCCGGTGGAGGCGCTGGTCGGGGCGGTGCGGGAGGTCGCCACCGGCGAGCGGGTGATCGACGCGGAGGTCGCCGTGCGGGCCCTGCGGCCACCCGGCAGTCCGCTGACTCGCCGCGAGGCGGAGGTGCTGCGGGTGGCCGCCGAAGGGCTGCCGCTCAAGGACATCGCCCGGCGACTCTTCCTGGCGCACGGCACGGTGCGTAACCATCTGTCGGCGGTGATGCGCAAGGCGGGTGCCCGCAACCGGATGGAGGCGGTGTGGCATGCCCGCCGCCACGGTTGGATCTAGCCGACAGTGGGTCGCGGAGGCGAACGCCGGTAGTGCAACGAGCGGGGGTCGTGGCCCACCGAGCGGCACCGGTCGGTACGTGTTTGAATGTTCACGGTTCGTGATCCGCCTGACGGTTCCCGGGAAGGTCGACGTGATCCGTACCCTGCTAGCACTCGACGGTGCCCTGGTCCGGGGCGCGCTCTCCCTCGTTCTCGCCGCCGAGGCCGACATCAGCGTGGTGGCGGAACTCGACCGGGGGGCGGCCCTTCCCGCGCTGATCAAAGCCCAGCGACCCGACGTGGCGGTCATCGACCTCGACCTGGTCGGGTCGGCCGGTGCGGCGGGGTGTCCGATGCTGGTGCTGGTCGACCAGCGTCGGGCCCGCCGCCTGCACCGGGTGCTCGTGCCGGGACGCCCCCTCGGGGTGCTCGGCAGTGACGTTGCGCCGGGTCGGTTGCTGGAGGGGGTTCGGCGGCTGTCCCGAGGGGAGTCGGTGATCGACGTGGACCTGGTCCGGGCGGCGTTGGCCCGGGAGAGCCCGCTCTCCGCACGGGAGACCCAGATTCTCGATCTGACCGCGGCGGGGGCGCCGGTCGTGGAGGTCGCCCGGGCACTCGGCCTGGCGCCGGGCACGGTGCGCAACCATCTCGGGCGGATCACCCGCAAGGTCGGCGCCCGCACCCGGGTGGAGGCCGTACGGGTGGCCCACGAGGCCGGCTGGATCTGACCCCGGACGGGTGCGGCTGTCCGCTGTGTGCCAGCCGACAGCCCCCATTCTCCGTCCGCAGATCACCTTTCTCAGTCGATGTCGTCACGTCGACCGGTGCTGCGCCGAGGGCACCTTCTTCGTGATCTCCATCCTTCGAGAAACAGATCGAGAGGTGTTTGCGTGACTCTTTACGGCTGGGACGCGAGTGACTACGACGTCGACCGAGGGCTGACGGTCGACCGAATCCGCGACGCCCGCAAGGCGGGAATATCCTTCATGACCTACAAAGGTACGGAGCAGTCCGCTGCCGGTACCTTCCACAGCCAGTACTACCGGGTGATGCTCACCGCCGCCAAGGATGCCGGCATTCCCTTCCTCGGCATGTACGTCGTGGTGCACTCCCAGGTCACCGCCGAGGAGCAGGCCACCACGGCCATCGACTACGCCGACGAGCACACCCCCTGGTGGCGCGACTACGACCGGTTCTTCTGGCAGATCGACCTGGAACGGTGGCCGACGGACGACGTGCCCTCCTCGGTCGGTGTCGCCGTCGCCCGCGAGTTGGCGACGCGCACCGACCGGAGGGTGGTCATGTACGCATCCAGGGGCCAGTACGGCTCGAACGAGTTGGGTGACTACCCCCGCTGGAACGCGAACTATCCCTACCAGGTCGCCGAGGATCTCAAGGCCGCCTATGCGCGTGCCGGTGGTGATTCGGGACCGGGCTGGGGCCGTTATGGACGGCCGGAGATGATGCCGCGCATCTGGCAGTTCACGGATTCGGCAATTATCGGTCGACAGCACACCTGCGACGCCGACGCTTTTCGCGGGACCGAGGCGGATTTTGCGGAAATGATCGGCGCCACGGCGCCGGAAGGAGACGACGTGATCGCCAGCTTCCTCAGGGTGCCGTACCGGGATCAGACGCTGGACACCGACGACACCTTCCACGCCATCCGCTGGGAGAGCGGCACCTATCACTGGACCCTGCCCGCCGAGGGGATCGTCGCCGTCCAGGCCACGGTCGACCTGCGAGGGCTGGAACAGAACGATCTGGTCCGGGTGCGGGCGGAGTACACCGAGCCGGGCCGTCCCGCTTCCGACACCCCCTGCTGACCCAGGAACTCGTCCCACTGAACCCGGACACCGTCGGCGGCATCTTCGTGGTGAACACTCCCAACATCAATGTCGAGCTGCCCTCCGGTACCGAGATCCGGCTTCAGGTGGCCGTACGGGCCGGCGACACCACCCGGCGGGTGTCCTACGGCGACCTGACCCGGGTCAGCATGGTGCTGTTCCGACTGCCCAGCTGACCCCCGCCCCGACCGAGCCGGGCTGCCCGGGCCGGGTCGCACCCGGGCCGGGCTTTCACCCTCGGGTGGAGGTCACGGCCCGTCGGGTGTCCGGCGCGGGTTCCTGCCAGTGACCGACCAGCTCCCGGTAGGTGGGGGAGTGGTGCAGCAGTTCCTGGTGGCTGCCGACCAGTGGCCGGTCGCCGTCGAACACCAGCACCCGGTGGGCGCGTAGCGCCGAACTGATCCGGTGGGCGATCACCACGAGGGTGCCCGGGCGGCGGGCGAAGGCCCGTTCGACCCTGGCCTCCATGCTCGGGTCGAGGTGACAGGTCGCCTCGTCCAGGATGACCAGCGGGGCCGGGGCCAGGTAGGCCCGTACCGCGGCGATGAGTTGGCGTTCCCCGGCGGAGAGAGCACCGGGCTCGACCTCGGCCGCCAGCCCACCGAGGCGGTCGACCAGCGGCCAGGCGCCGAGGGCCTCCAGGGCCGCCGCCACGGTCGCCTCGTCCGCCTCCGGCCGCAGGTACAACAGGTTGTCGGCGAGGGTGCCGGTGCGGACGTACGCCTCCTGCGGCACCAGCACCCGCAGCCGGGCCAGGGCCTGCGGGGTGGCGGCGGTGACCGGGGTGTCGGCCAGGTGCACGCTGCCGGACTCCGGTGGCACCAGCCCGGCGATCAGGGCGGCCAGGGTGGATTTGCCGGCACCACTGGGCCCGACCACGGCCAGGTGCTCCCCGTGGGCCACCGTCAGGGTGAAGTCGGCGAGGACCGGCCTCGCGTGCGGGCCGTACCGGAAGGTCAGCCCGCGGGCCCGTACCGCAGCGGTCCGCGGTGCTGGTCCGAGGGCCGGCGGTGGGGCGACGGGGTGGGGGTCGGGCGGTGGGGCAACCGGGGGCGCCTCGTCGTGGGGTCCGGGTGGTGGGCAACTGCGCAGGATCCGGTCCAGGGTCACTGCGTAGCGCAGGCCGCCGCCGCCCACCCCCTGCACGAGAGCGTGCAGGGCGGGTTGCAGACCGGTGGTGACGTAGACCAGCGCGCCCAGCACGGCACCGGTGCTCAGCCCCTGGCGCACCAGCCAGGGGGCGGCCAGCAGCAGGACCACCACGGGCAGCCAGCCACCCAGCCCGAGGCTCAGGCTGCGCAGGGCGGCCATCCGGGCCAGGGTCCGCTCGGCGTTCGACTGGGCGACGATTCGCCGGTCGACCGCGGCGATCACCCGGCCCTGCCCGCCGCAGGCCAGGACGTCGCGATGTCCGGTCAGGGCGGCGGCGGCCGAGCGGCCCAGTTCCTCACCGGCGGCCACCTGGGCCCGCTGGTGGGTGACCATCGCCGGCAGCGCCGCCGCGAACACGGCCAGCCCGAGCAGCAGTGGCGCGGCCACCGCCGCGGCCAGCGGCGGCGACAGGGCCAGCAGGCCGAGCAGCGCCGCACCGGCGGTGAACAGGAAACCCCGGACCACCAGCAGCAGGCCGCCGAAGGTGTCCCGGACCACCTCCACCTGTTGGGTCAGTCGGGCCACGGCGGCGCTGTCCGGCCGGCCACCGGCCCGGGTGGCCTCGCGCAGCGCACCGTCGACCACCCGGGTGGCCAACTCGTCGCGGAACGGCTCGACGACGGCACCGAGACTGCGGTACACCCGGCCGGTGGCGACCGCCCCGATCAGCACGGCGACGGCCAGCCCGGCCAGCCAGGCCAGGCCGGTGGTGAACCGACCGGCCAGGAAGCCCTGGTCGACCGCCCGGGCCACGAGCAGGCCGCTGAGCAGCGCCGGCAGTGACTCGCCCACCGACCAGGCGGCCAGCCGACCCAGCGGGCGGCGGCGGGCCCGCAGCGCCGCCCAGGTGGTCCGGCGTACGCCGGTCATCGGGGGTCCCCGGCCGGGGTGAAGATCGCCTGGTAGTCCGGGTCGGCCCAGAGCCGTCGGTGCGGCCCCACCGCCCGCACCCGGCCGTCGTCGAGCCAGGCGACCAGGTCGGCCGCGGCGGCGGTCGCCGCACGGTGGGTCACCACCAGTCGGGTACGACCCTCGGCTCCCTCGGCCACCGCCTGGCTGATCCGGTGCTCCGTGGCGGTGTCCAGGCTGGACATGGCGTCGTCGAGGACCAGTACCCGTTCGGCGCAGAACGCGCGGGCCAGCCCGAGACGCTGGGCCTCGCCCCCGGAGAAGGGCGCCTCCGACAGCCGGGTGCGGAACCCGTCCGGCAACCGGGCCACGACGTCGGCCACCTGGGCGGCCCGGGTCACCGCCAGCACCGCCCCGGTCGCCGGGGTCGCACCGACCGGCGGTTCGGCCGACTCCGGCGGCAGGGCCAGAGCGATCGCGTCGTGGACGGTCTCGCCGACCAGGACCGGCCGGTCGAAGGCGTGTCCGATGCCCCGCCGCAACGCCGCCGGGCTCAACCGGGGCAGGGGCATCCCGTCGAGCAGCACCTCACCGGCGTCCGGGTCGTGCAGCCGCCCGGCCACCGCGGCGAGGGTCGACTTGCCGACCCCGGAGCGCCCGACTACCGCTAGGGTGCTGCCGGCCGGTACGAGCAGATCGACACCGCGCAGGATGGGTCGCCCGTCCTCGCGGTGCACCTCGACCCCGCGCAGCCGCAGCTCACCCCGGCCAGGGGGTAGCGCCTCGTCGCCGTAGCGGCGGGCGGGTCGGGCCAGCGGCTCGGCGATCCGGTTGGCCGCCGCGCGGGCGCGTACCAGCCGGTGCAGGGTGGACAGCACCGCACCCAACCCGGCGCCCAGGGCGGCGTACTGCACTGCGGCCACCAGTTGTCCGGGGGTGAGCCAGCCGACCGTGAGGGCGTACCCGCCGACGGCTATGACGGCCGCCTGCAACAGCGGACCCACCGCGGCGGTGCGGGCGCTGGCCTGGGCCAGCAGCCGCCAGCCCAGCGACCCGTACCGGCGTAGCTCCGGCAGGGCGGCCAGCACCCGTTCGCGTTCGGGGTCCACGGTCGCGGCGGCGGCGATGGTGCGGGCCCCGCCGAGGGCCTCCAGCAGCCGTCCGGCGATGTTGCCCAACACCCGCTGGTAGCCGGTCACGGCGGCGGAGGCGTCGCTGACGAAGGCCCGCATGAGCACCGCGAGCACCACCAGCCCACCGAGCAGGGTGATCCCCAGCAGCGGCTCGATCAGGATCAGCGCCACCACGCTGCCGACCGGTGGCACCAGGGCGATCACCCCGAACACCACCGCGGTGCCGGCCTGCCCGGCGTCGGCGCTCTGCCCGACCAGCCGGCCGACCAGGTCACCCACCGGGTACCGGCGAACCGTGCGGACATCGCAGGCGAACAGGTGGCGCAGCAGCCGCCGACGCAGCAGGAGAGTGGCCCGAGCCGCGCCGTAGCCGGCGGCCAGGTCACCGAGGATGTCGGTGACCAGCAGGCCGGCGACCAGGGCGCAGGCCACGGCCGGCCACCAGGAGGCCGTACCCCCGACGGCGGCGTCGACGGCGAGCCCCAGGGCGGCCGGAAGCGCGAGTTCGGCGGCGGCGCCGACGAGCGCCACCACCGTGAGCAGGACGGTCCAACCACCGCCGTCCCGGACCACCCGGCGCAACAGCCGGTCGGCGCCGTCTCGAGTCGGCATCGGCACCTCCCCGCGAGAAAGACGTGCGGCCCTGGGCGGGTTCATCGCCCCGCCCAGGGCCTCGCGTGGCGACCTGTCAGTTGCAGGTCGTGACGGACAGCGAGCTGTCGCCGCAGAGCAGCAGGCTCGCCCGGCTGCCACCGCCGGTGCGGTCGGCGGGGGCCATCTCCAGGCCCTGAAGGTCCAGAAGCGCCATGTCGTGTCACCTCCTTCCGTGCTGGTCGGTCTGATCGGATCCCCTCGCATCAGCGAGGGTGTCTGGGGCGCCCGTCAGGGGCGCGAGGAAGGGCAGCGTCACCGGGGCCTCAGCCCGGGCGGTGGCCAGGGCCAGCAGGACCCCTGCCGTACCGGTGCCCAGGTCCATGGACAGCCGCAACAGTTGCTCGCCCGGGAAGGCGGTCCCGTCGGCGTACGGCAGGGCGTGCCAGCTGAGGCGTTCGACCTGCGTGGCCAGTTCTGCGGCCAGGGCCGGGTCATCCGGGTACGCCGCGAGGTAGGCGA
Source organism: Micromonospora sp. DT229 (assembly GCF_049844505.1). Lineage (NCBI taxonomy): Bacteria > Bacillati > Actinomycetota > Actinomycetes > Micromonosporales > Micromonosporaceae > Micromonospora > Micromonospora sp. DT229. The sequence goes on along the minus strand of NZ_JBNCLD010000001.1, from coordinate 244,027 downwards.
CGATGCCGGCCCGCCCGGCGAACAGGCCGGACTGCGCGTAGAAGGGGGACCGGGCGGCGCGCCGCACCCCGGCGCTGGCCTCGGCGAACCGCTCGTCGGCCCGGTGGCGCAGGTACTGGTCGAGCACCAGCCCGATGCCTACGCTGCCCTGCCCCAGGTAGGGCATGGTGCGCCAGCCCTCGTTGACCTCCAGGGCGCCGTCCGGACGGACCACACAGCGGTGCAGGTCCTGTCGCAGTGCGGTGGCGGCGTGGGTCAGCAGTTCGGCCTCACCGGTCAGTTCGTGCAGCCGTACCAGCATCAGTGCCGGTCCGCTGCGACCGCGTAGCAGTCCCGCGTACGAGTGTCGGCCGCCGCTGATGTCCGAGGCCGGCTCGTCGGCGAGTTGGGTGACCACCCGCTCGGCGGCCGACCAGGCGGCCTCGCGCAGGGCCGGCTCGCCGGTGCGTCCGGCCAACTCGGCGAGGTTGAGCGCGATCCCGGACAGGCCACCGGCCAGGCTGTGGTCCAACCCGTCCAAGGGTTGCCGCAGGCAGATGTCGAGCACGTCGAGGGCGTCCTGTCGGCGGCCCAGCAGTTCCAGGGCGTACGCGACACCGTGCAGCCCGTCGTAGAAGCCGCAGCGGGTGCCGGAGGCCGGTGAGGTGGCCTGGCGTACCAGCCATCGCTCGTGTTCCGGCCAGCGCCCGGCGCCGCTGACGTGCAGTGCGTACAGGACTCCGGCGGCGCCGTGGGCGAGATTGAGCCCGCCGCTACGGAACTGCTCGATGTCGCCGGGGAAGAGTCGATCCTCGCGCCCGGGTGTCGCGCTGGCCAGGATGGCCCTGGCCACCCGGTCGCGGTGGGCGGGTCCGAGGTCGACGGTGAGGTCGACTCGGGGTTCCGCCGCTGCCGGGCTTTCCCCGGTGATCTCCGCGACGGCGGCGTCCAGAAGTTCTCTCGGCACCGGGAACCGCTCTGCGATCACCTCCGCCAGGTGTGCGGCCTTGGCCGGTGCCAGTCGGACCAGTTGGGTCAGCGGCAGGAACAACGCCAGCCGCAGGCAGGCCAGGGCGTAGTCGTCGACCGCGGGACCGGTGCGGTCCCGGGGGGCGGCGAAACCCTGGTTGCGCAGGCCGGGCCGGCGGTGCCCGTCGATCGGTGCGGTCACCTCGAAGTCGACCAGTGCGATCCGGTCGTCCGGGCGGACCATCACGTTGAACAGGTGCAGGTCGCCGTAGACCAGGCCACGTTCGTGGATGGCCTTGATGACCTGCTCGACCTGCCGGTGGACCTCCAGCGCCCAGCGGGTGTAGTCGGCGCGGCCGGCGTCGGTGGCGTCGGCGTCGATGAGGGGGTACCGGTCGACCAGCACCTTGTTCAGCGCCCGGCCCTCGATGAACTCCAGCGCCAGGAACCGGTGCTCGCCGAGGGTGAACTCGTCGTGCACCCGGGGCACCTGCGGCAGGTCGGCGAGTCGACGCAACGCCTCGGCCTCACGGGCCAGCCGGGCCACCGCGTCGGTGCCGTCGGCGTCCAGACCGGCGTGCGGTCGCGCCTCCTTGAGCACCACCTGGGTGTCGGTGCGCAGATCCCTTCCGACATAGAGGCCGCCGCCGTTGGAGAAGTGGATGACCTTCTCGATCCGGTACGGCACCTCGTCGGTGCTGGTGGCGTTGCGGGCGGCCAGGTGCGGTGCGAGGAAGTCCGGCAGGGTCACCCAGGCGGGTACGTGGAAGACCGGGTCGCGCCGGTCCGGCACCAGAGTGCCGGTGTCGTCCTCGATCGCCGGTACGACCTGCCCGTCCGCCGAGTGGCAGTAGCGGGCGGCGAAGCCGCCGTAGCGTACGTGCACCGGACCGGTGCCGTAGCGCAGGTCGCTGAGAATGTACGGGCCGGGCTGTCCGGCGAGCAGTTCGTCGAGTTCCTTGCAGACCAGTTCCAGCTCGGCCTCGTCGTGTGGGTAGACGGTGACGAACTTGCCGCTGGCCGCCCGGGAGGCGTACTTGGAGTTGCGCAGCAGCAGGGTGCGCGGACCACGCAGGAACTTGAAGGACAGCCCGCGCGGGACGCAGTAGTCCCAGACGGTGTCCAGCACCCGCTCCGCGTTGTCCAGGGTGGCCGCCACGTGGATCTTCCAGCCCTGCTGGGGCAGCGAGTCACCGTCCGGGGCGTAGATCAGCCAGTCGTCCAGCGGCTCGGTGCGCCAGCCCTCCGGCAGCGCTCGTCGGGCCGCGGCGAAGGTGGGCTGTTCGACGGCGTTGCCGAGCGAGTCGTAGAAGTGCCTGTCGGCGGCGCAGTAGCTGTCGTAGCGGTCGTCCACCGCGACTCCTCCCTCCCCTGATCGGCTCGCCTCTGTGTCCTGCTGGCTGATAAGAGTCTGTCCGTTCGGCCAATGGTGGAGCCAGTGCGTTCCGTCATGAGGTGGTGTGCGTGCCGCACAATCGACCGTGACAAATGTCAGGTGAGGGGCCATGGCCCGCCGAGGGCCTCCCGCCGCCGGTCGCCTCGCTGACCGAACGGTGCCTGACTGCGGCGGCCAGCAGGCCGGGCATTTCGGCGGATGTCCGCAGACGGCCGGGCCGGGTACGGTGCACGCCGTGACGGCTGACGATTACTCCGCGCCGGCCGATGGGCCGATCGCCGTTCTGGCCAACCCCGACGCCGGCCGAGGAGTCCATCGGGGGCTGCTACCCGAGGTGCTGGACCGCCTGGCGGCCGGCGGGCGCCCTCTACAGGTCCTGAAGGCCCAGACCCGTACCCAGGCCGAGGCCGCCTGCCACGAGGCGGTCGCCGAGGGGGCGGCGGCCCTGGTCGCGGTCGGCGGCGACGGCACCGTGCACCTGGCGTTGCAGGCGCTGGCCGGCACCCGGACACCCTTCGGCGCGGTGCCGATCGGCACCGGCAACGACTTCGCCGTGGAGACCGGCTCTCCCGTCGACCCCCTGGCCGCCGTGGACGCCATCGCGGCCGCCCTGCGCCAGGGACGAACCCGCCCGCTCGACCTGGCCCGGATCACCGGGCCGGACGGCGGGAGCCGGTGGTACGGGGGGGTGCTCGCGGCCGGGTTCGACGCGATCGTCAACGAACGGGCCAACCGGATGCGCTGGCCACGCGGCCCCCGCCGCTACGACCTGGCGGTCCTGGTGGAACTGGCCCGACTACGCCCGCGCCACTACACCTTGCGCCTGGACGGGGTGACCCACGAGGTGGAGGCCGTGCTGGTGGCGGTCGGCAACTGTCCCTCCTACGGCGGGGGAATGTTGATCTGCCCGGATGCTGACCCGACCGACGGACTGCTGGACGTCGTCGTGGGCGGGCGCTACAGCCGGCGCACCCTGGTCCGCGAGCTGCCGAAAATCTACGAAGGCGCCCACGTCGACCATCCGCTGGCGCGCACCTATGAGGCCCGCACGGTGGAGATAGCCGGCGCCGAGATCACCACCTACGCCGACGGCGAACGCTGCCTACCCCTGCCGATAACCATCACCGCCCACCCCGCCGCCCTCCACCTCCTCCTCCCCTGACCCACCCACCCCCGGTGGCCCCCGTTGATCATGAGGTTAGCGGCAGATGTCGATCTCCTGAGTGCCGCCAACCTCATGATCAACCGGTGCTGGGGTGGGTGGGGTGGGTGGTCAAGGGGAGGATGGAGCCTAGGCCGTTGGGGCGGCCGACTTCGGCGGTGGGGAGCACCAGTGCGGCGCAGCCGGCCGCTACCGCTCCCGCGTCGGCGGGGGTGTCGCCGACCATGAGGGTGCGCTCCGGGTCCACGCCGAGCATGCCGCAGGCCCGCCAGAAGATCGCCGGGTCCGGCTTGCAGCGGCCAACCTCGTACGACAGGACGAAGGCGTCGACCAGGTCGGCGAGGCCCCAGGCGGCGAAATGGGGACGGATGTCGAAGCCGATGTTGCTGACCACCGCCACCCGTACCCCGGCGGCCCGCAGCGCGGCCAGGATGGGGGCGGTGTCCGGGTACGGCACCCAGCCCTCGGGGGTCAGCACCCGTTCGTAGAGGGCCTCGGCCAGGCCGTCGATGCCGGCGTCGACCGTGGCGGCCAGCCCGGTGTACGCGCCCCGGTGGGCGTGCTCGTACAGATCGCGGTCGGCCCACAGCTCGGCCAGGTGCGGTGGTACCCGGGCCGGCAGCGGCCCGCCGGCCCGACCCGCGGTGAGCAGTCGGTCGGCCAGCGCGGTGGCCCGGACCCGGTCGAGTGCCGCCCCGCAGGTCGCCGCAGCGGCCAGCACCCACTCGCGGGGCTCCTCCACCTGGGCGAGGGTGCCGTGGAAGTCGAGCAGTACCGCCTCCACCGGATGGCGGGAGGGGGTCGGCTGGTCATCGCGTACGGGGTGGGTCGGTTCGGCATGATCCGGCACGTGGTGCACCCTACCGACCCCCTCCGACCCGCCTGCCGGTCGGCCTTGCCGGGTGCGGTGTCAGGTGTACGGACTAATCTTGGTGACATGTCGAGCCCCGCCGAGCGGTACGCCGCGGCGCGCCGCCGGGCCGCCCAGGCCTCCCAGTTCCCGGCCCTGGAAGAGTTCACCTCCGACCTCGGGTTCGACCTGGACGACTTCCAGCGTGAGGCGTGTCAGGCCCTGGAGCGGGGCAGCGGGGTGCTGGTGTGCGCGCCGACCGGCGCCGGCAAGACCGTGGTCGGTGAGTTCGCCGTACACCTGGCGCTGCGGGGGACCCCCGGGCAGCCGGCGCCGACCGACGGCCCCCGGCGCAAGTGCTTCTACACCACCCCGATCAAGGCCCTGTCCAACCAGAAGTACCACGACCTGGTCGATCGCTACGGTGCCGAGCAGGTAGGGCTGCTCACCGGCGACAACGCCATCAACGGCGACGCCCCCGTGGTGGTGATGACCACCGAGGTGCTGCGCAACATGCTCTACGCCGGCTCGGCCACTCTGGAGGGCCTGGCGTACGTGGTGATGGACGAGGTGCACTACCTGGCCGACCGGTTCCGGGGCGGGGTGTGGGAGGAGGTCATCATCCACCTGCCCGCCTCGGTCACTCTGGTGTCGCTGTCGGCGACGGTGTCCAACGCGGAGGAGTTCGCCGACTGGCTGATCACCGTACGGGGTGAGACCACGGTGGTGGTCAGCGAGCACCGGCCGGTGCCGCTGTGGCAGCACATGCTGGTCGGCAAGCGGATGTTCGACCTGTTCCACGACGCGGCGGCGGCCCGCAAACACGACGTGCACCCGGAGTTGCTGCGCTACACCCGGGAGACCGTGCGCCGCCTGGACCTGGGCGAGGGGCGCGCCGCCGGCTGGGGCGGGCGGCGGGGGCCCCGCTGGCGGGGGCCTTCGCGGCCGGACATCGTCGACCGGCTGGACCGCGAGGGGTTGCTGCCGGCGATCCTGTTCATCTTCAGTCGGGCCGGGTGTGCCGCGGCCGTGCAGCAGTGCCTGGCGGCCGGCTTGCGGCTGACCTCGCCGGAGGAGCGGGCCGAGATCCGCCGGGTGGTGGAGTCCCGGGTGACGGCCATCCCCAGTGAGGACCTGTCGGTGCTGGGCTACTGGGAGTGGCTCGACGGTCTGGAGCGCGGGCTGGCCAGCCACCACGCCGGGATGCTGCCGGCGTTCAAGGAGGTCGTCGAGGAGCTGTTCGTCCGAGGGCTGGTCAAGGCGGTCTTCGCCACCGAGACCCTGGCCCTGGGGATCAACATGCCGGCCCGCTGCGTGGTGCTGGAGCGTCTGGTCAAGTACAACGGCGAGGCCCATGTCGACCTGACCCCGGGGGAGTACACCCAGCTCACCGGGCGGGCCGGGCGGCGGGGCATCGATGTGGAGGGTCACGCCGTGGTGGTGTGGTCCCCGGAGACCGACCCCCGGCACGTGGCCGGGCTGGCCTCCACCCGCACCTACCCGCTGCGGTCCAGCTTCCGGCCCTCGTACAACATGGCGGTGAACCTGGTCGGCAGTGTCGGCGCGGCACCGGCCCGGGAGTTGCTGGAGTCCTCCTTCGCCCAGTTCCAGGCGGACCGGTCGGTGGTCGGCCTGGCGCGGCAGGTGCAGCGCAACACCGAGACCATCGAGGCGTACGGCGTGGAGGCGCAGTGCCACCACGGTGACTTCGACGAGTACTTCGCGCTGCGGGTGGCCATCGCCGACCGGGAGCGGGCGATCGCCCGGCAGGGGCAGAACCAGCGCCGGGCGGCGGCGGTGGCCGCGTTGGAGCGGCTGCGAGTCGGTGACGTGATCCGGGTGCCCTCGGGGCGGCGCGCCGGCCTGGCCGTGGTGCTGGACCCGGCCGCCGGCGGCTTCAGCGAGCCGCGTCCGCTGGTGCTGACCCAGGATCGCTGGGCCGGGCGGATCAGCCCGGCCGACTTCACCACCCCGGCCGAGGTGCTGGCCCGCATCCGGGTGCCCAAGAACTTCAACCCCCGCAACCCGGCCGCCCGCCGCGACCTGGCGGCGCAGGTCACCGGCACCGGGCTGGACCGGCACAGCCGTCGGGGTGCCCGGGGCCGGCAGTCGGGCGAGGATCACCAGCTCACCCAGTTGCGTGCCGAGTTGCGGCGGCACCCCTGTCACGCCTGCCCGGAGCGGGAGGAGCACGCCCGCTGGGCGGAGCGTCGTCGTCGGCTGGAGCGCGACACCGAGGAGCTGCGGGAGCGGGTGGCCGGTCGGACCGGGTCGCTGGCGCGTACCTTCGACCGGATCGTCGCCCTGCTCACCGCCCGGGGCTACCTCACCGCCGAGGGTGAGGTGACCGACGCCGGGCGGATGCTGAGCCGGATCTGGACCGAGACGGACCTGCTGGTGGCGGAGTGCCTGCGGCGGGGGGTCTGGGACGGGCTGTCACCGGCCGAGCTGGCCGCCGCGGTCTCCGTGGCGGTCTTCGAGGCCCGCCGCGACGTCGACGAACGGGCCTCCCTGCCGCGCGGGCCGGTCGCCGAGGCGGTCGACTCGACCTTGAAGCTGTGGAGCGAGATCGAGGCCGACGAGGCCGCCCGGGGCCTGACGGTCACCCGCGAACCGGACCTGGGGTTCGCCTGGCCGATCTACCGCTGGGCCCGGGGGGAGTCGCTGGCCAAGGTGCTGGGCAGCGGACACGAACTCGACGGCGAGATGCCGGCCGGTGACTTCGTCCGGTGGGCTCGTCAGGTGGTGGATCTGCTTGGCCAGATCGCCGACTCCGGTGGTGCCTCGACCGACCTGCGGGCCACCGCCCGGCAGGCGATCGGCGTGGTCAACCGGGGCGTGCTCGCCTACCACGTACCCGCCTGACAGTCCGTGAGTCCGGACTGACCTGTCGTGATGTCACCGATTCACAACGTTCTGCGCCGGATGGTCGCTCCTAATTGTGCCTGCTGGGAGCTTCCCTGATCATTTTACCGGCGCGTAACCCACGTGCCGTGAAGCTCTGGGGGAGCCGCCGTGGCGGAAATCAATCACTTCGAATACGGATGGATCACACCCGCACTCAGCTACGCGCTGTCGGTGCTGGGTTCCATCCTCGGGCTGATCTGTGCGGGCCGGATCCGTACCGCGTCGAGCACCGGTCAGCGGATCTGGTGGGGGACCCTGGCGGCCTGGGCGCTGGGCGGCACCGCCATCTGGACCATGCACTTCATGGCGATGCTCGGCTTCGCCGTCAGCGGCTCCCGGATCCGGTACGACGTGCCGATCACCGTCGTCAGCGCACTGCTCGCGGTGGTGGCGGTCGGCATCGGGTTGGCCATCGTCGGCACCGGCCGGCTGTCGGCGGTACGGGTGCTCGCCGGCGGCCTGTTCACCGGTGCCGGGGTGGCGGCGATGCACTACACCGGCATGGCCGCGATGCGGCTGAACGGGGACCTGGGCTACGACCCCACCCGGGTCGCCCTCTCCGTGCTGATCGCCGTGGTAGCCGCCACGGCCGCGCTGTGGTTGGCGATGACGGTTCGTCGCGGCATCGCGATCTTCGCCTCGGCCCTGGTGATGGGGGTCGCGGTCAACGGCATGCACTTCACCGGGATGAGCGCCCTGTCGGTGCACCTGCACGAGCAGCGCAGGGAGGTCACCGGCGCCGAGGTGGGCAGCCTGCTGATCCCCATCGTCCTGCTGGTGATCTTCGGGGTGGTGGGACTGGTCTACGCGCTGCTGGCGGCGCCCACCGAGGAGGACCGGGCGGCGGCGGCCTATCTGGACGCCCGCCGAGCGGCCCCGACCCCCGAGCCGGTCGCCGTCGACACGCCGGATCCGGTGGGCCTGCGCGCCCGCTCGACCCTGGCCCGTCCCGGCGCCCCCTTCCCGTCCCGCCGGGACCGCCCGCCGCGCTGATCCCGGCCCCGGTCGGGGTCCTGGAAGAAGAGCTGGTCAGAGCCACGATCGGTGGAGGCCCGCCCAATTCCCGGCAGGGAGGGGCTGCCGGCCCGCCGACCCTCCCGGCTGGACGGTCGCGGAAAGTGTCATACCCGGTACCCACCATGTATTCATGGCTGTCCCCGCCCTCACCCCGCGCAACATCCCACCGCGCTCGCTGCCGTTGCGCGAGGCGCGCACCCGACTGAGTCAGCTCGTCGCCATGGCGGAGCTGACCGACACCGTCACCGTGGTCACCCGCGACGGCGACCCCCGTCCGATCGCCGCCATCGTGCCGGCCGAGGCCGCTCGCAGTGCCGCCCAGGCCCGCGCCGACGCCGGTCGGCTGGCCGAGGTCACCGCAGGCTGGTCCCGACGCCTGGAAGCGCAGCGGGAGCAGGCCGGTCGTCGGCACGCCGCCGAGTTGCGTGCCATGCGGGCGGCGCTCGCCGAGGTGTGGGCCGAGTTGGAGCGCCGGGCCACCCCGGGCGACGCCGAGGTGGCCCGGCTGCGCGCGGCACACGCAGACCTCCTCGCCGGCTGACAACGCCCGCCCACTCGGGCGGTCCTCAGCCCGCCCGAGTCTGCCTGCCGGTCACGGCTCGCCCGAGCCTGCCTGGCGGTCCTCAGATCGCCGCCGCCTGCCTGCCGACCCTGGCGCGCCGACCGTGCCTTGCCGACCCGCAGTCCGTCCGAGCGTGTCGACCGCAGCTTGCGGGTGACCGGGTGGCGACGCTCGGCCACAATAGACTTTCGCGATGGCGGTAGTCGGGGGTGGCGATGAGTGAATCCGAAGTACCGGTCGGCGACCCGCTGCCGCAGCGCCCCGCCGAGCCCGCCGAACCCACCGCCGCGAACCGGACCCGGTGGCTGCGCCTCGGCGCGCTGATCGTGCTGCTGGTGGTGGCCGCGGTCACGGTGGTGCGGGTGGTCAGCGCGACCGCCCCACCCAGCCGGGAGCAGTTGCGGGAACAAGCCGAGCTGACCGGCAAACAGGAGCTGCTGATCGGGGTCAAGGACGATCAGCCGGGAGTCTCGCAGCTGTTGGAGAACGGCGCCTTCGTCGGCTTCGACATCGAGATCGCGTACATGATCGCCGAGGATCTGGGCTTCGACGCGTCACGGGTGCGGTTCCTGCCCATCGAGAGCGAGGACCGGGCCCGCCGACAGGCCCGCGACGGGCACCGGTACGTCACGGTCGATCTGGTGATCGCCTCGTACAGCATCACGGAGGAGCGTCGGCGCGAGGGTGTGATCTTCTCCGCGCCGTACCTTCAGACCGAGCAGTCCGTGGTCACCCGTGCGGACAGTGACCTGCGACCGACCACCTTCGCCGACCTGGCGGGCCGCAAGGTCTGCACCTTGGCGACCTCGACGGCGGAGCGGAACCTGGCCGCAGCCGGTGCCCAGGCGCACGGTCGCAACCGGATCAGCGACTGCATCCAGGAACTGCACGACGGCGAGATCGACGCGGTCACCACGGACGCGGCGATTCTGGCCGGATTCGTGGCCCCGCCGGCCGTCGAAGCGGCGCCCCCGAAGATCAAGATAAAGAACCCCAAGCCGTTGCGTCACTTCGACATCGGTGCCTCCGGTGACGAGTTGTGGGGGGTCAACACCGGGCCCGACCCGGCCATGCGTGACCTGGTCAATCTCTCCTTGGAGCAGGCGCGTACCGGCCGCAACGGCAAGCGGTGGCGGACCGCCTTCGACCGCTATTTCGGCTACGCCCAGCAGTACAGCGTCGAGCAGCAGGTTGCCGTCGACCGGCAGCCGCCGCCCGGCCCGGGGGACAAGGTGGAGGTGCGGCAGTGGCCATGGGAGAGGTTCGCCTGGCGGCACCCGAGTCCAGCACGGCCGGGCCCGGCGTCCGTCGCCGCCCGGGGGCGCGCCAGACCCAACAGTGGCTGCTGACCCTGCTGCCGGCCTTCCCGGTACTGCTGCTGGTACTGCGGTTGTGGCGGCTCAGCCGGCAGGACATGTCCACGATGCTGCTGCTGGTGCAGTACGTCAGCCCGCTCGGGTTGCTCAGTGCGCTGCTCATCGCCCTGGTCTGGGCGGTGCCCCTGGTGGTGCTGCTACCGGTCGTGCTCGGCCGACTGTTGCAGGTCAGCGCCCCGGACCGGTTCGATCCGGAACGCTCCCTGCTGGCCTACATCGCCGTGCGTACCCCGGGTTGGGTGCCGGTGGTGGCCGCCGCCCTGGCCGCTCTCACCTGGCAACTGCGGTTCCTGCCGGGTCTGGTGATGCTGCTGGTCTGGCTGGTCGCCCTGCACACCCGCAGCCGGTACCCCGACCGGCCGCGACTGCTGCTGGTCACCGGCCTGATCGTGCCGGTCGTCGTCGCGGCGGCCGGTTATGCCTGGCTCGCACCGGCCATCTGGTCGGCGGTCGGGCACGGGGAGTTGGCCACCGCCCTGTTGCTGGCCCTGCCGCCCGCCGGTGCCCTGGTGTTGACCGGCCCGGTGCCGGCGCGGATGGCACCGGCCGTGACCCGGGTGGTGATCTACGCGGTCGGGGTGCTGCTGCCGCTGTTGACCGGCACGGTATTCCTGCGTGTGCCGTTGCTGCCGGCGGTGGCGGTCGAGGTCGGGGAGCCACACACCCAGGAGGTGGTGCTGGGCGAGGCGGTGACCGTCACCGACCGGATGACGATCGTGTTGAGCCGTGCCGGGGAGATCCGCTTCCTGCCCAATGACGAGGTGCGGGCGCAGGTGCTCTGTCCGGACGCCGGTCGGGTGCCGAGCAGCCGGGTGGCCGTGGCCGGATGGCCGGTGGAGGACACCGCCTTGGAGTGGCTCATGCCGCGCCGACCGGTGGGTGCCCCGGACCCCCGCTGCACCGGCCTGGTGCCGTTGCCGGTGCCGTCCCCGTCAGCCGGGTCGTGACCGCCCCTTCAGGCGCCGGCCCAACTCGCGGGTGATCTCCCGGTCGGCGTCGCGGGCGGCCAGCGCCTGACGCTTGTCGTACGACTTGCGGCCCTTGGCCACGGCTAGTTCGACCTTGGCCCAGCCGCCGGAGAAGTACATCGACAGGGGCACCAGGGTGGATCCACCCTCCCGGATCTGTGCCAGGATCCGGGCGATCTCCACCCGGCGCAGCAGCAGCTTGCGGGTCCGGCGGGGTGCGTGGTTGGTCCAACTGCCGTAGCCGTACTCGGCGATGTGCAGGCCGTACAGCATGATCTCGCCGTCGTTTTCCTGAGCGAAGGCGTCGACCAGGGAGACCCGGCCCGCGCGCAGCGACTTGACCTCGGTGCCGGCCAGCACGATCCCGGCCTCGTAGGTCTTGAGGATGGTGTAGTCGTGCCGGGCCTTGCGGTTCGAGGCGACGATCGTCCGCTCGCCGCTGCGGGAGGTGCTCACCCGCCGAAGGATAGCCGCTGGTCGGACGCCGTCGGCGCGCCCGGCTCAGAGCCGGCGGCCGGGTGGCCGCCCGGCCAGTTCGCCGGCTTCACCCTCGGCTGACCCGGGACGGCACCGGCGCGGCCGGGGACCGGTCGACGGTTCCCGGCCGCGCCGTCGTCACGGGGCGGGTACGCCGAGGCGGTCGAGCAGGCGGCGCCGCAGCGCGCCGTAGGCCGGATCATCGGGGGAGCGGGTGGGCCCGAGGGGAACCGGCAGCTCCTCGGCGATGACCCGGGCCTCCAGCACGAGCAGGCGGTCGGCGAGCAGGAGCGCCTCCTGCACGTCGTGGGTGACCAGCAGTGCGGCGAAGCCGTGTTCGGCGCGTAACCGGCGTAGCAGGCCCTGCATACGCAGCCGGGTGAGCGCGTCGAGCGCGCCGAACGGCTCGTCGAGCAGCAGCAGGTCCGGGGCGTTGACCTGCTCGCCGACCACCAGGCTGAGCCAGGCCGCGCCGATGGCCAGCCGCAGGCCGAGGAAGAGCGCGGGCAGCGCGCCCGGCAGCACCACATGTCGCAGCCGGGCAAGCGCCCCCAATCCTCAGGCGGGCCGCCTCGACCAGTCGTTCGTCGATGTCCCGGATGCCGGCGTAGGTGTTGAAGCAGAGGGGGAAGAAGGCGCCGAGGGCGACCAGACTGACCTTCAGCGACTCGCCGATGCCGACCCAGATGATGAGCAACGGCACCAACCCGAGATGCGGCAGCATGCGCGCCATCTGCACCGGCGGATCGACCAGGTCGTCGCCGATGCGCAGCACCCCGGCGAGGGCGCCGAGCAGTACCGCGAGTCCTCCGCCGATGAGCAGCCCGGCACCGGCCCGGGTGAGCGAGTCGAGCAGGTGGGTCAGCAGGGTGCCATCGCGGGTCAGCCGCCAACCGGTGGCCAGCACCGTACTGGGTGCGGGTAACTTCTCCGCCGCCAGCAACCCCATCCTCACCTGGAGGCGTACTGGTTCGGCGAGGGGGTGCTGTCGGTGCTGGGCGAACGCGGTCTGTGGCGGCACCCGGCAGGATCGGGCGTGACCGCGTCCCAGCCCACCGGGATCCCGTTCGCCACCCCGCCGGTACCGGCGGGGCGTGGCTAGTCGGTGTCGAAGCCGACTGGCGCGCCACGGTGGCGGGCGAGCAAACCGACCGCCGACTGGTCAGCCGGGGTGGCGGGCGAAGAAGTCGGCCACCACCTCGGTGTGGGTGGAGAAGGCCAACTCGGTCGGCTCGGTCAGCACCAGCCACTCGGTGGCCTCCGCCGTCGGGGCCGAGGGGGGCAGCTCCTCGATCGGGCGGGCGGGCAGTTCACCGAAGACGAGGAGGGTGCCGCCGGCCGGTGCGCTGTGCACCGCGACGAGCTGCACCCCGTCCGGGTCGGCGATCAGCCCGGTCTCCTCCCGCAGCTCGCGCACCAGAGCCCCCGCCCACTGCTCGCCGTGCTCGATGAAGCCGCCGGGCAGGGCCAGCAGCCCACGGGCCGGTTCGATGGCCCGCCGGACGGCGACCACTCCCAGACCGGTCGGGGTACGCACCGGCAGCAGGGCCACCGCGACCGGCAGGGGGTTGCGCCACACCGTCTGGCCGCAGTGCCCGCAGCGCCTGGGCCACCCGGCCTGGGTCGGATAGGCGGTGCCACAGTACGAGCAGTGTGAATGGGCCACTCCGGTCATGCCGATGCACGTTACGCCCGCCCACACCCGCTCGCCGGCCCGGGTCCGGCCGCCGCCTGAACCCGCTCGCCGGTCCGGGTCCGGCCGCCAGGGCGCTCAGGAGATGGCGAGGCGGGCCCTGCCGATCGCGTCGATGCGCCCCCACCGTCCGGGGATGTCGAGCAGTTCGATCCGACCGAATCGCTGCGGGATCGCCGGGTGGACCACGAGGTGTTCACCGTACGGTTCGAGGCCCAGCAGGGTGCGCAGCAGCAGGAAGATGCCGCCGGTGGCGGAGGCCTGCGGGCTGTTCGCCGCCGGATACGGCACCGGATACCGGGTCAGTTTCCGGTCGTACCCGGCGAAGGACTCCGGCATCCGCCCGCCGAAGTGCTGTGCGGCCTCGATGATGGACTCGGCGATGATCCCCGCCTCGGCGGCGAAGCCGTATCGCCGCAGTCCGGCGGCGATCAGGGAGTTGTCGAAGGGCCACACCGTGCCCACGTGGTAGCCGAGGGGGTTGTATCTGGCCTGTCCCTTGCCCAGGGTCCGCACCCCCCAGCCGGAGAACAGCCGCGGCCCCATCAGGTGCCGGGCGACCGCCGGGGCGTGGGCTTCGTCCACGATGCCGCTCCACAGCAGATGGCCCATGTTGGAGGCGAGGGCGTCGACCCGGTCGCCGTCCGGGCCGAGGGCCAGGGCGAAGTACTCCCCGTCCTCGATCCAGAAGTCCCGGTTGAACCGCTGCTTGAGCTCCTCGGCCTGTCGCTCCAGGCGGTCGGCGTACGCGGGATCGCCCCAGAAGTCGCGGGCCAGTCGGGCGCCCCGCCGCTTGGCGTCGTACACGTAGCCCTGAAGTTCGCAGGTGGCCCGGGGGAGTCCGGGTAGCCGACCGTCGGCGTAGCAGATCGCCTCCGGGGTGTTCTTCCAGCAGTGGTTGATCGCCCCGGACTGCTCGTTGCGCCGCTGGTACCACAGGTAGCCGTCGCCGCGGAGGTCGCCGTACTCGTCGATCCAGTCCAGGGCCGCGCGGGCGGTATCCTCCAGGTCGCGGACCAGGTCGCCGTCGCCGGTCCACCGTTCGTACTCGTCGAGCAGGACGACGAACAGCGGGGTGACGTCCGCACCACCGAAGTACGGCGACTGGGGTCGCTCCTCGAAGGCCACCATCTCCCCCTGCCGGAACTCGCTGATTATCTTGCCGGGCTCCTCGTCCCGGAAGTCGTCGAGCACCGTGCCCTGTGGCAGGGCGAGCAGGCAAAGGGTGGTGGCGGCCGTGCCGGACACGAAGGGCAGGATCTGGAAGCAGGTGAGGATGGAGTCGCGGCCGGTGATGGTGGCCAACCAGGGCAGCCCGGCGGCGAGCATCGTCTCGTCCGGCATCGTCAGTGGGGAGAACCGCAGGCCGGCCAGGTCACTCAGGCCGCGTCGGTAGGTGGTGGCCAGCGGCTGCCAGTCACAGTCGAGTCGGGGTGCCTCGGTCAGCCACTGCCTCAGGTCAGGCCGCGACCGGGTGCCGGCCTGGCGGTCCGCGTGCCCCAGCCGGTCCCGTACGTCCGCGCCGTCCGGGCGCAGAATCATGCTCTGTACGCGCAGGGTGGTGCTCCACCGCCCCTGCCGGTCGACTCGGATGCGGAAGGTCATCCCGTGGCGGTCGACCTCGACGGGTTCGCTGGTCGAGACCTCGGTGGCGCGATGGAACCGCTCTCGACGGTAGCCGAGCCGCAGGCGGTCCTCCGACACCTCGCGGTAGCCGCGCAACTGCGACGCCTGTGGCAGGTTCACCTGCCAGGTCGACGCGAAGTCGCTGTCGATGTCGATGCGGATGACGTAGTCGGTCGGCTCGCCGGTGTGGTTGAGCACGGTCAGGCGTTCGGTGAATCTCCTCTCGGAGATCCACCGGTCACGGATGACGGAGACCTTGGCGTCGACGTAGTGGGTCGGGTTGCCGGGGACCAGGAAGAAACGGATCTCGTTGTAACTCGGCTCGTGCACCGCCAGGGGGTGCAGCTGCTCTCCGTTGATGCTCAGCCGCCAGATGGACAGGAACCGGGTGTCGTAGGCGAAGAATCCGCTAGGGCTGGGCGGATCGGAGGTGATGTCCCCGTTGTCCTCGCTGAGGGCGAAGATGTTGCCGTCGAGGATGCGCGTCATCCGCCTCATCACGGTTTCCGATCGTCCGCCGAGGCCGCTCGGGTGGCCACGGCCCGGGGATGGCGGGCTCCCCTGGGTGGGGCGAAGAGGCGTTCCAGCATGATCACGAAACGGAACTCGCCGTCCGCGGTGAAGTCGTTGCGCAACCAGGCCGGCAGCGGCTTGACCTCGCCGTACGCCATTCGAAGGAACAGGGTCTCGTCGGTGTTGATCACGGTTTCGGCCTCTGCCGGGCCACCCTGGGACACCGTGATCCGACCCCGGTCGATGTTGAGCAGCCAGTGGTCCACCCCGCGCGGGTTGACCAGATCGAAGCGGATCCGGCCGGAGACCCGCCGGAGCATCCGACCCCCGCTGCGGGTGAGGTCGTCGAAGAACGCCTGCACCGCTTCCGACATCGCACCAACTCCAAGGATCCGGCGGCGATCGACAGCACCGGTAGAGGTCGATCACGGGCAGCCAGTCGCACTTTTGTCACTTTAGCGGCTTTGATCCCCCTCCGGAGTCCTCTCTGCCGAGCCGTCGGCTCCGGCGACCGGCCCCGGAATATTGCCGTTGGTTTGCGCTGCGGATGCGTCTATGGTGGTTCGATGTACCCCGTCGCCCTACCCAACCGCGTCGCCGTCGTCACGGCGCCGCCGGTTTCGGCTGCGGCGAAGGCGGTGGCCCAGGTTCCCGCGCAGGCTGGTCACGGCCAGCCGAGCCCCGCAGGCCGGAGCCCTCCGGAAGTCGTCCACACCCACAGGACGACCAAGGGCGAAGCCACAGGCTTCCGCCCCTTTTCTTTTTCCGGAGAAGGAGTCACGGCATGAGCACCGACACCCACGACCAGAATTGGCTGACCGACCTCAGGACCACCCTGACGCACGAGTTCGAGACGCAGACCGCACGGCTGACCCAGTTGACGGCCGATACCGGCGACCCGGGCGAGGCGCACACCAACGCCGCCTTGATCGCGGCCACCCGGCAGAGCCTCGCCCAGATCACGGACGCGCTGCGGCGGCTGAGCAGCGGGAGCTACGGCGACTGCGAGAAGTGCGGCACGGCCATCCCGCGTGAGCGGCTGGAGATCCTGCCGCAGGCCCGCTTCTGCGTGCCCTGCCAGCAGAAGCAGAACCGCTGACCGGCGCGGGCTGCCGCACCGACCTACCGGTGCGGCAGCCCGCCCTCGCCGGGCGCGGCGGTCTCCCCGTCGGCGGCAGCCGACCCGGTCCCGTCGGCGGGGGGAGCCGAGGCGGTTTCCCCGGTAGGGGGCGATGCCACCTTCAGCCGGGCGGTGACGGTGGCGGTCATGCCGTCGGGCCGGTGGGTGAGGGTCAGTGCCCCGGTCAGCTGATGAGCCAACCAGAGCCCTCGGCCGCCCGGGGTGTCGGTGTCCGGTCGGTGCACCGTCAGATCGGCGCCGCCGGGCCCGTGGTCGACCACCACGCAGACCAGCCGGTCGGCGTACCGGAGCAGTTCCAGTCGGCCCTGACCACCGCCGTGCAGTACGGCGTTGGTGACCAGTTCGTGCACCGCCAGGACGAGATCCTCGGCCGCATCGCCGTGCAGACCGGCGGCGGCGACCTGTGCGGCCAGCAGGTGCCGCAGCGCGGTCACCGTCTGTCCGGTGAAGGACAGCGACAGCAGGGAGTCGACCTCGTCATCGCCGGATGATGCGCCGTCCGGGCCGCTGGCGTCCGGCCGGTCGAGGTTGCTCATGCTGGCAGATTACGTTGTCCGTCGAGATCCGCACTCCTTGCCCGAGGGCAAGTTCCGGCGCCATGGTGGCCGCCGTGCTCGCGTCGTGCTTTGCTCTGCTTCAATCCGCGCCACGCCCGTCCCGGAGTCGGGGCGGCGCGGCCGGGCCGCGCCCTGAGGTGGCCGGGGTGCGACGAGGAGGACAAGGAGACCAGGACATGGCTGACTTCGTCGGTGCCGTCGACCAGGGCACTACCAGCACCCGTTTCATGATCTTCGATCACGCGGGCAACGAGGTGGGTCGCCATCAACTGGAACACCAGCAGATTCTGCCGCAGGCCGGCTGGGTGGAGCACAATCCGCTGGAGATCTGGGAACGGACCCAGACGGTGATCCGTACCGCCCTGAACACTCACAGCCTGGCCGCCTCCGACCTGGCCGCGCTCGGTGTGACGAATCAGCGGGAGACCACCGTGGTGTGGAACCGGCGCACCGGTCGGCCGTACTACAACGCGATCGTCTGGCAGGACACCCGCACCGACCGCATCGCCGCGGCCCTGGACCGCGACGGCCGTGGCGAGATCATCCGCCGCCGGGCCGGGCTGCCTCCGGCCACCTACTTCGCCGGCGGCAAGATCCAGTGGATCCTGGAGAACGTCGACGGGGTGCGGGCCGACGCCGAACGCGGAGACGCGATCTTCGGCACCACGGACACCTGGCTGCTGTGGCACCTCACCGGCGGCACGGAGGGCGGTGCCCACCTCACCGATCCCACCAACGCCAGCCGCACCATGCTGATGGATCTGGAGACCCTGGACTGGGACGACGAGCTGCTGTCGTTCTTCGACATTCCCCGCGCGATGCTGCCCCGGATCGTCGCCTCCTCGGACCCGCAGGCATACGGCACGACCCTGCCGCAGGGCCCCTTCGCCGGGTCGGTCCGGATCGCCGGGGACCTGGGCGATCAGCAGGCCGCCACCGTCGGGCAGGTCTGCTTCGCGCCGGGGGAGGCCAAGAACACCTACGGTACGGGCAACTTCATGCTGCTCAACACCGGCACGGAGATCGTCCGCTCGGAGGCCGGACTGCTCACCACGGTCTGCTACCGGTTCGCCGGTGAACCCCCGGTGTACGCGCTGGAGGGCAGCATCGCCGTCACCGGTTCCGCCGTGCAGTGGCTGCGCGACCAGCTGAAGATCATCCGGACCGCCGCGCAGAGCGAGGACCTGGCCCGTCAGGTCGACGACAACGGCGGGGTCTACTTCGTACCGGCCTTCTCCGGCCTGTTCGCCCCGTACTGGCGCGCCGACGCCCGGGGCGCCATCGTCGGGCTGTCCCGCTACAACACCGACGCCCACATCGCCCGGGCCACCCTGGAGGCGATCTGCTACCAGAGCCGGGACGTGGCCGAGGCCATGGCGCAGGACTCCGGGGTGGCCGTGGAGTGTCTGAAGGTCGACGGTGGGGTGACCGTCAACGACCTGTGCATGCAGTTGCAGGCGGACATCCTCGGGGTGCCGGTCAGTCGGCCGGTGGTCGCCGAGACCACCGCTCTGGGTGCCGCGTACGCCGCAGGTCTGGCCGTGGGCTTCTGGAAGAACACCGACGAACTGCGGGAGAACTGGAACGAGAGTCGACGGTGGCATCCCTCCTGGTCGGAGCAGCAGCGGGCGGCCGGGTACGCGGGCTGGCAGAAGGCGGTCGGGCGCACCCTCGACTGGGTGCAGGTGGACTGAGGCCGGGGCCGGTGCGGTGGCGCACCGGGTGACGGTTTGTCGACCGGCGATGTCCGCCGATGTGGCTTAGCATTCCGGTGTCGGGCATCGAAGACCGGCGTGGAGAGGGGCAGCCATGCGGGTCGCGCGCGCGATCATGGCGATCGTGGTCGTACTGTCGGCCGGGGTGTTGACGGGGTCGGCCACCGCCTCCGCGTCCACGCAGTTCACCGTGGTCAACGCCACCATCCAACCGGCCACCGGGACTCCCAGGCCGGCCTCGGGCACCCA
This sequence comes from Micromonospora sp. DT229, assembly GCF_049844505.1. Classification (NCBI taxonomy): domain Bacteria; kingdom Bacillati; phylum Actinomycetota; class Actinomycetes; order Micromonosporales; family Micromonosporaceae; genus Micromonospora; species Micromonospora sp. DT229. The sequence goes on along the minus strand of NZ_JBNCLD010000001.1, from coordinate 224,870 downwards.
TGCCACCCTGTGGCGCAACACCAGCTCCGCGACGACCACCGTGCAGGGCCCCGGGCCGCTGGTGGTGGGCGCCATCGGCGACTACTGCGAGGGGTGGCCGACGATCCGGGTGAGCGTGGGCGGCACTCCGATCGGGGACGTGACCGTGACCAGCGCGACGGACTACGGCGCCTACCAGGCCGGTGTCCCGTTGCCCGAGGGGCGGCACAGCGTCCGGATCGAGCTGATCAACGACCGCTACACCGGGGCGTGTGACCGCAACGCCCATGTGGCGTACGCCCGGGTCGACGCGGCGCCGCCGACCGACACCACCTTCAGCTTCGCGGTCATCCCGGACACCCAGGAGGAGGTGCTGAGCGCCGCGGACACCCGGTTCGCGCAACGGGTGAACTGGCTGCTGGCCCAGCGCCAGGCCCTCGACCTGCGATTCGTCACCCACTCCGGGGACGTGGTCAACTACGACACCCCGGATCACATCCAGTACGAGCGGGCGAGCGCGGCACTGCGTCCCCTGGAGCAGGCCGGGGTGCCGTACACCCTGGCCATCGGCAACCACGACGGCCAGATCTTCGGCCCGGACGGCAAGCCGCGCAGCCCGGCCGGGACCCTGCTGCGCGACACCGCGGTGTTCAACCGGTACTTCACCGCCGATCGCTTCGGTCAGGTGCAGGGCCGGTTCGAGGCGGGCAAGGTCGACAACATGTACGCCACCTACCAGGCCGGGGGAGTGCGCTGGCTGGTGCTGATCCTGGAGCCGTGGCCCCGGCGGGCCGCGGTCACCTGGGCGCAGGGTGTGGTGGCCGCCCATCCGCAGCACAACGTCATCGTGGTGACCCACCACTACCTGGAGAGCGACGCGACCATCGGGCAGGGGGCCGGGTCCGGTTCCACGAGCCCGCAGTACCTCTTCGACAACCTGGTGCGGCGCTACGCCAACATCCGGTTCGTCTTCTCCGGGCACACCGGCACGGCGGCGTCCCGGGTGGACACCGGCGTGAACGGCAACCGGGTCTACTCGTTCCTTCAGACCTTCCACTCCAGGTCGACCAACCCGGTCCGGCTGGTCGAGATCGACACGGCGGCGGACACCCTACGGACCTGGATCCACGCCCCGCACACCAACGAGAACTTCCCGGCGCACGACCGCAGGTACACCGGTCTGGGCCTGGTGCGCTGAGCCCGGCGACCTGTGTCGCAAAACTATCCCGATACTGTCTCGTTATTGTCCGGCGAATTGAGATGCCGGTAGAGGGTCGCCCGGGACACCCCGCAGGCGGCGGCGATCTCGTCGATGGAATGGGTGCCGGCGGCGTACATCCGCCGGGCCGTCAGCACCTGCTCCGGGCCCATCGACCGGGGTCTGCCCGGCCGCCGTCGCCCGACCCGCCCCCCGCCGACCGCCGAGTCGGTGTCGGTGTCGGTGTCGGTGTCCTCGGTGGTCGGCGGGTCGGCCAGCAGGCGGCGCACCCCGTCGAGCATGTCCGCGCGCAGCACCGGCTCCGGCACCTCCATCAGGAACACCACCGGGTCGCTGCACATCGCGATCGCCTGCACCGCCCGGACCCGGTCGCGTCGGCTCGGATCCGGGCCGGCGAGGATCTGGTTGGCCCGCATCGCGATGCCGACCAGCCGGTGGTAGGTGCTGCCCCGATCGACGAGCGCGAGGTCGTGCAGGAGCATGCCGAGCGGCCCACGATGCTTGAGCATGGTGTCCACCCAGCCCTCCAGCAGGGTCCACCGGGCCTGCCCGGCCGGCAGTGACCCGGCGGTGTCCACAAGCTTCTCCAGGTCCCCGACCATCGGTTCGGCCAGGGCGGCGAGCAGGTGTCCCTTGCTGGGGAAGTGATAGAGGATCGCGGCCTTGGTCAGCCCGAGTCGCTCGGCGATCTGGCGCAGCGAGGTGCGCTGGTAGCCGTGCGCGGTGAACAGCTCGAACGCGGCGCGCAGGATCCTCTCGCGGGTGCCGTCGGTCTGCGCCCAGGTCATGCCGTCGAGGGTAGCCGCCACTGACCAGCGGTCGGACAGACTCGCCTCGAAGGCTTACCATCGGTCAGTACAGTGCGTCGCACCGGTACGGCGGGAGGCCCCCCATGTCCGTGATCGCCATCGACAACCTGGTCAAGACCTTCGGCAGGGTACGCGCGCTCGACGGGCTGGACCTGCGGGTGGAACCGGGGGAGGTGCACGGCTTCCTCGGTCCCAACGGCTCCGGCAAGTCCACCACCATCCGGATCCTGCTCGGCCTGCTGCGCCGCGACTCCGGGCAGGTACGGATCCTCGGCGGTGACCCCTGGCGCGACGCGGTGGCCCTGCACCGGCGGCTGGCGTACGTGCCCGGGGATGTCAACCTCTGGCCCAACCTCTCCGGCGGAGAGGCCATCGACCTGTTCGGCGCCCTGCGCGGGGGACTCGACGAACGTCGCCGTGACGACCTGCTGCGCCGCTTCGAACTGGACCCCACGAAGAAGTGCCGCACCTACTCCAAGGGCAACCGGCAGAAGGTCGCCATCGTCGCCGCCTTTGCCTCCGACGTGGAGCTGTACGTCCTGGACGAACCCACCTCCGGGCTGGACCCGTTGATGGAGGCGGTGTTCCAGGAGGAGGTCCGCCAGCTGACCCGGGCCGGTGCCAGCGTCCTGCTCTCCAGTCACATCCTGGCCGAGGTCGAGGCGCTCTGCGACCGGGTCAGCATCATCCGGGAGGGGCGGATCGTGGAGTCCGGCACCCTCACCGAACTGCGCCATCTGGCCCGCACCACGGTCACCGTCGAGACGGTACGCCCGCTGACCGGGGTGACGGAACTGCCCGGGGTGCACGAGGTCCGCACGGTCGACGGCCGGGTCCGGCTGGAGGTCGAACCCGCACACCTCGACACCCTGCTGGCTCACCTGGTCCGCTTCCAGGTTCGGGCCCTGACCAGCACCCCGCCCACCCTGGAGGAACTGTTCCTGCGGCACTACGGCGACACCGTCACCACCTCCGACGGCGGTGCCCGATGAGCACCCTGACCGGCACCGGTCGGCTGGCCCGGCTAGCCGTCCGCCGCGACCGGGTCCGGCTGGGCATCTGGGTGCTCGGCACCCCCCTGATCGGGTACGCCCTGGCCGAGAGCGTCGCCGGGCTCTACCCCGATCAGCAGACCCGCCTCGGCTACGCCGAGACCGCGATCACCAGCGTGGTCGCCCGGGCCTTCAACGGCCCGATCGCCGGCACCGACCTGGGCGCCGTGGTGGTAGCCGAGTCGTACCTGACCCTGGCCCTGCTCGCCGCCCTGCTCAGCACCTTCGCCGTGATCCGGCACACCCGACAGAACGAGGAGACCGGGCGGGCGGAACTGCTCGGCGCCGCCCCGGTCGGCCGGTACGCCCTGCTCACCGCCGCCCTGGTCGTGGTGGTGGGGGCCAACGTGCTGGCCGCCGGGCTGCTGGCCCTGGCGCTGGCGGCCACCGGACTGCCGGTCGCCGGATCGGTGGCCGCCGCTGCGGTGGTCGGCGGGGTGGGCGCCGCCTTCACCGCTGTGGCCGCCGTCACCGCCCAGCTCACGGTCACCTCCCGGGGTGCCAACGCCCTCGCCGCCGCCACGGTCGGGGTCGCCTTCCTGCTGCGCGCCGCCGGTGACGTCCTCGGCGAGCGGGCCCCCGGGGCCACCCGCCTGGACAGCGCCTGGCCGGTCTGGCTGTCGCCGCTGGGCTGGGGCACCCAGATCCGGGCCTTCGGGGCGGAACGTTGGTGGGTGCTCGCCCTACCGGCCGCCCTACTCCTCGCCGGGACTGCCCTGGCCTACCTGCTGGCCGAGCGCCGGGACCTCGGCGCCGGTCTGGTGGCCGCGCGGCGGGGACCCGCCCGGGCCGCCGCCGGGCTGCTCAGTCCGGCCGGGTTGACCTGGCGGCTACACCGTGGAGTGTTGGTCGGCTGGGCGGTCGCGGTGGCGGTGCTGGGGCTGGCCATGGGGGTGGCCGGGCACGAGGTCGACACCATGATCGCGGAGAACCCGCAGGCGGCCGAGGTGATCGCCCAGCTCGGCGGCGGTGCCGAACTGGTCGACGCCTACCTGGCCGCGATGCTCGGGATCTTCGCGCTGACCATCGGCGCGTACGTGGTGCAGGCCCTGCTACGCACCCGCACCGACGAGTCCGCCGGCATCCTGGAGGCCCTGCTCGCCACGGCGGTCAGCCGCACCCGGTGGCTCGGCACCCAGGTCCTCGGCGCGGTCCTCGGCGCGGCGGTGCTGGTGCTGCTGGCCGGGCTCACCACCGGCCTCGGGTACGGCGTGGCCGCCGGTGATCCGGTCGGCTGGGCGGTCGAGTTGGCCGGGGCGGCGCTGCTGCGGCTGCCCGCCCTGCTGGTGGTCGCCGGGGTGGTGACCGCGCTGTTCGGCGCGCTGCCTCGCCTGTCGGTCGCGCTGAGCTGGGCGGCGCTGATCGCCTTCCTGCTGCTCGGCCAGCTCGGTTCGGTGCTCGACCTGCCGCAGGCCGCCCTCAACCTGTCGCCCTACACGCACGTGCCCTCCGTGCCCGCCGCCGACCCGACAGCCCTGCCGCTGCTCGCCCTCACCGCCGTGGCGGTGGTGCTGCTGGCCGTCGGACTGGCCGCCTTCCGCCACCGGGACACCCCGCGCTGAACGGTCCCACTCGATCCGGTCGCCGACCGCGCGTCGGCAAACCCGTGCGGTGAAGCTCATTAGACTCGGACAGGTGGGACGAGGACGCTCAGACCACGACCGTGAACGTGCCGATCGGCCAGCAGGGGGTAGCCGTCTGCGCCCGATGTGCTCGACCGTCTCACGTCCTGCCCACCGGCATGGGCGGTGTGGACATGCGTGACCTGCTCACCCCGATCGAGACGGCCGTCCACCAGGGACACCAGGACGAGGCCCTGCGCCGGTTGGCAGCCGTCCCGGCGGACCTGCCGCTACCGGCAGGGCTGGCCTGGCGGCTCGGTGTGCTGCTGCACCAGCAGGGTCGGTTCGACGCGGCCGACGCCTGCTATCGCCGCGTCGACCTCGACCTCGCCGACGAGCGCCCGTCGGCGCTGGCCGACCACGCCCAGGTCCTCGCCGGCTGGGCCGCGACCCGCTGGGCCCAGGGCGACCAGGCGCGTACCCGGCAGTTGGCGACGGACGCGATCCGGGTCGCCGAACGCAGCGGCGACGACGCGGCGGTGGCGGCGGCCTATCTGGCGCAGGCGTTGGCCGCGTTCGGCGACGGCGACCGCGCGGGAAACGAACACGCGTACGCCCAGGCCCTGGCGGCGGCCGAACGCGCCGGTGACTTCGGGCAGCAACTGCGGATCCGGTGCAATGTCGGGTCGCGGCTCGTCGAGGAGGGCCACTACCGGCCGGCCATCGAGGAACTCGACGAGGCGGTCCGGCTCGGCGAGTTGCTCGGGCAGCAGATGCTGCTCGCGTTGGCGCTGCACAACCGGGCGGAGGCGTGGCTGGGCCTGGGTGACCTGCATCGTGCCCGCAGCGACGCGGACAAGGCGCTGGCCCGGTGGCAGCGGGCCGGTTCGCCGCTGGCCGCCTTCGGGTTGACGTTGGCCGCCCGGGTGCACCGGGTGCGGGGGGCGACCCACCAGGCGGTGGCCGCTTATCGGGCGGCGCTGGCCATGGGGGAGCCGGACGGCAACGCGCAGGTGCTGGTGGAGGCGTGCGCGGGGCTCGCCCGGCTCAGCTACGCCGACGACCCGCAGACGGCGGCCCGCCACGCCGAGCGGGCCCTGTCGCTGCCCAGCTCCGCGGGCCCCACCGTCGCCGAGTTGGCCGCCGGCTGGGTCGCCCTCTGCTGCGGAGACCCGCACACCGCCCTGCGGTACGGCGAACAGGTCCGCGCCGAGGCCGGTCGCCGCCGGGACACGGCCGGCCTGGCCGAGGCCATGGAACTCGTCACCCTCGCCGCCCACCGCGCCAACCCCGAGGCGACCTCGCCCCGGACCGTACGCCGGCTGCTCGCCGACCTGGTCGAGGCGGCGGCGATCTGGGCCGAGCTCGGCAACGAGTTCGCGCTCGCCACCAACGCCCTGCTCCAGGCCCGGCTCACCGGTGACCTGGTCGCGGAGCAGATCGCGTACGAGCGGCTGCGCCGCATCGGCGTACAGGAAGGTGGCTGGCATGTCGCCGGACCGTTGGCGGCGATCGGGCCGGCACCGGTTCCCGAGGTGGAGGTGCAGATCCTGGGCCAGTTCGCGGTGCGGCTGGCCGGCGCGGCGGTGCCGGTCGGCAGCTGGCAGTCCCGCAAGGCGCGGGATCTGCTCCACCTGGTGGCCGCGCAACTCGGCCGACCGGTGGCCCGCGACGCCCTGGCCGCCGCGCTGTGGCCGCAGGCCCGCGCCGAGGTGGCGCTGCGCCGCCTGTCGGTGCTGATCTCGACCGTGCGGGGTGTGCTCGACCCGGGTCGGCGACATCCGGCGGACCGCTACCTGATCATCGATTCGGCGACCGTGCAGCTCAGTACGGCACATGTGGTGGTGGACGCGTTGCGCTTCCACGACGCGGCCCGAGCGGCCGTCGCGGCCGACACCGCGAGCCTGCCGCCGTCCGGCACCGCCGCCGACGACCGGTTGCTGAGCCAGCTGGAGACGGTGGTGGCCATGTACGCCGGCGATCTCTGTGCCGACGACGAGGTCGTCGGCGCGACGGTCCAGCGGCCCCGGGCGCTGCTGTCCGCGCTGCACCGCGAGGTGACCCACCGGCTGGCGAGACGGCATCTGCACCTGGACCGGGCCGACGCGGCGATCGGTTGGTACCTGCGGCTGGTCGGCGAGGACGGTTACGACGAGCCGGCCCACCTCGGGCTGATCGGCGCGTTGTCGGCCGCCGGGCGGCACGGTGAGGCCAACCGGCGCTATCAGGAGTACGTCGCGCGGATGGCCGAGATCGGTGTCCAACCTGCCGCGTCCGCGCTGCCGGAGCGGGCCCGCCTGAACAATTCCTGAACCGCCCCCGAAGACTGTCCATCAGACTGCTCACTGTCCAGAGACGGTCGCTGTGGACGCCGAGGTGGCGGGTGCCGTGACCGCGATGGCGCCGGCGGCAGACGGGGGCGGTCAGCGTGTTCAGGTCGAGGGAGAAGACGATGCTACGGATTCGAGGGCTGCTTGTCGTGCTCGCGGCCGGGCTCATGCTGACCGGCTGTGGTGGCGGGCCGGACGGTGCCGCCTCGGGCGGGGCCGACACGTCGGGCGCGACGACTCGGGCCGATGGTGGGGAGGCACCCGACCAGGGCAGCGGCGGGAAGAACACCGGGTCGGGTGACGGGGACCGCTGGTGCGACGCGGTGCAGTCGTTCACCGTCGCGATGGACCCGCTGTTCACCGAGAGCGCGGGCAAGGCCGAGGTGGCGCAGGCCCGTACCCAGCTGAAGGAGCTGAAGGCGGCAGCGCCGGCCGAGATCAAGTCCGACGTGGCGACGTTGAGCGAGTTCTACGCCGCCGCCATCGAGGCCTCGGGCAAGAGCATGCCCCAGGATCCCGCGGCGTACGCCCGCCTCGGTCAGACCCTGGAGGGGCTCAAGACGGCGATGCCGCCGGTGTCGGACTACACCATGAAGCGTTGCCCTGAGTTCGACGGGCAACTGCCGACCGGACAGTGACGACAGTCCCGGGTCTGCTCAGAGCACCTGGGAGAGGAAGCGGCGCAGGCGGGGATGCTGCGCCGCTTCGAAGATCGCGGCCGGTTCACCGGCCTCCAGCACCACCCCGGCGTCCATGAAGGCGACCGTGTCGGCGACCTCCCGGGCGAAACCCATCTCGTGGGTCACCACGACCATGGTCATGCCCTGCGCCGACAGGTCCGCCATCAACGCCAGGACACCCTTGACCAACTCCGGGTCCAGCGCCGAGGTGGCCTCGTCGAAGAGCATCACCTGCGGCTGCATGGCCAGGGCGCGGGCGATGGCGACCCGCTGTTGCTGCCCACCGGACAGGTGCGCCGGACGGGCGTCGGCCTTGGCGGCCAGCCCCACCCGGTCCAGGTGTTCGCGGGCCACCGCCGCCGCCTCGTCCTCGCCGAGTTTGCGGATCCGGCGCAGGGCCAGGGTGATGTTGCGCAGCACGCTCATGTGCGGGAACAGGTTGAACTGCTGGAAGACCATGCCCACCCGCTGGCGCAGGACATCCGGGTCGTCGCGCAGCACGCTGCGTCCGTCCAGCAGCACATCGCCGCGATCCGGTTCCAACAACCGGTTGACCGTACGCAGCAGGGTCGACTTGCCCGACCCGGAGGGGCCGATCACGCAGGCCGTCGCGCCCCGGGCCACGTCCAGGTCCACCCCGCGCAGCACCTGGTGACGCCCGAAGGCCAGGTGCACATCACGCAGGCTCAGACTGACCGAGTCGCTCATCGTTGGTTTCCTCCCGCCGCGCCGGGCAGCGCCAGGTCGAGGTCGTCGGGGTCCTCGTCGGCCGGGCCGGTGGCCGGCCTACCGTGCCGTAGCCGCCGGTCGATCCAGTTGACGAAGTGGGTCAGCGGCACCGTCAGCACCAGGTAGAAGAGCCCGGCCAGCAGCAACGCCGACTGGTTGCCGGTGTTGGCGGCGTAGTCCTGCCCGATCCGGAACAGTTCCCGCTGACTGGCCAGCAGCCCCAGGAAGTAGACCAGGCTGGAGTCCTTGATCAGGGCGATCAGCTGGTTCACCCAGGCCGGCAGGACCCGCCGGATGCCCTGCGGGATGATCACCCGGCGCATCGCCTCCCCCCAGGAGAAGCCCAACGCGCGGGCCGCCTCCAACTGGGTGGCCTCGACCGACTGGATGCCGGAGCGGAAGATCTCCCCGATGTACGCCGAGGCGATCAGCGACAGCGCCAGGATGCCCAGGGGGTACGGGTTGGGTCCCCACACCTGCATACCGAGCGGGGCCAGCCCGACCCCGATCAGCAGGATGGTCGCCGCCGCCGGCAGGCCACGGAACACGTCCGTGTAGACCCGGGCCGGCCAGCGCAGCCAGCGGGTCCGCGAGCTGCCCGCGACGGCCAGCAGGATGCCCAGCGCCGAGCCGAGCAGGGCGGCGGTGACCGCCAGGATCAGCGTGTTCGGCAACCCGACAGTGATCATCTCGGGTAGCGCCTCGCGCATGGACTCCCAGTCGAAGAACGTCTCCCACAGGGTGCGCAACGGATCCACGGTCAACCTCCGCCCTGCTAGCTGGTCGTACCGGTCAGGAAGCGGCCGAGGGGGCCACCGACGGGGCGGTCACGTTGCCGCTGCCCGGGGTGAAGTCGGCCGGGATGGCCCGACCCGGGTAGTACTGCGCGCTGAGCCGGGTCCAGGTGCCGTCGGCGATGACCTCGTCGAGGGCCTTGTTCAGCGCCTCGCGCAGCGCGTCGTTGCCCTTGGCGAAGGCGTACGCCGTCGGGGCCGGGCTGAGTTCCTTCGCCGCCACCGTGATCTTGCCGCCGCTGTCCGCGGCGGTCTTCTCACCGATCTCGGCCGGGGAGATCCAGGCATCCGCGGTGCCCGCCTTGAGCTGGTTGAGCGCGCCGTTGTAGTCGGGCACCCGTACCGGGTCCAGGCCCTTGGTGGTGGCGTAGTCGTCCTGGACGGTGCCCTGCACGACGACCACCCGCTTGCCGGGCAGCTCGTCGAAGCTGCTCAGGGTCGAACCGGCGGGCACGTTGAGGCCGAGGTAACCGAAGTCGTAGCCGTTGCCGAAGTCGACGGTCTTCTTCCGCGCCTCCGTGATGGTGATCGAGGAGCTGCCGACGTCGAACTTGCGGTTGTTGACCTGGGCCAGCAGGCCGGAGAAGTCGGTGCCGACGAACTCGACCCGCAGCCCCAGCTTGTCGGCGGCGGCGACCAGCAGGTCGTTGTCGAACCCGGTGAACTTGCCGTCCTTGAGGTACACGTTCGGCGGCGCGTCGGTGAGCGTGCCGGCCCGCAGCACTCCGGGCTGGAGCAGGTTGTACGGGTTGTCGGCCTCGCCGGCCGAGTCCGAGCCGCAGGCGGTGAGGGTGACGGCGGCGAGGACTGCGGCGGCGCCGACGGCGGCGGCCCGGGTCAGGGCAGGAAGGATTCGCACAGGTGTCTCCTGGATGAACGACGGCGGGCACGGACGTGCCGCACCGACGGTCCGTCGTACGACGGACCGTGGGGATGAACCGATGACAAGAGGGGGAGTGGGCTGGCCACCGTCCGCCCGAAGGCGCGGTGACCGGCGGCGACGCGGTCAGCTACACGCGGCGCTGCAGACCCGCATCATGTCGACGTGCCGACGCTGGGTCAGGTCCAGGCAGGTCGCCACGGGAGCGGATCGACTGCGGTACGACATGGGTCTCCCTCGAGGTCGTGATGACCTGGAAACCAGGCCACGCTTGCACCGGAGCCACTCCGATGCCTGGTCCTCACCCGGGGCACCCCTGCGCGGACGAGGGTTGCCGGCCAGCAAGCCGGGGCTTCACGCTGGCACTCATGACCTGCGGCTGAGGCTAGCAGCAGGTGACGGGTCAGCGTCCACCCGATATGACGGCCCTCACGCCCACGTCATTGCGGTGGTGCGGCAGGTAGCACCCGGTGACCCGGAGTCCGCCGGTGGGGCGAGGGCTGACGCGCGGGCTAGGGCCCGTCGACACGAGCAGCCGGAGGTCGCGATGTGGGCCGCCCATTGCCACCGTTCGCGTGATCCCTTACGGTCGGCTCAGCGGTGGGCGGTGCGGTCCGCATCCGAGAAGACACCGTCGGTGCCTCGCCATGAGGGCCGGGAGGGTGGCACTCCCGAGGCCCGCACACCTGGCGGGACCGGCGGGCGAGCCCCTGGACCGGGCAGCGGCGCGTCGAGGCGTCGAGCCCGCGGGGGCGCGGACACCCACCGGGAGCCACAGTTGTATCTCACTCCCCACGAGCAGGATCGTCTGCTCGTCCACGTGGCGGCGGATGTCGCCCGGCGCCGCCGCGAACGCGGCCTGCGCCTGAACTATCCCGAGGCCGTCGCGGTGATCACCGCCTTCCTGCTCGAAGGTGCCCGCGACGGGCGCTCCGTGGTTGACCTGATGTCCGCCGGTCGCACCGTGCTGACCCGCGAGGACGTGCAGGACGGCATCCCCGAGTTGCTGGGGGAGGTGCAGGTGGAGGCGACCTTCCCGGACGGCACCAAGTTGGTGACGGTGCACCACCCGATCCCGTGATTCCGGGGGAGATCCTGCCGGCGGCCGATCCGGTGGAGATCAACGTCGGGCGACCGGTGACCACCCTGCTGGTGGTCAACACCGGCGACCGGCCGGTGCAGGTCGGCTCGCACTACCACTTCGCCGAGGCCAACCCGGCGTTGGACTTCGACCGGGACATCGCCTGGGGGCAGCGGCTGGCCGTACCGGCCGGCACGTCGGTGCGCTTCGAGTCGGGGGTGAGCCGCAGTGTCGACCTGGTGCCGTTGGCCGGTGCTCGGATCGTGCCCGGCCTGCGGGGCGAGTGCGGCGGGGCACTGGACGCCGGGCCGGAGGCAGCGGCATGAGCGAGCGCAGCGAGCGAATCAGCAAGCTCAGTGCGGCCGTGCCTCATGGCGGCACGCAGCGAAGCGGAGAGCCGTCATGAGCATCGTCGAGCGAAACCGTTACGTCGCCCTGTACGGGCCGACCACGGGTGACCGGATCCGGTTGGCCGACACCAACCTGCTCATCGAGGTCGAGCACGACCACTGTGTCGGCGGCGACGAGGCGGTCTTCGGTGGCGGCAAGGTGATCCGCGAGTCGATGGGCCAGTCCCGGGCCACCCGGGCCGAGGGCGCCCTGGACACCGTCATCACCGGGGCGGTGGTGCTGGACCACTGGGGGGTGGTCAAGGCCGACGTGGGGCTGCGGGACGGGCGGATCGTGGCCCTGGGCCGGGCCGGCAACCCGGACACCATGGACGGGGTGCACCCGGATCTGGTGATCGGCCCGGCGACCGAGGTGATCGCCGGCAACGGTCGCATCCTGACCGCCGGGGCGGTGGACACCCATGTGCACTTCATCTGCCCGCAGATCGTCACCGAGGCCCTTGCCGGCGGGGTCACCACCCTGGTCGGCGGCGGCACCGGGCCGGCCGAGGGCACCCGGGCCACCACGGTCACCCCGAACGCCTGGCACCTGGCCCGGATGCACGAGGCCCTCGACACCTTCCCGGTGAACGTGCTGCTGCTCGGCAAGGGCAACACGGTCTCCACCGAGGCGCTGTGGGAGCAACTCCGGGCCGGGGCCGGCGGCTTCAAGCTGCACGAGGACTGGGGCACCACCCCGGCGGCGATCGACGCCTGCCTGCGGGTGGCCGACGCCTCCGGGGTGCAGGTCTCCATCCACACCGACACCCTCAACGAGGCCGGGTTCGTCGCGGACACCCTGCGGGCGATCGGCGGCCGGGCCATCCACTCGTACCACACCGAGGGAGCCGGAGGCGGACACGCACCGGACATCATCACGGTCGCCGGGGAACCCAACGTGCTGCCCTCGTCGACCAACCCGACCCGCCCGTACACCCGCAACACCCTCGCCGAGCACCTGGACATGCTGATGGTCTGCCACCATCTGAACCCGGCGGTGCCGGAGGACCTGGCCTTCGCCGAGAGCCGGATCAGGCCGTCCACCATGGCCGCCGAGGATCTGCTGCACGACCTCGGGGCGATCTCCATCATCGGCTCGGACTCCCAGGCCATGGGCCGGGTCGGGGAGGTCGTGCTGCGTACCTGGCAGAGCGCACACGTGATGAAGGCCCGGGTGGGGGCGCTGCCGGGTGACGGCGCCGCCGACAACCACCGGGCCCGGCGGTACGTGGCGAAATACACCATCTGCGCGGCCATGGCCAACGGCCTCGACCACGAGATCGGTTCGGTGGAGCCGGGCAAGCTCGCTGACCTGGTGCTCTGGGAGCCGGCCTTCTTCGGCGTACGCCCACACCTGGTCATCAAGGGCGGCATGATCGCGTACGCCCAGATGGGGGATGCGAACGCCTCGATCCCGACCCCCCAGCCGATGCTGCCCCGGCCGATGTTCGGCGCCTACGGCGGTGCGGCGGCGGCCACCAGCCTGGCGTTCGTCGCCCCGGCGGCGCTGGAGGCCGGGCTGCGTCTGGACGTGCGTCGGCGGGTGGTGCCGGTGGCCGATGTGCGCTCGCGCGGCAAGGCGGACCTGCCGCAGAACAACGCCCTGCCGCGCATCGAGGTCGACCCGGACACCTTCACCGTGCGCATCGACGGGGAGGTGGTCGAACCCGACCCGGTCACCGAACTGCCCATGGCCCAGCGGTACTTCCTGTTCTGATGGCCGTACCGACGATTGTGCTGCTGGTGGCCGACGGGCGGTTCCCGGCCGGTGCGCACGCCCACTCCTGCGGCCTGGAGGCGGCCGTGGCGGCCGGACGGGTGACCGACCTGACCACCCTGGGGGAGTACCTGCGCGGTCGGCTGGCCACCGCCGGACTGGTCGCGGCGGCCTTCGCGGCGGCGGCCCGGTCCGTGGCCGGTCCGCTGGGGTCGGACGGGGTCCACGGTCGACGGCTGGCGCTCGCCCGGCTCGACGCCGAACTGGACGCGCGTACCGCCTCTCCGGCACAGCGGGCGGTGTCCCGGCGGCAGGGCCGGGCCCTGCTGCGGGCCGGTCGGGAGATCTGGCCCGCCGCCGCCTTCGACGACCTGCCCGCCACCCCGGGTGGCCCGCACCAACCGCTCGTCCTCGGGCTGGTCGGGGCCGCCGCCGGCCTCGACCCGGCGCAGGTCGCCACGGTAGCCGTGCACGCGACGGTGACCGGGGCGGCCAGCGCCGCCGTACGCCTGCTGGGTCTCGACCCGTACCAGGTGCAGGCCCTGCTGGTGCGACTCGCCGAGGCCTGCGACACCACCGCTGCCCGCGCGGCGCTGGCCGCCGCCCAACCACCGTGGCGGCTGCCCGCCGCCGCGGCCCCACTTGCCGACATCCACGCCGAAGCTCATGCCACCTGGGAGGTGCGTCTCTTTGCGTCCTGACCTTGCCCACGACGAGTCCGTTCCCCACACCCACCCCGAACCGGGGGTGGATCCACACGCCCCGCTGCCCACGGAAGTGCGGGCGTTGCGGGTCGGCATCGGCGGCCCGGTCGGCTCCGGCAAGACCGCTCTGGTCGCCGCGCTGTGCCGGGCCTTCGCCGACGAACTGCGGCTGGCCGTGGTGACCAACGACATCTACACCACCGAGGACGCCGACTTCCTCAAGCGGGCCGGAGTGCTCGACCCGGCCCGGATCCGGGCGGTGGAGACCGGCTGCTGCCCGCACACCGCCATCCGCGACGACATCGGCGCGAACCTCGACGCGATCGACGAACTGGCCGAGGCGCTGGGCCCGCTGGACCTGGTGCTCGTCGAGAGCGGCGGGGACAACCTGACCGCCACCTTCAGCCGGGGCCTGGTCGACCGGCAGATCTTCGTGGTCGACGTGGCCGGCGGGGACAAGGTGCCGCGCAAGGGTGGGCCGGGGGTGACCGCCGCCGACCTCCTGGTGATCAACAAGACGGATCTGGCGCTGATGGTCGGCGCGGACCTGTCCGTGATGGACCGCGACGCCCGGGCCCGGCGGGGCACCCTGCCCACGGTGTTCCAGTCCATCACCGAGGACCCCCTGGCTTCCCGGGTAGCCGAGTGGATCCGGCACGAACTGGCCCACCACCGCGCCACCGGCCTCGATTCCGGATCCAGCGACGCCGGTACCCGGGCGGCGGTTCCCGCCGGCCAGGCCTGATGCGGGCCACCGCCCGGCTGGTGGCCCGTGCCGACCGGCACGGCCGCACCACCCTGGCCGAGCTGCGCGGCGAGAGCCCACTGCTGCTGCGCCAGGTCCCCGGACCGGGCGGTGGCGTCACGGTGTACGTCGTCGGCGGTGCGGCCGGTCCGCTCGCCGGCGACGACCTGCGGTTGGACGTCGAGGTCGGCCCGGGTGCGGTGGTACGCGTGCAGACGGTCGCCGCCTCCATAGCGCTGCCGGGCCGCCCCGGGGCGGTCTCCCGGATGCTGGTACGGGCCACCGTCGCGGCGGAGGCCGTCCTGCACTGGCTGCCGGAGCAACTGGTCGCCGCGGCCGGCTGCGCGCACATCGCCGACGCCCAGGTGGAGGTCGCCGAGGGCGGCACCCTGCACTGGCGGGACGAGTTGATCTGCGGCCGGCACCGCGAACAACCCGGTCACGCCGAGATCAACACCTGGGTCGACCTGGCGGGTCGGCCGCTGTTGCGCCAGTCGTTGACGGTCGGACCCCAGGCACCCGGCTGGGCCGGCCCGGCGGTCCTCGACGGTGCACCGGCCACCGGTTCGCTGCTGGTTCTCGACCCCACCCGACCCCCCGATCCACCGGCGGTACGGGGCACCCTGGCCCGGCTGCCGCTGGCCGGCGGACCGGCGACCCTGTGGACCGCGACGGCTCCCGACGCACACACCCTGCGGTCGTACCTCGGACCCGACGATCTTCCGGATAGCATCGCTGCTTCGATCGGGAGAGGTTCGTTCGGGGGAGAGGAGCAGGAGGTTGTCCGAACTGGATGAGGTCGTCGCCGAGCGGCGCATCGCGGTCACCGACCCGGATGGTGCCACCTCGGAGCTGGTGGTCCGCCTCGGGAAGCCGCATCCGGATCCGTCGTCGCGCAACGGTGACTGGTGCTGCCCGTTCCAGGTCGAGGGAGTGGGCGAGGATTCGGTGCAGACCGCGTTCGGAGTGGACTCCCTCCAGGCGCTGCTGCTGGCCGCGTACCGGGTCCGGCTGCTGCTGGCCGAACATGCCGAGCAGACCTCGGCCCGGCTGGACTGGCTGGGACAGCCGGACTTCGGCCTGCGTGTCGACCCGGGCCCGGCCGCGCCACCCGCCGGCTCGCCGGCCGCCGGCCTGGGTTGACCGGCCGGTCCCTGGTAATCCGGTTGGCCCCGATGGCGCGGGTGGTTAACGTGCCGGTGCATGGACCTGCCGCGACAGTTCGTCATCCGCGAGGGTGACCTGCGCATCCTCAACCCGTTCGACGCGGAGAAGCTGGCCACCCTGGGGCGGGCGCTGAAACTCGCCCCGGGCGCCACCATCCTCGACCTGTGCAGCGGCAAGGGTGAGTTGCTCTGCACCTGGGCCCGCGACCACGGGGTGGTCGGCACCGGCGTGGACATCAGCACCGCCTTCACCGTCGCAGCCCGGCAGCGGGCGGTCGAACTGGGGGTGGCGGATCAGGTCAGCTTCGTGCACGGGGACGCCGCCACGTACGACTGCGAGGAACCGGTCGACGTGGCGGCCTGTGTCGGGGCCACCTGGATCGGCAACGGTGTTCCCGGCACCCTGGAGATCCTGGCCCGGCGGCTGCGTCCGGGCGGCATAGCCCTGGTCGGTGAGCCGTACTGGCGCATCGAGCCACCCGACCAGGCGACCGTCGAGGGCTGCGACACCACCCACCGGGACGACTTCCACGACCTGCCCGGCCTGGTCGGTCTCTTCGGTGAGCAGGGCTGGGACCTGGTCGAGATGGTGCTGGCCGACCAGGACAGCTGGGATCGCTACGCGGCGGCACACTGGCTCAACCTGCGCCGCTGGCTGGACGACAACCCGGACGATCCGCTCGCCCCCGAGCTGCGACAGGAACTGACCGAGGACCCTCTGCGCCACGTGCGCTACCGCCGCGACCACCTGGGTTGGGGAGTCTTCGCCCTGATCCGCCGCTGACCGGGACTGCGCTGGATCAGGTGATATGGCACCGTGTGTCCGGTGCCGGCACCCGCCGGGTTGGAGCACTGGGCGAAGGAGTGGCGAATGGCTGAGCAGATGAGTCGTCGGGCCGCCATCGGGATCGGGGCGGCGACGGCGGCGTTGGTCGCAACGCCAGGCAGAGCCGTGGCGGCACCGGGCCCCGACGCGGGTCCGTCGATCGGCACCTTACCGGCGCCGAAGGTGATCCGGCGTGCGTACCGGAAGCAGAAGGCGCTGGCGGGGGGTTCGTGGCACACGCATGTCGCGATGGTCGGTGCCGCCGGTGGGCTGAGTGTCGTTGTGGACGACGATGCCGACCG
Organism: Micromonospora sp. DT229; assembly: GCF_049844505.1. Taxonomy (NCBI): domain Bacteria; kingdom Bacillati; phylum Actinomycetota; class Actinomycetes; order Micromonosporales; family Micromonosporaceae; genus Micromonospora; species Micromonospora sp. DT229. Next base: position 207,906 of record NZ_JBNCLD010000001.1, on the reverse strand, counting down.
GGTGACGCACGGCTACAGCGTGCAGAAGCTCGCCGTCGCGGTCGCCGTCATGGACAAGATCGACCGTGGCGAGCTGGCCCTCGGCCAGCGCCTGGACCTCACCGGAGACATCATCCTCGGCGGCAGCGGGATCTACTTCCTGCACACGGTCTGGGGCGACGAGATCACCGTGGCGAACTTCCTCACCGCGCTGCTGCTCGTCTCCGACAACACCGCCGTACGAATGTGTGGCCGGGTGGTGCCGGCCCTGGAGATCAACCAGATCCTCGCGGCCAAGGGCTTCACCCACACCCGGGTCGAGCCGGTGGCCAACCCGAACCGGTTCTTCCTCGGCGTGACCACCCCACGCGAGACCCACGATCTGCTGTGGCGGCTGGTCAACAAGACCCTGCTGTCCCCCCGGTCCAGCGACTTCCTGCTCGGGATCCTGCGCTGGATCAACGGCTACCACGACGGGATTCGCCGTGACATGTCCTCGGCCGAGCGCAGCCGGGTGGCCACCAAGTACGGCGCGGACTACGACTCGCGGGGTGCCGCCCGACACGAGGTAGGCGTCATGTTCGACCCCACCGGCGCACCCACCCTGACCTACGCCTTCTTCGCCGACTCCCTCGGCGACCTGGACAACTACGGCGGCACCCACCCGGCCGTACGCGCCCACGCGGTCCTCGGCCGCACCATGTTCGACGCCATCTCCCCGATCACCAACCGCACCGCACCCGCCCGCCACCGCGTCCCACGCTTCCACCCCAACAACGGCGGCTAACACCCCACTCGCCCTCGCCCTCGCCCTCGCCCCGCCCCTCGCCCCTGGCCCGTCGATCTTGCACTTTCTGTCGGGGCATAACGTCTCAAAAGCCGCGAATCAGCGACCAAAAGTGCAAGATCGGCGAGGCGAGACGAGACGAGACGAGCTGGGCCGGGTGGGGCCGGGTGGGGTGGGGCAGGGATGAGTGGGGTGGTTAGGCGGGGGTGGGGTGGTGGTGGGGGGTCAGGCGGGTGATCAGGGCGGTCAGGTGGGTGGCTAGGGTGATGTCGTCCACTGCGCTGAGGGCGGCCAGGTCGGCCTGGATCAGGGTGGAGAGGCGTTCGTGCTCGGCACGGCCACGGGCGGTCAGGTAGGCCCGGATGCGACGGCGGTCGATCGGGTCGACCCGGCGGAAGACCAGATTGCGGTCGACGAGTTGGTCGACCAGCTTGGTCAGGGTGCCCGGGGGCAGGGAGGCCTCCGCGGCCACCTCACTCATCGGATGGCCCAGCCCGTCGGCGAGCAGACCGAGCACCCGCCACGCCTCGATGCTGAGCCCTTCGTCGGCCAGCAGGGCACCGACCCGGCGGGAGAGTAGTCGTTCGGCGCGGGTGAGCAGGGGCAGCAGGTCGGCTGCGGAGCCGGGAAACTCTGACATGTCACTCCCGCCTTGCGGTTGCCGGTCATCGTACCGAGACGTCCCGCCCAATGGGGAGAACTGGTCACCGGGATCGGCGGCGGCCACGATGTGTTCATGTCCGGTCCGGCATCGGGGAACGGGAGTCCATCGGCGACGTCGAGTGTCGCCGCCGGGACGTCCTGGCTCACGGTCGACCGGGGTGTGGTCAGCATCGGGTTGGTGTATCCGATGCGGGGGCCCGCCGGGATGTTCGGCCCGAGTTGCGAGCTGTGCGCGCAACTCGCCGTCGAGGAGGTCAACAACCGGGGCGGGGTGCTCGGTCGCCAACTGCGGCTGATCCCGGTCGACGGCGGGGCGCCTCCGGCCGAGGTGGCCGCCGAGGTGGAGGCCCTGGTGTCGGTCGGGGCGGTGCAGGGGGTCACCGGTTGGCACATCTCCTCGGTCCGTCAGGCGGTGGCGCCACGGATCGCCCACCGGGTGCCGTACGTCTACACCGCCCTGTACGAGGGTGGTGAGCGTACCGAGGGGGTCTTCCTGACCAGCGAGACCCCGGATGCCCAGCTCCGGCCGGCGATGCGGGTGTTGGCCGACCTGGGGGTGCGGCGCTGGTTCGTGGTGGGCAACGACTACGTCTGGCCCCGCCGGACCACGCAGGCCGCCTACCGGTACGCCCGGGGCGGTGGCGGTCGGGTGGTCGGGCACCATTTTCTGCCGCTGGAGACCCACGACTACGCCGAGGTGCTGCGGCGGATCGAGCACAGTGACGCCGACGCGGTGCTGATGCTGCTGGTCGGGGCGGACGCGGTGCGGTTCAACCGGGCCTTCGCCCGCTCCGGGCTGGATCAGCGGTGTCTGCGGTTGAGCACCCTGATGGACGAGAACATGCTGCTGGCCAGTGGTGCGGCCAACACGGCGCGGCTGTTCAGCACGGCCGGCTTCTTCGCCGGCCTGGTCACTCCGGAGAATCTGGACTTCCACGGCGCCTTCGCCCGCCGGTTCGGGCTGGAGGCGCCCCCGTTGGGCAGTCTCGGTGAGTCCTGCTACGAGGGGGTCATGTTGCTGGCCGCCCTCATCGCCAAGGCCGGCACGTTGGACGTCCGGGCGGTGGAGGCATCCGCCGAGGTGGTGTCGTACGACGGGCCGCGCGGGGAGTTGCGGCTGCGTCGGCGGCATGTGCGTCAGCGCATCTACCTGGCCGAGGCCGACGGCCTGGATTTCACAGTCGTCGCCGAACTCTGATCCGACCGCAGGGCACCGATCCAAGGGCGTGATGCGACCGTGCCTTGACAGGCCCGGAGATCGGCCACATAAGATACTTCCTGCGTGAAGTATCCGGTGTGGAACCGGATCTCGCCCACCGTTGGACGACAGTCGCCAATGCACTGTCGCCGCCGGTCGATAATCGTATGCCGGTAGCCCTTGAGCCGATTTCTTTTCGGTGGGTACCGGCATTTTCTGCGTCCGCTGGATCTCTGTTACCTGACAGCGGAAACAGTCTATTGAGGATTGGGAAACATCCGCGCAACGAAACCGATCGAAGCTTTCCCTGCCCGATATCCGAATCGGCGCCCGGTCGGCGTCCACCCGCCCACCGGGCACCGCGATTGCTCCACCGGACCGCACCGCAGAACCGCAGCTCGACACCCTCGACCCGGGACCGGCGCTCGTTCCCGGGCAACTGACTCCACGCCTCAGGTGCGATGCAGGGAGATTTGATGACACTGTTGCAGGGACGACGCATCCTGGCGGGTGCCATGACCCTGGTCGCCGCGGCCACGCTGGCCGCGTGCGGCAGTAAAACGACCGACGAGAAGGTCTCCTCCGGCGTCACCGCCGACGTTTCCGGCGACACCGTCAAGGTGGGCCTGCTCAATTCCCTGTCCGGCACGATGGCCATCAGTGAGGTGACCGTCCGCGATTCGATCATGTTGGCGATCGAGGAGATCAACGCCGCCGGTGGGGTGCTCGGTAAGAAGATCCAACCGGTCGGTGAGGACGGTGCCTCGGACTGGCCGACCTTTGCCGAGAAGGCCGAGAAACTGATCCGCGAGGACCGGGTGGCGGCCGTGTTCGGTTGCTGGACCTCGGCCAGCCGCAAGGCCGTGAAGCCGGTGTTCGAGAAGAACAAGTCGCTGCTGTTCTACCCGGTGCAGTACGAGGGACTGGAGCAGTCGCCGTACATCTTCTACACCGGAGCGACGACCAACCAGCAGATCGTGCCCGGCCTGGAGTACCTCAAGGCGCAGGGCACCAAGTCGATCTACCTGGTCGGTTCGGACTACGTCTTCCCGCGTACCGCCAACAAGATCATCAAGGCGTACGCCGAGGCCAACGGCATGAGCGTGCTGGGGGAGGACTACGCCCCCCTGGGCTCCACCGAGTTCGGCACGATCACCAACAAGGTGAAGTCCTCCGGGGCGGACGCGGTCTTCAACACTCTCAACGGTGACAGCAATGTCGCCTTCTTCAAGGAGTACAAGTCCGCCGGGCTGACCGCGGCGAGTATGCCGGTGGTGTCGGTGTCGATCGCCGAGGAGGAGGTCAAGAGCATCGGCACCCAGTACCTGGAGGGCCAGCTGACCGCCTGGAACTACTACCAGACCACCCCGGGGGCGGCGAACGAGAAGTTCGTCGCCGCGTACAAGGCCAAGTACGGGGCGGACAAGCCGACCAGCGACCCGATGGAGGCCGCCTACGTCTCGGTCTACCTGTGGAAGGCGATGGTCGAGAAGGCCGGCACCTTCGAGGTGGAGCAGGTCCGCAAGGCCTCCGACGGCATCACCTTCGAGGCACCCGAGGGCCTGGTCACCGTGGACGGGGCCACCCAGCACATCGCCAAGACCGCCCGGGTGGGCAAGGTCGGCCCGGACGGCCTGATCACTGAGGTGTGGAACTCCGGCACGCCGATCACCCCGGACCCGTACCTCAAGAGCTACCCCTGGGCCGGCGGCCTGAGCTGACCGGTCCTGGTCCGGTCGGCCCACGACAGGCGCCGACCGGACCAACCCCACCCGGGCCGCCGGCAGGCCCGGCCCGGGTGGGCTCCCATCAGCAGTACGGAGTACCCACCGTGACAGTTCTCATCGGCCAACTCTTCACCGGCGTCAGCATCGGAGCGGTGCTGCTGCTCATCGCCCTTGGCCTGGCCCTCACCTTCGGCCAGATGGGGGTGATCAACATGGCGCACGGCGAGTTCATCATGGCCGGCGCGTACACCACCTATGTTCTGCAACAGGTCATCACGGCGGCCGGCTGGTCCCTGCTGATCGCCCTGCCGGTGGCCTTCGTGGTGGCCGGGGCGATGGGGGTGCTGCTGGAGTTCCTGCTGATCCGCCGCCTCTACGCCCGCCCGCTGGACACCCTGCTGGTCACCTGGGGTGTCTCACTGATCCTGCAACAGTTGGCCCGGGACGTCTTCGGCAGCCCCAACGTGCAGACCCGCGCTCCGCAGCTGCTCACCGGCAACATCGCCCTGCCCGGCGGGATCACGGTGGCCAACAACCGGCTGTTCATCCTGGCCCTGGCCGCCGCCGCGGTGGCCGCCCTGACCGTCGGGCTGCGGGTGACCCCGCTGGGCCGCCGGATCCGGGCCGTGGTGCAGAACCGCGACCTGGCCGCGGTCTCCGGCATCCCCACCGCCCGGGTGGACCGGATGACCTTCTTCATCGGCTCCGGCCTGGCCGGGGTCGCCGGGGTAGCGCTGACCCTGCTGGGTCCGATCGGTCCCACCATGGGCACCAACCTGATCATCGACGCCTTCCTGGTGGTCGTGGTCGGCGGGATCGGTCAGCTCAAGGGCACCGTGATCGTCGCCTTCGCCCTGGGCGTGCTCCAGGCCACCGGCGAGTACCTGACCACCCTCAGTGTCGCCAAGGTGATGGTCTTCGTCGCCATCGTCGCCTTCCTCCAGTGGCGGCCCCAGGGCATGTTCACCCTGCGAACCCGGAGCCTGGCATGACCACCGTCGCCCGTGATTCCCGTACCGTCGTCGACCCCACACCGCCACCGGCCAAGCCGGCGGCCGGTCCCTCCCGGCACCGCTTCCGGGCCGCCGCCGGTTTCGCCCTCGGTGCCGCGGTGCTGTTCGCCGTGGCACCGCTGGTGCTGTCGGACTTCCGGCTCTCCCTGCTGGCCAAGTATCTCTGCGTGGCCATGGTCGCGGTCGGGATCGGCCTGGCCTGGGGGCGTGGCGGAATGTTGGCCCTCGGCCAGGGGGTCTTCTTCGGCCTCGGTGGCTACGCGATGGCCATGCATCTCAAGCTCGCCGACGCGGGACCGGGCAACATGCCCGACTTCATGCTGTTGTACGGGCAACTCGACGAGTTGCCGCTGTGGTGGCGGCCCTTCGCCAGTCCCTGGTTCGCCCTGCCCGCCACGGTGCTGTTGCCGATGGCGGTGGCCTTCGTACTCGGTTCGCTGGTGTTCCGGCGTCGGGTCCGCGGCGCCTACTTCGCCATCCTCAGCCAGGCCCTCGCCGCCGCCATGGTGATCCTGCTGATCGGCCAGCAGGGCACCACCGGCGGCACCAACGGTCTCACCGACATCCAGGGCTTCTTCGGCTACGACCTGGACGACCCGGTCAACCAGCGGATGGTCTACTTCATCATCGCCGGCACCCTGCTGGCGCTGCTGGCCCTGGCCCGGCACCTGATGCAGTGCCGCTACGGCGAACTGCTGGTGGCCGTACGCGACGGCGAGGAACGGGTCCGTTTCCTCGGGTACGACCCGGCGGTGGTCAAGCTCGTCGCGTACGTGGTGGCCGCCGGCATGGCCGGGCTGGCCGGGGCGTTGTTCGTGCCCGCGGTCGGCATCATCTCCCCGGCCATGATCGGGATCGTCCCGTCGATCGAGTTCGTCATCGGGGTGGCCGTCGGTGGGCGGGCCACCCTGCTCGGACCGGTGCTCGGCGCGGTGGCGGTGGCCTGGGCCCGTACCGCCCTGTCGGAACGGTTTCCGGGCACCTGGACGTACCTTCAGGGGTTGCTGTTCGTGGTGGTGGTGGCGTTCCTGCCCGGCGGCCTGGCCTCGCTGATCGGCCTGCTCCGGCGGGACGAGGGCAAACGGCGGTTCGGCCGGCTGCGCCGGACCCGCCGCCCGGAAGGGCAGGTGTCGTCATGACCGAGCAACTGCACGGGCTCTACGTGCGAGACCTGCGGGTCAGCTTCGACGGCTTCACCGCGGTCGACGGGGTGAGCCTGGAGGTGGCGCCGGGGGACCTCCGGTTCCTGATCGGCCCCAACGGTGCCGGCAAGACCACCCTGGTCGACGCGGTGACCGGGCTGGTCAAGGCCACCGGCTCGGTACGCTTCGGCGACCGGGAACTGCTCGGCCGCCCGGTGCACCGGATCAGTCGCCTCGGGGTGGGGCGCACCTTCCAGACCTCGACGGTGTTCGAGGAACTGACCGTGTTGCAGAACCTGGACATCGCGGTGGGGGCCCGGCGTGGCTGGGCCACCCTGCTGCGCCGCCGACACGGCATCCCCGACGAGGTGGCCGAGGCCCTGGAGGTGATCGGCCTGGCCGGTCGGGCCGATCAGCTCGCCGGCACTTTGGCCCACGGCCAGAAGCAGTGGCTGGAGATCGGGATGCTGCTCGTGCAGGACGCCCGACTGCTGCTGCTCGACGAGCCGGTGGCCGGGATGAGCCACGAGGAACGCGACGCCACCGGAGTGCTGCTGGAGCGGGTCAGCCAGGACCGGACGGTGGTGGTGATCGAACATGACATGGACTTCCTGCGCCGGTTCGCCCGGACGGTCACCGTGCTGCACGCCGGGCGGGTGCTCAGTGAGGGCACGGTCGCCCAGGTGCAGGCCGACCCTCGGGTGCAGGAGGTCTATCTCGGCCACCCGGTCGAGGACGGCCCGACCCCTGTGGAGGCATGATGTTCAGTCTGCGTGGGGTGCACGCCGGCTACGGTCGCAGCCGGGTGCTGCACGGCGTCGACGTCAGCGTGCCCGACGACGGGGTGGCCACCGTGCTCGGTCACAACGGCGCCGGCAAGTCCACCCTGCTGCGGGTCGCCGCCGGACTGCTGCGCCCCAGCGCCGGGCGGGTCGAGTTCGACGGTGAGGACATCACCCGGCTCGCCCCCCACCAGCGGGTCGCCCGGGGTCTGGCGTACGTGCCGCAGGGCCAGCAGTGTTTCCCCCATCTGACGGCGGCGGAGAACCTGCGCCTGGTCGCCGACCGCCGTCGCGACGGTGCGACGGCCACCGCCGAGGTGCTGGACCTGTTCCCGGCGCTGCAACCGCTGCTGCGTCGCCGGGCCGGGTTGCTCTCCGGCGGGCAACGTCAACAACTGGCCATCGCCCGGGCGTTGATCACCCGACCCCGGTTGCTGATGCTCGACGAGCCCACCGAGGGCATCCAACCCTCCGTGGTGGCCGAGATCCAGGACCGGATCGTGGCGTTGATCGCGCAGACCGGGTTCAGTGTGCTGCTGGTCGAGCAGCACCTGGGGTTCGCGCTGAAGGTGGCCGACCGCTACCACGTGCTGGAGTCCGGCCGGGTCACCTCCGCGGGCGAGGGGGGCGGCGAGGCGGAGCACGATGTCCGGGCGGCGCTCGCCGTGTGACGGCTGATCGACTCCGTTTCGCCGCAATGGCGGTGTCCGGTCGGGGGTGTCACCGCCATCGCGCCGAAACGGCGGACATCCACTTCCGCTGCCGACCACGACCGCATAAGGTGTCCGTGGAAGCGCTCCCACGGTCTGTCGGGCAGGGCCGTTGTGTCGACGTTCCTCGTCACCCACCACAGAGGAAGTCGCATGTCCGCACGGAGAAAACTCCAGGCCCTCGCCACCACGGCCGTGGTGCTGCTGGGCCTGGCCGCCGCCACGCCCGCCGCCTCGGCGGCCCCCACGGCCGGCACCGCGAGCGCCGCCGCCCCGACCAACGACTGGCTGCGTACCGACGGCAACAAGATCGTCGATGAGGACGGCAACCAGGTCTGGCTGACCGGGGCCAACTGGTTCGGCTTCAACGCCACCGAACGGGTCTTCCACGGCCTGTGGTCGGCCAACATCGAGAACATCACCCGCCAGATGGCCCAGCGTGGCATCAACATCGTCCGGGTGCCCATCTCCACCCAGTTGCTGCTGGAGTGGAAGGCCGGCCAGGCGATCCGGCCGAACGTCAACACCTACGTCAACCCGGAGCTGGAGGGCATGAACAACCTCCAGGTCTTCGACTACTGGCTGCAACTGTGCGAGAAGTACGGCCTGAAGGTCATGCTCGACGTGCACAGCGCCGAGGCCGACAACTCCGGGCACACCTACCCGGTGTGGTGGAAGGGCACCATCACCTCGGAGCTGTTCTACCAGGGCTGGGAATGGGTGACGACCCGCTACCGCACCAACGACACCATCGTCGCGATGGACATCAAGAACGAGCCGCACGGCACCCCCAACGACCCGCAGCGGGCCAAGTGGGACTCCAGCACCGACCAGGACAACTTCAAGTACGCCTGCGAGACGGCCGGCAAGCGGATCCTGGCCATCAACCCGAACCTGCTGATCCTCTGCGAGGGCATCGAGGTCTACCCGCGTGACGGGGCCACCTGGAACTCGCCGAACACCAACCCGGACCGCAGCCCCAACTACTTCTACAACTGGTGGGGCGGCAACCTGCGCGGGGTCGCCGAGCACCCGGTCGACCTGGGTGCCCACCAGGACCAGCTGGTCTACTCCCCGCACGACTACGGACCGCTGGTGTTCGAGCAGCCCTGGTTCGCCGGTGACTTCGACCGGGAGTCGCTGACCAACGACGTGTGGCGGCCGAACTGGTTCTACATCCACGAGCAGAACATCGCCCCGCTGCTGATCGGGGAGTGGGGCGGGCGGCTGGGCCAGGACGCCCGGCAGGACCGCTGGATGGCCGCGCTGCGCGACCTGATGATCGACAACGGCATCCACCACACCTTCTGGTGCCTCAATCCCAACTCCGGTGACACCGGGGGTCTGCTGCTCGACGACTGGAACAGCTGGGACGAGACGAAGTACAACCAGATGCTCAAGCCGGCACTGTGGCAGCACAACGGCAAGTTCGTCGGCCTCGATCACCAGGTGCGCCTCGGTGGCGCCGGTTCCACCACCGGCATCAGCCTCGCCGAGCGGTACGCGGACGGTCCCGACCCGGCGGACACCACCGCGCCGACCGCGCCGGGCCAGCCCACGGCCACCGAGGTGACCGCCACCGCCGCCACGCTGAGCTGGGCCGCCTCCACCGACAACGTGGGCGTCACCTCGTACGAGGTGCTGCGGACCACCAGCGGCTCCGGTGGGGCCGGCGTGGTCACGGTCTCCGGCACCAGCTACCGCGCCACCAACCTGACCGCCTCGACCAGCTACACCTTCACGGTGCGGGCCCGGGACGCGGCCGGTAACGTCTCGGCGGCCTCGCCCCCGCTGACCCTGACCACACCGGCCGACAACGGCGGTGGTGGTGACCAGGGCTGCGCCGCGACCTACCGGGTGGTCAACTCCTGGCAGGGCGGCTATCAGGCGGAGGTGACCGTACGCAACCCCGGCACCACGGCGATCGGTGGCTGGACGGTCGGCTGGACCGCCCCGGCCGGCACCACCATCTCCTCGCTGTGGAACGGCCGGTTGACCACCTCCGGCACCTCGGTGACGGTGCGCAACGAGCCCTACAACGGCCAACTGGCCGCCTCGGCCAGCACCACCTTCGGGCTGACCGGCAGCGGATCGGACGTGCCGGGCGCACTCACCTGCGCGGCGTCCTGACCCGGTGAGCCGGGACCTCTGCCCCACCCGCCCCCGGGTGGGGCAGAGGCCGTCCGGAAACAGTGGTCCTCCCGGACGGCCCCGCGCGGCCCGGGCCTGGGTGGGCCGCGTCTAGGCCAGCCGGATGGCGTCACCGTCGACGGTGACGTTCGCGGCCGGCAGTGGTGCCCGGGCCGGTCCACTGCGTACGGAGCCGTCGGCGATGTCGAACACGCTGTTGTGACAGGCGCAGGTTATGACGCCGCCGTCGACCGAGGTGACCGTGCAGCCCTGGTGGGTGCAGGTGGCCGAGAAGGCCTTGATGTCGCCCTCGGTGGGCTGGGTGACCACCACCCCGGCCGAGGCGAAGATCGCACCCCCGCCGACCGGAATGTCGGCGAGGGTGGCCAACGCCGGTGGACCCGGGCTGTCGTCCGGGGCACCGGATCCGGAAGGGTCGGCGCTGCCTCCGGGAGCGGTGCTGCCGCCGGGTGCGGCGGCCGGTGGTGGTGCCGCCGCCGGCTGGCCGTACGTCGCGCAGCCGGTCAGTGCGGCCACTCCCGCCGCGCCGGTGCCGGCCAACAACGCCCGTCGCGACCGGCAACAGCCGGCCTGCTCGTGGTTCATCTCTGCCTTTCGAAGATCAGAACTGGATGCCGAAGGTGGTGAAGTACCACACCGACGAGGTCAGGAAGATGCCGATCAGGGCGACGAAGACCACCCCGCCGACCACCGGCAGCACCCAACCGGCCAGGCCGCGTTTGGGCAGGGTGAGCATCTTGGTGGCGAACGCACCGAAGAAGAAGCAACCCAGCAGGGAATGCATCAGCGTACGGGTGTCGTAGCCGTCGAAGCCGAGCGCGTACAGGCAGTGCACCGCGACCGGTACGGTCAGCAGGAAGGCGATCCGCCCCGACCAGCGGTGGGCGGCGCCGGCCCAGGACGGGGAGAACACGCCGAGCCGGCCCCACATGGACAACGCGGACAGCAGTTGGACCACCGCGAAGAACGCCGCACCGGTACCCAGCCACACCTTCACCGTCAGGGGTGAGGAGAAGCCGGCCACGTTGACCGCGATGCCGGTCGGGGTGTGGGTACGGCCGTAGACCCCCAGGGCCACCGCCACCCCCGCCCCGACCACCAACGGCACCACCATGGAGGGACGTCGTCGGGACTCGCTCGGCGGCGGGCCGAACTCGCGGATCACCTCGACGTCGGGCGCCGGCGGGCGACGGGGCACCGTACGCACATTGCCCTGACGGTGCTGGGACATCACGGCCCTCCGGGGATTACCGGCTCGGCGACGATGGTGACGTCGTTGACCACCGTGCTGAAGAAGGCCGGGTCCAGCGGCGGCGCCGGGATCGGCTTGCCGTTCCAGGTGACGATGCCGATCTGGGTACCGTCCGGCAGCATGATCCAGCCGCCGTCGATGCCGGCCTTGCGGACCTCCTCGGACGCGCGGTAGATCGCCGGGGCGGTGCCCCCGCCGGACTTGACGACCGGCTCGTCGGCCTTCTTGTCGTCCGGCCGGGCGGTGAACTTCCAGCGCCGGACGCCGACGATCATCTCGCCGCTGGCGCTGTCACCGCGGATGATGCCGGTCAGCTTGGCGTCCTTACCGGTCAACTCGATCTTGCCGTCGCGGACCGTGCCGGACAACCACAGCTCCATGCTCCGGCCGTCACACACGTACGCCTCGGCCTTGCCGCCCTTGACCGTGATGGCGATCGTGGCGCCGTTCTCCAGCTGGCCGATCCAGTTCTGCTCGACCGAGGGGGCCTCGGTGCCGTCCGGCGGCTCCTCCGACCCGTCGTCCGGCGGGACATCGGCCGGGCTGCTGTTGTCCGGGTCGGGTTGCTCCTCGTCCACCGGGGCCTCGTCATCGACGTCCACCTCGTCCTGCGGTGGCGCGGCGACAGCCGACGGGGCGCTGTCTGCGCTCGGTTGGGTGCGCGGCGGTGATGCCTGCGCACTCATCGTGAACAGCACGGCAGCCGTCACCGCCCCCGACAGGAGGGTGAGCAACGGGGTCAGGCGCTTCATGGGCCACTCCCTTCGCCATCAGGTACGGCAACGGAAGTGGATCGGTTCAACACCGGCCGGGAAAGGTTCGCACCGGTGACCGGGCGCCGTGGCCCGCCGGAGTGCTCAGACGGTGATCCGGGTGACCGGGCGGCGGGCGGGGGCTTTGCGGGGCCCGGCGGAGCGGGCCCGCACGGCCTCGGCCGGGGTCACGTCGACCCGTACGACCTCACCCGCGGCGGAATCCTGGGCGCGGAGTTGGGCCAGGGCCTCGTCCAGGCTGGCGAAGATCGGGAAGACCCCGTCGAGCTTCATCGTGTGCAGCACCGTACGGATGAAGCGGGACGGGGCGGCCAGGCAGAGGTGCTGGCTCCGCTCGCGTACCTCCCGGTGGGCGCGGACCAGCAGGCCCAGCCCGACCGAGTCGATGACCTGCACCCGGGCCAGATCCACCACGACCGTCCCGGCCAGGCCGACGGCCGCACGGAGCGCGGCACGCAGTTCCTCGGCGGCCTCGGCGCTCAGGGCGGCCGTGCCGGTGAGCACCGCCACCTCCGCACCGTTGCCGGCACCGGACTCATCGGTCCCGCCACCCGGTGGCAGGGTGCTGCACCGTGGGCAGCGGTGCGGACCGGTGGCGAACGGGGAGCCGCTCCAACCGTGATCGGAGACCAGGGTCCAGACGACCTCGGCATCGGGCAGCACGGCGGCCATGCCGGTGGTGGTGTCGCCGCACATGTCGCAGATCAGGGTCATCAGGTTGTCGTCCGGTACGACGGTCATCCTGTTTCCTCTCCGGTACTGGCGGTGCGAGGGGACGGGACAGGGATCTCGTGCCTTGGCGGTGGGATGGATCCGGTGCGCGCTCAGCGGGAGTCTGAGTGTTCCTTGCCGGCGGTGGCCAGCACGATCACCACGCCGGCCGTGGCCAGACCGGCCTGGCCGATCAGGCCCAGCACGGTGAGCCCACGGAACCCGAGGAGCCAGGCGCTGATGGCGCCGAGCAGCGCGGCGGCGGCCCCGATGGTCATGGTGAGCCAGATCGGGACGTTGGACCGGCCGGGAACGATGAATCGGCCGAGCACACCGGCGGTGAGGCCGACGGCGACGGCTACGACGATCCCGGGGATGTTCATGCTGCTCCTCGTCCTGGCAGTGGTGGGGTCCGCCGGCTCAGTTCCGCGCGGTGACGGCCGCCCGGCCGTACACCCTCGGATGGCCGGTGGCACCCCCGGCCGGGTCACCGGACGCGGCCCCAGGGTCGGCGGTCACGGCGGAGGCTGCCCCGTCGCCGGTGTGCACCGACAGGATCTGGTCCAGCCGGGCGGTCTGCAGGATGCGGGTGATGCGGGGGTTGGGATCGCGAATCGACAGCACCCCACCGGTGCGGACCAGTCGGCGGTGTACGTCGAGCAGCAACCCGATGCCGGCCGCGTCGATGTGTCGACAGCCGGAGAAGTCGACGATCACCTGCTGGGGTTGCAGGGCCAGCAGTCGGTCGAACACCGCGCCGGTCTCCGGCAGGCAGGCCAGGTCGAACTCGGTGATGGCCACCTCCACCAGCGGCACGGTGCACTCGGGGCGTCGTGGCGTGGTCACGTCGCTGCCCCCTCTCCGGCGCTCCCCAGGTTGGTCTCACCCTGCCCAGCGGGGTTGGCGGGCATTGCGCGGACGTATGACAGTTGCGTGACAAAACACCCTTGCGGCGGTGGTGGTTGGTCGGTCGGCGAGGGCTTGGGGATGATTCCCGGTATGACAGCGGTACTGGTGATCGAGGACGACGACCGCATCCGGCTGGCCCTGCTGCTCGCTTTAGAGGACGAGGGCTACCAGGCGCAGGGTGCGGCCACCGCCGAGGAGGGGCTGCGGGTGCAGCGCCGGACCCCGGCCGACTACGTCCTGGTCGACCTGATGCTGCCCGGAATCGACGGCTTCGAGTGCATCCGTCAGCTGCGGCGCGACGACGACGTGCCGATCGTGGTGGTCAGCGCCCGGGACGACACCCACGACATCGTCGCCGCCCTCGAGGCCGGCGCCGACGACTACGTGGTCAAACCGGTGGCGATCAAGGAGTTGACGGCCCGGCTGCGGGCCCTGCGGCGGCGGGCCCGCACGGTGAGCCCGGTGGAGGAGCCGGTGCCGGTGCTGGTCTTCGGTGAGCTGGAGGTCAGCCCCGAGGCCGGGGAGGTACGCCGGGCGGGTGAGCCGGTGGCGGTCACCCGCACCGAGTTCCGGCTGCTCTGCGAGCTGGCCGAGCACGCCGGGCGGGTGCTGTCCCGGCAGCAGCTGCTCAGCCGGGTCTGGGGGTACGACAGCGGGGACGAGCGGCTGGTCGACGTGCACGTCGGCCGACTGCGCCAGAAGATCGAAGCCGATCCGGCCAACCCCAAACACCTGGTCACCCTGCGCGGGCTCGGCTACAAGCTGCAACGATGAGACGTCTAGGACTGCGCGCCCGGGTCACCACGGCCTTCGCCGTCGGTGCCCTGCTGCTGTCGGCCTCGATGGCTCTGGTCTCCTACGAGCTGACCCGCCGTACCCTGCTCGATGAGCGGGAACGCGCTGTGCTGCGGGCGGCCTACTACGACGCCGCCGTGGTCCGGGCCGGACTCGACACCGACAACCCGGATGCCGGAGAGGCCCTGCGAACCCTGGACACCGGCACCAGCCGGCGGGCGGTGCTGCATCTCAACGGCGACTGGTACGGCCGGGCCGCCGACAACGGCCTGACCGCCGCGATCCCCGGGCGAATGCGGGAACTGGTCAGCGCGGGGGAGCCGGCCGTGCAGCGCATCCGCGTCGACGACCAGCCGGTTCTGCTGGTCGGGGTGCCGCTGTCGGAGTCGGCATCGTTCTACGAGATCGCCTCCCTGCGGGAGCTGGAGCAGACCTTCCAGGTCCTGGCGTTGGCGCTGACCGCCGTGGCGATCATGGTGGCCGGTTCTGGAGCGGCCCTGGGTTGGTACGCCACCCGGCACGGCCTGCGTCCCCTCACCGCGGTCGCCAACGCCGCCGAGCGGATCGCCGCCGGTGACTTCACCACCCGCCTGGCACCGGACACCGATCCGGACCTGAACCGGCTGTCGACCTCCTTCAACCGGATGGTCGACGAACTGGCCCAGCGCATCGACCGGGACCGGCGCTTCGCCGCCGACGTCAGCCACGAGCTGCGTTCCCCGTTGCAGACCCTGGCCGCGGCGGCCAGCGTGCTGTCCCGGCGTCGGGACAACCAGGACGAGCGGACCGCCACCGCGGCCCGGCTGGTGGCCGACGAGATCGACCGGTTCCAGCAACTGGTCAACGATCTGCTGGATCTGGCCCGCAGCGACCAGTCGGTGCACCGGCAGCCCGTGGACGTGGCCGAAGTCGCCCGCCAGGTCTGCCGGGACCGGGGCCTGCCGGAGACGATCGTGCAGGTGGCGGCGGACACCCCGGCGACCTGGCGGGTCGACCAGCGCCGGGTGGCGCAGGTGCTGACCAACCTGCTCGACAACGCCGAACGCCACGGCGCCGGTGCCGTGGGGGTGCAGTTGTCGCGGACGGGCGACACCGGCATCGTCGAGGTCGACGACGAGGGACCGGGGGTGCCGGTGGAGGACCGGGAAGCCATCTTCGACCGCTTCGTCCGGGGCCGGGCGGCCAACTACCGGGGCGACGGTGACGGCACCGGCCTGGGGCTGGCGCTGGTCGCCCAGCACGCCGCCGCCCACGGCGGCGGGGCCTCGGTCGGGGACCGCCCGGAGGGTGGCGCCCGGTTCCGGGTCACCCTGCCCGGGAGTGTGTCATGACCGGAAACCGGGCCGGAGTCGCCGTGGCGGCCGTGCTGCTAGCCCTGGTCGCCGCCTGCGGTGTGCCCGGTGAGGATCGGCCTCGTGTGGTGACCCCGCCCCCCGGCCCGCTGCCGCCCACCGCCACCGCCGCCCCGACCACGGCGGAGACCGGCGCGGTGACCGAGGTGCTCTACTTCTCCCGCGACGACCGGTTGGTGCCGGTGACCCGCCGCATCGACGAGGTGCCCGCGGTCGAGGTGCAGTTGCGGGACCTGCTGGCCGGGCCCACCCAGGCGGAGCGCGACGACGGCCTGACCAACGCGCTGACCGGCGCGTTGAGCAACGCCGAGGTGGAGCTCGTCGACCGGCAGGCCCGGGTCACGGTCACCGCCACGGTCGCCGAGACCGGGAGCACCCACGAGATGCTGGCCTACGGGCAGATCGTCTGTACGCTGACCGCCCGCGCCGACGTCGACACGGTGGTCTTCCTGCGTGACGGCGCCCCGTTGAGCGTCCCCCGGGGGGACCACTCACTGTCACCCGATCCCCTCACCGGCGCCGACTACGCGCTCCTGATCACCCCACGGTGAGGATTCCATGACGGGTTCACCGCGAGACCATGACGGTTGCGACACAAACGGACGGTGAGAGGTCTCCGGCGTTTGCCCTGCGGGCACGCTGGGGCACCACTCTCGCCAGAGGTAACCGTCGGGAAGGACAGGCTCTCGTGGAAATCACCGGCTTCTTCACCGCCATCATCATCGGTCTGATCATCGGTGCCCTCGGTCGACTCGTCGTGCCGGGACGGCAGCGCATCCCCATCCTGCTGACCCTGGCGATCGGTGTCGTCGCCGCGCTCCTCGGCACCCTCGTCGCCGGCCTGCTCGGCGTGGACGACACCCGCGGCATCGACTGGATCGAACTGTTCATCCAGATCGCCTTCGCCGCGGTCGGTGTCTCCGTGCTCGCCGGCACGTACGGCCGGGGTCGCTGACCCTTCGTCCACCGGCCCGTCCCCGGCTGTCCCGGGGGCGTGCCGGCGGGGTGGGCCGGTGCCGCACGCGGACAGCGACGACTCGTATCCTTTCCGCGAGCCGTCGTGGCTGACGAGCAGAGAAAGGAACAAGGTGTGAACGATCAGGCCGAGACGTTGGAGTTCCAGGCCGAGGCCCGTCAGCTGCTGCAGCTGATGGTCCACTCGATCTACTCGAACAAGGACGTGTTCCTCCGCGAACTGATCTCGAACGCCTCCGACGCGCTGGACAAGCTGCGCCTGGCGGCGTTGCGCGACAAGGACCTCGCCGTCGACACCGATGACCTGCACATCACCATCGAGGTCGACCGGGAGGCCCGCACCCTCACCGTGCGGGACAACGGCATCGGGATGACCCGCGAGGAGGTCGTCTCCGTCATCGGGACGATCGCCAAGTCCGGCACCGCCGAGCTGCTGCGCCAATTGCGCGAGGCCCAGGACGCGGGGGCCTCCCAGGAGCTGATCGGGCAGTTCGGGGTCGGCTTCTACGCGGCGTTCATGGTCGCCGACTCCGTCGAGCTGACCACCCGCCGGGCCGGCGAGAGCGGTGGTACCCGGTGGGAGTCCACCGGGGAGGGCACCTACACCATCGCCGCCCTCGACACCGCGCCGCAGGGTACGGCGGTGACCCTGCACCTCAAGCCGGCCGACGCCGAGGACAACCTGCACGACTACACCGCGGAGTGGACGATCCGGGAGATCGTCAAGCGGTACTCCGACTTCATCGCCCACCCGATCCGGATGGCCGTCGAGCGTCCGGGCACCGACGGGGCCGAGGCCACCACCGAGACGGTCACCCTGAACTCGATGAAGGCGCTGTGGGCGCGCCCTCGGGGTGAGGTGGAGCCGGCGGAATACCACGAGTTCTACAAGCACATCGGCCATGACTGGGCCGACCCGCTGGAAACCATCCACATGCGGGGTGAGGGCACCTTCGAGTACGAGGCGCTGCTGTTCATCCCGTCGCACGCGCCGATCGACCTGTTCTCCCCGCAGGGCCGCCGGGGTGTGCAGTTGTACGTCAAGCGCGTCTTCATCATGGACGACTGCGACGCCCTGATGCCCAACTACCTGCGCTTCGTCAAGGGTGTCGTGGACGCCCACGACCTGTCGCTGAACATCTCCCGGGAGATCCTCCAGCAGGACCGGCAGATCCGGGCCGTACGCCGTCGGCTGGTCAAGAAGGTCCTGGCCACCGTCAAGGACCTCAAGACCGGGCAGCCCGAGCGGTACCGCACCTTCTGGAGCGAGTTCGGTGCCGCCGTCAAGGAAGGGCTGATCGACGACACCGACAACCGGGACACCCTGCTGGAGATCCTGTCGGTGGCCTCCACCCAGGACCCGGCGGAGCTGACCGACCTGGCCGGCTACGTCAGCCGGATGAAGGAGGGTCAGAGCGACATCTACTACGCCACCGGCGAGAACCGGGCCACCATCGAGAACTCCCCGCACATGGAGGCCTTCCGGGCCAAGGGCTACGAGGTGCTGCTGCTCACCGACCCGGTCGACGAGGTCTGGGTGGAGCGGGTCGGCAGCTACGACGGCAAAACGCTGCGGTCGATCGCCAAGGGCGAGGTGGACCTGGACACCGAGCAGGAGCGCACCGAGGCCGAGGCGGAGCGGGAGCGCCAGCGCACCGAGTACGCCGACCTGCTCACCTGGATGGGCGGGGTGCTGGCCGATTCGGTCCGGGAGGTACGCCTGTCGTCGCGGTTGACCACCTCCCCGGCTTGCGTGGTCGGTGACGCCCACGACCTGACTCCGACGCTGGAGAAGATGTACCGGGCGATGGGTCAGGAGCTGCCGAAGGTCAAGCGGATCCTGGAGATCAACCCGGGTCACCCGCTGGTGACCGGGCTGCGCAAGGCGTACGAGCAGGATGGCGCCAACGACTCCCTGGCGGAGACCGCCGAGCTGCTGTACGGTACGGCGTTGCTGGCCGAGGGCGGTGACCTGACGGACCCGTCGCGGTTCGCCCGGATCCTCGCCGACCGCCTGGCCCGCACCCTGTAGCTGCTGGGAGGGTCCGATCCGGGGCCGGGTGGCCGGCGCCCCCCGGCCCCGGATCGGCGCCTCGGCTCAGCTCTCCACGAGCTGTTGTGCCTGGGTCTGCGTCTCGACGGGGTAAGGCGGGTCGGCGTCCAGGATGCGGTGGGCGATGCCGGTCCGCAGCGCGGCCACCCTGATGCCGCCGGTGCCGTCCGCCACGACGTGGTCGGGGTCGACCTCGGCCAGGGCGGCCAAGGCGATCGGGTAGATCTCCCGCACGGCGTCGGGTGGCGGGGACTGCAGCAATATCATCGCCTCCCCGGAGGCGCTCCGGCTGCGCAGCCGGGTGTCCCAGAGGTGGACGAAGTACGCGATGTCGGCGACCAGGACCAGGTCACCGAGCTGCCGAGCCTCGGCGGTGACCACGGCCAGCCAGCGCCAGGGCCGGTCGAAGCCGAGGTCGCCGGTCTCGTAGATCCGGCTGACGTTGCGCACCAGTTCTTCGATACCGGTGACGCCCCCGCCGGCCTGGACCACCGCCGCCGCGGCCGTACTCATCCGATCGTCGTCGCCGAGGCTGGCGAGGAAGGCCCGGACCACCTGCTGCGCGACCGCCAGGTCGCCCGGTGCCAGAGTGGGTGGTGGTGGCGGGTATGGCGGTAGCTCCGGTATTTGCTCCGGCACCTGCCTACGCCGTCTGAAGATGCCCATGGGTGACCACTCCGTCTCGTCTGCGGCCTGCCGCCCATTCGTGGTGGGAGCAGAGGTCGGTTTCAGGAAGTCTGACGGTGGGTGTCCACCCGGACACCCGCCGTTCTGCCGATTGTCGGTGGATCATCGGTTGCTCCGCAGTCGATCTGTGAGTGCTACCGTCCCACATGGACGAAGCCGTGCCAGCGCACATCGGAGAGCCCAGGTGACCGACGCATTCCCGCTCAGCGCCGCCATCCAGAGCGACATTCCACACTCCGCTCGACTGTGGAATTACCTGCTCGGCGGCAAGGACAACTTCGCCGCCGACCGGGAGGCCGCCCAGCAGGTACTGGCCTACATGCCGGAGCTGGTGCAGTCGGCCCGGTTCAACCGTGAGTTCCTCGGCCGGGCGGTGCGACACCTCGTCGGGGAGGCCGGCGTACGGCAGTTCCTCGACATCGGCACCGGCCTGCCCACCGCGAACAACACCCACGAGGTGGCCCAGTCGGTCGCCCCGGAAACGCGGGTCGTCTACGTCGACAACGACCCGATGGTGCTGGTGCACGCGCGTGCCCTGCTCACCAGCGACCCCCAGGGCGCGACCGACTACATCGACGCCGACGTGCGCCAGCCCGACCACATCCTCGCCGAGGCCCGGCGCACCCTGGACTTCACCCAGCCGGTGGCGGTCATGCTGCTCGGCATCCTGAACTTCGTGGTCGACGACGCCGAGGCCACCCGGATCGTGCGACGTCTGGTCGAGGCGTTGCCCGTCGGCGGGTACCTGGTCATCTCCCACCCCACCCGCGAGGTCAACCCCGAGGCGGTGGATCGGGCGATGGACTCGTGGCGGGCCGGCGGCGGTGCGGCGATGGCTGTGCGTACCCCGGCGGAGATCGCCGCCTTCGTCGACGGTCTGGAGATCCTCGAACCCGGCCTGGTCACCTGCTCCCAGTGGCGGCCGGACGGCAACGACACCACCCCCGTCTCCGAGTACGCCGTGGTCGCCCGCAAGACCAACTGAAGCCGGCCGCGCCGGCTCAGGCTCCGGTCGGTGCCGGCCGCGGTGACCGCGTGCCGGCCCGGCCGGATCGGGGCCGGTCGGGCCGGGAGAGCCGGCCGGTGGCCACGGCGGCGGTCAGGCAGACGGCGGCGGCCAGGACGAGTGGTGGCCGGGCGCCCAGCAGTACGGCGGCGGCACCGAGCGGCGTGGCCAGTGCGATCGGCCCGAACATGATCGTGTTGGCGGTCGCGGCGGCGCGGCCGAGCAGTTCGTCGGGGCTGTGCGTCTGAACCGCGGTGACGGCCGCGACGAGCGTCCAGGGCAGCCCGACACCGGCCACCACCGAGGCGGCGAGCACGGCCGGCCACCACGGTACGCAGCGACCCAGGCAGCTCGCCGCGAACAGGGCTGTGCCGACGACGGCCACGGTGGTCGGGTTGAACCGGGTGATCAGCCGGCCGACGACCAGCCCGCCGGCGACCGAGCCGGCACCCTGCGCGCTGAGCAGCACACCGAGGAAGGTCGCCGGTAGGCCCAGTTCGACGGTGACGATCTCGTACCCGGCGGCGGTGGTGAGGGCCTGCATGCCGATCGCGGTCGCGGCGAGGCCCACCGGAAGACGGATCGACGCCGAACCGAACAGGACGGCGAGACCGGCGCGGGCGGCACCACGTCGCCTCACGCTGGCCGACTCGGTCGGGGTCAGGCGTAACGCGGCGTACCCGACGGCCACCAGCAGCGGCAGGACGGCGGCGAGCAGCGCGACGAGGTGCCCGCCCCGCCAGGCGTACAGGCCGGCCCCGGCCAGCGGGGCGACGAGTTTGACCCCTTCCTGGGCGCTGGACCGCCAACCGTTGACGTGCCCGAGTTCGGCGGGGGAGAGCGCGGCCGGCAGGATGGCGCTCTCCCCGGCGTCGACGACGACGTACCCGACGCCGTACACCGCGCAGACGGTGAACAGCAGCCACAGCTGTGCAGGACCGTGCACCGCCAACAGGGTGGGCAGCACGGCGGCCAGGGTCAGGTTCGTAGCGATCAGCAGCCCTCGGCGGGGCAGCCGGTCGACCAGGGCGCCCAGCCACGGTCCGGCGAGGGTGGGGGCGTACACGCAGAGCCCGGCGAGCGCGGCGAGCCCGCTGGACCCGGTCAGGTCGAGAATCCAGATGCCGGCGACCAGGGCCATCGCGCTGCCGCCGAAGCCGGACAACACGGAGATGGTCACGAACAGGGCCGCGTTACGCCGCACCACGCCTCCCGATTGAGTCGACCTGACTCACAGCCTCGATCCTGAGTCGTATGGAGGCAAGACTGATTCGCCCTGTCAATCAAGCATTGACAGGGCGGCGTGCAGTTCGGCGGTGCTGATGCGGACCGGTCCGGGCAGGCCGTGGCCGGCGGCGGTGAGGTCGGCGGCGACGTGCCGGGCCAGATCGTGGAGGGCGCCCGGTTCGGCGTCCAGAGCGAGCAGGACGGTCTGCCGGGTCAGGTCGGCGCCGGGAAACCTGCCGTCCCACCGGCGGTCCGCCTCGATCCAGCGGTGCAGCCCGGTGAGCGTGGCGCGTAACCCGGCGACCTCGCCCGGCCAGCGGCGATCGGCCGCCACGCGGCGGGCCCGGCGGCCGGCGGCCAGCCGCTGACGCCGCTGCTCGGCAGCCTGGCGGCTACTCAGACCGAGCGCCCCGGCTACCTGGTGCCAGGTTGCTCCGGCCTGCCGGGCCTGGTCGATGAGATCCAGTTCGGCCTCGTCCAGGCGGTCGCGGGCCGCCGGTATCCCGGCGAGACGGTCCAGCGGGTCAGGCACCCGTCAACGTTACATTGACAAGCACCGGACCCCTGCACATGCCCTGTTCCCGACGCCGCGACAACCAGCCGCTGTCCGCGGCGCCGCTCCCGTCAGCGGCGCTGTCTGCGATGCGGCGCCGCCCCCGTGAGCGGCGCGTCCGGGGTCGAGGAGGCTCAGGCGGCGGCGGAGTCGCCGCGTGACTGCTCACCCTGCCAGCCCGGCAGCGTGAACGGTGCGGGGTAGGTGGTCCGCTGCTCGGTGGTCCGGGTCTGCTGCGTCGAGCCGCCGCCCTGTGCCAGGTTGAGCGCCCGCTGCGCCTGCTCCCAGGGTCGGCAGGGCCACTCCTGTCCGGCGCAGAGCAGGTGAGCGCAGCCGCCGTCCTCCGCCGGAGCGTGCGCCTCGGCGACGTCCAGGGCGAGCCGCCACAGCAGTGGATCTGTCACCTGCTCCGGGCGTTCATGGGTATGGCTGGGCCGATTGCCGGCATTGTCGGACACGGGTGGTCCCCCCTTGCACTCAAGCTTCCTTGCTCTTGCCTCTCCAGTGTGCACGCAGGTCAAACACTTGACCCTGGACGGTTGGCCGAGGTGGGGGTGATCACCCGCCCATACTTCGGGACGATTGACAGATGACCTTCAGCGAGTGAAAGTTGTCCGCGACCTGATCACTCCTGACCATCCGATGTGTGACGCTGCGTAGTCGGTGATGCGGGCAGCGTCTACATCGGATGCCTCGCCGCGCTGCCCGCACGGTCGAGCGCGGCCGAGGCGCATGCCTAACCCCCACCGCACACCGAGAAGGGGCTACGAGCCTCATGTCCGAATCCCGTACCAGTACCCGGTGGCGACGCCGGGTACCCCTGGCGGCCACGCTGGCGGCCGGCACCGCGGTGCTGCTGCTGGTCAACCCGGCGGCCGCCGTCGTGTCGCAGACCGCCACCACCCCGGTCAGCGAGGTCCCGGCGGACCTCGGCCGGTTGGCCGACGAGCAGGCCAACGTGGTCGAGGTGCTGCTGGCCGACAAGGACGAGTTGGACGCGCTGGTGGCCACCGGCGTCGACCTCGACCATCACGTCCACCAGAGCGAGGACGGCATCGTCGTCCACGCGGTGGTGACCGGCAACGAGGTGGCGACCCTGACCGCCGCCGGATTCACCTTCGGCGAGGTGCTGCACACCCCGGCCGACTCCGCAGCGCGGATCGCCGAGCGGGAGGCGACCATCGCCGCCCACCTGGCCGAGAACCAGGAGTTCATGGAGGGCGCCGGGTTTGCCGCTCGCGCCGCCGCCTCCGACGTCAAGATCATCCGTGCTGACTACTACACCAACGGCACCAGCCAGGTGCTGTCGGTGGAGGCGAAGTGGGCGCAGGGGCAGAACGCCAACAACGCCCTCACCGTCGCGCGGGACAGCGGGCCGGGCACCGAGATGGGCTCCGGCGGGACGCAGAACATCACCCGCTTCGTCGACGCCGGGGTCTACATGTACCACCGGGGCGCGTCGAACGTGACCAGCAAGCCGGAGTACGTGCAGATCACCAGCCCCACCGGTGACGTCGCCGTGGCCAAGGTCAAGGAGTGGCTGCCGATCTCCGGTGACGCCCCCGAGGGCCCGGGCTACCAGAAGGACTTCGTCAACAGCTACCTGACCCCGACGGAGCTGTACGACCGGATCCACACCCTGGCCGCGCAGTACCCGGCCATCTCCGAGATCGTCGAGCTGCCGCACAAGACCAACGGCTACCGGCGTAAGGCCCAGGCCGTACTCGGTGGCGGCAACGCCAACCGGGTCGGCATCGACTCGCTGGCCTGGGGCCACGAGGGTGGCAACGACATCTCGGTCGAACTGGTCGACCCCGCCGCCGCCGACTCGGCGCTGACGGTGACCGTCACCGGCAACGACGTGCGGGTCAGCCTGGCCACCGACGCCTCCGGCGCGGTCACCAGCACCGCCGCGCAGGTGGCCGCCGCGCTCAACGCGGAGGCGGGCACGCTGCTCAAGGCGTACACCTATCGGGGTAACGAGGGCGCCGGTGTGGTCGCGCCGGCCGCGCCGACCAAGCTGTCGGACGGCCTCTCCGCGCCGGAGTCGGTCTCCCGCGAGCCGCACTCCGTCTACGCCATCCGGATCGGCAAGCACCGCGACGGCTCCAAGCTCGGCGTCCTGGCCTACGCCCAGGAACACGCCCGGGAGTGGGTGCCGCCGCTGGTGACCATCGAGACCGCCGAGCGGCTGCTGCGCAACTACGAGAACGACGCGAACACCCGCGACCTGATCGACAACCTGGACATCTGGATCGCTCCGTCGGTCAACCCGGACGGCGGTCACTTCTCGTTCTACGACTTCGCCTCGCAGCGCAAGAGCATGACCAACCACTGCACGCCGGAGACGAACGGGGACTTCCTCGGCCGTACCTCCTGGGGTGTGGACAACAACCGCAACTACACCGAGTACAGCCTCTTCGACGGCTACTCGGGCGCCTCGCACGTCTGCACCAACGGCTCGTACGCCGGGCCGAGCGAGCTGTCCGAGCCGGAGAACAAGAACGTCGACTGGCTGGCCTCCCGGGGCAACATCAAGTTCTCGATGAACCTGCACTCCTCGGGCAACTACTTCATGTGGTCGCCGGGCTCGTACGCGACCCCGGGCCGGATCTCGGCGCCGCGGCCGACTCTGGCCGAGGAGTCGCTGTTCTGGGGTGCCTCGTCGCGGATCCTCACCGCCATCAAGCGGCACCGCAACCTGGCCGTCACCCCGGCGCGGACCGGTCCGATCGCCGACGTGCTCTACTCGGCGGCCGGCAACTCCGGTGACATGCTCTGGTACAAGTACGGCATCTACGCCTGGAACTTCGAGGTCGGCACGTCCTTCCAGCCGCCGTGGGCATCGGCCAAGGAAGAGACCATGGAGTTCTCCAACGGTCTGGTCGAGATGCTGCGGGTGGCCCGCGACTACGACACCGACACGGCGGCCCCGACCAGCACGATCACCGTCGAGCCGAGCGCCACGCCCGGCATGGTCGACGTCACCTTCGACACCAGCGAGCCGGCGGCGGTCTTCTACACCGTCGACGGCAGCCGGCCCACCTTGGAGTCGACCCTCTACGGCTCGGCCGGCGTCCGGGAGGGTGGGGAGACCCTGACCCTGCCGAACGGCACCACCGTGAACTGGTTCTCGGTGGACTCGAAGGGCAACGTCGAGAACGGCTACGTGCCCGACGGCACCGGCACCAACCACAACACGACGAAGGCCTGGGACCCGGAGGCGCTGCGGGTCACGGTGACCACCCAGGTGCGGTGTGTGGCCGGCAAGGCGTACGTCGCGGTGCAGGCGCACAACCACAACGACGCGGCCGTCAGCATCTCCCTGGAGAGCACCTACGGCACGAAGGCCGCCGTCAACGTCGCGCCGGGGGCGAGCACCTTCCAGCAGTTCAACACCCGGGCCGGCACGGTCTCGGCGGGCTCCGCCTCGGCGCACGCCACCGGTGCCCTCGGCGGCGAGACGGTGACGACCACGGTCACCGGGGAGTACGCGGCCGTCAACTGCGCCGACCCTCGGCCAGCCCAGTAACTGACAAGCGACGACGGAGAAGTTGATGAACACATGGAGCCGTAAGCGGCTGCTGGCCGCCGGTGCGTCCGGTGCCCTGCTGGCCGGGGTGGTGGCGGTGGGTTCGCCCGCCTTCGCCGAGCCGGGTGACGAGGCCGGGGTGGAGGTGACCGTCGAGATCGAGGAGATCCGGCAGCCGGGTGTGCTGGCGATGTCGGTCGCCGCCGACTCGGTGACCCTGACCGAGGACGGGTCGACGCTGCTGGTCCGCCAGTTCACCGGCAACCTGCCGACCGTGACGGTCACCGACACCCGTACGCCGGACGAGGTGCCCGAGGGTGCCGCGTGGGCGGTGCTGGGTAGCGCTACCGATTTCGTCGGTGACGCCGACCAGGACCCGATCGGTGCCGGGCACCTGGGCTGGAAGCCGAAGCTGATCGACGGTGGGGACACCGGTCTGGTCAGCGAGGGTGAAGAGGTCGTCACGGTGTTGGACGAGCCGACTCAGCCGGGTAACAACGTGGGTCTGGTGGACCAGGAACTGCTGGTCTCGACCTTCGACTCCGGTGCGGTGACCCCTGGCGAGTACACCGTCGACGCGGATCTGTTCCTGCGTACTCCGGCGGATGTCGCCGCGGGTGCGTACACCTCGACCCTGACCCTGTCCCTGTTCGAGTAGGAAACCGACGGTGAGGGCCGCCCGCCCTGGGCGGTCCTCACCCGGTACGGCGACACCCGCCCGCCTGCAGCGGCCGACATTCTGGCCGTTGCCGGCGGGCCCCGGCGCGGCCCGCAACCGGTGCCCGCCATGATGGGACCGTGAAAATCCTGTCCATCCAGTCCTCGGTCGCCTACGGCTACGTCGGCAACTCGGCCGCCGTGTTCCCGCTGCAACGGCTCGGGCACGAGGTCTGGCCGGTGCTGACGGTGCACTTCTCCAACCACACCGGGTACGGCGCGTGGCGTGGGCCGCTGTTGGCCCCGGCCGACGTCGCCGAGGTGATCGCCGGCATCGCCGACCGTGGTGTCCTGGGCGACGCCGACGCGGTCCTCTCCGGCTACCTGGGCGACCCGGCGATGGGGGCGGTGATCCTCGACGCGGTGACCCTGGTCAAGACCGCCAACCCGGACGCCGTCTACTGCTGCGACCCGGTGATGGGGGACGTCGGCCGGGGCATGTTCGTCCGGCCGGGCATCCCGGAGTACCTGCGCGACGTGGTGGTGCCCCGAGCCGACATCGTCACCCCGAACCACTTCGAGTTGGAGTTCCTCGCCGGTCGCCGGACCGACTCGGTGGAGGAACTGCTGGCAGCGGTCGACGTGGTCCGGGCGACCGGACCACGGCACGTCCTGGTGACCAGCGTGCTGCACAGTGCCGTACCGGAGGGGTCGCTGGAGGTGGTGGCGGTCTCCGACGAGGGCGCCTGGGCGGTGACCACCCCGCTGCTGCCGATCTATCCCAACGGCGGTGGTGACGTCACCGCCGCGCTGTACCTGGCGCATCTGCGGACCAGCGGCTCACCGGCCATCGCGCTGGAGCGGACCACCGCCTCGATCTTCGCCGTGCTGGAGGCGACTATGGCCGCCGGCACCCGGGAACTCCAGCTGATCGCCGCCCAGGAGGCGATCGCCCACCCGCCGAACCGGTTCCCGGCCCGCCGCCTGCGCTAGCGAGGCCGCCTGCTCAGGCCGGAGGCCACCGCCCCGCCGATGGGGAGGTGGCCTCCGGATTGTTCGAGCGGTCCGACCGCCACCGCCCCGACCAGCCGAATGGTGATCACCACGGCGAGCCGGTGCGGTGGCGGCCGATCAGGCTAGCGGCAGGAGTTCAGCACGCCCACCACGCCGACACCCGGGTTCTTCAGCGGCAGCTTGGTCGACGAGGCCGGGCAACGCGGCACGGTCACGTCGTAGATGCCGCGGCCGAAGGTGGCGGCGGTCAGCTGCCGGCTCGGCTCGTGGTAACGCAGGTACATCACCGGAGCCTGCGGCAGGTTCTTGCCGAGGTTGGCCCACTCGCCGCCGTTCCAGGCGGAGAGGAAGACACCGACGTCGGTGCCGACCACCAGCAGACCGTCGGCGGTCGGGACGATCGAGTTGACCGGAGCGTCGGGCAGGCCCTGCCCGATGTTGCTCCAGGTCTGCCCACCGTCGCGGGTCATCAGCACGTGCGCCCGGCTGCTGCCCGAACGGAAGCCGGAGAAGGTCGCGTACGCGATCTTGGCGTCCTTCGGGTTCACCGCGATCCGGGTGACCCAGGTGCCCGGCAGCTTGGCCTGGTCGACCTCGTTCCAGTTGGCGCCGAGGTCACGGGTCCACCAGACCTTGCCGTCGTCGGTGCCCACGTACAGGGTGTTGCTGTCGCTGGGGGCGACGGCGACAGTGGTGATCGTGCCCCACGGGTAGCCGGACGGGTCGTTCGGGCCACCGTTGGTCAGGTCAGGGCTGATCGGGGTCCAGGTACGACCGTTGTCCGTCGACCGGTTGAGGATGTTGCCGGCGTAGTACATGACGTTCGGGTCGTTCGGGTCGAACAGCAGCGGGGTCAGCCAGTTACGCCGCTGCGAGGTGGTCTGACCGGTACCGATGGTCTGCCGCGGGGTGCCACCGGCGTTCTCCGACCGGTAGCAGGAACCGTACTGGCTGCACCCGAAGACGATGTTCGAGTTCTCCGGGTGGATGATGGTCTGCAGACCGTCACCACAGCCGATGGCCTCCCACGGGCCGAGGCGGCCGTTGTAGCCGCGGTTGCAGCCGTTGTCCTGGGCGCCGGCGACCTTCAGGCTCGGGTCGGTCTCGGCCACGTCGACCGTGTAGAACTGGGTGTACCGCTCGTCGGTGGCCTTCACCCAGCCGCCCGCGCCGTTCTGCTCCGAGCGGTAGACGCCGCCGTCGTTGCCGAGGTAGACCCGGCCCGGCACCTTCGGGTCCCAGCGCATGACGTGCTGGTCGGCGTGCGGACCGCGCACCGAGGAGAAGCTCTGCGCGCCGTTGGTGGAGCGCATCAGGTTGACACCCATCAGGAACAGGTGGTCGGCGTCGGCCGGGTCGACCCAGATCTTGCCGAACCACCAGCTGAAGGTCGACTGCGAGGCCTGGTTCGCGTTGATCGGCATCTGCGTCCAGCTGTCACCGCCGTTGTCCGAGCGGTAGAACGCCCGGAACGGGCCGATGGCGGTGCCCACGTACGCGTAGAGGCGCTGCGGGTTGTTCGGCGCGACGGCCAGGCCCCAGCGGCCCTGGTCGGCGTCGGTGGGCAGGCCGTTGGTCATCCGCTGCCAGGTCTCACCGCCGTCGTTCGAGCGCCAGAGGCTGGAACCGGCGCCACCGTAGGTGCGCTGGTGCGGCTCCCGCAGGTGGTCCCACATCGCCGCGTACACCCGGTTGGGGTTGCTCGGGTCGATGATCACCTCGGTGGCGCCGGTGGTGTCGTTCAGCGGGGCGAGCACCCGACGCCAGTTGTCACCGCCGTCCTCGCTGAGGTAGACGCCGCGCTCACCGCCGGGGATGAACAGGTTGCCGCTGGCCGCCGCGAAGATCCGCTTCTCGTTGGTCGGGTCGATGGCGAGCCGGCCGATGGCGTGGCTGTCGGTCAGACCGACCCGCTCCCAGGAGCCCCCGCGGTCGGTGGAGCGGTAGATGCCGTCACCACCGAAGGTGATGGAACCACCGCCCGGCTGGGCCTCACCGGTGC
Organism: Micromonospora sp. DT229; assembly: GCF_049844505.1. NCBI lineage: Bacteria > Bacillati > Actinomycetota > Actinomycetes > Micromonosporales > Micromonosporaceae > Micromonospora > Micromonospora sp. DT229. Next base: position 178,256 of record NZ_JBNCLD010000001.1, on the reverse strand, counting down.
CGGCGAACAGAATGCCGTCGCTGGTCATGGCCAGCGCACCGATGGGCTGGGACCAGTCGTCCGGCCAGGCCGGGGTGAAGGTGTCACCGGCGTCGCTGGACTTCCACACGCCACCGGAGGCGGCGGCGATGAACAGCTGGTCCGGCACCTGCGGGTCGATCACGAGGTCGGGAACCCGGCCACCGATGTTCAGCGGCCCGAAGAAGTCCCACTGCTGCTCACCGAGCTTGCGGTAGTTGTTCTTGGTGCGGACGGCGAGCTGCTTGGCCTGGCCCCGGGCGTTGGCGTACTTGGTGACCGACAGGTTGGTGCTGCCGTCACTCATCCGCTGGGCGGTCATCCACTCGTCCGGCATCTCCATCGGGCCGGTGGGCAGGTTGGTGGCCAGCGACGGTTCAGCAGCGGGGGGTGGGCTGGACGACGCGGCCAACGCGACCGTGGCGAGCAGCCCGACCACAGCTGTCGCCGCCAGTCCGCGATAGTGCCTCGCGAACGTAAGTTTCATGGGGGTCTCTCCTGATCCGGACACGAACGGTCCTTGCTGCGCACGCTAGATCGCCTGTCGGTGCACGTCACCGAGCATCTGTCGGGAGAACCCCCGGTCCGGTTAGGACATCTGTCGAGACGTCACCCGCCGCTGCGGAACTCGGGCAGACCGGCGTCCTCGGAATCGGGTCCCACCACGACCGTCAGGCTGGAGCCGTCGGCACACAGCGCCGAGGCACGCAGGTACATCCGTCGCGCCTGGGTCCGGGCCAACACCTCGGTCTCGAAGATCTCGTCCTCCACGCGCAGCACATCGATGTCCGTGCGTTGCTCGTAGTGTGCGCGAACGTCCAGTGGAGACATTCGGAGAGTGGCCTCCACGGTGGTCAGCACGCCCTGCTGCACGACGGCGGTGACCCGGGAACCCTCGGGCAGGGCCAGACCTGGCACCTCGGCCTCGACCTCCGGATCATCCATCGGCACCCGGTCACAACTGGGCAGATTCGCCAACAGGTCGCGTCCACCGCCGGTGGACGCCGCCGAGCCGTCACCACAGGCGGCCAGCAGGGGAAGGACGACGACGGTGGCGGCCAGTACCCGCAATCTCATCGCAGCAGGATGCCAGCTCATCGCAGCACCCGCCAGCGTCGTACGGCCAGCAGCAGCACGATGATGATCACGGCAGTGATCAGCATCAACAGGATGGTGACCAGGGAGCCGTACGCGAAACCGGAGAACTCGAAGACCTGGTCGAAGATGTACACCGGCAGGTACAGGGTGGCGTTGGCGGGCCGCCCGTCGGTGAGCACGTACGCCGGTACGAAGTTGACCTGGAGGGTGAGGATGATGTCCCGCACCGCCAGCAGCACCAGCACCGGGGCGAGCAGGGGCAGGGTGAGCCGGCGCAACTGTCCGAAGGGGCCGCAGCCCTCCAGGGTGGCCGCCTCGTACAGTCGGCCGTCGAGCAGCCGGCGGGCGGCGAGCACCACCACGAACCCCTCACCGATCGGAAAGGCCAACATCAACACCACCCCGACGCGGGCCGTGGTCGGGTCGGCCAGCCAGTTGTATCCCTGGTGACCGAAGAGCCCCAGAAGTTGGTTCAGCGGCCCGTACAGCGGGTTGAGCACCCACAGGAACAGCACCGCCAGGGCCACGTCGGGGATGACGGTGGGCAGGTAGACCGCGGTGCGGAACCAGCGGCCCCCCGGACGGGGGGCGGCGAGCAGCAGGCCGAGTCCCACCGCGGCGACGAACCGCACCGGTACGGCCAGCGCCACATGGAACAGGGAGGCTTCCAGACTATCGAGCAGGAACCGGTCGTCGAACATCCGGCGGATGTTGTCCAGCCCGATGAACTGGGGGTCCCGGGTCAGGCCGGTGTGGTCGGTGAAGGCGTACCCGAAATTGAGCAGCGCCGGCACCGCGACCAGCAGCGCCACCGCGATGGCGTACGGGGCGAGGAAGGCCCAGCCGGTCAGGGGTCGGCGGGGACGGGTCATCGCCGTCGGCCGGTGGTCGCGTCGAACCGGTGCAGCCGATCGGCGCGCAGCCGCACCTCGTCGCCGGGGGCCACGCCGGGGCGAGGGCCGGTGCGCACGATCAGCCGGGTGCCGTCCGGGCAGCGGGTCGACAGGTTGGCCTCGCTGCCCAGCGACTCCACCGCCTCGACCGTGGCGGTGATCGGTCCGGTGTCGTCGAGGGTCAGGTCCTCCGGCCGTACGCCGATGGTCAGGGTGTCCTCCCCGCCGAGCACCCCGCCGCCGGGTACCAGGTTCATCGGTGGACTGCCGAGGAACCCGGCGACGAAGGTGTCGGCGGGCTCGTCGTACACCTGCTGGGGTGGACCGACCTGGCGGATCCGCCCCTCGGCCAGCACCACCACCCGGTCGCCGAGGGTCATCGCCTCATGCTGGTCATGGGTGACATGGATGGTGGTGGTGCGCAGTTCCCGGTGCAGGGCCAGCAGGTCGGTGCGGGTGGCGAAGCGCAGCGGCCCGTCCAGGCTGGCCAGTGGTTCGTCCAGCAGGTAGACACTGGGGTCGCGCAGCAGCGCCCGGGCCAGGGCGACCCGCTGACGCTGGCCGCCGGACATCTGATCGGGGTAGCGGTCCAGCAGGTCACCGATGCCGAGCCGCTGCGCGGCGACCTCGGCCCGCTGGACCGCCTCGGCCCGGCGCACCTTGCGCACCCGCAGCCCGAAGATGAGGTTGTCCAGCACGCTCAGGTGCGGAAACAGCGCGTAGTCCTGGAAGACCATGGCCACCGCGCGCCGGGGCGGCGGGATGGTGGCCACGTCGGTGCCGTCGACCAGGATCCGGCCGCCGTCGGGCCGGTCCAGTCCGGCGATCAGTCGCAGGATCGTCGACTTGCCCGATCCGGAGGGGCCGACCAGGGTGATCAACTCCCCGGCCACCACCTCCAGGTCCACCCCGTCGACCGCCGGCTTTCCGCCGTACGAGCGGGTCAGGGCCTCCAGTCGGATGACGCCCTTCACTTGCCCACCGAGAACAGCGGACGGACCCGATCCTCCAGTTGACGCAGCCCCGCTTCGCGGTCGATCCGGCCGTAGAAGACCTCGGCCAGCAGGCTGTTGCCCTCCTTCTCCACCCGCGACCAGCTGCCGGTGCGGGGGGTGGCCCGCAGGTGCGGCGCCGCGTCGAGGTACACCTGCGAGGAGCGGGGCGGCTTGGCCGGGTCCAGGAAGACGGGGGAGTTGGCCACCTCCAGGCGGGACGGCACGGTACGGCCCGACTCGGCCAGGGTGTGCTGCCCGGCGTCGCCCATCGCGTACTCGATGAACCGCCAGGCCGGCCGGTGATCGGCCAGACCGGCACTCATGCAGTACGCGTCGCTGTGCAGGATGGACGCCGGCTTGCCGCCCGGGGCCACCGGCAGCGGCGCGACATCCCAGGTGAAGTCCGTGATGGTGCGCAGGGTGGGCACGGCCACCCGGCTGTTGAGGTACATGCCGAGGGTGCCGCGCAGGAACCGGGCCTCGCTGGACTCGCTCTGCTCCTCGGCGTCCGGCGGCACCACGCCGTGGCGCAGTTGCAGGTCGAGGAACCAGTCGACGGCCGCCCGGGAGGACGGGTTGTCGGTGAGGGTCAGTCGGTTGGGTCGCTCGGAGTCGTCGACCAGTTCACCCCCGTTGGACCAGACGAAGGGGGCCAGCCGGGGCAGCGAGGGGTCGACCCCGACGCCGTACCGGCCGTCCCGGGTCAGGGCCTTCGCCGCGGCCAGGAAGTCGTCCCAGGTCCAGTCCGCCTTCGGGGCGGGCACCCCGGCGGCGGTGAACAGGTCGGCGTTGTAGTAGACCACCAGGGAGGACAGGTTCTGCGGCAGGCAGGTCAGCTCCCGACCGTCGAACCGGAAGGCGTCCAGGGCCTGCGGACTGAAGTCGCTTTCCTTGATCGCCTCACTGGAGTCCAGGTAGGACTGCACCGGCTCGATCACCCCCTGCGCGGCGAACTGCCCGTACCGGCGGTAGTTGAGCAGGAACACGTCCGGCGGCTGGCCCCCGGCGAAGGAGGTGGTCAACCGCGCCATCAGCTCGTCCTGAGTGGCCACCGGCGACAGGGTGACCGGTACGTCGGGGTTGGCCGCGGTGAAGTCGGCGACCAGGGTCCGATAGCCGGCGATCTCCTCGGCGTCACCGAACAGCACGACGGTGATGCCGGAGTCGTCGGCCTTGTCGCCACCGGAGGAGCATCCGGTGACGACCAGCGCCATCGCCAGCAGGGTGGCGCAGGTGCGCCGCCAGAGGGAGGTCATCGTCTTCCTTTCGAGCGAAGCGCCGCCAGGGGATCGTCGGCCAGCAGGACCCGTTGGGCGAGCAGGAACATCAGGACGCACGGGGCGGTGGCGATCACGCTGCCGGCCATCAGCAGCGGCCAGTCCGTCGGGTTGAGCAACAGCAGGAACCGCAGCCCCAGGGGCCAGGTGTAACGGTCGCCGCTGGTCAGATAGAGCAGGGGATCGATGAAGTTGGACCAGTGGAAGGTGAAGGCGAGCACCGCCACCGCCAGGGTCGCCGGTTTGACCTGCGGCAGCGCCAGCCGCCGGAAGATGGTCAGCCAGCCGGCACCCTCCAGCCGGGCGGCCTGCAACTGGCTGTCCGGGATGCCGCCGAAGCTCCAGGCGTACAGCAGGATCAGAAAAGGACTGACGGCCAACGCCGCCGGGGCCAGCAGCGGCAGGTAGCTGTCGACCGCCCCGAAGAGGCGGAACACCTCGAACCGGGTGGCCCACACGGCGGTGACCGGCACCAGCAACACGATCAGCAGGGCCAGCAGGGCCCGGCGGCGCGCGGCCCCGGACAGCAGCCGCAGCCCGAAACCGGTAAGCGCGGCCACCAGCACGGTCAACGGTACGGCCATCGCCACCACCAACGCCGAGTTGGCCAGATACCGCGCCAGCGGCACCAGTTCCGGCAGCCGGGTGTACGCGGCCGTGGTGGGATCGGCCGGCCACAGTTCCAGGGTGCGCGGCGGCGGGGAACCGGCCGGCCGCAGCGACCCGACCACCATGAACCACAGTGGCGCTACGAAGATCACCGCGAAGATGGCGGGCACGACGAACCGCCCGAGCCAACGCCCGACCACCGCGCCACCCCCCTTTACTGCCCCTGGCCGAACCTAGAGATCAACTCACCGTCGGTCATCGGGCACCTGTCGGAGATCCCCGCGCCGGGATGCTACGTGTGTCGCAGGCACCTCACTCCTCGGGTCGGTGCTGCCCGGTCAACCGGGCCAGCTTGAGTCCCAGGTGCAGACACAGCCGCTCGTCGCCGTCCTTGAGGTCGGTGTCGGCCAGTTCCTCGATGCGTTGCAGTCGGTAGTAGAGGGTGGTGCGGTGCAGCCGCAACCGGGCGGCCGTGGCATGGGCGTTGCCGGCCTGGTCCAGGTACCACTCCAGGGTGGTCAGCAGGACCTGGCTGCCCGGGGTGGCCAGCAGCCGGGCCAGCCCGGGATGCACGTCGGCCACCGTGAGCTGCCGGTCGCTGAGTCGGGCCAGGGCCCGGTAGCTGCCCAGGGCGGACCAGAAGACCACCCGGCCCAGCGCGGGAAGTTGCGCACCGACCCGGGCCGCGTGCAGGGCCTCGACGTACGACTCGGCGGCGTCGGCCAACCGTGGTCGGATCTGCCCGACGCCGACCACCGTACGCTCCACCGAGCCGAGCGACCGGGTGACGTGCTGAAGGTCCTCGTCGAGTTGGCGGGCGGCGGTCTCCGGAGCGGGCCGCCCCGCGACCGGCTCGGCCGGCAGCAGCAGCACCCCGTGGTCGTGCCGGATCAGGTGCAGGGCCTCCCTGATCCCGGCGCGTCGGCGGGCGGCCACCAGGGCCTGCTCCAGGGCGATGCGGGCCAACTCGTCCGGCTGCCGGTGCGCGGGGGCGACCAGCCGGGCCACCAACGCCGTCCGGGGGCCGTCCGCGGCGATCATCCCCGCCTCCAGCAGGGCCCGGGCCGCCTGGTCGCGGGTCTCCGGGCTGTCAGCGAGCAGGGTACGGGCCGCCTCGGTCTCCCGTTGCGCGGCCAGTTCACCGAGCAGATTCTCCCGGTACAGGGCCAGGGAGAGTTCCTTGAGCAGGCCGGTGGCGGTCAGGTCGACGTCGGTCATGGTGCCGTCGGGATCGATGAACCAGACGTAGCCGAGCAGCAGTTCGTGGTGCCGCACCGGCACGCACAGCCGGGGCAACATGCCCAGGTCCGGCCGGGCCGGAGTGCGTATCGGCCCGCGTGCGTCGGCCAGCCCGAGGTCGCGTACCCAGGCGACGACCTCCGGGCTGCTCTGCCGGCGCAGGATCGAGGCCCGGCGGACCTCGTCGGTCAGCCCGTTCTGCTCGCTGTACACGACGACCCGTTGCCGACGGTCCTCGATCAGTGCGGGACGTCCGGCGTGGGCGGCGACGGCGTCGACGATGCGTTGCAGTTCGCCCCGCACCAGCCCCCCTCTCACGTTGTGGATCCCTGGCGGGCGGCAGAACCGCCCCGCGCACCGCCGCCATGATCAGAATCCTGTCTACACCCGGGATAGGCGTACGACCAGGCTGCTTCGTTACAGTTATGCGTATCATTCTCACGTTGACTGTCACATAGGCTTGCCGTGATGAGCCGACCGCCGAGCCGTGCTCCCGGTGACCTTCGGGTTCACCTGCGACGGGCACGCGACCACATGGACCGCCACTACACCGAGACGCTGGACCTCGCCGCCGTCGCGGCCGTCGCCGGCATCAGCAAATATCACTTCCATCGATTGTTCACCATCACGTACGGGCTCTCGCCGGCCGCGTACCTGTCGCAACGGCGCATCGAGCGGGCCCAGGACCTGTTGCGAGCCACCAACCTCACCGTGACCGAGGTCTGCTACGCGGTCGGCTTCGCCAGCCTCGGCTCGTTCAGCAGCCGGTTCCGGGAACTCGTCGGCGAGTCACCCCGCGAGTTCCAGCGCCGCTGGGCGCAGGCCGGCACCCCGCACATCCCGGGCTGTTTCGTGTTCATGTGGGGGTTCGCCGAGCGGCGCGGTGACGCCGCAAGCTAGGAGAAGCCGCCACGGCGCCGACGCGGCCTAGCCTGGCTCGCATGATTACGAACGTCTCGCTGACCACCGTTTTCGTCAAGGACATCGACGCCGCCAAGACCTTCTACACCGAGGTGCTCGGGTTCGTCGAGCGCACCGACATCACCATCGGCGACGGCTCCTACCGCTGGTGCACCGTCGGTCACCCCAGCCAGCCGGAGTTGGAGGTGCACCTGCAACTCCCCGGCCCGCCGCTGTCGCCGGAGGTGGCCGAGATGTTCACCCGGGCGCGGGACGAGGGCAGTCTGTTCGCCCTCGGACTGGCCGTCGACGACTGTCGCAAGACCTACGACGACCTACGGGCCGAGGGCGTGGAGTTCCTCCAGGAGCCGGCGGACCGCCCGTACGGGGTGGAGGCCGTGGCCCGCGACAACTCCGGCAACTGGCTGGTCCTGGTCGAGCACAAGGAGTTCAGCCCGGCCGACTTCGACTGACCGCACGTCGCGGTCCGCATCGCTCCTCGCCCGGCGATCCACCCGGTCGGGCGGGGGCGTTCCGCCGCGGGCCAGCACGGCACGCGGGCGGATGCGGACGAGCATCGTCATCGATACCCTGGTCGCCATGCGGGTGTTCGACATGCTCGTCGACGAGCGGCGGCGGGCAGCCGACCTTCTGGAGGGGCTGGCGGCCGAGCAACTCCGCCAGCCGAGCCTCTGCGCGGGCTGGAGGGTGCACGACGTGGCCGCCCACCTCACCACCTACCTGCGCTTCGGTCAACTGAAGATCTACGCCGCGATCGTCACCACCGGCGCCGACTTCGACCGGTTCAACCTCCTGCTGACCCGCCGGGCCGCCCGCCTGCCGATCGAGCGGATCGTGGCAACGCTGCGGCGGTACGCGACCTCCCGCACCACCATTCCGCGCTCCGGGTACGACCCCGTCCTGACCGACGTGCTGCTGCACGACCTGGACATCCGGGTGCCCCTGAACATCGCCCGGCACACCCCGGAGGAGCGGCTCCGGGTGGCCTTCCGGCACCTGACCGACCGGCCGTCGCCCGGGTACGCGATGGGTGACCGGTTGCATGGCCTGCGGTTGGAGGCGACCGACACCGGATGGGCGCACGGCAGTGGGCCCGTGGTCCGCGGCTCCGCCGAGGTCCTGCTGCTCGGCATCGGCGGTCGACCGTGGGCCTTCGACCACCTGGACGGCGACGGGTTGACCCTGCTGCGGTCACGGGTGCTGAACCGGACCCGGCCGGGCGTGGTCGGGCGCTTGATGGCACCGCTGCGGGTGCTGGCCAGTCCGCCACCGCCCGCCCGCCGCTCCCGGGAGGCCGGGGCGCCCGAACTGCCCTGAGTAGCGTCGTCGGCGCCCACCGCAGCGCGGTCGCCGGGTGCGCTCAGACCGTGTTGCGGTAGCCGACGCTGAGGACCCGCCGGGCTGTCTCCTCGTAGAACTTCGGATCGCTCGGGGCGAACGTGCCGAGGCCGTCGACATACCGGTTGACCATGCAGAAGGCCGCCGCGATGAGGACCGTGTCGTGGATCTCCTCATCGGTGGCACCCTCGGTGCGGGCCGTCTCGACCAGTTCAGGGGTGACCTGGCGGCCACCGCGCTGCACCGCCCCGGCGATGTGGAGCAGGGTACGCAGCTTGGCGCTGACCGGCGCGTTGTCCAGATCGGTGCGTACCTGCTCGACCAGGGGCATGCCCTCATCGAGCAGTGCGGCGGCGAACGCCGAGTGCGCCGCGCAGCAGTAGGTGCACTCGTTCAGGCCGGAGACGTACGCGGCGATCAACTCGCGGTCGGCGGTGGGCAGGCTGAGCGGCCCGCGCAACAGGGTCTCGGCCAGTTCCAACATCGGCTTGCCGGTCACCGGCCGGTACTTCAACGGGCCCCGGACCCCGGGGAACTCGTTCTCGTCCACGCCCAGGTCGATGTGTGCCATGACCTCACATTCCCATTCGGTCAACCGGTGAGATTCTGATGATCGACACGGGTCAGCGCTCCAGCACCGGCAGGTAGCCGCGGGTGGCCACCCGTCCGGCCGGACCCATGTACCACTCCTGGTCGTCAGGGACGAGCGTGCCGAGGCCGTCGACGTACCGGTTGAACATGCAGTACGCCGCAGCGATGAGGACGGTGTCGTGGATCTCCAGGTCGGTGGCGCCTTCGGTGCGGGCGGCCTCGACGAGTTCGGTGGTGACCTCGCGTCCGCTGACCTGCACGGCGGCGGCGATGCGCAGCAGGGCCCGCAGCTTCGCCGAGATCGGCGCGCTGTCGAGGTCGGCGTGCACCTGTTCGACCAGGGGCATGCCCTCGTCGAGTTGCACGGCGGCGAACGCCGAGTGCGCGCCCCGGCAGAACCGGCATTCGTTGCGGCCGGAGACGTACGCGGCGATCAGCTCGCGTTCCCCCGCGGAGAGCGGGTGCGGTCCGCGCAGCAACGCCTCGTTCAGCGCCAGCAGGGGGCGGCCGGTCTCCGGCCGGTAACGGATCAGGCCATGGATGCCCAGGTAGACCTGCTCATCCTGGCCGAGGTCGATATGCGCCATGTCTGGGGTGCTCCGAGTCTGCCGGTAGGCGGGCGGGTTCGGTCCAGCGGCGTCGGCAGGCCGTCCTCAGACGACCTGTCGGTAGCCGGTGCGGACGATTCGCTCGGAGGCCTGCACGTACCACTGCGGGTCGGCCGCCGGTACGGTGCCGAGGCCGTCGACGTACCGGTTGAACATGCAGAAGGCCGCCGCGATGAGGACGGTGTCGTGGATCTCCAGGTCGGTGGCGCCTTCGGTGCGGGCGGCCTCGACGAGTTCGGTGGTGACCTCGCGTCCGCTGACCTGCACGGCGGCGGCGATGCGCAGCAGGGCCCGCAGCTTCGCCGAGATCGGCGCGCTGTCCGGGTCGGCGCGCACCTGTTCGACCAGGGACATGCCCTCATCGAGCTGGGCCGCCGCATACGCCGAGTGTGCCGAGCAGCAATAGGTGCATTCGTTGCGACCGGAGACGTACGCGGCGATCAGCTCGCGTTCCCCCGCGGAGAGTGGGTGCGGTCCGCGCAGCAGCACCTCGACCAGCTCAAGCAACGGTTGGCCGGTCTCCGGTCGGAAGCGCAACGGGCCACGGATGCCGGGGAACTCGGCCTCGGGCACCCCTAGATCGATGTGAGCGATGAGTCACTCTCCTGGATCTCGAAGTCGGTCGTTCTCGCCGATGGCGATTGAATCTAGTGAATAGGTCGCGGCATCTCAAGGGTGCCCGGTGGGCTACCCGGCAGCCCCACGCGAGAGGGTCGGGCCGCGCGACCGCAGTCGCCGTCCAGGGTTCCTCAGCCGCCAGGCACAGCCCGACGCGCAGGGCCCCCGGTGCCCTGGACCGGGCCGTCGGTCATCCCGTTGCCGACGGGCCGGTCCAGGACGCCGGGGACCAACCCCCGCTGCCGGGTGGCCCCGGATCACCCGTCCGGCGGACCCTAGGCGTGGGTACCGCCTCGGGCCGGGACGGCGGGTGCGGCAAAACCCCTCGCAGGCCGGTCTCACCTGCTCGTCCGGTGCAGATGATCGCCTCGGCGGCGATGGTACGGTGACCGGCGTACAAGGCGCGCACAATCGACGTACAACTGGCCGGCCTCAGGCTGAGGTGAATGATGCCGCTCCGCTTCGACCTGCTCGGCCCGTTGTCGGTGGTCCGCGATGGTCGGACGGTCGATCTCGGCTCGATGAAGCAACGGCTGGTGTTGGCCTGTCTGCTGTTCCGGCCGTGCGAAGCGGTCTCCGCGGAGAGACTGGTAGCCGCCCTCTGGGGCGACCAGCCACCGGCCTCCGCCAACGCCAACATCCGCACCTACATCCGCGGGTTGCGGCGGGCCCTCCACGATGGAGCCGACGACGAGCCGCGGATCGTGACCACCCACGGTGGATACCTGCTACGAGTCGAACCGGACGAGCGCGACCTGGACCGCTTCGACGCTGCGGCCGCTCGGGGACGGGCAGCCCTGACCAACGGCGACCCCGAGCGCGCCGAGGCCGCGTTGGCCGCGGCATTGGCCCTGTGGCGCGGCCAGGCGCTGGCCGAGCTGCCGCTCGCCCCGCAGCTGTCCCGCTGGGTCGAGCAGTTGGCGGAGCGCCGGCTGCTGGCCGAGGAGGATCATGCCGAGGCGAAACTGGCCCTCGGTGCCCCTGCGGAGGCGATCCCCCGGTTGCGGGCCCTGCTCGACCGGTACCCGCTGCGGCAGCGCGCCTGGATGCACCTCATGTCAGCGCTCTACGCCAGCGGTGACGTGGCCGGCGCGCTGGCGGCCTTCCGGCAGGTCCGACGAGTACTGGCCGAGGAGACCGGGATGGATCCCGGACCCGAGCTGACCCGCCTGCACGACGACATCCTGCACCACCGGCGGCACCCGAACGGATGGTCGGTCACCGACGACCGCGGGGTCAGGGCCGTAGCCCGGGTCCGCCCGGCCCAACTGCCCTTCGGCCCACCCGGGTTCGTCGGCCGGGAACTCGAGCTGACCCGCCTCGACGCGGCCGTCGACGACCGGGCCGATGGGCCGACCACTGTGGTCATCTCCGCGATCTGCGGCATGGCCGGCATCGGCAAGTCCGCACTGGCGCTGCACTGGGCGCATCGGGTGGCCGACCGGTTCCCCGACGGACAACTCCATGTCAACCTACGCGGGTACGACGGTGGGGAAGTCGTCGCGCCCGCCGATGCCCTGCTCGGCTTCCTGGAGGCGCTCGGCGTACCACTGGCCCGGATACCGAGCAGTCTGGACGCGCGGATCGGCCTCTACCGCAGCCTGCTCGCCTCCCGCGAGATGCTCATCGTGCTCGACAACGCGCGCGACGCCGAGCAGGTGCGACCGCTGTTGCCCGGTACCGGCCGCAGCGTCGTCATCGTGACCAGTCGGGAGCAGTTGCACAGCCTGGTAACCGCCGAGGGCGCCCGACTGTTGGCCCTTGACGTACTGACCGCCACGGAGTCGACGCACCTGCTGCGCAGCCGGATCGGTGGGGATCGGCTGGACGTCGAACCGGACGCCGTAGCCGACATGATCGAGGCCTCCGGACGGCTGCCCCTCGCCCTGTCGATCGTGGCGGCCCGGGTGGCGACCCGACCCACCTTCACGCTGGAGGCGATCGCTGCGGAACTGCGTCCACCCGAGGCGCGGTTGGAGGTCCTGGCCGACGGCGACGTACGTCGGGTGTTCTCCTGGTCGTACCGGGCCCTGAGTCCCGTCGCCGCCCGCCTGTTCCGCCTGATCGGACTGCATCCGGGACCCGAGCTGACCAGTGCCGCCGCGGCCGCGTTGCTGGGCTGTCCCACACCGGCGGTCGGCCCGGTGCTCAAGGAACTGACCCGGCTGCACCTACTGACCGAGCACCTGATCGACCGATACGCCTGCCACGACCTGCTGCGCTCGTACGCCGCCGAGCTGACCCAGGGAGCCGACCAGAGCGCCGAGCGGCACGACGCCCGTCACCGCCTGTACGACCACTACCTGCACAGCGCCTATCCGGCAGCCCGGCTGGTCCAGCCGCAATGGACACCCATCACCCCCGTGCCGGCCCTGCCCGACGTCATCCACCTGCCGATGGCCGACCAGGACGCCGCCCTGGACTGGTTCTCCACCGAACGCGGTGTGCTCCTGCGGGTGATCCGGCAGGCCGCCACCACGGGCTTCGAGGCGTACGCCTGGCAGTTGGCCTGGGCGTTGACCACCTTCCTCGCGCCCCGTGGGCTCTGGCACGACCAGTTGGCGGCCCAGCAGACCGCCCTGGCGGCGGCGGAATGCCTCGGCGACCTGAACGCCCAGGCCACCGCCAGTCGATTGCTGGGCCGGGCCGCCGCGCGACTGGGCCAGCACGACACCGCCGGCGACCACCTTCAGCGGGCGATCAAGTTGTACGAGCGGCTCGACGACGAGGACGGACTGGCGCAGACCCTGCACAACTACACCGAGCACTGTTTCGTGCTCGGCCGGGTGGACGAGGCGCTGATCCATGGTCACGAGGCCCTGCGCCTGTACCGGCGGACCGGCAACCGGGCCGGGGAAGGTCGGGCCCTCAATGCGGTCGGGTACATCCACGCCGTTCGCGGTGACCACCTACAGGCGATCGTCGACTGCACGGCGGCGTTGAACCAGCAGCGGCTCATCGACGACCGCAACGGTCAGGCGGCGACGCTGGACAGCCTGGGTTTCGCCTACCAGGGACTCGGCGATCAAGCCCGCGCGGTGTCCTGCTACGAGCAGTCCGTCGAGCTGTTCCGCGCCTCCGCCGACCGCTATCACCAGGCGGAGACCCTCGTTCGGCTGGGCGAGGCCCAGGCCGCGATGGGCCAGGCCGAGGCTGCCGCGCACGCCTGGCGGCTGGCCGCTGCCATCTATGACGACCTGGGTGATCCCACTGTCGATGAGGCGCGCCGCAGACTCGCGGAACTCGGCCAGGCCGCTGCCGGCCGGAAGTCGACCTAGCTCCGACCCGGCGGGTTCCGGTTCTCGGTGATCCCTGTGGGCCGGGCCGGAGGCGTCGCGGGGGAGTTGTCGATCGCCTGGAGCAGCGCGGTGGCCGAGCCGGTGAGCCGCCGACCGCGCGGCCACACCGCGCGCAGGTCACGGCGCAGGGGCAGGTTCTCCACCGGCACGATCACCAGGTGGCCGGTGGCCAGTTCCGTCTCCACGGCGTGCCGGCTGAGTACTGCCGGCGCCGTACCGGTCATCGCCGCGCCCTTGACGGCGGCGTTCGACCCCAGGGACAGGTGCGGCGGGGCGGGGTCCAGGTCGCGCAGGGCCACCTCCAGAGTCTCCCGGGTGCCCGATCCCTGCTCCCTGACCACCAGCCGGGTACGCGCCAACTCCGTCCTACGCAGCGGGCGACGAAGGCGGGCCCAGCGGTGCTGCGGCGCCACGACGACGACCAGGTGATCGTGTCCGACGATCCGCTGATCCAGTCCCTCGGGCACGCTCGGTCCCTCGATGAACCCGATGTCGACGCTGTCGTCCGTGACCAGCATCCGGGCGACCTCCGTGGAGTTGACCACGGTCAGGCCCACCTGCACATCGGGTTCGCGCTGCGCGAGGCTGTGCAACCAGCGGGGGAGCAGGGCCTCGGCGACCGTCATGCTCGCCGCCACCCGCAGCCGCGCCGCCCGCGCGTGACGCATGGCGGTGAGGCTGTTGTGGAATTCGTCGGCGACGGTCAGCAGGCGCAGCGCCCAGGTGACCACGACCTGCCCGTCGTCGGTCAGCATCGAACCGCGCGGGGTGCGGGTCAGCAGCGGCAGCCGTACCTGCCGTTCCAGTGCGGCCAGGCGCTTGCTGGCCGACGGCTGGGACATGCCCATGGTGCGCGCGGCCCGGCCGACGCTGCCCAGCTCCGCCACCCGGGCCAGCAGGCGCAACGACACCAGGTCAGGAAGCACACTCATAGCCCCAGGCTATGACCTGCACCCCGATGGACGGCTACTGGAGGGGGCCAGATCACGTGAAGCTGTCCCTATGACGATCAAGGAGGCGACCAGCGTCGTTCCCGCCGCCGGCCGGGGAGGCGCCCGCCTGCTGCCGGGACTGCTCGTCGCCGCCGGTGCCGCCGCCGTCGGATATCTGGTGAATCACCGGTTCGGTGCCGCCAGCCCGCTGGTGGTGGCGATCGTGCTCGGTATCGTGCTGACCGCCTGCGGCGGCAACCGCCCGTGGTTGCAGCCCGGCCTGCGGTTCGCCGCCACCACCCTGCTGCGGATCGGCATCGTGCTGCTCGGCCTGCAACTGGTCCTGGCCGATGTCGTCGACCTGGGCGTCGGGCCGATACTCGTCGTGATGCTGGGGGTCGCCGCCAGCTTCCTCACCACCCGCTGGGCGGGCCGACGCCTCGGCCTCACCACCGACCGCTCGCTGCTGGTGGCGACCGGGGTAGCCATCTGCGGCGCCTCCGCCGTGGCCGCGATGAACCAGGTCGGTGACGGTGAGGAGGAGGATGTCGTCACCGCGGTCGCGGTCGTTACCGTGCTCGGCACGCTGTCCATGATCGCCCTGCCCGCCCTCGGTGTGCTGTTCGGCCTGGACGAGGTGCTGCTCGGCCTGTGGGTGGGGGCTAGCGTGCACGAGGTGGGCCAGGTCGTCGCGGTCGGCGGCGCGGTCGGCGCCACCGCCCTGTCGGCGGCCGTCGTCGTCAAGCTGTTCCGGGTGCTGCTGCTCGCCCCACTCGTCACCCTGGTGGCCCTGGGACGCCGATCCGGCACCAGTACCACCGACGGGGTACGCAGGCCTCCGCTGCTGCCGTGGTTCGTGGTCGGCTTCGTCGCGGCGGCGCTGCTGCGGACCACCGGCTGGCTGCCGACCGGCCTGGTCGACCTGGGATCGCTGGCCGGCACGGTGCTGCTGGCCGCCGCCATGTTCGCCCTGGGCGCCGCGGTCGACCTGCGCGCGGTGGCCCGGGGTGGCCGGCAGGCGATGACCGCCGGCACGGTCGGCACCCTCGTCCTGTCCGGCATCACCCTGGCGGGCCTGACCCTGACCACCTGAGGCCGGCTGGGCGGGTACGTACCCGGCTACCGGGCTGTCAGGACTCCGCGCAGGTCGTGGACGCTGTCGAAGGCCGGATTGCTGGGTCCTGCGGCGTCCTGCCACAGAAAGTGCCACTCCGAGTCGGCGGCCATGATCCGATCTAGGGCCCGCGCCGCGAGTGGGGCCAGGTCGTCGGGCAGATCGAGCCGACCACCGTCGAGCAGGAAATCCGGCGCGTACGAGGAGGTGATCGCCGGCCCGCCGGGCTGCTGTGCGGCCACGATCGCGGCTGCGGCGATCGCCGCGCAGGCGACATCGCCGTCGAGGTAGCCCTCCTCGTCGGCGGCCCGGCTCAGCGCCTCGCGGACCAGCATCGGGCGCTTGGCCATGTCGGCGTCGTTGACTTCACCACACCAGTCGGCGGCGGTGTCGTTGTCGAATGGCCCGCTGTCCCACGTCCCCATGCCATCTCCCAAGATCGGTTGTACGGCATTCTCACATCGACCACCGACAAGATTCCCCGAACAGGGCGGTGGCCGTCGTGCAGCGCGGAGGTGCACCCGGCCGGATGCGGTTCGTCAGGCGGAGGCGGTGGGCTGGCGGGGCAGTGACGGGGCAGTGGCGCGGTAGCCGGCGGACTGGAGGGTGAACAGTTCGGCGTACCGGCCGCCTGCGGTCATCAGCTGGTCGTGGGTGCCGGTCTCCACGAGACGGCCGTGGTGCATGACGTAGATGCAGTCGGCGTGCCGGACATTGGCCAGCCGGTGGGTGATCAGGATGGTGGTGCCGTGTCCCTGCCGGTCGCGGATGGCCTGGAACAGGGCGTCCTCGGCGCGGGGGTCGAGGGCGGATGAGGGTTCGTCCATGATGAGCAGGTCGGCGTCGCGTAGGAAACCCCGGGCGGCGGTGATGCGTTGCCACTGCCCGCCGGAGAGATCCTGGCCACCGGCGAAGGTGCGGTCGAGCAGGGTCTCGTAGCCGTACGGCAGATCGGTGATCATGTCGTGGGCGACCGCGCGGCCGGCGGCGGTCTCGATGCGGTCCTGTTCCGGGACGGTGGTGATGTCGCCGATGGCGATGTTCGTGGCGGCGGTGAAGGGCCACTTGTGGTACTCCTGGGTGACGACCGCGATCCGGGCTCGCAGGGCGTCGGTGTCCCAGTCGGCCGCCGGGCGGCCGTTGTAGCGGATGGTGCCCCGGTCGGGGTACGCAGGTTGGCGATCATGGTGGCCAGGGTCGACTTGCCGGAGCCGTTCTCACCGACGAAGGCCACCGTCTGCCCGGCCCGGATGCCCAGGCTGACCCGGTCGACGGCAGCGGTCTCCCGGTCGGGGTAGCACAGGCTGACCTCGTCCACCACGATCTCCCGCAGCCGGTCCGGCGCCGGTGCCTGCGGGGCGGTGGGCGGGGGCAGGTAGTCGGCGGCGCGGGTCATGAAGCCGGTGTAGTCCCGGAAGTGCTGCCCCTCGGTGTAGACCCGGTCGGTCTGGAAGGTGACCACGGACAGGGATCGCTGCGCGGACTGGATGGCGATCACGCAGGTCGCGGCGGCGGCCAGGGGGATCTGCCCGTCGATGAGCAGCAGACCGAGCAGGACGTACACCACGGCGGTCGCGATCCCGCCGATCATCGCCCCGACGGTGGTGGTCGTGGTCACCCGCCGGGCCAGGGCCAGTTGGATGTCGGTCTCGACCCCCATGACCCGGTCGTACTGGTCGAGCAGGAAACCCCGCAGGCCGTAGGAGCGCAGTTCGGGGGCCGAGTCACGCTCGGCCATCAGGCGGTGCAGCAGCCACATCCGTCGCCGCCGCACCGACCCGGCGGCGTAGGTCCGGTAGCGCAGATGCCCGGCCCGCAGCGAGGCCCACCCGTTCGGCACGGTGGCCATCAGCAGGGCCGGCAGCAGCAGGGGATGGATCACCACGACGGCGATCGCGACGGCGAGCACCCCGGCCAGACCGGCCAGCAGGTTCATCGACGCCTGCACCAGGTCGGTGGTGGAGGCCGAGCCTCGGGTGGCCCGTTCCATGTCGTCGGCGAAGGCGTCCGCGTCGAAGGCCTCCAGCCGCACCGCCGTGGTCATCTCGAACAGCCCTCGTTCGACCTCCCGGTCGACCTTGGGGGTGAGGCCGTTCTGCGCGTACCCCATCGCGGTCGCCATGCCCGCCCGCAGGACGGTCACCGCCGCCAGGGCGATCAGGGCCGGTAGCGCCGCGATCACCTTGTCGGCGGTCGGCCCCCCGGCGAACAGTTCCACGAGCACCCGTTGCGCCGCGAGCAGCCCGAAGGCCGACATCACCCCGGCGCCGACGGTGGTTACCGCCACGATCGAGGTACGCAGTCGGTCGGCCCGCCAGCTGACCACGATGGCGGCCCAGACCAGGCGGGGCAACTCGGAGAAGACCGCGAACAGGCTGGCCTGGGCCCGCGCCCGCACCCCGGTCTCCCACCACAGCTCCCGCAACTCCGGCAGTACGGAATCCTGCCGTGACGACTCCGGCCTGCGGACACCATGCTCTGTGGTGGACATGGAACTACCTCCCGGGGTCTGCGGCAGGTGACCGCTGCGGTGTCGTGCAGATCGGTTGTCGCGGCACTGGGTAGCAGTCCGCTCTCGCAGAGTAGTGTCCTGCTGTTTCGGCCAGCGCCATGCAACACCGTCCCGACACCGGATCTCCGGTCCGAGCCGGGTGGCACCGCTGCGGGCGGGTGAGCGGGCCGGGACAAAGCCTTGCGCGTACGGTGTGCCTCGGTGGCCGTCGTCTTCATCGCGCTTGTGCTGCTGTCGCTGGCGTGGCCGGCGGTGGCGGTTGGTGCCGCTGTGCTCGTGGTCCTTGCCGGGCTGGCCCTGAGGGCCGACCGGCGGGTGGGGAACGGGTGGACGCGGGCGGGATGGTTGCTGGCCGTCGGGGCGGCGTTGACGGGGCTCGCCGCCTATGGACATGGGTTGGCGACGACCACCTTCGGGTTGCTCACCGACGCCGACGACCGGTGCGCGCTGCGGCGAGTGGAGGGCTACGACCCCCGTCATGGAGCCCCGAGCGGGGGTACGCAGAGCATGTGGCCGCTGCACGACACCACCTGCGGTCCCGACCTGGTACCCGACTACGTCAACCCCCTGGTGGTGGGGTCGGCGATGCTGTTCCTGGTGCTCGCGGTGACCCTGACCTGCATGAAGGTCACCTTTCGTCAGGCCAGGTACCGGCGCGCAGGCTCGACGACATGAGGGGCGATCGGTGTGGCGAACTGGCCTCGACCGGGCGGCCTGGTCGCGGTCAGCGGAGGCCGACCTCGACATGGTGTGCCGCCAGTTCGCTCCGCCGGTCGTCGACTGACGTCCTGCCGGTTCTTGCCGGTGGGTCGTTCTGCCATGCTGCGCACCATGCCGTACGTGCCCGACCTCGATCTGCTGTTGACTCCCGGATATCGCGTGGAACGTGATGGGAGCGCGTACCAGGTACAGCCGTGCGAACTGGGATCAGTGGTGTTGCCGTCCGGCAAGGTGGTCGGCTGTGACCCGTTGGCGGCGCACACCACACCGTTTGTCGACGAGGTGACGCCGGGCCGCTATCCGCTGCGGGCGTGGGCGGCGATGGTCGACGGCGATCACGGCCAGGGGCATCGGCGGATCGCCGCGTTGCAGCTGGTGGTGGCCGACGAGCCGGTGTCGTCGTGGAGTATGGCGCTGCTCCCGGGGCAGGACGTCTCCGCCCTCGGCGACGACGACTTCTTCGGGTATCAGGTCGACGCGGGCACCGGGACGTTGGCCGACAAGGTGGCGATGGAGGCATTGGCCGGCTGGGATTTCGATCGGATCGAGGACGTGTTCATCCCGGCGCAGATTCCCGACGATCCGGTCGACGCCGTCATCGCCGCGGTGGTGGAGGAGCGGAGCGGGGCCAATGTGCACGTGGTCGGTTCCGGTTGGGGCGACGGCGTGTTCGCGACCTACGTGGGCCGCACCGCCGAAGGAGACATCGCCGGCTTCGTCACCGATTTCCGTGTCGTGCCGCTCGAATAGCCGGAGGACGGGTGCGAGGATCTTGGGGTGAACAGTGGGCCGGGATGGCTTATCGGCAGCTGGTCGGCGGTGGTCGAGCGTCCGGAGCTGGTCGACGCCGTCCTCGACCGGGACGACCCGTACGCGGGGGTGGCTCTGCTCGCCTTGACGCTGCACCATGAGGCATCCGAGGTGATCCTGCCGCGGGTCAAGCGAGGGCTGAGGTCCGCCAGCGCGCAGACCCGCGCCAACGCCTTGCAGTCGCTGGGCCATCACGCGCGCCTGCACGGCACGGTCGACGCCGAGTGCGTCCATCTGCTGCGGATAGCGTTGCGTGACCGGACGCTGCTGGGTGGGTGCACCCTTCGCGGGTACGCCGACAATGCCGCCAGCGACGTGGGGATGTTCGTACCCCGGGCCGCACTGCCCCGATGGCTACGCCGTCGGTTCGCCGGTCCGCGCTGACCGGGCCTGCCGGCCCACGGCACATCTCGTGGTCACCGTCGACTGAGTAGGGATGCTCAGTGCGGTCACCGTCTGCGGTCTCAGGTGTCGGCCCGTCGGCATCGCGAGGATCATGCCATGGCCGATCTGCCGCACCGACACATCGCTCTGCGTACCGCTGACTCGCCGTTGCCGGCTCTGGCCGCGCGTGGCCGGCAGGCCGTGCTGGCCCCCCTCGGCCGCACGGTCGCCGCGCTGAGTCGGCTCGTCAGCCGGCACCCCGCCGGATGGCGGTGGGTGGCGCGGCGGCACCACCCGGCCCTGGACAGTCTGGCCGCGGCGAACGCCCAGTCCGTCTGCGTACGGGCCGCCCGGCAGGTGCCTGCCTACCGGGCCTTCCTGCGCGCCCGCCCGGCCGGTGCCCGCCACCGGCTGACGGACTTCCCGGAGACTGAGAAGCTCGGCTACGTGGTGGCCCACGACGCGGCCGACCGCTGCTGGGACGGACGGTTGCCGACCCGTGGGGTGGTGGTCGACGAGTCGGCCGGTTCGTCCGGGCGGCCGTTCAACTGGCCCCGAGGGGACCGGGAGCTGCGGGCGGTGCACCGGGACATCGTCGGCTACACCAAGCTGGTCTTCCCGATGCGCCGACCGTTCGTGATCAACGCGTATTCGATGGGGGCCTGGGCGACCGGGACCACGACCGGTGCGGCGATGGCCCGGATCGCGGTGGTGAAGAACACCGGCCCGGACCTCGGGAAGATCGTCGACACGCTGCGCGAGTTCGGCCCCGACTTCGACTATCTGGTGACGGCGTACCCACCGTTTCTGAAGCATCTGCGCGACCGCCTGGACGCCGAGGAGTTTCCCTGGTCGCGGTACCGCATCTTCGCCAGTTGCGGCGGTGAGGGGATGACCGAGGCGCTGCGCGACTACCTGGAGCAGCGGTTCGCGCTGGTCCGGTCGGCGTACGGGGCCTCGGATCTGACCATCGGCATCGGCGCGGAGACCCGGTTCACGGTGTGGCTGCGGCGGCGGTTGCAGAACGACCGGGCGCTGCGGGCCGAGTTGCTCGGCGTCGACGAGCAGCGGCTGCCGATGGTGTTCCAGTACAACCCCTTCGCCACCTACCTGGAGACCAACGAGCATCGGGAGTTGATCTGCACGGTCACCACCGAGGTGCTGCAACCCCGGCTGCGGTACAACATCGGCGACGAGGCGCTGCTCGTGCCCTACCAGCGGATCGTCGAGCTGGCCCACCTCGACCCGGTACGCCGGGCCGAGTTCCGCACGGCCGTCTCCGCCGAGCGGATGACCCTGCCGGTGTTGCTGCTGTTCGGTCGGCGCGACTCCACGGTCTCCTACCTGGGGGCCAACCTCTACCCCCAGGACGTGGAGTACGGCCTCTACACCAGCAATCCGTACGCCGCCGAGATCAACCGCTTCTGCCTGACCCTGGTCGAGGACGCGGCCCTGGAGACCCGACCGGTCATCCACATCGAACTGCGCCGTGCCCTGACGGCCGCGCAACGCGAAGCCCTCGCCACCGCCTGCCGCACCGGGGTACGCCGACACCTCACCTCGGTATCCCGGGACTTCGCCCAGTCCCTGATGGAGGACCCGACCGCCGGGGACCTGCGGGTGGAACTGCACGAACCCGGCAGCGGCCCGTTCGCCGGCGAGCAGAAGATCAAGAACGTCTACCTGGTGAGGTGACCATGCGTACCCGTGACTTCTCCCGCGCCCCGGCGCAGGCCCGCGCCGGCGCGATGTTCATCGGCGCCACCCGCTACTCCAACCCCCTGGTCCTGCTGCGGCTGGCACCGGCCTGGATCCGGATGGTCCGGGACATGCGTCGGATGTCCGGCTACTGCTGGCACACCGTCTACTGGCAGTTCCCGCTGACCCTCGGCACGATCGCCTTCTTCACCGACCGGGAGGCGATGCTGCGCTTCGCCCGCACCCGCGAGCACCGCCGGTTGATGGTCTGGCTGACCGACGGCACCCGCAACGCGACCGCCGGCTTCATCCGGCTCTACACGGCTGCACCGGACGGATACTCCAACGGCACCTGGCGCGCCGAAGGCCCGCAGATGGGTCACATCGCCACCTTCACCCCCATCGGGGCGGAGACCACCGGGCCGGCGGTCCTCCGGTGACCGCGGCCACCCACCGGTTCGAGCGGGTACGCAGCCGCCGAACCCTGCGGGAGTTCCTCGCCCTCACCGACCGGCTGTACGCCGATGAGCCCCGGTACGTACCCACTCCACGGCAGCAGATCCGGCGGTGGTGGCGCGACGGGGTCCCCCTGTACGTGCTGCGTGATGCCACTGGCAGGGTGGTCGGCCGCACCACCCTGCACACCGATGCGGCCTTCGACACCAAACTCGGCCGCCGGTGCCAACTCTTCGGGCTCACCGAGTTCACCGAACCGGCCGCCCGGCCGCTGTTCGACGCGATCACCACGCACGCCGAACCCGACCGGGACCTGCTGTTCGGCCCGGTGGCGTTGCTACCCAACCAGGCCGGTGGGGTGATCACCTCCGGGTACGCCGAGCGGGGCTTCGTCGACAGCGC
This sequence comes from Micromonospora sp. DT229, assembly GCF_049844505.1. Taxonomy (NCBI): domain Bacteria; kingdom Bacillati; phylum Actinomycetota; class Actinomycetes; order Micromonosporales; family Micromonosporaceae; genus Micromonospora; species Micromonospora sp. DT229. The sequence continues at coordinate 155,724 of NZ_JBNCLD010000001.1, read as the reverse complement.
CTGGAACCCGCCGCACTACGTGACCGCCTACCAGGCGTACGGATTCCACCGCCGTTTCGAGGCCGACACCTGGATCTGCCCGGTGCCCCTACCTGCGCAACCGAAGCCACCGGTGCCCACCGAGCCGGACGGTGGACGCCTGGAACTGCACCGAGGTGACCTGCGGCGTCTCGACGACCAACTCGACCTGCTGCGCGAGATGCTCAACGCCTCCTTCGCCCAACTCGGCTACTACACCCCGATCTCCGAGCGCCAACTGCGACGGCAGACCGACGGGCTGGGATACCTGCTGGACGAATCGCTGCTGCTCTACCTGACCCGCGACGGCATCCCGGTGGCCTTCGTGCTCTGCGTACCGGACATCAGTGAGTTCCTGGTCGACGTCCGCGGCAACCTGCACGTGGTCAACCAACTGCGGCTGCTGACCTCCGGCCGCCGCCGCTACCGCCGGGAAGCAGTGCTGATCATCAAGGGGGTCCTCCCGCAGTACCAGGGGCGTGGCTACCAGCGGCTGCTCTCCACCCACCTGCACCACAACCTGCACGCCGCCGGCTACACCACCCTGCGCAGCACCTATGTCGAACGGGACAACGTGGCATCGGCCGCCCAGTACCGGCGGCTCGGCGGTCGTCCACTGCACGGCTACACCTTCTACGCCAAGGAGCGATAGGTGGACCTAGAAACGTTCCGCGCCCTCGAACCGCTGTGCTGGCGGGCCCCGAGCGCGCACAACACCCAACCCTGGCGGCTACGCTACGAGCCCGCAGGGATTCGGGTCGGATGGGATCCGGCCCGCGAACTGCCGGCCGGTGATCCCACCGGCCGCGACCTACGACTGTCCCTCGGCGCCTTCGTCGAGACCTGCCTGATCGTCGCGGCCGACGCAGACCTGCCCCTGAAGTACGTCGCCGATCCCGAGGACCAGTGGGTGGGTTGGCTACGACCGGCCGAGGGCCCCTACCCGACCCCCTTCCGCACCACCGACGTGTGGGAACGCCGTACCGACCGGGGTCGGTTCTCCGCCGGTCCGGACCCGGAGGCGCTCGCGGCGGTGGACCGGGAGGCCCGGCAGGCCGGCGGCGAGGTACGGGTGGTGCCGCAGGCCGACCGCCTGGGTGCCCTCCTGCGCACGGCCGACCAGCACCTGTACGCGGACCCGGCGATCACCGCCGAGCTGCGCCGTTGGCTTCGGCTCGATCCGACACATCCGAACTACCGCATCGACGGGCTGACCGACCGCTGTCTGGCCCTGTCCCGACCCGCTGCGGTAGGACTACGGGTGGGACTGGCCGCGTACCCCCTGCTGCGTCCGCTGGGTCTGCCCCGGCTGCTCGCCGCCGCCGACGATCCACTGGCCCGTGGTGGCACCGTGCTGGCCCTGATCGCCCCCGAGGGCCTGGACCAGGCCGGGCAGGTCGAGTTCGGCCGGCTACTCCTGCGCTGCTGGTTGACCCTGCACACCGCCGGGCTGGCAGCACACCCGTTGAGTCAGCTGATCGACGTCGCGGCCACCCGTACGGTCCTGGGCACCCTGCTGGAGGTGGCACCGGAGCGGCTGGTGCATGTAACCCGGGTAGGCCGACCCACCCGGCCCGCGCCCCGGTCGGCGCGCAGGATCCCCAGCGACGAACCCACCTGACCCGTCAGCGCGGGTGCTATCGACCCCGGTTGCGGGGATGCTGCTTGGCCGCCCGCTCGTTGCCGTGCTTGTAGTGGCCGGTGATGCGGGCCATCAACTCCTGAGGGTCGTCGTTGTCCACATCGGTCAGGAACCGGGCCGCAGCGGTACCACGCAGCACGACGGCCGGGCGGCCATGATGCCGCACTTCCACGTCGCCGTTCTTACGGGCGCGATAGGTGAACCCCTCAGGTGTGCCGGACACGGCGGCATCATCGCTGGCGGAGAGCCCCGTACGCCAGCTAGTTACGCCGCCGCCGGGGTCGTCGCGCTCCAGGGCAGGCGCGCGTCTCCGCCGGCGCGGCGGCCATCAGGCGTCGGGGAGGTCGTTGTCACCGGGACGGGTCCCAGGCGATGAGCTGATCGAAGATGCGGCGGTCGCCTTCGAGCTTCAGGGAATCCAGCGGTATGCGGCCGTAGAACATCAAGACGAGGTCACTGGCCGTGCCCTGGGCGGAGGCGTCGGCCGTGTCCGGGGCCTCGTCGGCAGCGGGATCGCCGAGGCGGGTGCCCCGTGCCCCTTCGTCGGACAGCCGGAGGCGCCAGGAGCACCCCTCGGTGGCGTGGTAATCGACGACGGCGGGCTGGTGTGGCCAGGCGACCGTCGTTGCGCAGAGGGTGAACTGGCAGTCGTCGAAACCGTCGAGGGCGACCTCGTCTGGTAGCGGCTGCGGGGCACCGACGGTGAGCTGGGCGTCGTACGTGTACACCGCGATCTCGGGGACCTGACGTCGCGCCCATGCGCCGGAGGTCTGTGGTGACGGCGAGTCGTCCCACCACGTCCAACAACCGCGATCCGGGCCAGCCTCGCGCAGCGTGCTCGTCAGCTGCTCGATGGACTCGGTCCACCAGGCCAGCAGCGCCTCGCGTTCCCGAGGCGCACCCGTGCCGTCGTCCCAAGCCGATCTTTCCGGAGGCGCGTCTGCAGGCCCGGCGGCGACGACGGCGGCTGATTTGCGGCGGGCCATGCCCACGTGTTGCACGAGCTCGCACAGCGTCCGCCCGGCAGAGGCATGTGGATCGCTGGTCAGAACCGGCACGTCGAGGCTGGGCGCTGCGGCGACCGCAGCGCGGAAGGCGGTCGACCGTTCGTCAATGAGTCGCAGATGATCAGAGAACGTCAGAATCTTCTGCACTCCGGCTTTCTACCAGTGCCCTCCGACAATCGGACAGCGATTTTCGCAGCCGACGCGGCGGGCGCCGTGGCACTGGCACGCCCGGGTCCCACCTGCCGTGATCTGCACCGTCACGATGAAGACGGCTCACCGAATTTGCGCATGCCAGTCGAGTGAGTTGCTTTCCTGACGTTGACGGGCCCGATCTCGGACCTCGCTGGTGCTGCCATGATCCTTGTGTGCGGCGATGACTGGTCGGGTCTCGTAGGCTCGGACAGTGGAGAGCAGTCGAGGGCGGGTCATGGCCGATGTGTTGGATGCGGCGGAGAACGCTTCGCCGGTCGAGGCGGTTGAGGCGGTCACCCGGGAACTCGGTGTGGCGTTAGGGGCACGTAGTGTCGGTTTCTTGATCGCGGACCTCAGTGGTCGGGCGCTGGTCCGGTTGGCTCATGTGCCGATCGGCGGCGCTGGTGAGGGACGCCGAGACGGTGACGAGGTCGCCACGATGCTGCCCTTCGACGGCGGCCCCGGCGAACAGGCGCTACGCAGCCAGACGGTGCAAGTCGTCGCCCAGCCCGACACATGGATGGTGTTGGCGCCGGTGACCGATCGCGGTGAGACGCTCGGCCTGCTGGAGATGATCCTGCCGGACGAGCCCGCTCCGCAGGTGCTGGACGAGATCGCCCGCACGGCACACCTGTTGGCGTACGTGGTGATCGCCAACCGGCGGTACACCGACCTCTTCGAGTGGGGGCAACGCACGACTCCGTTCACCCTGTCTGCGGAGATCCAGCGCCGCCTGCTGCCCGCCTCCTTCACGTGTGAGGCCAGTGCGTTCACCGTGTCCGGCTGGCTCGAACCTGCCGCGAGCATCGGTGGGGACACCTTCGACTACAGCCTCGCCCGCGATGTGTTGCACTTCAGCGTCACCGACGCGATGGGCCACGGAGTGGCCAGCGCCTTGACGGCCACCCTGGGCGTGGGCAGCCTGCGTAACAGTCGCCGCCGTGCGGCCGGTCTGGTGGAGCAGGCCGACACCGCGAATGCCGCCATAGCCCAACACACTGCCGTGCCCGGCAGTTACATCACCGCGCTGCTCGGCCGTCTCGACCTGCGCACCGGGGCGTGCGCGCTGCTCAACGCCGGCCACCTGCCGCCGATACTGGTGCGCGACGGGGACGTTCAGGCGCTTCCGTTACCGGGCAACTTCCCACTGGGAATGTTCGCCGAGGCCGATTACCGCGCCGGCGAGATCGCGATGCGACCTGGCGACCGTCTGGTGATGGTCACCGACGGCGTGCGGGAGCGCAACGCCGCCAGCCTGGATCTACCGACTCTGTTCCGGTCGATCGCCGGTCTGCACCCGCGCGAGGCCGTCCGGGCGTTGGCCGACGCCGTGCTCGAGGTCAGCGGACCGACCCTGGCCGATGACGCCACCCTGCTGATCCTCGACTGGCACGGTGGGCACGGCGAGGAACGGCGTACCAGCGCCGGCGCTGACCAGGCGCGTGCCAGCAATGTGCTGCCCGACTGACTACCGCCCGGCCGCGCCGTCCGTGGACGGGACATCCGCTTCAGCCGCACCCACAGTGTCGTACGTGTGGATCACCCGATCCACCGACGTGACCGTCAGGACGTTGCGCACGGCGGGCTGCACCGCGGCCAGGCACATCCGACCGTCGATGTCACGCAACGCCTTGAACATCACCACCAGCGCGCCCAATCCACTGGAGTCCATGAATCCCACCCCGGCCAGATCGACCACCACCTGCCGGTCACCGGCGTCAATCAACCGTTGCAGACCCTCGCGCAACTGCGGTGACGTCGCCATGTCCAGCTCGCCGTGCACCTCGACCACGGTGCAACCCCGGCCCGGCCGGACCGACAACTGCAGATCCACACCAACCTCCCCACGCCGATGACCCCCGACTCACCCTATGCGGCCGGCAGCCGAACCGCCGCCGGTAGCGCACGTCGAGCCGACACCCGGATCGTTTCACCGCACCAACCGGGGGTAGTGCTGATCGCCAGAGCACCGTGCCATTGTGAGGTGGCGATCCGGCGAGCCGCCCCGGCTCGGGAGGAGCAAGAACAATGCGGGTGACCATGACGTTGTCGCTCCCGCGGCAGCCTTCCTCGGTGACCCGCGCCCGCCATGTACTCACCACCCTGCTGAGCCTCACCGACGCCGACGAGGACACCCGGGGCCAGTTTGCCGTACTGATCAGCGAGGCATGCGCCAACGCGGTGATGCACGCCGATCCCGACAGCACCGTCGACCTCACCATCGTCATCGACGACCACACCTGCCTGCTTGAAGTCAGCAACCGCGGCAGCGTCCCCGACAGTGTCCGACTCGACACCGAACTCCCCGCCCCGCTCACCGTCGGTGGCCGTGGACTGCCCTTGATCGCCGCACTTGCCGACACCGCCGCCTTCGTCCCCGGACCCCCCGATCGCGTGCTGCTACGCATCACCAGACACCTCACCGAGGTACCGACAACACCGATCCGATGACCGGAGGCGCCACGCCGGCTCCTCGTGCAGGTCGCGGGGCGGGGAGCCGGGAGCACGCCGGAGGGTGTGCCGCCGCGGTCGGACCGCACGGTCAGACCCGGACGTCCAGAGCGCAGAGCTGGGCCGCGCGTACCAGGTGCAGGATCCGGAACCGGGACTGCCCGGCGGTGTACGTGGGGCGTACCAGGCCACGCAGCACCAGGGAGCGAACGGCCCGGCCGCTGTCGGGCAGGCTCTGGCCGGTCAGGGTCATCACCTCGGCCAGGTCGAAGGTCTCTCCCCGTACGCAGAGGGCGTCGAGCAGTTCGCGTTCGGCGGTGGGCAGGGTGGCCAGCCGGCGATCCAGGGCGTCGCGCAGGTTGATGCCGCCGTCGGGGCCGGCGAGGTGGTGCAGCAGTCCGGCCGGACCGTCGTGCAGGCACTGGTGCAGGGTCGCGATGTCGTAGACGACGAGCCAGGACGCGGCGGCGTGGATGGCCTGGGGTATCCCGTCCAGTTGCCGGCAGATGTCCGCGATCAACGCGGCCTCCCGGATGTCGGGGTTGACGTCGGGACGGAACCGGCGGGCGCGTTCCTTGAAGATCCGGACCGCGGGGACCTCCGCGTCGAATGATTCGCCTTCCTCGGGTACGGCCAGCGGATTGAGCAGGAAGTGTCGTTCGCCGGGTGCCCCGAGGGGGAATGCGGCGGTGACCAGGATCCGTAGGCCCGGACAGTCACGCAGCAACTGCCCGATGCGGTGGGCATGGGCGGCCTCGGTCACCCCGTCCAGCACCAGCAGCGGCGGCCGGTCGGCGACGATCTCCATGAATGCGGCTGTCTCGTCCGTCCCGTTCGCCGAGGGCGCCGTACCCCCGGTGCCGAGCAGTTGATCTGCGGTGGCGCGGACCAGGGTGGAGAGGCGGTCACCGCCGGTCGGGCCGGTGACGGAGCACCAGAGCACCGGGGTGCGCTCGGCGGTGTGCAACCGGGTAGCCACCTCAAGGGCCAGCCGGGTGCGGCCCACTCCGTCTATCCCGACGATGGTCACCAGCCGTTCGGCGCCGGTGCCGAGTTCGTCGACGATGACAGCGGTCTCGGCCTCCCGCCCGAGTTGTACGTCCACGGCCAGGGGTGGGGCCGGCGGGTCGGCCTCGTAGCCGGCCTTCACCGCCCAACTGGTCCGGCCTTCCCCGGCGGCGGACTCCAGATCGGCGCGGGCCCGTACTCCGAGTCGCAGGCCGTCGGCGATCAGCCGTACGGTGTCCTGCCGTGGTCGGCGGGCCCGGCCCTGTTCGAGGTCGCGGATCGCCCGGACGCTGACGGTGGACAGGTCCGCCAGTTCCCGCTGGGTCAGCCCGATGCGGGTGCGATGCCGGCGGACCAGCGACCCGAACAGCGGTACGTTATCGGCGATCGACACATCGATGCTCATCTGTCGTCCCACTCCCTATCACGATGTCATGGCGACGGGGGGTAGCGCGTCAGGAAGCGCCGCCCGGCGCCGATCTCGACACCGGGACAACCGTCGTCACAACCCATCGTCCCGATCTCACTATCGGCCGACCATCACGCCGCCAATCGACAGCGTCGTCGCAGTTCAGGGCGGACTCTCCAAGGTCGGCAGGCGGTTGGCGCGGGTGTGGGCGGCGGTGGCGCCGGGTCACCGCACAGCGCGGTGATAGCGGCGGAGGTCAGGAGGCGGCGAGCTCCTGCGCCAGCCGCTCCGCCTCCCGCAGTTCGGGGCGCATACCCCGGGCCCGGAAGGTCTCCGTGGCCTGCTCCAGCAGGCTGCCGGCCTCGACGAACTGACCATCGTGGAACGCCAGTCGGGCCAGGTCGAGGCGCACCACCGCCGCACCCCCGAGGTCGATGATCTTCTCGCGTACGGTCAGGGCCTGGGTGTAGGCCTCTCGGGCCTGGTCGTGGCGTCCGCTGGCCTCGTGGACCTCGCCGAGGTTGCGCAGCAGGTGGCCCTCGCCGATGATGTCGCGGCCCCGACGGACCAACTCCAGCACCTTCGACAGCACCTGTTCGGCCTGGGCGTGCTCACCACGGCACAGCAGCACCTGCCCCGCGCGGCGCAGGGCGTGCGCCTCTCCGTGGGCGTACCCGACGGAACGGAACACCGCCAGGGCCTCGTCGAGCTGCTCCTGGGCCCTGGCGGTGTGGCCGCGCCGCATCCACACGTACGCGCTCTGGGTCAGCACGGTGGCCCGTCCGATCACGTCCCCGACCTGATCGAAGTCCCGGGCCGCCTGCTCGTAGCGCACGAGCGCCCGGTCATCCTCCCCGCTCTGCCGGTCCAGCAGGGCGAGATCCCGACGGCACAGGGCCAGGCCGTGCAGATCCTGAAGTTCGTCGAAGATCTCCAGGGCGGCGTCGAGGGACTGCCGGGCCTGGTCCGGTTGCTGTCGGCTCAGGTGCATGGTGCCCAGCGAGGCGAGCACGGCCGCCGTACCCCGGCGGTTGCCGGCCTCCCGGACGGCCTCCAGGGCCCGTCGGTGGGTCCGTTCCCACTGGTCGAAGTAGCCGCGCGCCTCGAACAGGGTGACCAGGGTGGTCGCCAGGTTCCAGCAGAGTTCGTGCAGACCCATGCGGGCGGCCTGCTCGACGGCCAGGCAGAGGTTCGGCTGCTCGTTGTCCAGCCATTCGAGCGGCTCGGTCAGCAGGTTCTCGACGTAACCGGCCGGCGGATGCCAGCGCATGCCGTCACCGTGCAGCAGGGTGTAGGCGCCGCCGTAGATGCGGGCGTGGGCCTGCTCGGCGATCGACAGCCAGCCGCCGATCATCCGCTCGGTCGCGGCCAGCTGGACGGCCTCCCCGTCGTGCAGGGTGAGCTGTTCGCGGGCGAACAGGCGGATCACCTCGTGGAACCGGTAGCGGAACTCCCCGTTGCGCTCGATCGCGACCGCGTCCAGCATCTGCACGTCCACCAGGGGTTCCAGCAGGTCGGACGGGAACGGGCGGTCGTCGTCGAGCAGGGCGCCCGCGATCCACCCCGGCACCGTCGGCCCCTCCGCCAGGCTGAACAGCCGCAGCAGCCGCCGGTCGGGGCGGTGCAGGCCGTCGTGGGTCAGGGACAGGCTGGCCCGCATGGTCATCTCGCCGTGGGCCAGTTCGTCGAGCCGGTGCCGCTCGTTGGCCAGCCGGTGCACCATCGAGGCGAGATTCCAGTGCGGTCGGGCGGCCAGCCGCGCGGCCACGATCCGCAACGCCAGCGGAAGGCCGCCGACGGTGCGTACCAACGCAATGGCGGCCTCCGGTTCCTGGCTCACCCGATCGGCGCTGATCACCCGGCTCAACAGTTGCAGGGCCTGCGCCTGGTCGAGTACGTCCAGCTCGACCAGTTGGGCACCGGGCAGGGCGGTCAGCCGCGACCGACTGGTGACCAGGACCGCGCAGCTGTTGCTGCCGGGCAGCAGCGGCATGATCTGGGCCTCGTTGGCGGCATCGTCCAGGACGACGAGCATCCGGCGCGCGGCCAGCAGCGTCCGGTACATCTCGGCGCGCTCGTCGGTGGAGTCCGGGATCACCGGGCCGGGAATGCCGAGCGCCCGCAGGAACCGGCCGAGGGCGTCCTTCGCGCTGACCGTGTCGGCGCCGACCCCACGCAGGTCGCAGTAGAGCTGACCGCCGGGGAACCGCTGGGCACCGAGGCGGTGTGCCACATGGGTGGCCAGCGCGCTCTTGCCGATGCCGGGCTTACCGGCGATGACCACGAGCCCCAGTGACCGCTGCCCGTCGCCGCCGACCAGCGCGGCCTCGATCGTGCGCAGGATCGGCTCGTTGACGACGAAGTCCGCCGTGTCGGCGGGCAGTTGGTGCGGCTGCTCCTCGCCGTACGCCGACGGCGGCGCGGTGGGAACCTCGGGGACGCGCGGCGACGCCGTCACCGGGGCCGGCGAGGCCGGCAGGTGCAGGGTGGGGTCCCTGGTGAGGATGGCGGTCTCCAACTGGCGCAGCTCCTCACCCGGCTCCAGCCCCAGCTCGTCGTTGAGAAGTTGCCGGCCGGCACGGTAGACGTCGAGTGCCTCCGCCTGCCGGCCGGCGCGGTGCAGCGTCAGCATCAGTTGCCCGCGCAGCCGCTCGCGCAGCGGATGTTCGTGCAGCAGTTGGTTGATCTCGCCGACCAGTTCGTGGCTGCGCCCGAGGCTCAGTTCCAGCCCGAGGTACGTCTCGATCGCCGTCAACCGCTCCTCGTCCAGCCGCAGCCCACGGGTGCGCAGTGTGTCGCTGGGTACCCCGCTGAGACAGGGGCCCCGCCACAGTGCCACGGCGGCGCGCAGGGTCTCGGCCGCCTCGGCCAGCCTGCCCTCCTTGACCAGCACCCGCGAGGCCATCACCTGCCGGTTGAAGACCTGAAGGTCCACCGCGTCGTCGTCGGCCTGAAGCAGGTAGCCGGGGGCCCGGGAGACCACCGAGGCGTTGACCCCGGCTTCGGTGAAGCTCTTGCGCAGGCGGGACACGCAGATCTGGATCTGGGTGCGGGCGGTGTCCGGCGCCTCGTCCGGCCAGACGAGGTCGAGTAACCGGTCACTGTCGACGAGCCGACCTGCCTCCATGAGCAGGCAGGCGAGGATGATCTCCTGACGCCCCGGTGGGATCCGAACTGCCCGGGTCGGCCCTTCCACTTGTAGGGGACCGAGGATTCGGAAGACGATTCCAGCCTCGGCGACCGGGCTGGTGAGGGTCAGGTTGCGCATAGTACTCCCGGGCCGACACGTTTCTGTCGAAACAGTCCACTGCATTGAGGACGTATTTGTCCAGCAGGGGAAACGAATGCGGGGTGCTTCTATGGCTATCGATAGATATTGCCGGTTTCCGGTCGTATCTCGGTATCTGTGCAGGCTGGTGGCCTCGGGTGGGGGACGGAAAGTCACGCCCGGCAGTGCCACCGTCACGTATCCGGGAATGGCCCGACCGGCCACCCGTACGTATCGAGCGGTGCCAGGAAAGCGCCGTGATAGGCGGAAGTTGTCCGTCTGGTGGAGATTACGTTCAGCGGCCGCACACGGGTGGGGGCCAGCCAGACAGACAAGAGGAGACCACCGGATGACCAGCCATGGGGGTTCACTGAAGTACAGTGCCGCCACCGCGGCCGGGGTCGACCACGTTCGACTGTCCTACCACTACCTGAACATCGGCGACATCGACGGGTTCGGCTCCCTGCTCGACGAGAATGTGCAGGTCCTGCGGCCGGACATGGTGCACGGCAACGGGCGCGACGAGGTGCTGCGTACCCATGCCCGGCTTGCCGGACCGCCGAGTCACCACCAGATCTACAAGGTGATAGCGGACGGCGACGGTGTCGCCGTCACTGGCCGCTACACCGACCTGCCGGACCGGACCGCGCTGGACTTCGTCGACGTGTTCACCCTGACCGACGAGGGGATGCTGCTGGGCTACCGGCGCTTCTACTATGTCGCGCCGGCCTGACAGTGCAGCGGGGGGGGGGGGGGGGGGGGGGGGGGGCCGGCGCCCCCCCCCCCCACCACCGGCGATCGGCTCACTCACCGGCGCGCTGCCGCGAGCCAGTCAGGGCGGCGACCGGAGTCTCCGCCACGCCCAGGCGCTGTGCGGCCTTCAGCAGTTCCTGGAGCTTGCCCTTGTCTGCGCCACCGGCGCCCATCTGCTGCATCAGGAAGGCTGACAGGGTGAGGTTCTGCACGTCGGCGCTGTTGAGCGAGCCGACCATCCGGGTCAGGTCGTCGGTGAAGCTGGCGCTGCCGTCCAACCACGGCTTGGTCAGGTTCTTCGCCACATCCGAGTGGGCCACGAAACCGTCCACACTCTTACCGAACGAGATCGAGCTGAGCAGCCGGTCGAAGAAGACACTGTCCCCACCGACGATGTCGATGTTCGCCTTCTCCAGGCCGATGGAGACCAGCTTGGCCTGCGCCTCGGCGACCTGCCGCTGGGTGTCCAGCCCGGCGAGGCGGACCTCCTTCTCCAACTCCAGACGCAGCCGGTACTCCTCGTGCTCCCGGGTGGCGTCGTCCAGCGCGGCCATCGCGGCGGCCTTCTCGGTGAGACCCTCGGCCTCGCCCTTCAGCTTCTCCCGTACCGCGTCGGCGGCGGCCAGCAGCTTCTCCCGCTCCACCGCGACCTCCGCGCGGCCGACCTTCTCGATCGCCTCGGCGCTGCGCTCCTGGACCTGCACCTCGGCCAGGCCGGCCGCGGCGGTCTCGGCCTGGATGCCCTCGGCCAGCCGGATCTTCGCTCGGGTGTCCAGCTCGGCGGCCTGCTGCCGGGCCTCGGCCAGCACCAGTTCCTCGCGGGCCTTGTGCTTGGCGGCCGCCTCGGCTGCCTCCGCCGCCTTGATGTCCTTGACCAGGCTCTCCTGCGCCTCGGCCTCGGCCTGGATGATCACTGCCTGGCGGGTCCGCTCGGCCTCCTCGACCACCCGCAGCCGCTTGATGTTCTCCTCCTGCTCGGCCACGGTCTTCTCCACCGCGATCCGCTCCCGGATCACCTCGGCGATGGCCCGCTTCTCGCCCTCGACCTCCTTGTTCTTGGCGATCGTGCTCAGCTCGGTCTCGCGGTCCCGGCTGATGACCTCCAGCATGCGGTCCTTCTCGATCCGCTCGGTCTCGATGGCGATGACCCGCTCGCGGTTCTTCTCGGCCACCGCGATCTCGCGGGCCCGGTTCTCGTGCTGGATGCCCAACTGCTCGTCGGTACGGATGTTCGCGGTCTCGGCGCGCAACCGCTCCTCGGCACGTACCCGGGTGGTCTCCGCCTGCTCGCGAGCCCGTACGGTCTCGATCTCGCGCTGCTGCTTGGCCTCCGCGTCCGCCTGCCGCCGCTCAAGCTCAAGGATCGCTTCCTTGGCGTCGACGTTCTGGCGGGTGATCTCCTTCTCCTCGGTACGCCGGAACTCGTTGGTCCGGACGTTCTCCTGGGTGGTCAGCTCGGTGATCTTCCGGATGCCCTGGGCGTCCAGGATGTTCGCCGGGTCGAGCTGCGACATCGGCGTCTGCTCCAGGAAGTCGATCGCCGCGTCCTCCAGGCTGTAGCCGTTGAGGTCGGTGCCGATCACCCGGATGATCTGGTCGCGGAACTCGTCACGCTTGGTGTAGAGGTCGACGAAGTCGAGCTGCTTGCCGACCGTCTTGAGCGCCTCGGAGAACTTTGCGTTGAACAGCTCCTGCAAGGTCTCCCGGTCGCTGGCCCGCGCGGTACCGATCGCCTGCGCCACCTTGATCACGTCTTCGACGGTCTTGTTGACCCGGACGAAGAAGGTGATCCGGATGTCGGCCCGGATGTTGTCGCGGCAGATCAGGCCCTCGTTGCCGGTCCGTTCGATGTCGATCGTCTTGACCGAGATGTCCATGATCTCGGCCTTGTGCAGGACGGGCATCACGACCGCGCCGGTGAAGGTCACATCGACCCGCCGGACCTTGGAGACGATCAGCGCCTTGCCCTGCTCGACCTTACGGAACAACCGACTGACCATGAACACCACGCCGAGCGCGACGAGCAGGACGACGGCGAGGAGTACACCGATTCCAGTGGTGATGACTTCCATGGTTGGGCGCGCGGGCGGTTGGCGACCCGGCGGCAGCGGCCGGGCGGACGCCCGCGCATCCTCCTTTCGAGACGTCTCAGGGGCAGCGTGGGACAGGCCGGCGATTAGGGCGGCTGCCCCAGTCGTGGTGATCCGCAGGCAGGGCGGCTACACCGGGGCGGCTACGGGGCGGAATGTCTGAGTGGATCGAAGGCGGGACCGGCGGGCATGACCCAGAAGAACTCGCCCTCGGTGTCGTAGTCGTAGATCAGGGCGGAACTGCCCGCCGGCATCTTCTCCTCGCCCGGCTGCCGGACCTGCACCACCGCCGAGGAGCCGTCGGCCGCGGTCACCTCGGCCTGACCGAAGTCGGCCGTGACCGTGCCGGTACGCACGACACACAGGCTGCCGACGAAGGCGTGCCGGGTGGCGTCCGACTCGGTCGGGAAGAGTCGCTCCAGGGGTATGGCGACCAACCGGGTCACCAGCCACGCGCAGAACGCGGCGGCCAGCAGGACACCGATCGAGACCAGGATCCGGGTGCCGGAGCCGAAGCCCAGGCCGCCGAGGAGGGCGGTGCCGGCCAGGCTGACGAACCAGGCGACGGCGACGAGCAGGGAGAAGATGATGGCACTGGGCACACCCCCCAGACCGAGGCCGGCGAGGAAGGCACCCGCCCCGCCGTCGACGTCCAGGTCGTCGCCCAGGTCCAGCACGCCGGTCAACACCAGCAGCCAGTAGCCGACCACCACCACCAGCAGGAAGCTGAACAGTACGGTGGGAAAGCTGAGTGCCGCGCCGAGAAAACCGGTCACCGCGTCCTCCTCCCCGTGGTCGGCGGCTCGGACCGACCACGATGATCGTGACACGGTATGTCAATCCGCAGGGCGGCCGATCGACCCAATGCCACCGGCCGGATCGGGCAATATCAGCCGAGATTGGCCTGAATCAGTGCGTCGATCGTTGCGGACCGGACCTCGACCTGATCTGCGGTCACGGCCAGGAACAACGAGCTGCCATCCGGCCGCCAGGCCGTCAGGTACGCCGTCGAGGTCGCCGAGTCGTCCGTGGTCAGCACCTGAGCCCCGCTCGGGGCACTCACCTCCCGTGCCGTTCCGGGCAGCCCGGTCGGCGCGGTGAAGTCGTACACCACGATCACCCGGGTCACCGGACCCCTGCCCTCGTACGCTGCCCGGATCCCGGTCGGCACCAGCTGAGGTCGGGCCGACCGCAGCACCGCCTCGGTGGCATCCACCCGATCCAGATAGGGCGGCAGTCCCCACAGATCGGGTGCGAACGGGCTGGCGGAATCGGTCGGGCTGGCGGAGGCCGGCCCGGTCGGCGGGGCCTCGCTGCGCTCAGCCAGCATGACCCCGAAGGTGCCGATGCCGACCACTGCGGACAGGGCCAGCCCCGCTCCCGCCGTCTGCACCCGTCGACGTCGCCGCAGCCGGGCGCGTACCCCCGGCAGGGGGTCCGAGCCGGTCGGATAGTGGTCGGGGTCGGAGTCCCAGACCGCACGGAGGGCTTCCCGCACATCGCTCATCCCGCGACCTCCCGATCAGCGCCGACATGGGTGGGCAGCTCGGCGCGAATCGCGCCCAGGGCTCGATGACGCAGCGAACGGACCGTGGCCGGTCGTCGTCCGACGGCCTCGGCGATCGCCTCGTCACTCAGGTCATCCAGGTACGACAACACGAGCACCACCCGCTGCAAGGGAGGAAGGTCGGCCAGCATCCGACGGAGCTGGTCATGGTCGTCGACCCGACCCAGTCCCCCGTCGGCGACCAGCGGGCGGGCCGGTGGGGTCAGCCGGGCCCGGCGAACCAGGGTCCGCATCCAACTGATGTGCAGTCGGACCATTGTGGTCTTCGCGTACCCGAGTGGGTTGCCTTCGACCAGCAGGCGGTGCCACGCGCCGGCCATCCGCACGTAGGTCTCCTGGAGGAGGTCCTCGGCCTGGTCCGGGTCAGCGGCCACCGCACGCGCGTACCGGCGCAGCGCCGGCGTGGACTGGCGGACGAACATCTCGAACTCGTCGGCTTCCATCCCACCTCCCTCGCCACTAGTACGCCACCGGCACGGCGTTCTGTTGCACACCGATCCGGTCGGCCGATCGGAGACCGATCGGCCGACCGGAGTGCTCACGGCAGCAGCGACGAGATCAGCACCGCCAAGGCGGCCAGGTAGGCGAGCAGCAGGGCCCGCTTGACCGCCGTCGACCGGTAGTCCCACTCCAGGTTCCAGCCCCCGGAGTCGTCGAAGTGCAGGGCCGACATGGTCATCAGGGACCGGCCCAGGCCGAAACCGACACCGGCGGCGAGGGCCGTCACCGGAGTGGCGAAGAGCAACAGCAGCACCGCGGTCAGATAGGCCAGCCCGCTGGGCAGGTACGTCCGAACCCCGGTGCCCATCTCCAGACCGAACTGGAACGGCCCGGCGAACCGTCCCAGCCGGAAGACGCTCTCCGGCACCAGTCGCTGGTTCTCCGGCAGCGCGAAGCGCAGCACACCGAGTTCACGCAGGGTCACCAGCAGGGCGGCGACCAGCACGATCCCGACCCGCACCGGCACCGGCAGGGGTGCCCGCAGCAGGGAACCGACCAGCAGCAGGACCGCCGCGATGACGATCCCCCCGGCGACCAACCCGAGGCAGAAGCAGAAAGCAGGGAAACCTCGCCAGACCGGCGAGCTCAGCACGGCGGCTGAGTTCTTGCTTCAAGTGGAGCCGCTGGTGGCGAACCCGGCCGTCAGGGCCAGGCCCGCCACCAGCGGCGTGGTGACCCACCACCCGGCGTACTCCAGCCCGACTGCGGCCACGACCAGGGTCAACCCGATCACCCACGCCATGCCGGTGAACGGATGCCAGAACCGCCGCCGCAGCACGGCACTTCTGCGTTCGAGCATGGTCAGTACCGGCAGATGGTGAAGTAGGTGTTGCTGGTGCCACCGGCCGAGACCGTGGTGTTCCCGTCCGAGCACCGCCACCAGACCCCGTCGGGGGTGGTCCACCGCCACGCGTTCTTCTTCGTGGTCGTACCGCAGGCGTTCGACACCGGCTTGTAGTTGTAGACGACCGGGGCGTCCCGCACCGTGCCGGAGCGGTGCCAACCCGAGGCGCAGTAGGTGCTGCCCCGGTACGCGCCACCGAAGCAGGCACCCGCCCGGGAGGTGTACGCCCCGACGTTGTCCTTCTGCTCCGAGTAGCCGTTGGGGTACGCGTCCTTGCAGTCGTTGCGGTCCCAACCGGTCAGGCCGCCGGGCCCGGTCTCGGCATGGGCCGGAGAGGCGAACCGGGCGGTGGTGGAGGCCACGAACCCGCCCACCGCGAACGCACTGAAGGCGATGCCGCGCAGCACCGTACGGCGCTGCGGCTTCACCCGCAGTCCGGTCAGGGCCCGGCTGCGCGGCGCGTTGGGCGGGGCTGCGGACAGGTCTGGAATCTGGTCGAGCGTCAACGCCATGACGAACTCCCCTCGCTGTGCACGATCTTCTTTCGCAACATGTCGAACTGCCGCTCCGCCGACCCGACATCGACCGGCAGGGCGAGATCGACAACCTGGCCGTCGGCTCGGACGGCCATCAACACCGGCGGACTCAGATGGGCGATCTTCTGCCACTCGTCCCGGTCGGACACGACATCGAACTCCTGCCTGATCGGCGCCGGCCACTGCTCGACCTCCTCGTAGGTGAGCAGAACCGGGCGGACACCCGCTGCGGCGGACAGTTCGGCGAGCCGTGCCGTCACCGCGCCGCACAGCGGGCAGCCGGTGTCCGAGGCGACGACGATGCGATCCGAACCGCCCGTCACGGTGGCACCCATCACCACGTCCGGCCCGGCGGAGGAATAGCTGACCTCGCGGACCACCAGCGCCCGGAGCATCCTGATCTCCCGCAGGAGGGCCCCGACCGCCAGGAACAGAATCAGGATGGCGGCCCAGCTCAGGATGGTCAGCGCCACCGACGGTGACATCAGCCGGCCGCCCAGGAGACGTTGATCTGCTCCAACCAGCTCAGCTTGTCGGCGTCGGTCGCCTTGTCGTCGCCGTCGGCGAAGACCACCTCCGCCATGGCGGACGGAAAACCGAGGGTGTACGTGTAGTCGGTCAACTGGGCGGCCGAGGTTACGCCGGGCAGGGGCGACCGCCACACCTCACCGAACTGCGTCCGGGCACCCTGATGGCGCGGCTGGTGACCGGCGGCGTGGCCGGGCCCCGGGATCGACAGCGAGCCCAGCCCCTCGGCGAAGATCGCGATGTGCTCGCTCATCGTGCCCAGCAGGGTCTCCCGCCTGGGACGCAGCACCATCCCACGAACCTGGTCGGCGATCTCCAAGGTGGAGAACAGCTCGACCAGCTTCTCCCGGCGCGGGGCCGGACCACCGAACACCGTCATCAGCTCGTGGTAGTCACCGATCAGGGTGGCCACCGAGGTGTGCTTGTCCAGCGACTCCGACACGACCACCTCGCGGCCGTGAACGACCAGGCGGTCGACCGGGTTCGCGGCCACCATGTAGGTGCACGCGAATTCGTGGTAACCGCGAGGTCCTATCTGGAATCCGCGACCGTACGCCCCACTGGCGAAACGGACATGGGCCGCGACGCTGGTGACCCGGGGATATTCGGCCAACTCGACATTTACCACCGCAGCGCTCGGTGCCACCAACTCAAGACTTTGAACGGGCACTTGATCTCCCTTCATGGTGGTCAGACGGTAGCAACGGCACCAGGGAAAGCAACGTCCTGCACGGCATTTGGGGCAATGTCCTTATGCGACCAAATCTTGGCCTGCCACGGCTTCGGGCCTTACGCCCCGGACCAATCCAAATCGCCGATCAGGACGCCGATTCTCAGTAGGTAAATCCCTTCGAAGCGGCTCAACCTGATCTAGGAGTTCTGTGCGGCTTTGCCGCCTTCGGGTGAGACGAAGGCTACAGTGGAGCGACCGGTGCCCGCCCCGCCGCAGGCCCTGCCCTACCCGCTGAGCCCAGCCGTCACGATCCGGGAAGTCCAGACCTGTCCGCGACTGTGCCGATGAACAGTTCCGGCACCAGCCATCCGGCGGTGGCCATCACGCCAGCGGCCAGCCACACTTCGAGACCGGGCACCGTATCGGCTTGGGTAGCCGCTGCCGCCAGGCCGAACGACCCGGCTGCGGCGGCTGCCGCCGCGAAGATCAGCGCGCGGATCACCACCGGGAGCCCGGTGGATCGGCCACCCGCCAGGCAGCCGCAGGGGGTACCGGGTCGACGCCGTCGGAGCACCTCGGCGTAGCCCGCCAAGACCAGGTAGGCGCCCGCCAGCAGGGCGTAGCCGGCCGCGGACAGGTGCGGGGCGAGCAGCACGACACCAACGACCACGAGGGCCAGACCCACCTCGATGGCACCCAGCAGCCGGCCGGCCCAGGCTTGCATCGCGGAGGGCAGCAGAGCCTGCCGGGCCAGCAGGGCCCGGACCCGCTGCGGGTGCACGGCATGACCGACCCCGGCCACGAGCAACAGCAGGGCCCCACCCAGGGCCAGCACGGTCACCAGTGTGGAGAACCCACTCACCCTGCCTCCTCGGCCCGGTCGGACAGCACCACCGCCCGGACGACATCGCCACCGCCCGTGGTGGCACCGGCGGCGGTCAGTGGGGGACGACGATCCCGCCCTCGATCGCGACAGCGGCGATGTCGGAGCGGTGATGCGAGCCGTTCAGCGTCACCTCGCGTACCAACTGGTAGGCCGCATCGCGCGCGGCGGCCAGGTTCTCGCCGGTGGCCGTACCGCAGAGCACCCGGCCGCCGGCGGAGACCAGGGCGCCGTCGGCGGTCTGGCGGGTGCCGGCGTGGATGATCCCGGGGCGGTCCGCCCCGGTGATCACATCACCGGTACGCGGCTGGGCCGGGTAACCCTCGGCAGCGACCACCACGGTCACGGCGGCACCGGGACGCCAGCGCAGCGGCGGGTGCTCGGCCAGGGTGCCGGTGGCGGCGGCGTGCAACAGCCCGGCCAGCGGCGTCTCCAGCAGAGCCAGCACCACCTGGGTCTCCGGGTCACCGAAGCGGGCGTTGAACTCGATCACCCGGGGGCCGGCGGCGGTGATCGCCAACCCGACGTAGAGCAGACCGGAGAACGGGGTGCCCCGGCGGCGCATCTCGCTCAGGGTCGGGTACACCACGTCGCGCATGACCTCGTCGACCAGACCGGCCGGGGCCCAGGGCAGCGGAGCGTACGCCCCCATGCCGCCGGTGTTCGGGCCGGTGTCGCCGTCGCCGACCCGCTTGAAGTCCTGAGCCGGCAGCAGCGGCACGGCCGCTTCCCCGTCGGTCACCACGAACAGCGACACCTCGGGTCCGGCGAGGTACTCCTCGATCACCACCCGACCGCACTGCCGGGCGTGCTCCAGCGCCACCGATCGGTCCTCGGTGACGACGACCCCCTTGCCGGCCGCGAGCCCGTCGTTCTTCACCACGTACGGCGGGCCGAACTCGTCGAGCGCCCGGCCGACGCTCTCCTCCTCGGTGCAGGTGTAGGCCCGCGCGGTGGGGACTCCGGCAGCGGTCATCACGTCCTTGGCGAAGGTCTTCGACCCCTCCAGCCGGGCCGCCTCGCCGCTCGGGCCGAAGACCGGGATGCCCTTGGCGCGTACCGCGTCGGCGACCCCGGCGACCAGCGGCGCTTCCGGCCCGATCACCACCAGGTCCGCGGCCACCTCGACGGCGAGCGCCGTGACGGCACCCGGGTCGACGATGTCCACCGACCGCGGTTGCGCGACCTGCGCGATCCCGGGATTACCCGGCGCACAGATCAACTCGGAAACGGACGCATCCTCGGCAAGCCGCAGCGCGAGCGCATGCTCCCGCCCGCCACCACCCAGCAACAAAACCCGCACGACCCGGAATCCTACCCACCCCCACCCCAGCCCCTGTTGATCAAGAAGTTTGCGTCTCAGATCCGGGCTACGGCGACCAAAAGCTCTTGATCAACTCTGCGAGTGGTGGGCGTGGGGGGCGGGGGGATGGGTTGGGGTTTTAGGGGTTGCGGAGGGCTTGGCGGACGGTTTGGGGGATGTAGTCGGGGCGGAGAGTGTCGGCCCAGGTGAAGCGGAGGATGCGCCAACCGGCGTTGACGAGCCGGTTCTGTCTGAGTCGATCCTCGTAGAGCGCCTGGGGTGTGCGGTGCGGGCTGCGGCCGTCCGCCTCGGCGATCAGCCGGGCGGTACGCCAACCCAGATCACCCACCCCCAGCAGATAGCCGTCCGGATCGCGTACCTCCAGTTGCAGCACCTCCGGCGGGACGCCCCCGTCGACACACCGCAGCCGGGACCGCGTCTCCAACGGTGACTGCGCCCGGCCGTCCGCCTGGGCCAGCCAGGTCCGCGCCGCGACCGCACCACGCCGCCCCCTGATCAGGGCGGGGATCGCCGCAAGATCGTCCTCGGTCAACAGCTGCCGGTTGAGTGCGGAGTCGAGAAGGCAGATGGCCGGGTAGCGGGGGACCCGAAGAATGACATCCGCGACGGTACGGATCGCGGTCGTGACCGGAACCCCGGCGACCGTGCCGACCTCGGCTGGATCGAGGGTGAGCTGGTGCACCACAAGATCGGGGTCGCTGGTGCGCTGCGGGCGCGGTCGGTCCACCGGCACCGACACGTGGATCTGGGAGGTGGCCCGCAGGCCGGCGATGGTGTGCAGCTCGGCAGCGGTGTCCAGGACCGCGACCGCCCCGGGCCCCAGGCTGTCCACGGCCGCACGGATCCTGCCCCGCCGAAGTCCGAGCACATCCCGCTCGACATTCGGCACGAAGCGCCCCCGGGCCACCCTGATCCAGCGCCCCGATCGGACGAAATGCCGAACCTGATCCCTGGTGTACCCGACCGACAGCGCCTGCGCCGCCGTCACCACCCCGTCGCGGCCAGCACCCAGCTGGCACAACCGCTCGAATTCACCCACCCACTCAACCTGCCGTACCCCCACCCCACCCCGCCGCCCCTGTGGATAACCCCACCCACCCTGTGGATAACCCCCGAGGCAGCGCCCCGAGGCAGCGCCCCGAGGCAGAGTTGATCAAGAGGTTTGCGTCTAGCCAGCGGCGATTTCAGACGCAAACCTCTTGATCAACACGGGAAGGGAGGGGGAGACCGAGAGGTCCCGGGAGGGGTTAGGGGAGGAGGGGGTGGCGGGTCACGTTTTCTTCGCGGCCGGGGCCTACGCCTACCACCGAGACCCTGGTGTTGCAGAGTTGCTCGATGCGGGCGATGTAGCGCCGGGCGTTCTCCGGGAGGTCTTCCTCGGTTCGCGCCTTGGTGATGTCTTCCTGCCAGCCGTCGTGCTCCTCGTAGATCGGGGTGGCGTGGTGGAAGTCGGTCTGGGTCATCGGCATGTCGTCGACACGCTTGCCGTTGATCTCGTACCCGACGCAGATGGGGACCGTGGCCAGACCGGTCAGCACGTCCAGCTTGGTGATCACCAGATCGGTGACGCCGTTCAGGCGGCAGGCGTAGCGGGCGACCACGGCGTCGAACCAGCCGCAGCGGCGTTCCCGGCCGGTGGTGGTGCCGTACTCGTGGCCGACCTTGCGCAGGTGGGCGCCGTTGTCGTCGAACAGTTCGGTCGGGAAGGGGCCCGAGCCGACCCGGGTGGTGTACGCCTTGCTCACCGCGATCACCTTCGTGATCGCGGTCGGCGGGATGCCCGCGCCCACACACGCCCCGCCGGCCGTCGGGTTCGACGAGGTGACGAAGGGGTAGGTGCCGTGGTCCATGTCGAGCATGGTGGCCTGGGCACCCTCCAGCAGGACGGTGTCACCCCGGTCCAGGGCGTCCCAGAGCATCGACCGGGTCTCCGCGATGTACGGCCGCAGCCGCTCCGCGTACTCCAGGTACTCCTCGATGGTGGCGTCGAGGTCGATGGCCTTGCGGTTGTAGACCTTGAACATCACCTGGTTCTTCTCGCGCAGCGCGAGTTCCAGCTTCTTGCGCAGGATGCCCGGGTCGAGCAGGTCCTGCACCCGGATGCCCATCCGGGCGACCTTGTCGCCGTACGCGGGGCCGATGCCCCGGCCGGTGGTGCCGATGCGGGAGCTGCCCAGGTAGCGCTCCACCACCCGGTCCAGCGCCCGGTGGTGCGGCATGATCAGGTGCGCGTCGCCGGAGATCCGGAGCCGGGAGACGTCGACGCCCCGCTCGGCCAGCCCGTCGATCTCGCTGAGCAGCACCTTGGGGTCGACCACCACGCCGTTGCCGATGACGATCACGGCGTTCGGGGACAACGCTCCCGAGGGCATGAGGTGCAGGGCGTACTTCTGGCCGTCCGGGGTGATCACCGTGTGGCCGGCGTTGTTGCCGCCCGAGTAACGGACGACGTAGTCGACCCGCTCACCCAGCTGGTCGGTAACCTTGCCCTTGCCCTCGTCGCCCCACTGAGCGCCGAGGAGCACGATCGCTGGCATCTTCTCGCCTCCAGAAGGCTCGGGTGCCAGATGGCGACCGGTCAGCGAGCCCGGGGTGTCAGGTTAACAAGTAGTGACGGCACGACCGGCAGGGGTCGCGCGATAAGCAGGAGGAGCTACCCGTGTACGACGTGGTGCTGCTCACACTGGGCTCGGAGCGGGACGCTCCCGGGGCTGGGTGCGGCAGCGGCGAAGCCTGCTGTGGCGGTGAGGTGGCGGCGGCTGCCAAGGACCGCGAGGAACGTTGCGAGACCCCCCGCGTACCCGTGTTGGCCTGCGCCGACGCGCTGACCGCCCGGGGTGCCCGGGTCGAGACGGTGACGGCCCGTTCGGACGCGGAGATCGACGAGGTGCTGGCCCGGCTCGACGGGCCGGCCCGGCCCGACGGCCTCACCTGGCCGGATCCGGACTCCAAGACCCGCCTGGTGGTGGCCGTCGCCGGTGACGCACAGTTGCGCGCCGTGCTGCGCCGACTGGTCCGGCGGTACGCCCCACCACCCAGCCGCCGCCCGGCGGACCTGGCTGGCAACCGGACCGTGCCGGACCTGCCGCCGATCGGGGTACTGCCGCTGGACCCGGCCCGCAGCACCACTCACCGCGACCTGGCCGCGCAGCTCGGCCTGCCGCGCGATCCGGCGGCGGTGGCCGCCGCGGTACTCGACGGCACCCCCCGGCGGCTCGATCTGCTGCGCAACGACGGCGGTTCGGTCACCCTGGACGGCGCTCTGCTCGGCGCCGCGAGCGAGGACGGGCGACCCCTGCACTGGCGCGGCCGGGTCGAGGTCGACGACGCCGTGCTGTCCAACGGTGACGATCCCCTGCTGGCCTGCGTGATCGGCAACGCGGGGGGCTACGCCCGGCTCGACGAGGTCATCCTGCTGGCCGACCCGGATCCGACCGACGGACTGGTCGAGGTGGCGGTGGCCGTACCGGTGGTCACCCGGTCGCGGCTGGGCCGTCGGCGGGTACGCCTGGAGGTACGCCGGGCACGTGGCCGGGCCGCCTCCGTGCTGCCCCGCGACGATGCCGCACTGCCCTACCTGGACGACGGTGTGCAGGCTGAGTTGACCCGTAAGCGGTCCTGGTGGACCGAGCCGGGGGCCTGGGCGGTCTGGACCGCCTGACCGCGTCCGCACCGGCGGCCGAGATCGGCCGGTGGGCCTATCCTCGGCTGGAGGAATGGGGAGGAACCGTGGTGGACGAGAACGCCGACCGGGTGCCCGCGCCCGGCCAGCATGGGGTGCCGGAACGGGACATCGAACCACTCTGGCCACCGGACCAGATCGACGGCTTCGGCGCGTCCGGGTGGGATCCACCGCCGCCCGCCGCCACACCACCCGGTGTTCATCCGACCACACCGCCCGGTGTCCGTCCGGTCACGCCACCCGGCGTACACCCGGTGCCCTCGACCACCCATCCGGGGGTGCCGGGCGGGTACCCGAACGCCGTACCTCCCTCGCCGGCCGACTACCCCTCGCTGACCGGCGGGCCGGTTGCCGGCGGTTGGGCACCGGCCACGGCCAACCAACCGGATCCGGGTGTGTCCGCCGGTCCGGAATCCGCCGCTTCGGGCAGTGCCTGGGGACCGGGCACGGACAGCGCCGGGACCGCCGCCGGGTCGGGCGGCGCATGGGGTCCAGGGGCGGACAGCGCCGCATCGGGCAGCGCTTGGGGACCTGGGGCGGACAGCGCCGGGACCGCCGCCGCGTCGGGGCGGGCCGTGGTGCCCGTCGGGCCTCAACCGGAGGCAGGTCAGGTCGATCTGGATTTGCCGTTCACCCTCGACCCGTCGACCGCCCTGAGCCCGAACCGGGCCGGTGCGCCGGCCACGGCCGGCGACAACGCGGACCCGGCTCACCCGGACTCCGGGACGGAGAGCGCTCCGGACGGCGGCGACAGGACACCGGCCCGACCGACGGCGGAGTCCCCCTGGGCGCAACCACCGCAGCGGTCCGGTGTCGCCGCGCCACCGGAGACCGGCGAGCGTGCAGTGGCCTCCGCCGTCACACCACGCCCCACCTGGGCCGGACCGGCCCAGCCGCTGCCGCCGATACCCACCGCCCCCTTCTCCGACGCCGCGATACCCGCACAGCCCGGCCCGCATCAGCCGCTCACCCCGGCACACCCGCACGGCGACCCGTCGGCCCACCAGAGCGGGTACCCCGTGGCACCGCAGCACGGTGAGCAGGGACGGCACGCGGCGTCGGCGCAGCACGGCATCCCGGGCGATCCGGAGGCCGTCGAGTCGCCCGTACCCCAGCCGGGGCCGCCTCCAGCGGCCACGGCCCAGGTGCCGCCCTTCACGGCCGCGGCGCAGGTACCGCCGCCCTCGGCCGAGGGCCGGACACCCGTCGCACCCCCTCCCGGGCCGGCCGCACCCCAGGTCGGGCCGGCGTACGCCACCCCGCCCGGCCCCTTCCCGCCGCAGCCGGCCTGGCAACCGGCGCCCTGGCAGCAGGGCCCGCCGGCCGCCACTGCGCCGTATCAGCCGGTGGAGACCGCCTCCCGGACCCCTCCCGGGTACGCCGACCAGGGTTGGACCCAGGAGACCGGCGGGGCACCCACCGCGGAGGACTTCGCCCGGCGGCGGCAGGTACGCCCCACCGAACCGGTGGCGACCATCGGGCTCCGCGCCGTGGTCAACAAGACCGGCCTGGTGAAGTTGCCACCGGGGCGGCACGAGTTGGAACTCAAGCGCGACATCGAGATGGTGCGGCGCAACTTCGGTGGGCTGCGCCAGGTCACCGTGGTCAACCCCAAGGGCGGTGCCGGCAAGACGGTGGCCATCCTGCTGCTCGCCATGACCTTCGGACAGAAGCGTGGCGGTTACGTGCTGGCCTGGGACAACAACGAGACCCAGGGCACCCTGGGGATGCGGGCGCAGCAGGACTTCCACTCCCGTACGGTGCGGGACCTGCTGCGTGATCTGGGGCAGTTCCACGGCGCGCACGGCCGGGTCGGGGACCTGTCGCAGTACGTCCGCTCGCAGGGCGAGGGCATGTTCGACGTACTGGCCTCGGACGAGTCCGCGACCGGTGGCGAGATGCTCACCGCCGCGGCCTTCGGCGAGATCCGCGAGGTGGTCAGCCGGTTCTACAAGCTGATCTTCGTGGACACCGGCAACAACGTCCGGGCGCAGAACTGGCAGGCGGCGATGGACGCCACCGATCAACTGCTGGTCACCATGTCGGCCCGTAACGACTCGGCCGAGACCGCCGCCCGGATGCTCGACCACTTGGAGCAGAGCGGACGGCAACGGCTGGTCCGGCAGGCGGTCACGGTGGTCTCGATGCCGCCCTCGCGCAAGGAGATCGACCTACCCGCCATCCAGGAGCACTTCGCCGCGCGTACCCGGGCGGTGCTGCTGGCCCCGTACGAGCGGCTCATCGACACCGGCGAGCCCATCCGGTACGCCGGACTGTCCGCGGCCACCCGGGACGCCTGGCTCAAGATCGCGGCAGCGGTCGCCGAGGGCCTGTAAGCCCGGGCGGGGACCGGCGCGCTCGATCCGGGATCGAGTGGCTTCCAGAGCGAGGGAGACCACTCGATCCGGGATCGAGCGCGATCATGCTGGTCGGCGGCGTCACGGCCGCAGCGCGGCCAGGTGGGTCAGTTGCTGGCCAGGGCGTCGGCGGCGGCCGGGTCACAGTCGCGGAGGAACTGGGCGCAGCGGGCCGCCTCGTCGGCCTCGCCGATCTCGTCGGCGGCCCGGGACAGCACGTACAGACACCGCAGGAAGCCCCGGTTCGGCCGGTGCGACCAGGGCACCGGACCGTGCCCCTTCCAGCCGTTGCGGCGCAGCTGGTCCAGGCCACGGTGGTAGCCGGTGCGGGCGTACGCGTACGCCGTGACGGCCTGGTCCTGGGCGAAGGCCCGGGTGGCCAGGGCCGCCCAGGCGGCGCTGTGGTTCGGGAACCGGCCCGCCGCGGCGGTGTACGCCTCGTCGCTGCCGGCCTGCTCTGCCGCGGCCAGGGCGGCGTCGGCCTCCTCGTGGGCGGGCAGGAGGGTGGCGGGTGGCTCAGGTAGGAGGTTCTGCATCGCCCCATTCAACCCGCTTCGCGCGAGGGTATGCGAGCGGGTCCGGCAGGCGCGCCGACCGACCGGCCCGGAGGCCCCGGTCAGGCCGCTGGGATCCGGTCCACCGTGGCGGGCCCGGGGCCGCTCGGCGAGGGTTGAACCGGCCGGGCAGGATGACCGGGTGCCGACCCCACCCCCCGCGGACGTCATCGAGCCGCACACCTGGACGAACGAGATTCAGACCCGGGCCGAATTCGATCGGCGGCTGGCCGGCGGAAGCCTGGTCGGCCTGACCATTCAAGGGCTTCGGCTGGATCTGGCGCCGATCCCCGACCTCACCTCCGTCGAGGTGGCCGGGACCCTCTTCGTCGGTTGCCGCTTCGCCTCCCGACAGGTCGGCGCCGACCTGGTCCGGCGCGGCGCGAACGTGGTGCCGCCCTTCTCCGGGCTGCCCTACCCGACCCAGCCGCCGCACCTCTACACCCCGGAGGATCTGGCCGCCGGCTTCGCCGAGGGCGGCTACCAGGCGATGTACGACAACCGGGTGTACGCGCACTTCCGGGACCACGGCGGGGCCCTGCCCGACGTGCGGGAGGCGCTGAGCCAACGGCTGCACGACCACGGGGTGGACAACGCCCTCGCCGACGCCACCCGCGCCTGGCTGACCGCCCACGGGCCGCAGTCGGTGGTGGGGGTGATGGGCGGACACGCGGTACGCCGGGGCAGCCGGTCGTACCGGATGGCCGCGGTGCTCGGCCGGGAACTGGCGCGGGCTCAACGGCTGGTGGTCACCGGTGGCGGGCCGGGGGTGATGGAGGCCGCCAATCTGGGCGCCTACCTGTCGACCCGCCCGGCCGAGGACCTGACCGCCGCCATCGACCTGCTGGCCACCGCCCCCGACTACACCGACCACGACCGGTACACCGCAGCGGCGCTTCGGGTCCGGGAACTGTTCGGCCGGTCCGTCACCCCACCGCCGGAGGGCACCGAGCCGCTGACGGCGTACCGGGCCGACTCGACCGAGCTGGCAACCGGTGATCTGGACTGGGCCCACTGCGGCGGGCTGGCCGTTCCCACCTGGCTCTACGGCCACGAACCGGCGAACCTGTTCGCCGGGCGGATCGCCAAGTACTTCTCGAACGCCATCCGGGAGGACACCATCCTGCGGCTGGCCCGAGGCGGAATCGTCTTCGCCCCCGGCCGGGCCGGCACGGTGCAGGAGGTGTTCCAGGCGGCCACCAAGACCTACTACGGCACCGACGGGGCCAGAGGGGCGTACGTGTTCCTGGACCGCTCCTACTGGACGGAGGAACTGCCGGTGGAGTCGCTGCTGCGCCCGCTGCTGGCCAGCTCCCCGTTCGGGGACCTGGCCGGCACGGTGCATTTGACCGACGACGCCCACGAGGCCGTTCGGCTCCTCCTGGGTTGACGAAAACGACTGCGGTCAGGCTCCGCGAGGGAGTCTGACCGCAGTCGGTTGCGACGTCAGTGCGTCACTTGGTCATCGTGGTGCCGGTCGAGCGCAGGTGCTCGCAGGCCTCCGCCACGCGGGCGGCCATGCCGGCCTCGGCGGCCTTGCCCCACACCCGCGGGTCGTACAGCTTCTTGTTGCCGACCTCGCCGTCGACCTTGAGTACGCCGTCGTAGTTGCGGAACATGTGGTCCGCGACCGGGCGGGAGAAGGTGTACTGGGTGTCGGTGTCGATGTTCATCTTCACCACGCCGTAGTCCAGTGCCTCGCGGATCTCCGACAGCAGCGAGCCGGAGCCACCGTGGAAGACCAGGCTCAGCGGCTTCTCCTTGCCGTACTTGGCGCCGACCGCCTCCTGGATGTGCTTGAGCACCTCGGGGCGGAGCTTGACGTTGCCCGGCTTGTAGACCCCGTGCACGTTGCCGAAGGTCAGCGCCGCCATGTAGCGGCCCTTCTCGCCCAGGCCGAGGGCCTCGACCATGGCCAGGCCATCCTCGACGGTGGTGTAGAGCTTGTCGTTGATGGCGTTCTCGACGCCGTCCTCCTCGCCACCGACGACGCCGACCTCGATCTCCAGGACGATCTTGCCCTTGGCGGCCTCGGCGAGCAGCTGCTCGGCGATCTCCAGGTTCTCCGCCACCGGCACGGCCGAGCCGTCCCACATGTGCGACTGGAACAGCGGCTCCTGGCCGGCCTTCACCCGCTCCTGGGAGATGGCCATCAGCGGCCGGACGAACTTGTCCAGCTTGTCCTTCGGGCAGTGGTCGGTGTGCAGGGCGATGTTGACCGGGTACTTCTTGGCCACCTCGTGGGCGTACGCGGCGAACGCCACCGCGCCGGTGACCATGTCCTTGATCGAGGGGCCGGAGAGGTACTCGGCGCCACCGGTGGAGACCTGAATGATGCCGTCGCTCTCCGCGTCGGCGAAGCCCTTGAGCGCCGCGTTGAGCGTCTGCGACGACGTCACGTTGATCGCCGGGTACGCGTACCGGCCCGCCTTGGCGCGGTCCAGCATCTCGGCGTAAGCCTCGGGGGAAGCGATGGGCATGTCGAACGCTCCTTACTTGCCGCTGTCGGCCGTACGGCCGCTGTTCTCCTTGCGTGCCGGTTTACGGCGCCTGAATCCAATGGGCACGCCGGACCGCGCTGTCCTCCGCGGGAAGTATCCCGTAGCTCACACAGCCGGGCACAACCGGGCCAGCGCGCCGGGGGTTCACCGCCGATCCATCGAGTCGGGCACGACGACACTGATCAGCCAGGTGACCACGGCCATCACGATGGCGCCCCAGAAGGCCGCCCAGAAGCCCCGCACATGGAACGGCAGATCCAAGGACCCCGCTATCCAGTCGGTCAGCAGGAACAGCAGAGCGTTGACCACCAGGGCGAACAGGCCGAGAGTCACCAGGTAGAAGACACAGCCCACCACCTTGATGACCGGCTTGAGCACCGCGTTGATCACCCCGAAGATCAACGCCACGATGAGCAGGGTGAAGGCGGTGTCGGAGAACCTGCGTCCGGTCACCTCGACCCCGGGCACGATCAACGTGGTGACCCACAGTGCGATCGCGGTCGTCGCCAGTCGGATGAGGAAGCCCACCACAACATCCTGGCACCGGGTAGCCGCCGGCGGGCCGGTTCGGCCCGACTGACCTGCTGGTACGGCGTACCCTCACGCGCCCGGCAGGTCGCTTCCCAGCAACGTGCCGACTCAGCCCGTACCGTGGGTGGGAACCGTCCACCGATTACCCGGAGGCATCGAATGGGTCAGCCCGAAGAGGACTTCGCCCCCGGCGACAACCTCGGCCCGGAGGAGCGCGATCTGGAGGCTGAGCCGGCCGACGCCATCGAGCAGGCCGCCGTCATCGACCCCGCGCACGGTGAAGAGGAACCGCGCCGTGGCTTCGAGGTCGACGACTGGGACGCGATGGAGCAGGCCCGGGTGGTCGCCGCCGACGAGGACGACTACCGCTGACCCGAAATCGGGGCGACGCAAGATCGATCGAGCTGACACCATGGGCGGGTGCTGCTGACCCTGACCACCACGCACCGGCCGGCGACCGACCTCGGTCACCTGCTGGTCAAGCATCCCGGTCGTACGCACGCCTTCGACCTGCCGGCCGGTACCGCGCACGTGTTCTATCCGCAGGCCGAGGACGCACGCTGCACGGCCGCGCTCCTGCTTGAGGTCGACCCCACGAAGCTGGCCGCCGCGCGGGGCCGGGGTCGTGGGCGGCAGTCGACCACGGCCCCGGCGGACTTCACCCTCGGGCGGTACGTCAACGACCGGCCGTACGCCGCGTCCAGCCTGCTCGCCTCGGCGCTGTCGCGGGTGTACCGGTCGGCCCTGCGGGGCGACTCCAGGGAGCGCCCGGAGTTGGCCGCCACCCCCATTCCGCTGGAAGTCCGGGTGCCCGTGCTGCGCTGCCGGGGTGGTGCCGAGGTGGCCACCCGGCTGTTCACTCCGCTCGGCTGGCGGGTCACGGCCACCCCCATCGCCCTCGACGAGGGGTACCCGCAGTGGGGTGAGAGCCCGTACCTCGATCTCACCCTCACCGGCACTCTCCGGGTGGCCGAGGCGCTGCACCACCTGTACGTCATGTTGCCCGTGCTGGACGACGCGAAGCACTACTGGGTGACCCCGGACGAGGTGGACAAGCTGCTGCGGGTCGGTGCCGGTTGGCTGGCCGACCACCCGGAGCGCGCTCTGATCGTGCGCCGCTACCTGGCCCACCGGCGGGCGCTGGCCGCCCACGCCCTGGAACGACTGGCCGCACAGTGCCCCACGGACGAACCGGGCACCGAGGAGGAGACGACCGACCAGCCGACCCCCCGGGCCTCCCTGGCCGCGCAGCGACGCGAGGCGGTGCACGCCGCGCTGGTCGAGGCAGGTGCCCAGCGGGTACTGGATCTGGGGTGTGGTTCCGGTGCGCTGCTGGCCACCCTGATCGGGGACCGCCGGTTCACCGAGATCGTCGGCACGGACGTCTCGACCCGGGCCCTCGACCTGGCCGCTCGCCGGCTGCGCCTGGACCGGCTCCCCGAGCGGCAACGCAACCGGGTCACCCTGCACCAGTCCGCCCTGACCTACCGGGACGAGCGGCTACGCGGGTACGACGCCGCCGTACTGATGGAGGTCGTCGAGCACCTCGATCCGCCCCGGTTGCCGGCGTTGGAGGACACCGTCTTCGGTCACGCCCGACCGACCACGGTCGTGGTGACCACCCCCAACGTCGAGTACAACGTCCGGTACGAGGGCCTGTCCCCGGGTGCCTTCCGGCACGGCGACCACCGCTTCGAGTGGACCCGTGCCGAGTTCGCCGGGTGGGTGGACCGGGTCTGCACGACCTACGGCTACTCGGCGGTCGTACGGGGGATCGGCGATGCCGACCCCGGGCTCGGGGCGCCGACTCAACTGGCCGTGTTCACCTTTTCAAGGAGGGGCGATGGCTGAACTGGATGTACCTGAGCTGTCGCTGGTGGCGCTGGTCGGCGTCTCCGGGTCCGGCAAGTCCACCTTCGCCCGTCGGCACTTCGCGCCCAGCCAGGTGCTCTCCTCCGACGCCTTCCGGGCGATGGTCGCCGACGACGAGAACGACCAGTCCGCGTCGGCGGACGCCTTCGACGCGCTGTACTACGTGGCGGGCAAGCGACTGCGGGCCGGTCGGCTGACGGTCGTCGACGCCACGAATCTCCAGCCGCACGCCCGGGCCGCCCTGGTCCGGGCGGCCCGGGAACACGACGTCCTGCCGGTGGCGATCGTGCTGGACGTACCGGAGGGGTTGGCCTGGGCGCGTACCGAGGCGCGAGCCGACCGCACCTTCGATCGGCAGGTGCTGGCCCGGATGTCCCGCGACCTGCGCCGGACGTACTCCCAGTTGGCTCGGGAGGGGTTCCGCAAGGTGCACGTGTTGCGGGGGGTCGAGGAGATCGAGGCCGCCCAGATCCGCATCGAGCGGCTGTTCAACGACCGGCGGGAGCTGACCGGGCCGTTCGACATCGTCGGTGACGTGCACGGCTGCCGCGCCGAGTTGGAGCGGCTGCTCGACCGGCTGGGTTGGCAGGTGCACCGCGACGAGGCCGGTCGGCCGGTCGACGCCACCCACCCGGCGGGGCGTACCGCGGTGTTCGTGGGGGACCTGGTGGACCGGGGCCCGGACTCCCCGGGAGTGCTCCGCCTGGTGATGGGCATGGTCGCGGCCGGGCACGCCCTCTGCGTGCCGGGCAACCACGAGCAGAAGCTGCTGCGCAAGTTGCGCGGGCGCAGCGTGAAGGTGGCCCACGGCCTGGCGGAGACCCTGGACCAGTTGGCCGCCGAGCCGACAGAGTTCAGCACTGAGGTGGCCGCGTTCGTCGACGGCCTGGTCAGCCACTACGTGCTCGACGGCGGCCGGTTGGTGGTGGCGCACGCCGGGCTCAAGGAGGAATACCAGGGCCGGGCCTCGGGGCGGGTGCGCGCCTTCGCCCTGTACGGCGAGACCACCGGGGAGACCGACGAGTACGGCCTACCGGTGCGCTACCCCTGGGCCCGGGAGTACCGGGGCTCGGCCACGGTGGTCTACGGCCACACCCCCACTCCGGAGCCGGAATGGGTCAACAACACCATCTGCATCGACACCGGCTGCGTGTTCGGTGGCCGGCTGACCGCGCTGCGCTACCCGGAACGGGAGCTGGTGGGGGTACCGGCGGAGCGTGAGTGGTACGCCCCGGTCCGCCCGCTGACCGCCGCACCGGCCCGACCGGACGAGGTGCTGGAACTGACCGATGTGGTCGGCCGCCGACACATCGAGCACCCGTACGGCTCGCTGACCGTGCCGGCGGAGAACAACGCCGCCGCGTTGGAGGTGATGAGCCGCTTCGCGGTCGATCCCCGCTGGCTGGTGTGGTTGCCGCCGACCATGGCGCCCTGCTCGACCTCGAAGCTCGACGGTTACCTGGAGCATCCGGCGGAGGCCTTCGCCGACTACCGGGCGGCCGGGGTGGACCGGGTGATCTGCGAGGAGAAGCACATGGGCTCCCGGGCGGTCGTGCTGGTCTGCCGGGAGGACGAGGGCGGCCCGTTCTCCCCGGGTAGCGGGGTGGTGCACACCCGCACCGGCAGACCCTTCTTCCCCGCCGGGTTGGAGGCCGATCTGCTGACCCGGGTCCGGGCCGCAGTGTCCGCCGCCGGGCTGTGGGAGGAGTTGGACACCGACTGGCTGCTGCTGGACTGTGAGGTGTTGCCCTGGTCGGCCAAGGCCGAGGGACTGATCCGTGAGCAGTACGCGAGCGTCGGCGCCGCTGGTCGGGCGGCCCTGCCGGCCGCCTTGGCGGCGCTGGACGCGGCGGCCGACCGAGGGCTGGAGGTGGGGGCCCTACGCGAGCGGATGGCCGGGCGACGCGAGGACCTGCTGGCCTACACGGCGGCCTACCGGGCGTACGTGCGTCCGACGGAGGGCCTGCGGGGCGTGACCCTGGCACCCTTCGTGGTGCTGGCGGGTCGGAAGGCCAGCTACGCCGACCGGGATCACAGTTGGCACCTGGCCCTGGCCGACCGGCTCTGCGCGGCGGACCCGGAGTTGTTCACCCCCACCCGTCGTCAGGTCGTCGACCTCTCCGACACCGAGGCGGTACGCGCCGCCACCCAGTGGTGGTCGACCTTGACCGCCGAGGGCGGTGAGGGCATGGTCGTCAAGCCGTACGCCGGCCCGGCGGCCCGCAACGCCAGGGGTGCCCTGCTCCAGCCGGGCATCAAGTGTCGAGGACGGGAGTATCTGCGGCTCATCTACGGCCCGAGTTATCTCGATCCGGGGCAGTTGGCCACCCTGCGGGGCCGGTCCCTGGGCCGCAAGCGGGGCCTGGCCCTGCGCGAGCACGCCCTGGGGCTGGCCGCGCTGGACGCCCTGGCCGAGGGGGCACCGCTGTGGCGCCGACACGAGTTCGTCTTCGCGATCCTGGCCTGTGAGTCCGAGCCGGTCGACCCTCGGCTGTGACCGCGCCGGGCGGACGGATCATCAACCGGTAGCCTGGGTGACCCCGTCGGAGGCCGTCCGGGTGACCTCCGGCGATCGACGGAACGGACTATTCATGGCTTTGGGCGAACGGTTGGGGCACGGTCTACGCGGAGCTGCCATCGGTGTGGCCGAGGCGGTACCCGGGATCAGCGGCGGGACGATCGCCCTGGTCACCGGCGTGTACGAGCGGGTCATCGCGTCCGCCGGACATGTCGTGAGTGCCGCCCGGTACGCCGCGGCGGATCTGCCGCGCAGGCGCGGCGGGACCCGCGCCAAGCAGCAACTCCGCCAGGTGCACTGGGAGGTGGTCATCCCGCTGCTGATCGGCATGGTGCCCGGTCTGCTGATCGCCGCCAAGACCCTGGAACCGCTGCTCACCGACTATCCGGAGCAGACCCGAGGGCTCTTCCTGGGGCTGGTGCTCGCCTCGGTGCTGGTACCGGTCTCGATGGTCGGCGCACCCTGGCGGTGGAAGGAGATCACCGGCCTGGTCCTCGCCGCGGTGGGCGCGTTCGCCTTGACCGGCCTGCCGCAGGCCACCCTGGATCCGCATCCGCTGATCGTGTTGGTGGCCGCGGCCGTGGCGGTCTGCGCCCTGGTGATGCCCGGGGTGTCCGGGTCGTTCCTGCTGCTGACCGTGGGCCTGTACGAGCCGACGATCACCGCCTTGAACGACCGCGACTTCGGCTACCTGGCGATCTTCGCGACCGGCATGGTGATCGGCCTGTCGCTCTTCGTCAAGCTGCTTCAATGGCTGCTGGAACAGCACCGTCGGATGACCCTCGCGGTGATGTCCGGTGCGTTGCTGGGCAGCCTGCGGGCACTGTGGCCATGGCAGTCCGACGAGCGGAACCTGCACGCCCCGGGCGACAACATCCTGCCCATCGTCGCGCTGTTCCTGGTCGGGGTCGCCGTGGTCGCGGCGATGGTCATCGCCGAGCGTCGACGGCTTCGCCGCGCCGCGCAGGACCTCACCGAGGAGGCGTACGAAACCCCTCAGCTGCGCTGACCTCGCCGCCTGGTGGCTGCCCACGGGTAGCCACCAGGCGGCGGCGAGTCAGCGAGCCTTCTTGGTGGCCCGCTTACGCGGCGGGGTCAGCAGGTCGGCGATCGTGGCGATCGCGCTCGGGACCAGTCGGTAGTAGGCCCACACACCGCGCTTCTCCCGCTCCAGCAAGCCGGCCTCGGTGAGGATCCGCAGGTGGTGGCTGACCGTCGGCTGGGAGAGGCCGAGCGGTGCGGTCAGATCGCACACGCACGCCTCGCCCTCTGGCGCCGACTGGATCAGGCTGAGCAGCCGCAACCGGGCGGGGTCGGCAAGGGCCTTGAGGACCCCGGCCAGCCGCTCGGCATCGGCACGTTCGATCGGCTCACCGGCAAGCGGCGAGATCTGAGGCATAGTCATTTCGGCCAACGCAGTTCCCACGTATTCCATCCTTCCACCAGCAGCATCGATCCGCCTGCATATCAGCAGATCCGAATCGGCAAACTTTTACGCCACAAGGCCGAGGTCAGCCAACGTATAGGCCGCCCGATAGGACAATCCGGCGGCTCGCACCGCATCGCCGGCACCACGGTCAACGATAACGGCGACCCCCACGACATCGGCCCCGGCCTCGCGAAGTGCTTCGACAGCGGTCAACACACTTCCACCGGTAGTGGAGGTGTCCTCCACCGCCAACACCCGACGACCGGCCACCTCAGGACCCTCGATCCTCCGCTGTAGCCCGTGCGCCTTGCCCGCCTTGCGCACCACGAAAGCGTCCAACGGACGCCCGGGAGCGTGCAGCATCGACAGAGCGATCGGATCAGCGCCCAGAGTCAGACCACCGACTGCGTCGTAAGACCAGTCGGCGGTCAGTTCCCGCATCACCCGGCCGACCAACGGTGCCGCCCGGTGATGGAGTGTGACGCGCCTGAGGTCGACGTACCAGTCGGCCTCCTGCCCTGAGGAGAGCACCACCCGGCCGTGGACCACAGCCAGGTCAGAGATGAATTTACGCAGGTCGTCGTGGTCCCCCATGGGGGTAGAGGGTACTGCGCATACCTGTACGCCGCGTGCGCGGGCTACCTGCGGCAACTCTTCCGGGCGACCGATGAATGACGATGCCCGTTACAGTGGGTCACCCACTGACGCGGATCCGGTGATCCACTCCGGAATCGCGCGCTCCCGCCCAGCCGGTCAGCCTCGATCCCGACCGATGCGGCCCCGGGTGTCCCGGGCCACCAGTTCGAGCAGTCGACGGGGTGCGTGTCGCAAGCCGACCACCGCCAGCTTGTACTTCCACGACGGGACACTGATGAACTTGCCTTTTCCCAGGTCACGCAAGGCATCGTCGACCACGGCCGGGGCGCTGAGCCACATCCATTCCGGGGTTTTCGACATGTCGATGCCGGCCCGTTGGTGAAACTCCGTGCGCGTGTAGCCGGGGCAGAGGGCCATCACCCGTACCCCGAAGGGACGCGCGGCCTGGCCCACCGACTCGCTGAAATTGATGACCCAGGCCTTGCTGGCCGAGTACGTCGATCCGGGCATGAGGGCGCCGAATCCGGCCACGGAGGAGACATTAATCACTGCCCCACTGCGCCGCTCGGTCATCATCTTCAGCGCGGCCAGGGTCAGTCGCATGACCGCGTGCACGTTGAGCTGGAGCAAACGGGTCTCGTCCGCCACGGAGGACCGCAGGAAGGAAGTGTTCAGGCTGATTCCGGCATTGTTGACCAGCAACTCGACCGACGGGTCGGCGGCC
Organism: Micromonospora sp. DT229; assembly: GCF_049844505.1. NCBI lineage: Bacteria > Bacillati > Actinomycetota > Actinomycetes > Micromonosporales > Micromonosporaceae > Micromonospora > Micromonospora sp. DT229. Next base: position 119,265 of record NZ_JBNCLD010000001.1, on the reverse strand, counting down.
AGTCGTTCCTCCACCAGCTCGCAGCCGTCGTCCGTGGACAGATCGGCGGTCAGGACCTCGGTCTGCACGCCGTACCGACCGGTCAACTCGGCGGCCTGAGCCGCCAGCCGGGTGCGGTCACGGGCGACCAGCACCAGGTGCCACCCGTCGGTGGCCAGTCGCTGCGCGAAGGCCGCTCCGATGCCTGCGGTCGCCCCGGTGATCAGTGCCCAGCGCCCGACGTCCGAAGGATCGGAGGGGACTGGCTCGGGCGTCACGGAACTGCTCACCTCGGCGGATCGGGATACGGCGGATAGTGGTGCGGGGCGGATGGTCCCGTCGGGGGTGGAGCAGGCGTCCGCACCGGCGGGACGGGACGACGGAACGAGGCACCGACCGAGGGCAACGCCAGCAGTATGGCTACCACAAGGTAACCGAGCACCTGGCCGACCGAAAGGGTCACGGTGAGCGGAATCCACCAGGAGGGGTAGGCGTCCCCGGTCAGTCCGAAGAGTTCGGCGGTGGCCTGGTCGTTGCCGAGATCTATCGGGGTGACCCGCTGGAGGAGTTGCACCACGAGGCCGCAGCAACCGAACAGCATCCCGAACCCGGCCACCACCCAGGTGCCCACCCGGGCGCCCTGCCGACCTGCCGCCACGCCGAGGGCCAGACCGGCGAGGAGGAGCCCGGCCAGCCCACTGACCATCACCGACACCAGGATCGAGGTCCGCACCAGGGTGGCCATCATGTCCACCTCGCTGGCGCTCACCTGGGCACCGACGGCCGCCTCCCGCAGCCGATCTCCGACCCCACCGAAGATGAGCAGGCCGGCCAGGGCGTACCCGAGGGCCCCGATCGCCATCACCGCCAGCAGTGCCACGGCCAGCCAGAGCACCCTGGGCCGACGAACCGGCGCCTGTGCGGGGTACGACACGACGAGTCCCTCCGGTAGGCGTTCGGGAAGCAACCTACTCGGAGGGACTGTCACCGTCGTGACCTTCGGGCGTGTCGAGGCTCCGGAAGCGGGCCGGACCGTGCCGTCAGCCCTCGATCAGCTGGGGTTGCCGCCGGGCGGCTGAGAACCCGGTTGTCCCGGCGGATTCGGTCCACCCTGGTCGCCGGGCTGACCGGAGGAGGGCTGGCCGGGAATCGGCGGGTAACCGGGCTCGCCGGACTGCTGCCCAGGCTGACCGGGCGGGGGCGGGTAGCCGGGTTCACCCGACTGGCCGGGGTAGCCGCCCGGCTGGCCGGGGTGAGCGCCCGGCTGACCGGGGTAACCACCTGGCTGGCCGGGGTGCGCGCCCGGCTGACCGGGGTAGCCGCCCGGAGCCGGGGGGTAGCCCGGGTACCCCGGCGCGCCGGGGTAGGTGGCGCCGGGAGTCGGTGGCTCCCACTGGGGGGTCGGCTTGCGGAAGAACTCGTTGGCCTTCGGTAGGGCCAGCAGGATCAGCGCCGCCAGCAGCGAGATCAGGCTGATCACCCCGAGCAGCACGGTGACCGGGGTGACCCAGGAGGGCAGGGCCTCCTCGACCCGACGCTGGAGTTCCTCAGGGCTCGGCATGTCTCCGCTGGTGTCGGCCGGAGTGGTGAGGCCCCCGCCCAGGCCGCTGAGGAGGCTGAACCCGTTGCAGCAGAACAGGATGCCGCCCACGATCCAGGTGGCGATGCGCGAGCCGTTCTTACCTCGCAGGTTCACCAGGCCCAGACCGGCCACGGCCAGCGCCAACGCCAAGGTGAGCAGGGCGCTGCCGACACCGACGGCGACCGTCAGGTCCGCGATCCCCTCCAGCCCTTCGCTCCCGCTGTCCCGTAGCGCGTCCTCCATCGCGTCGCGTACGTCGCCGATGGTGGCCAAGGTGATGATTGCGCTGATCAGCTGGCAAACTGCGAACAGCAACAGCAAATACGTGGAAATGCTCACCACACCCGGACGTGACCGGGTTGGGGTGCTCTGAGGATCGGCCATCTCTCTCCTTCCTTGCAACGCGCATCACCGTATCGGCACCCGACCAGTTCGGCACGGCACAGGTGACGTGCCGTACCGCGCGTCACCTGTGGTGACGCATCATCGGCTCTGGGGATGGACGATCACCTCCGCGCGATCCAACCGCTCGCCCCGGGCCACCTGCCAACCGGATTCGCCGTACGCCTCGAAGGTGAGCCGGGCGCCGCCGGGCGCGCGGTAGTCGTGGTAGCGCATGATCCCGCTGGGGGCCAGCCCGGTGCCGCCGGTGGCGGTGTAGCGGGCCTCGCCGGACTCGCGCCAGCTGAACCGTCGGCCGGCGAACTCGATCACAGGGGCCCCGGCCGTGCCGGCGTCCCCGGATTCGGACCACCAGAGCACCAGTTCGAACTCGGGGCTCTCCGCCACGGACAGTCGGCGGCGGCCGTCGGGATCGTCGAGCAGATGCTCGGCCCAGGTCCACTCGCCCTCGACCAGGCGGATCGAGCCGCGTACCGGATAGGTCAGGTCGCCGATCTCGACGATGTCCCCGACCTCGATCCGGCGAGGATCGACCCGCGGGCCGGGCGACCGCCCGATGGTGGGTCCCCGCCGACCGAGCAGCATGGCCACCAGGGTCAACCCGAGCAGGCATCCCAGCGCCGTCAACAGGTACAGCATCGGCTTTTCCAGCTGGTCACCTCCGAGATCGGTCCAGGCGGGCCCGAGGTGCGCGGTGCGGGCCGGACAGGGTTCAGGATTCGGCGAGTCGGTTCGCGGCGTACGCCCCGACCGTGGTGGTGTCCAGGACGCAGCCGGTGGCGGTCTGCAGCGGCGCCGGGTCGGCGCGCAGGCGCTCCCAGGCCACCTGCCCGGCCTGCGGGTCGAGCCGTTCCAGGAGGGTGGCCGCGTACACCCGGGCGGCCGGTGAACCCGCCGACAGCAGCCGTTCGAGCTGTCCGCGTACCTCCTCGGGGCGGTCGGCCGCCGCCTGCTCGATGTGCTGGTACGCCTCGGTCTCCGGCAACATCGTCCCGGCCAGTCCCACCCCGCCGAAGGTGAGGGTCTCGGCCTCGGCCAGGGCCGCCATCGCCGCCGCCAACTCGTCGTGCTGTCGTCCCATCCCGAACATGTCTCCATCCTGACCCGACCTGGCGGGCGGCGCACCCCGTCCGACGCCGCCCGGCCCGCAACGACCCGGGGGGCCCGTAGCGACTCCGGGCCCCCGTAACCACTCGGGGCCCGCAGCGCGACTGGACGCGATGCGGGCCCCGCTGGGTGGATGCGACCGTCAGGCGGCCGTCACCGAGAGACCGTCCTTGCTGTCGGCCAGGTCGACCCGCACCGGGTCACCGTCGCGGATCGTGCCGGCGAGCAGGGCCTTGGCGAGCTGGTCACCGATCGCGGACTGGACCAGCCGACGCAGCGGCCGGGCGCCGTAGATCGGGTCGTACCCGTGCTCGGCCAGCCAGGTGCGCGCGGCGTCGGTGACCTCGAGGGTCAACCTACGGTCGGCGAGCCGACGCCGCAGCCGGGAGATCTGGATGTCCACGATGGCCCGCAGGTCCTCGCCCTGGAGTGCGGCGAAGACCACGATGTCGTCCAGCCGGTTGAGGAACTCCGGCTTGAAGTGCGACCGGACCACCGCCAGCACCCCTTCGCGGCGCTGCTCCTCAGGCAGGGTCAGGTCACTGATCACCGCCGATCCCAGGTTGGAGGTGAGGATCAGGATCGCGTTGCGGAAGTCGACCGTACGGCCCTGGCCGTCGGTGAGCCGACCGTCGTCGAGCACCTGGAGCAGGATGTCGAAGACGTCCGGGTGGGCCTTCTCCACCTCGTCCAGCAGGATCACCGAGTAGGGCCGGCGACGTACCGCCTCGGTGAGCTGGCCGCCCTCCTCGTACCCGACGTACCCGGGTGGGGCACCGACCAGCCGGGCCACGGAGTGCTTCTCGCCGTACTCGCTCATGTCGATGCGGACCATGGCCCGCTCGTCGTCGAAGAGGAACTCGGCGAGCGCCTTGGCAAGCTCGGTCTTGCCGACGCCGGTGGGACCGAGGAACAGGAAGCTGCCGGTCGGGCGGTCCGGGTCGGCGACCCCCGCCCGAGCCCGGCGCACCGCGTCGGAGACCGCGCCGACCGCCTCGGCCTGGCCGACCACCCGCTCCCGCAGGGATTCCTCCATCCGCAGCAGCTTGGCGGTCTCGCCCTCCAGCAGCCGACCGGCGGGAATGCCGGTCCAGGAGGCGACCACGGCGGCGATGTCGTCGGCGCCGACCTCCTCCTTGAGCATCGCGCCGTCGGCCTGGAGCCGGGCCAGTTCCTCCGCCGCCTGCTTCAGCTCGTTGTTCAGCGCCGGGATGCGGCCGTACCGCAGCTCGGCGGCGCGTTCCAACTCCCCGTCCCGCTCGGCCCGCTCGGCCTCACCGCCCAGGCGTTCCAACTCCTCCTTGGCGGTGGAGAGCTTGGTGATGTGGGCCTTCTCCAGCTTCCACCGCTCGGACAGGGCGGTGAGCTGTTCGCGCTTGTCGGCCAACTCCTTGCGCAACCGGTCCAGGCGCTCGGCGGAGGCCGGGTCCGACTCCTTGGCCAGAGCCATCTCCTCGATTTCGAGCCGGCGAACCGCCCGCTCGATCTCGTCCACCTCTACCGGCCGGGAGTCGATCTCCATCCGGAGTCGGGAGGCCGACTCGTCCACCAGGTCGATCGCCTTGTCCGGCAGGAACCGGTCGGTGATGTACCGGTCGGACAGCGCGGCGGCGGCGACCAGGGCAGCGTCGGTGATGCGTACGCCGTGGTGCACCTCGTAGCGCTCCTTGAGCCCGCGCAGGATGCCGATGGTGTCCTCGACGGTGGGCTCCCCGACCAGCACCGGCTGGAAGCGGCGTTCCAGGGCCGGGTCCTTCTCGATGTGCTCGCGGTACTCGTCCAGGGTGGTCGCACCGACCATGCGCAGCTCACCACGGGCCAGCATCGGCTTGAGCATGTTGCCGGCGTCCATCGAGCCCTCGCCCTTGCCGGCGCCGACGACGGTGTGCAGCTCGTCGAGGAAGGTGATGACCTGCCCGTCGGAGTTCTTGATCTCCTCCAGGACGGACTTGAGCCGCTCCTCGAACTGCCCCCGGTAGGAGGCGCCGGCGACCATCGCCCCCAGGTCGAGCGAGACCAGCTTCTTGTCGCGCAGCGACTCCGGCACGTCACCGGCGACGATGCGCTGGGCCAGGCCCTCCACGATGGCGGTCTTGCCCACGCCGGGCTCGCCGATCAGCACCGGGTTGTTCTTGGTACGCCGGGACAGCACCTGGATCACCCGACGGATCTCGGAGTCCCGGCCGATCACCGGGTCGATCTTGCCGTCCCGAGCACTCGCGGTCAGGTCCACCCCGTACTTGGCCAGGGCCTGGTAGGTCTGCTCCGGGTCGGCGCTGGTTACCCGGCGGTCCCCGCCCCGTACGGTCGGGAAGGCGGCCACCAGGGTCTCCTCGGTGGCCCCGGCGGCCTTCAGCGCCCCGGAGACCGCGCCACCCACCCGGGCCAGCCCGGCCAGCAGGTGTTCGGTGGAGGTGTACTCGTCGCCCAGCGGGCGGGCGATCTGCTCGGCCGCACCGATGGCGTTGACGAACTCCCGGGCCAGGGTCGGCTCGGCGATGCTGGAACCCCGGGCGGCGGGCAACGCGTCGAGGGCCCGCTGGGCGGCGCGGCGCAGCTCGGCGGGGTCGGCCCCGACAGCGCGCAGCAGGCCGGCAGCGGTCGAGCCCTCGGTGTCCAGCAGCGAGAGCAGCAGGTGCCACGGTTCCACGGTGGCGTGCCCGCGCTGGTTGGCCAGGGTGACGGCACCGGTGATGGTTTCGCGGCTGCGGGTGGTGAGGCGTTCGGTGTTCATGGGCTCCCCTGGTTCGGCGTGTCCACTGGTACCGACAGAACCAGAGTTGAGTCTATTCCGCTCAACCCTAGGGGTGTGAGCTACCCCACAGCGACACCTCAGCCCCGCTCCAGCACCACCTGCACCCAGGTGCGGTCGCCGAGCTGACCCAGGCCTAGCAGGATGCTGTCCGAGGTGCCGGCGAAGAGGGTGTCGTCGGGCAGTCGCCGCAGGTGATGCCGGTCGGTCACCGGCCAGGACAGGTCGAGGTACCGGCCGCCGAGCAGGGCCCCCGCACCGCGCGAGCTGACCACCGCCACGATTCCGGAGCCCAACGGAACGACCCGTCCGGCGCCCGGCTGCCCCTCGGCGCGCACCCCTCGCCAGGTGTCGCCCTCCAGGTGCCACAGCGCCGGGAAGTCGACCCGGTTCTCCGCCTCCCCGACCAGCCAGAGTTCCCCGGCCACCGCCTCTGCCCGGACCATCCACACCGCGCCGTCGTGGGCGGGCAGCGAGGTCGACTGCCAGCGCCGCCCCTCGTCCCAGGAGATCGCGGCGTACGGCCTACCGTCCTCGCCCGCCCCGGCCGCCACCAGCGGCCCACGGTACTCCTTACCGTCGCGGACCATCCACCCCTCGCCCAGCGCCACCGAGTCCAGCCTGGGCAGCGGCGGCTGGGTGGCCAGGGGACGCAACCTCTTGCCGGTCCACCGGCCGACCTTGCCGGTCTCCTCGATGATCTGGAACCTGCCCTGGCTGGCCTGCCACTGCTGCGGCGCGGCCTCACCCGGGCTGTGCTGGAAGGTCCGACCCTCGTCGGTGGAGGTCCACCAGCCGTGCGGTTCGGCCCACAGGGCCAACATCCCCGGCACGGCGTACAACTGCTGGTTGTCGGCGACCGGCTTGGGATGCCGGAGGCCCTGCCAGGACCGGCCGCCGTCCCCGGTGGTGAAGATCAGGGCGGGGCAGTCCGGTCCGGGGGGCCGGCCCTCGCAGGAGCCGAACAGGGCGTAGCCCCGCGCGGCGTCGACGAACTCGACATGCGGCTCGTCGTAGCGCTGCGGTACGGCGAGTCGGCTGGCCCGGATCTCCGCGATCCGGGTCGGGGCCGGACTCGACGGCGTCGATGTCGAGGGCACCGGGGTGGGCGGGGGCCGACGGATGTCCCCGATCGAGCAACCCGCCAGCACCGGCACCACGGCCAGCAGCGCCATCCCACGTCTTGATCGGGTGATCATCCAGTCTCCGTCACCTGAGCTGGTCTTCGTGCCGGTCAGGCTAGCGTCACCAGCCTGAGAGGTTCACCACGACCTGATGACGGAACTGCGGCCCCGCCCCGCGTGAGATCGGTCGTACGGAGGATCCGACCCGTCCAACGGACGGTGAAGATGCTTCGGGCAGGGGCTACCCGTACCCGTCGGTACCGCGTTACCGTGTCGCCCCAGCAGCCAGGGTTCGCGGCAGGCGGACGACGCCCCGCGGGTAGAGCGGAAGGTTGGCCGGTGAGCGTGCAGGAGTCAACGTTCCGCGGCTTCGCCAACCCCGTGGACCCCAGCCCGACGGAACTGCGGACCTGGGCGTACAACCCCGACTCGGTGCCGTTGACCTCCATGCCCCCGGACTGGGATCTGCTGGTCTCCGGTGACCGGCTGGTGATGACCCTGTTCGAGCTGGCCATGGATCCGGGCTGTCCGGCCCGCCGGTTCGCCCTGCACTGCCTCTACATCTACGCGGCCGACGGCATCCGGACGAACTTCCGGGCACATCCTCGGCGACGCTTCCGCAAGCTGGTGGACCAGGCCGAGCGCAACGGCGACGAACTGATGCGTACCTGGGCACACAACAGCCGGGTACTGCTGGCCCGTCCGGAGTTGTTCGTCTACCGGGAATGGTGTGAGGGCGGGCTGGTCCGGGAGGACCGCCGGCTGTAGCTCCGCCGGCTGTAGCTCCGCCTGCTGCGGGTCCGTCCCCCGTGCTCAGGTGACCGGCTGGCCGCAGTCACCGCGCGAACGGGCCGGGACCCCCCGTGGCTCCCGGCCCGCACGTCAACGCGATCCGCCCCCGGCGCGGCGGTGCTGGTCGGTGCGTACCTGACCGGCGCCGTGTCCGCCCCGGCCACCTGGCACCGGCCGTACCCGGCGGTCGCCACCGTCGCCGCGGTTGGCGGGCCGGGCAGGGCCACCGAAGCGGCCGGAGGTGACCTGATCGGAGAAGCGCCCCTTGAGGATCCGGTCGAATCGCTCCCGGACCCGCTCGGTCAGATCGTCGAACCGGTGCTCCGCCTCTTCGGCCACCTTTCTCGCCGCTTCCGTCATGGCTCCTCCCGCCAGCCAGGAGACCGGATCGAAATGGTCAGGCCCCTTGTCGTGGAGGCTAACGAAGGCAGCCCGTCCCCCGCTCGGATTCGGGGAAACGGGCTTCGCCTTCCGGCCATCGATCCGGTGTCCGCTGCGGCGGAGCTGAGCAGCCGCGCAGACCGCCTGGTCAGCGGTCGGGGCTGCGGCGCGGGCGCCAGACCACCAGGGCGGTGGAGGTCCGGTTGGTCGGCACCAGGTCACGGCCGGGGAAGCGGGCCAACGACTCCAGTTCGGCCATCCGCCGGTACACCGCCTCCAGCTCCGCCTCCAACTGGGCCACCCGCTGCTGGGCCTGCTCCAACAGCTGTTCCAGGCCGATGATCCGCTTGATCCCGGCCAGGTTGACCCCGTCGTCCTGACTGAGCCGCTGCACCTCGCGCAACAGCACCACGTCCCGGACGCTGTACCGGCGCCCGCCACCGGCCGCCCGGCCGGCCTGCACCAGGCCCAGCCGGTCGTACTGACGCAGGGTCTGGGGATGCATCCCCGCCATCCGCGCCGCAGCCGAGATCATCAGCACCTTGGCCTCGTAGGCGGGGTCATCCGAACCGCCGAACCCGTCCATCCCGCTCACCTCCGCACCGCTTCACCGAGTCAACTGAACCGACGCACCCGTGCGTCGAGATGTTCCCTGGCCGCCGGCGGGGTCTGCGCGGCGAAGGCCTCCAGGGCCGCCCGCGCCTCGTCGGACACCCGGGCCGGCACCACCACCTCCAGGGTGACGAGCAAGTCCCCGGCCTGCCCGTCGCGGCGAGTCACCCCCTTGCCCCGAGCCCGCAGGACCCGCCCGCTGGGGGTGCCCGGCGGCACCCGCAGGGTCACCGCACCGTCGAGGGTCGGCACCCGCAGATCAGTGCCGAGCACCGCCTCGGTGAAGGTGATCGGCACGGTCAGGGTGAGGTCGTCGCCGGTGCGCCCGAACAGATCGTCGGGCCGTACCTTGACCTGCACGAACAGGTCGCCTGCCGGGCCGCCACGGGCACCCGGTTCACCCCGGCCGGCCAGCCGGATCCGCTGGCCGTCGGCCACCCCCGCCGGGAAGCGGACGTTGAGGGTACGGGTCTTGGTCACCCCACCGGTGCCCTGGCACTCCGGGCACTTCTCGTCGACGACCGTGCCGACCCCCTGGCAGTTGCGGCAGGGCTCGGAGAAGCTGAAGGCGCCCTGGTTGCGGGTGGTCACCCCGGCCCCGTGACAGACCGGACAGGCCCGCGGCTGGGTGCCCGGCTTGGCACCGTTGCCGTGGCAGGTGTCGCAGACCCCGGGGGCCCGCAGGGTCAAGGGCAGGGTCACTCCCCGGACGGCGTCATTGAAGTCGAGGGCCACCTCGGTCTCGACGTCCCGTCCTCGTGCCGGACCGGGCGCACCGCCCCCGGCGCCACCCTGGCCGCCCGAGAAGATCGAACTGAACAGGTCGGAGATGTTGCCCCCGGCGAACCGACCGCCGCCGGGAGAGGCCCCGCCGAACAGGTCGGAGACGTCGAAGGGCGTCCCACCGGGCTGACCGCCCTGGCGGGCGCCCCGACGGAACGCACCCGACCCGAACAGCGAACGCATCTCGTCGTACTCGCGGCGCTTGGTGTCCTCGCCCAGCACGGCGTACGCCTCGGAGACCGCCTTGAAGCGTTCCTCGGCCTTGGGGTCGCCGGGGTTGTGATCCGGATGGGACTCACGGGCCAGCTTCCGGTACGCCTTCTTGATCTCGTCAGCGGAGGCGGTCTTCGCCACGCCCAGGACCGCGTAGTAGTCCTTCTCGATCCAGTCCTTGGAACTCAACGTCCACCTCCTCCCCACTGCCGGGCCGTCCCGCCCGCCCTGACTCGGCGGACGGGACGGCCCGATGCACCGTCGCGCACTATTCCGGATCGGCCACCGCGACCATCGCCGGCCGCAGCAGTCGTTCGCCCATCTGGTAGCCCCGCCGCATCACCTGCACGCAGGTCGGTTCGGTGACCTCGGGCGAGGTCTGGTGGGCCACCGCCTCGTGCCGGGTCGGGTCGAACGGATCGCCCTGCTCCCCGAAGGGGGTCAGACCGAACTTGCCCAACGCGGTGATCAGTTGCTCGGCCACCGACCCGAACGGGCCGACCAGGTCGCCATGCTCCCGGGCCCGGTCCAGGTCGTCCAGGATCGGCAGCAGGGCGGCGAGCACGGAGCCGGTCGCCTGCTCGGTGACCAGCCCACGGTCCCGTTCCACCCGCTTGCGGTAGTTGGCGTACTCGGCGGTGACCCGCTGAAGGTCCCGGGTGCGCTCCTCGAGGTCGGAGCGGAGCGCCGCAAGGTCACCGGCCGCCCCCTCCGCTGCCTCCTCGGCCGTGGGCTCCCCGACCGGACTGGCCGGGGAGTCCACCACCGGCGGGCCCTCGGTGGCGGGCTCGCTCAACGCGGAGGCCTCGACCTTCATGGTGTCGACCACCACCTCGGCGTCCTCGACCAGACCTTCCGCCGAGACGTCCGATTCGGCGTCGGCAGCCGCACCGGCCGCCTCGGCGGACTTGTTGATCTTGCGGTTGTTGCGGATGACGACCCGCGGCGCGTCACCGGTGGCCGGCTCCGACGCCGAGCCACCCGGCGCCGACCCGGTGTCACCCGGGTCAGCGGCTCGTGGCTTCTCCGTCATACGACTACCTCATCCCTCTGCCCGTGAGTCTGCGCAGTCCGGACCCTCACTTCTTGTCCTCGTCGACGATCTCCGCGTCGACCACGTCGTCCGCACCGGGCCGGGCACCGGCCTGGGCTCCACCGGTCGCACCGGCACCGGTCGCACCGGCACCGGCCGCACCGGCGGCACCAGCGGCACCGGGGTCACCCGGCTGGGCCTGCTCGCCCTGCTGGGCGTAGAGCAGCGAGCCCGCCTCCTGCGAGACCTGCGCCAGCCGCTCGTGGGCCGACTTGATCTTCTCGATGTCGCTGCCACCCAGGGCACCACGCAGCTCACCGAGGGCCTCGTTGAGCTTCTCGCGGTTCTCGGCGGGGAGCTTGTCGCCGTTCTCGGCGAGGAACTTCTCGGTCTGCCACTGGAGGGCCTCGGCCACGTTGCGGGCCTCCGCCTCGTCGCGGCGGCGCTTGTCCTCCTCGGCGTGCTCCTCGGCGTCCCGGCGCATCCGCTCGATGTCATCCTTCGGCAGCGAGGAGCCGCCGGTGATGGTCATCTTCTGCTCCTTGCCGGTGCCCAGGTCCTTCGCGTGGACGTTGACGATGCCGTTGGCGTCGATGTCGAAGGTGACCTCGATCTGCGGCACCCCACGCGGGGCCGGCGGAAGACCGGTCAGCTCGAAGGTGCCGAGCTTCTTGTTGTACGCCGCGATGTCGCGCTCACCCTGGAAGACCTGGATCAGCACGGAGGGCTGGTTGTCGTCGGCGGTGGTGAACACCTCGGACCGCTTGGTCGGGATGGTGGTGTTGCGCTCGATCAGCTTGGTGAAGATGCCGCCCTTGGTCTCGATGCCCAGGCTCAGCGGGGTCACGTCGAGCAGCAGGACGTCCTTGACCTCACCCTTGAGCACACCGGCCTGGAGGGCGGCGCCGACGGCGACGACCTCGTCCGGGTTGACGCCCTTGTTGGGGTCCCGACCGGTCATCTGCTTGACCAGGTCGGTCACGGCCGGCATCCGGGTCGAGCCGCCGACCAGGATCACGTGGTCGACGTCGGAGACCTTGATCCCGGCGTCCTTGACGGCCTGCTCGAACGGGCCCTTGCAGCGGTCCAGCAGGTCCTGCGTCATGCGCTGGAACTCGGCCCGGCTGAGGGTCACGTCCAGGTGCAGCGGGCCGGCCGCACCGGCGGTGATGTACGGCAGGTTGATGTTGGTGGTGGTGGCGGCGGACAGCTCGATCTTGGCCTTCTCGGCCGCCTCCTTGAGCCGCTGCATCGCCATCTTGTCCTGCGACAGGTCGATGCCGTGCTCACCACGGAAGGTCTTGACCAGGTGATCCATGATCCGCTGGTCCCAGTCGTCACCGCCGAGCAGGTTGTCACCGCTTGTCGACTTGACCTCGATGACCCCCTCGGCCAGCTCCAGCAGGGACACGTCGAAGGTGCCACCACCGAGGTCGAAGACCAGGACGGTCTGCTCCTTGGAGCCCTTGTCCAGCCCGTACGCCAGGGCCGCCGCGGTCGGCTCGTTGACGATCCGCAGCACGTTGAAGCCGGCGATCTCACCGGCCTCCTTGGTGGCCTGACGCTGGCCGTCGTTGAAGTACGCCGGGACGGTGATCACCGCGTCGGTGATCTGCTCGCCCAGGTAGGCCTCGGCGTCCCGCTTGAGCTTCATCAGGGTGCGGGCCGAGATCTCCTGCGGGGTGTACTTCTTGCCGTCGATGTCGACGGACCAGTTGGTGCCGATCTCCCGCTTGACCGAACGGAGGGTCCGGTCCGGGTTCGTCACCGCCTGACGCTTGGCTACCTCGCCGACGAGCACCTCGCCGTTGCGGGCGAACGCGACGATCGACGGGGTCGTCCGCGAGCCCTCAGCGTTGGCGATGACGGTGGGCTCACCGCCCTCCAGAACGCTGACGCAGGAGTTCGTCGTGCCGAGGTCGATACCGACCGCACGTGCCATCTTCGCTTCCTCGCTTCGTAACGTTGAGCAGGTGACGGGGTTCCCGTCACCCCGCCCGGCAGGCGCCGCCCGCTGCGACCCCACCTCAAGTTGAGTGAACTTGACTCAATAGTGCCACGCCCACTGTAATCGTCAAGTCAGGGTTGAGCCCACCAGGCGCAACCCGCCTGGTGGGCGATCGGTTGTCTTACCTTGTGTCGGTCGGGCACGCTTTAGCGGTGACGACGAACGGCGATCCCGGCTCACCTCCCGGCGCGCCCGCCGTCGCAGCCCGCACCGGCCCGACCGACGCCGGGGAGGACCGGCCCGCCGGGGACGACCGCCTGCCCGACGCCCTGTCCGGCCTGCGCGCCGCGATCGGGGCCGCCCGTTTTCCCCTGGTCCTGCCCTCGGCCGAGCCCGCCGAGCGGACCGGGGCCGCGCTGGCCGCCCAACTGGACGACTATCTGCTGCCCCGGCTGGCCCGCCTGGACGCGCCGCTGCTCGTGGTGGTCGGTGGATCCACCGGTGCCGGCAAGTCGACACTGGTCAACAGCCTGGTGCAGGCCCGGGTCAGCGCCGCCGGGGTGTTGCGTCCCACCACCCGCTCACCCGTGCTGGTCTGCAATCCGGCCGACTCGCCCTGGTTCCGCCGGGGGGAACTGCTGCCCGGGCTGACCCGTACCAACCAGCCCAGTGACGACCCGGGCACCCTGCACCTGGTCACCGCCCCGGCGCTCGCTCCCGGGCTGGCCTTCCTGGACGCCCCCGACATCGACTCCGTGGTCGACGCCAACCGGGCCCTGGCCGGTCAACTGCTGGCCGCCGCCGACCTCTGGCTCTTCGTGACCACGGCCGCCCGGTACGCCGACGCCGTGCCCTGGGAACTGCTGCGCGGCGCCCGGGCCCGGGGCGCGGTGATCGCCATGGTGCTCGACCGGGTACCGGCCGAGGCCACCGAGGAGGTGGCCGCCCACCTGGCCGAGATGCTCGCCGAACAGGGTCTGGGCTCGGCCCCGCTGTTCGTGCTGCCGGAGACCTGGGTCGACGGGCAGGGTCTGCTGCCCGCCCGGGCCACCGCACCCCTGTCCGACTGGTTCGCCCGGCTGGCCGCCGACGCCGACGCCCGTTCGGCGGTGATCCGGCAGACCCTGGGCGGCGCCCTGGCCGCCCTGCAACCGGCCGTGGAGGGCCTGGCGGTCGCCGCGGACGAGCAGGTGGCCGCCGCGGAGGCCCTGGATGATCGGGTACGCGCCGCGTACCGGGCCGCGAACCGGACGGTCGAGCAGGGGTTGCGCGACGGCCGACTGCTGCGCGGCGAGGTGCTGGCCCGCTGGCAGGAGTTCGTCGGCACCGGTGACTTCTTCCGCACCCTGGAGGCGCGCATCGGCCGGCTGCGGGACCGGCTGGTAGCCGCCTTCAGCCGACGTCCGGCCCCCGCCACCGAGTTGCGCGAGGCGATCGAGTCCCAACTGGTCACCCTGCTGCGGGCGGTGGCCGCCGAGGCGGCCGAGCAGGCGTACACCGGCTGGCGGGCCCATCCGGCCGGGGCCGCGCTGCTCACCCCGGACCTCGCCCACCCCGGCGCCGACCTGCCCGAACGCGCCGAGCGACTGGTCCGGGACTGGCAGCGGGGGGTGCTGGAGCTGGTCCGCGACGAGGGTGGTGACCGGCGGTTCGTGGCTCGTACGGCGGCCTACGCGGTGAACGCCACCGGGCTGGTTGTCATGATCGCCGTCTTCGCCTCGACCGCCTTCATCCCTACCGGGCTGGAGATCGCCACCGGAGCGGGTACCACGGTCGCCGGGCAGGCCGTACTACAAGCGATCTTCGGCGACCAGGCGGTGCGCACCCTGGCCGACAAGGCCCGGGAGGACCTGCTGAATCGGGTGCGGATCCTGCTGGAGGCGGAGGCCGCCCGCTACCTGACCCGGACCGAGCAGGTCCGGCCGCTGGCGCAGACCGCGACGGCGTTGCGCCAGGCCGCCGAGCAGGTGGAGGCGGCCCGGGTGAGCAGCGGATTCGCCGCCCGGAGTGAGCCGGCCGACCGGGGACGGTCGGCGTGAGGGCATGGACCAGCCGGGAGCGGCCGTGATGGGAATGGGCGGACGCCTGCGTGAGGCGTTGCGGGCGGACGGCCGGGTGGACGCCGACCAGTTGGTCGCCCGGCTGGAGGCGATCCGCCGGTTCCTCGGCATCGTCGACGGCCAACTGCCGGACACTCCGCTGGTGCCGGCACGCACCCTCGTCGAGCGGGCCGGTACCCGACTGTCCCTCTCCCGCGACCACACCGTCGTGGCCCTCGCCGGGGCGACCGGCAGCGGCAAGTCCAGCCTGTTCAACGCGATGGCCGGGATGGATCTCTCTACTGTCGGGGTGCGCCGACCGACCACCGGGGTGGCCCACGCCTGCGTGTGGGGTCCCCTGGACGGCGGCACCCGACTGCTGGACTGGCTCGGCGTACTGCCCCGGCACCGGTTCGTCCGGGAGAGCGCGCTGGACGGCGACGACGAGTCCACCCTGCACGGGCTGATCCTGCTCGACCTGCCGGACTTCGACTCCGTGCAGCACTCCCACCGGTTGGAGGTGGACCGGCTGCTCGGCCTGGTGGACCTGGTGGTCTGGGTGGTCGATCCGCAGAAGTACGCCGACCGGGTGGTGCACGACAGCTACCTGCGCGAGTTCCGCCGGCACCGCGAGGTGACCGTGGTCGTGCTCAACCAGGTCGACCGACTCCCCCCGGCCGAGGTACCCCGGGTGCTGGCCGACCTGCGCCGACTGCTCGACGCCGACGGGCTCGACGGGGTGCCGCTGCTGCCCACCACCATCACCGACCCGGCCGGGATCCAGGGGCTGCGCGAGGCGTTGGAACGCAGTGTCGCCCAGCGGCAGGCCGCCCTGCGCCGGCTCTCCGGTGACCTGGACGCCGTGGTCGCCGCCCTGGACGAGATGGTCGGTGCCCCGCAGACGGCGCTGAGCACGAACGATCCCTCGGTGGCCGCACTGGACCGGGCCCTGGTCGCCGCCGCGGGGGTACCGACCGTCGTGGCGGCGGTCGAGCAGGCGTACCGGCATCGGGCCGCCTCGACCACCGGCTGGCCGCTGGTACGGGCCTGGCGGCGGCTGCGCCCCGATCCGCTGCGTCGGCTGCACCTTCCCGACAGATCCGATTCGGCGCCCGAGGCGGCGAGTCTGGTAGCCGCGACCTCGGTGCCGGAGCCCAGCACCGCTGACCGGTCCGCGTTGGGGCTGGCGGTCCGCACGGTGGCCGAGCGGGCCGGTGCCGGCCTACCCAGTGGCTGGCCGAACGCGGTCACCGCGGCGGCCCGGTCCCGATTGGGCGACCTGCCGGACGCCCTGGACCGCGCGATCTCCGGCACCGACCTGGGGATGGACCGTCCCCGGCTCTGGTGGCGACTGGTCGGCGCGGTGCAGTGGCTGGTGACCCTGGCCGCCGTGGCCGGGCTCGGCTGGCTGGCCCTCGGCTACGCGCTGCGGGCCCTGGGGTTGCCGGAACTGCGTCATCCGATGGTCGGTGAGGTGCCCGTGCCGACCCTGCTGCTGCTCGGCGGGTTGCTGGCCGGGTTGCTGGTGGCGGCCCTGACCCGCCCGGTGACCCGGTGGGCCGCCGGACGGGCCCGTCGACGCGCCGAGGCCCGGTTGACCAGCGCGGTGGCCGAGGTGGGCGAGGAGTACGTGCTGGCACCGGTCCGGGAGGTGATCGCCGCGCACGCCGACGCCCGGACCGTCCTGGAGGTGGCCCGACACCGGTGACCGCTCCGAGAGGGTTGCGCTGACCCCTGGTCGGGCGCTCGGCGGCGTAGTGTCGGGACATGGCCACGCCACAGACCCCGTACGAAGCCGTGCTGCACGCCGCCCGCGACGTGACCAAGCTCGACACCGCCCTCGACGCGGAGATGCTCGGTGCGGCGCTGCTGGGCAGCGTGTACGAGGTCGCGGAGACCGACCGGGAGACGGCCGTACGCGAGTTCGTGGCCGGCTTCCTGGCGGCGACCTCCCGACGGCGGGCCCTGGCCGCGACGACCGTACGCGCGGTGTTCGCCGCCCTGGTGCCGGACGCCAGGGGCGCGGACCGGGTTCGCCCCGGTGCCGCCGCCCCAGCCTGGTCGGGGCACCTCGGTCGGGTGCACCTAACCGGCACCTGGGCGTATGGCGACGTCTACGGCGACCAGACCTCCTATCTGGCCACCTTCGCCTACGACGACACCCTGGGCGGGCCGGAGCACGCGCTGATCGCGCTGGTGGACCACAACATCGGCATCGCCAAGGACGTCTTCATCGGCGGGCCCGCGAGCCGGATCCTGGCTCAGGTGCGGCAGTTGTGTGCCGAGGACGAACTGACCTGGTTCCGGGATGAGGACCCGAGCCGGATGCGCGACGAGGTGACCCGGCATCTGGCCGTCACCGACCAACTGGGGCAGTTGCCCGGGACCAGTTCCCTGGCCACCGATCGCGCCCTGGTCGGGGCCCGGCTGGCCATCCTCCCGGCCGGGCAGGGCGCTGCGCCGGTGCCCTCCGCCGATCCACTGCCGGCCGCCGTACGCACCGATGAGATCCGGCGGTTCCTGGCCTCCCCGGAGGCCGTCCGGGCGGGGTTCGACGACCTGGACGGCGCCGAGTTGGCCTCCCTGCACTTCTGCCTGGGCCTGCTGCTGGACCATGCGGCCACCTTCGCCGACGCCGACCCCCTGCGCTGGAGCCCGACCGTGGCCGGGTTCTTCCTGCTCGACTGGGTACACCGCCGGGCGGTACTGGACATGGACGACGCCGCGATGCTGCCCCGGGTGCTGCGGGCCTGGGCCGGGTACGCGGCCCGCAAGCGTGGCCTGCCGGAGACGGCCGCCGTCGGTACGGACACCGCCATCGCGGAGATGGTGCCGGAGTTCGTCCGGCTCTACGCCACCGGTGAGCGGCGCAGCCCGGCGACCGCCGCGGTGGCGCAGTTGATGGCCGACGGGGTGGACCCGGACGACCCGGCGGCCCTGGACGCCTGGATCGACGCCAACCGGCACCGCCTGGCCGACGACGGCTGATCCGCCTCGGGTCAGCGCAGCAGGGCGTAGACCACCGCCGCTACCAGGGCACCGAGCAGGCCACCGGTGAGCACCTGGGCAGGGGTGTGGTCGCCCAACCGGACCCGGGACCAGCCGACCAGTCCGAGCAGCGGGGTGGCGAGCAGTAGCCAGGTACCGAAGGTGACCACCAGCACCACGAGGGTGCCGGCCGCCACCGCCGAGTGGATCGACATCTTCCACCAGTGGCTTACCGTCACCGCCACCAGCAGGCCCACCAGTCCGGCGGCGACCAGTGCCAGTACGGGTCTCGGTGCGCCGAGCACGGCTAGCAGGGCCAGCCCGGCGGCGACCGAACCGAGCCCGAACAGCAGCGGCACCCGCCGTTGTTCGCGTACCCGGATGTGATGATCGGTGAGCCGGCCCCGGCGCACCCCGCCCAGGATGTACGCCATCGGGATCAGGCTGACGAAGACCACGGCTACCAGGCCCCAGCCCAGACCGCGCGCCGTGCCCTGGGCGCTGTGCCAGCCGATCACCACGGTCAGCAGCGACACCAGGACGGCGGGCGCGGTCAACTCGGTGACGATCCGGGCCAGTCGCAGCCCTGGGCCGGGCCGGACCGCAGCGACCTCGTCGGTGGCCAGGTCACGGTCGACCAAGATCCGATCCCCCGCTTCGCTCCGGTCCGTCGAGGGCGATGTGCCGCCGTGCTCACCGTACCGTCGGCGAAGGGTGCTTCCTCAGTGTTCGGCGGTGGGGGCCGGCTCGGCCGAGGCGCCGGGTTCCGCCGGGCTACCGGGGTGCGCCGATATGGACGGATCCGTCGTGGCGGAGGGTGGGGTGCTGGCCTCCGGATCGGTCGTGTTCGGCGGATCCGCTGAGGCGGTGGGCTCGGCCGGCGGGTCGTTCGGGGAGGCACTGGGCTCGACCGGCGGATCGGGCGGCACGGAGGGGGTCGCGGGTTCGCTCGGGGAGGTGGGGGTCGGCTTCGGCGTGGGTGTGGGCGAGGTGCCCGGCAGTGGTCGGCTCGGGGTGGGCGCCGGGCTGGGGCGTGGGTACGGCGCGGGGGTGAGCAGCGGTGGCCGGGGAGAGTTCGCCGGTGGGGCCACCTGACGCTGCGGGGTCAGGTCCACCGGAGCGGGGCCCGGCCCGGGGTCGTGCCGGTCGATCGGGCCGACCGGCGGGGCGGCCGGGGCGGTCGAGGGTAAGGCCGTCGAGGTGGCGGTCGCGGCGACGGTGGGCGGTGGCGGAATGACCACCGGCCCCACGGAGGGCGTCGGGATGAAGGGGGTGCCGCTGTCCGGCAGAGCGGTGCTGCCCACGGTCGCCGAGCCGGTGCTGATCGCGGCCAGCACCGGCATCGAGGCCGTACCGGCCAGCAGGGCGACCGTCAGCAGGTAGCCCCGGGAGGGGCCGGCGGTGTGTACCGCCCGGTGGGCGCCGATCACTCGGCGGTAACCGTCCGGTGGCCGGTGCCGACCGGGTGTCTCCGCGCCCTCAGCTGGTTCCGACACACGCACTCCTCGCCGTCACCGGGGCCGGGACCGCCATGAGCAGCCCGGAGGGCCACCGAGGTCGGCACGGGGCCCACCCGAAAGCGTGGTCAGTGGCTGCGCCGCAGCCAACCCCCCACCGCGTGGCGAAACACCCCATCTGACCGAATGGCGACAAATCTCATCGGTTCGGCCGGGAGTCGCTGGACCAGACACCTCGGCATTTCAGGTAACGAACCGGACCCGGCCCGGGATGCGGAGCAGGCAGGGTGTGGGACGGCTCACCCATGATGCGAATATGGACCCACGACGGCAGTGCAGCCGCGACCTCCGCGCACCACGCGGTAGGCGCGACTGGGCGCCGACGCTCCCCGAACCGGGTTCGGCCATGAATCCGGCTCACGCCGCGCGGCAACCCCCACCGGGGCTAGGCGCGGTCGCCAGGAACCGATCCCGGCACCAGCCGGGGCGGGCTCACGAGTCGCGCGGCCGGGTGACCCCCCGGTGCCGACGCAGACACGACAGGGAGAGACGGATGGCAAAGGGCGACCCCGGGGCCAGCACCCGCGGCCGACGAGCCGCACCCCGATCCAGGAAGGCCCCGACCGGCGACCCGGAGCTGGTGCAGCTGCTCACCCCGACGGGTGAGCGCATCGACAGCGTCACCGGCCCGGACGGTGTCGAATACCGGGTCGACTTCACCGACGAGGAATACCGCGGCCTCTACCGCGACCTGGTACTCGTCCGGAAGTTGGACGCCGAGGCCACCGCCCTGCAACGGCAGGGCGAACTGGGCCTGTGGGCCAGCCTGCTGGGCCAGGAGGCCGCGCAGGTCGGTTCCGGTCGGGCGCTGCGCGCACAGGACATGGCCTTCCCGACCTACCGGGAGCACGGCGTCCTCTACTGCCGTGGCATCGACCCGATCATGCCCTTGGGCCTGTTCCGCGGCGTCGACCAGGGCGGCTGGGACCCGAACGAGTTCAAGTTCAACATGTACACGATCGTGATCGGGGCGCAGACCCTGCACGCGACCGGATACGCCATGGGCGTCATCATGGACGGCAAGACCGGCGGCGAGGACGGCGAGGCGGTCATCGCCTACTTCGGTGACGGCGCCACCAGCCAGGGCGACGTGAACGAGGCCTTCGTCTGGGCCAGCGTCTTCAACGCCCCGCTGGTGTTCTTCTGCCAGAACAACCAGTACGCCATCTCCGAGCCCCTGGAGCGCCAGACCCGGGTTCCGCTGTACCGGCGGGCCGCCGGCTTCGGCTTCCCCGGCATCCGGGTGGACGGCAACGACGTGCTGGCCACGTACGCGGTGGCCCGGCACGCCCTGGACAACGCCCGGCAGGGGCAGGGCCCCAGCCTGATCGAGGCGTACACCTACCGGATGGGGGCGCACACCACCTCCGACGACCCGACCCGCTACCGCATCGCCAGCGAGGTCGAGGCCTGGCAGGCCAAGGATCCGATCGCCCGGATGAAGGCCTTCCTGGAACGGGAGAAGATCGCCGACGGCGACTTCTTCACCGAGATCGACGAGCAGGCCCGCCGGGAGGCGATCGACCTGCGCGAACGGGTGCTGGCCATGCCGAACCCCGAGCCGGTCACCATGTTCGACCACGTCTACCCCAACGGGTCGCCGCTGCTCGACGAGCAGCGCGCACAGTTCAACAAGTACTTCGACTCGTTCGAGGGGAGCGCGCACTGATGGCCACGGAGACGCTCACCCTCGGCAAGGCCCTCAACATCGGCCTGCGCAAGGCCCTGGAGAACGACCCCAAGGTCGTCATCATGGGCGAGGACGTCGGCAAGCTGGGCGGGGTCTTCCGGATCACCGACGGCTTGCAGAAGGACTTCGGTGACCAGCGGGTGATCGACACCCCGCTGGCCGAGTCAGGCATCATCGGCACCGCGGTCGGCCTGGCCATCCGGGGCTACCGGCCGATCTGCGAGATCCAGTTCGACGGCTTCGTCTACCCCGCGTACGACCAGATCGTGTCGCAGGTGGCGAAGATGCACTACCGCTCGGGCGGCAAGCTGCGCATCCCGATGGTCATCCGGATTCCCTTCGGTGGCGGCATCGGAGCGGTGGAGCACCACTCGGAGTCGCCCGAGGCGTACTTCGCCCACACGGCCGGTCTCAAGGTCGTCTCCTGCGCCAACCCGCAGGACGCGTACGTGATGATCCAGCAGGCGATCGCCTCGGACGACCCGATCGTGTTCCTGGAGCCGAAGCGGCGCTACTGGGAGAAGGGGCAGGTCGACCTGGACGCCCCACTCGCCGAGGCGTACCCCCTGCACTCGGCCCGGGTGGTGCGGCCCGGCACGGACGTCACCCTGCTGGCGTACGGCCCGATGGTGCGCACCTGCCTGGACGCGGCGACCGCCGCGGCCGAGGACGGCCGCAACCTGGAGGTCATCGACCTGCGTACCCTCTCCCCGCTGGACCTGGGTGCGGTGTACGAGTCGGTGCGGCGCACCGGCCGCGCGGTGGTGGTGCACGAGGCACCCTCCAACGTCGGCCTGGGGGCGGAGATCGCGGCCCGGATCACCGAGGAGTGCTTCTACTCGCTTGAGTCGCCCGTGCTGCGGGTTACCGGCTTCGACACCCCCTACCCGGCCGCCCGGGTGGAGGAGGAGTACCTGCCCGACCTCGACCGGGTGCTCGACGCCGTCGACCGCACCTTCGGCTGGTGAGCGGCATGTCCCGGATCAAGGAGTTCAACCTTCCCGACCTCGGCGAGGGCCTGACCGAGGGCGAGATCCTCGCCTGGCTGGTCAAGGTGGGCGACACCATCGAGCTGAACCAGCCGATCGTCGAGGTGGAGACCGCCAAGGCGGCCGTGGAGATCCCGGCCAAGTGGGCCGGCCAGGTGCAGGCCATCTTCCACCCGGAGGGCACCACGGTCGAGGTCGGTACGCCGATCATCGCGATCGACACCGACCCGGGCGCCGGGCCGATCGAGTCCTCGACTGACGATCTGCCCACCCCCTCGGCGGCCTCGCTGGCCGCGGTGGACAACGCTGCGGCGGAGGGGGCGGTCGAGCCGGGCCTGATCGGTGGTCCCGCCCCGGGGGGTCGTACCGCCGTCCTGGTCGGCTACGGCCCCCGCACCACGGCCGCGAAGCGCCGACCCCGCAAGGGCGCGGCGCCGGCCCAGGCCGCCGCCCCGCCTCCCCCGGCTCCGGCTCCGGTGCCGGTCCAGGCCACCCCGGCGCCGGCCCCTGCGGTGGTGAACGGCAACGGTCACCTCGCCGGACCGGTGCTGGCCAAGCCGCCGGTCCGCAAGCTGGCCAAGGACCTCGGGGTCGACCTGCGCACTTTGACCGGCTCGGGGCCGCTGGGCTCGATCACCCGGGAGGACGTACAGCGGGCCGTGGCGGCACCGGCGGCGGCCGAGCCGCTGACGGTAGGTGCGGCGACCACCTCCGCCGCGAGCTTCGGCGCCGACCGGGAGCAGCGCATCCCGGTCAAGGGGGTACGCAAGCTCACCGCCGAGAACATGTCCCGCTCGGCGTTCACCGCCCCCCACGTCACCGAGTTCCTGACCGTTGACGTGACCCGGGCGATGAAGGCCCTGGACCGACTGCGTGGCCGACGGGAGTGGCGCGAGGTACGGGTCTCGCCACTGCTGCTGGTGGCGAAGGCGGTGCTGCTGGCGGTCAAGCGACACCCGATGGTCAACTCGACCTGGGCCGGCGACGAGATCGTCGTCAAGGAGTACGTCAACCTGGGTATCGCGGCGGCCACCGAGCGTGGCCTGATCGTGCCGAACATCAAGGATGCCGGGCGGCTGACCCTGCGTGAGTTGGCCGATGCGCTGACCGACCTGGTGCAGACCGCCAAGGCCGGTAAGACCTCACCGGCTGCCATGTCCGGCGGCACCCTGACCATCACCAACGTCGGCGTGTTCGGGGTGGACACCGGGACCCCGATCCTGCCGCCGGGGGAGTCGGCGATCCTGGCCTTGGGTGCCGTACGCGAGCAGCCCTGGGTGCACAAGGGCAAGGTCAAGCCCCGCATGGTCACCACCCTGGCCCTCTCCTTCGACCACCGGATCATCGACGGTGAGCTGGGTTCGAAGTTCCTGCGCGACATCGGTGACTTCCTCACCGACCCCGAGGCGGCCCTGCTCGCCTGGACCTGACCCGGTACGACGACGGCCGGTGTGCCACGGGTTGACGCCCGGCACACCGGCCGTTGCCGTTGCCGTTGCCGTTGCCGTTGCCGTTGCCGTTGGGCGAAGAATGCCGGTCCACACTCCACCCCGAACCTAAGATTCTTAGGTTCGTGTTGCAGCTCACCTAATAATCGATGGATGCCTGCGCGGTTCTGGGGTTAAATAGAGACCACAAGGGGCCGACAACCGAATAGCACAGCAGGAGAGACAGACCATGAGCATGATCGAGCGAATCCGTACCCGTCGTGACGCGAACCGGCGCGCCCGCGCCATCGAGCGAGCCCTGCGCTCCGCGAGTTCGCCGTCCGTCCGCAACGAGATCCTCGCCATCGCCCAGCGTCACACGCACTGACGCCACACGACTTCAACTCACCTCCCCAACCACGACCCGCCCGGAGCACCGGGCGGGTCGTTGGCGTTGGGCCCCGGGCGCTGACACCGGGATACCGCCTCGCCCCAGCGCCCGGTACGGTGGTTCACGGTCGTCACCCGCCCCGGGCAGGTCATGCGATAGATGCGGATCGACATCGCCCGGCAACAGACAGTGACGATCGGCGCTCCCCGGATGCGCCCCGGTGACTACCGGATACGGTGCGGGGAGCCGGCACGGCCGGCACGCCGGCACCGCCGGCTGCCCGGCCGAGACCATCGGCGACGGCGGCCGACATGTGATGGAGGAGGCGCACGCATGACGTCCGAGGGCCCGCACCACCCCGGCCACGAGCCGGACGAGGTGCCGCCGGGCGGCGGCGGATCGGCGCCGTACGGCGACCGCCCGGTTCAGCAGGACAACGGATACGGCGCACCCGCCCCGGATCTCGGCTGGGCTCCGCCACCACCAGCCCGGCCTGACCAGGCCGCCCCCGCGTGGGCGAGTCAGCCGGGTGCGGGTTGGGGTGGCCCACAAGCGACCCGGCAGGCGCAAAGCCCGAACTCCGGCACCTGGGCACCGCCCGCCGGCGGCCAGCCCTCCTGGACCCCATCGAACGAGCAACCCCCTGGCGGCCAGCCTGCCTGGGCGGCACAGGGTGACCAACCGGCCGGCGGCCAGCCGTCCTGGGCGGCCCAGGGTGAGCACCCCGCCGCCAACTGGCCGGCACCGTCCACCCCGGACCAGCCCGCCTGGGCCAACGGTGGGCAGAGCAACCCGGCCTGGGGTGGTGGTGGCACCACATCGGAGGCTTCCCCACCGGCTGAGTGGACGCCCCACCAGACCGCCCCCGACCAGTCGACCGGCGGCCAGCCCGGCTCCGCCCGGCCCGGTGGCTGGACTGCCGGCCAGCAGCCGGAGTGGAACACCACCGCCCACCCCAATGAGCAGCCGCCAGGCTGGGCCACCACCGCAGGCCCGCCCGAGTCGCCCCAGCAGCCCGACTGGGCGCAGGGCGGCTCGCCCGCTCAGCCGGACTGGGCGCAGCAGGCCGGTTCGCCCGCCCAGCCGGACTGGGCGCAGCAGGCCGGTTCGCCCGCCCAGCCGGACTGGGCGCAGCAGGCCGGTGCACCCGCCCAGCCCGATTGGGCGCAGCAGGCCGGTTCGCCCGCTCAGCCGGACTGGCAGGCCGGTCCGTCCGGGCAGCCGGGCTGGGCTCAGTCCGATCAGCCGGTGACCCGGGCCGAGCCGCCGACCCGCGCCGAGCCGGGGGCCCGGGCCGTGGCCCAGGTACCCCAGGCCGACCCGACGCCTCAGCAACTGACCGGTCACGACGACGCGGCCCGTGGCGGCACCTGGCCCGCCGAGCAGCAGGAACAACCCGGCTGGGCCACCAGCCAGGCCCGGCAGTCGGAGACCGGCGGCTGGGCCGGTGACCAACGGTCGACCGACGACCGGCAGCCCGGTAACGACCGACCCGCACAGCCCGACTGGGCCACCCCGCAGCAGGCCGAGCCGACCGGCTGGTCCGGCAGCGGCAGCCCGGCCGACGAGCGGCCCCAATGGTCGCCCCCGGGTCAGGACCGCCCGGCCGCCGCCTGGACCCCCACCGAGACCCCCGGTTCGGCTACCCCCCTGCCCTCGCGTACCGGCACCGACCGCGCGCCACTGGGCGGGGTCGAGCCATGGGCGCCCGGTGAGGCCTGGGGCAGCAGCGGAGCGCCCGAGGCCGGTGCGCCCCGGGCCGAGGCCGGTAGTTCCGACGAGAGCCCGGTCTATCAGCCCGCCCCGGCCCCGGGCATCTCGCCGGCCAACATGGTCCCGCTGCCCCGGCAGGAACAGCGGATCCCCGGTGCCAGCCTGGCCGCCACACCCCCGGCCGACTACCCCGCCCCGGGCCAGTACTCCGGCGAGCAGAACCCGCAGGGCCCGCGTACCGGCGGCGAGCAGCCGGGCTGGGGCCAGCCCGAGCCGCGACAGGACGAGGCGCAGCCCTCGGCCGACGCCGCGATCCCCAATCCCCGGACCTCGCCCGAGTCCGTCGGCCGGGCCACCCCGCCGGCCGCCGCCGGCGCCGTCTCGGCCAGCGCCGCCGTACCGACGACCAGCCGGGTCACCCCGCCGGCCGACCACGTGGTGCGGCCGACCGGCAACCCGGCACCCCGGGTGTACGGCCGACCGGCCCGCCCGGAGCCGGAGGAGCCGGTCCAGGAGCGCGAGGAGCAGCCCCCGGCGCCCCGGTTCGACCAGGGCCCGGACCCGCGCTTCGGGGAGCAGGAGCAGCCCGGTCCGCGCGGTTTCGCCGGTGCGGTCGCTCCGGCCTCACCCGCCTTCCCGCCGGGCCTGCCGAGCTTCGCCGACGCCCCGGCGACCGACCGCCCGGTCAACGGCGTCAAGCCGCACGCCGAACCGCCCCCGCCCGCCGACCGCTTCGGCGGGCCCTCGGGTGATCCCTTCGGCGCTCCGCCCGGTGGTGCCTCCCGTGACCCCTTCGGCGCCCCGTCTGGTGACCCCTTCGGCGCCCCGTCCGGTGATCCTTTCGGTGGCCCGTCCGGTGGTGCCTCTCGTGACCCCTTCGGCGGCCCGAACGACCGTCCCGGGGTCACCTACGGCTCCCCTGCCCGCCCGGATTCCGGCGGCAACCACACCACGGCCTTCCCCTCGGGGCCGCAGGCGAACGCCCCGTGGAGCCCGGACGCACCCGCCGCCGAGCCGGAGCAGGGCCGATTCGACGCGTTCAAGCCGGTAGCCGAGCCGGCCGCCGACGCGCCGCCGCCGAAGGTACGCAACGGTCGGGTGCTGGCCGCGGTGCTGGTGGCCGCCGTGCTCATCCTCGCCATCCCGCTGGGCCTGCTGCTGCTGCTCGGCAAGTTCGGTGGCTCGGACGACGCCGCCTTCGACCCGGCGGTCGGCTCCTGCGTCAAGCGCTCCGGTGAGACCGCCATCGAGGCGGTGTGCGGGGAGCCGGAGACGTTCAGCGTGGTGTCGAAGGTCGACTCGAAGGACAAGTGCCCCGACCCGGCCCTGCCGTACGTCGAGTTGCGCGGCAACGTGGACAACCCGGTGCTCTGCCTGAAGAACGCCGCCGGCTGATCACCCGCGCCGTCACGACCAACGCGAAGCGCCCGCCCTCACCAAGAGGGCGGGCGCTTTCGCATACTCCGGTGATCCAGAGGCGGCCCGATCGTGGCAGTGCAGCTGCTCCCGGCCCGGCGTGTCGAACAGCAGGACTGCCACATCGCCACAGTCACGAAGTCGGGGCAGCGGAGCTGGGCTGGATGCCGTGAGGTGCGATTCCTGTTACCGGTCGTTCTTGAGGGAGTCGATGAACGTGCGCCAGCCCTGGGCGTCGAAGGCCAGC
The DNA here is from genome assembly GCF_049844505.1 of Micromonospora sp. DT229. Classification (NCBI taxonomy): domain Bacteria; kingdom Bacillati; phylum Actinomycetota; class Actinomycetes; order Micromonosporales; family Micromonosporaceae; genus Micromonospora; species Micromonospora sp. DT229. The sequence goes on along the minus strand of NZ_JBNCLD010000001.1, from coordinate 92,140 downwards.
ACGGGACCGATCTTGTCCTTGCTGTCCCGAACGGCAACCCCGTTGTGGAGGTCCGCCACTTCGACGCACGCGCCACCGTTGGAGTCGCTGCGGGTGGACTTGCGCCACACCGCGCCGGTGAGGTCCGGGTTCGACATGTCAGCCTCTACTTCATCTCGTCGGCGATGCGCAAAATCAGCTTGCGGGACTCTGCTGGCCCCAGGGCCGCAGCCTGGAGACGACCCCAGAGCCGATTGTAGGCGCGAAGCGCCTCGGGGCTGTCGAGGTAATCCGCATCCGTGAACGTCTCCAGATAGACGACGTCCGAGGCGACCTCCTCCCCGAACCGGAGGATGATGAAGTTGTACGACGATGTCACGTACGTCTCGGCATCCAACGGAAAGGCCTGGATTGTGACGTTCGGACGCTTGGCGAGTGCGCCGAGATGGGATAGCTGCTCCCGCATTGTCGCCCTGTCGCCGAGGCTACGCCGTAGCGCGGACTCACTGAGGATGAAGTTCAGCTCCGGCCCGTCCGGGCGATCGATGACCTTTTGTCGTTCGAGGCGCACTGCGGTCTGCCGCTCCACGTCCTCCCCGTCGATGATCGCCCGGATGTAGGGCTCGGTCTGAAGGATGCCGGGGATGACCTCCGATTGATACCAGCGGATTTCTGCCGCATCCGCCTCCAGGTCGAGGTACTGCCGGAACCAGTCCGGCACCACGTTGCGGTAACCACTCCACCGCCCCCGCTGTCTACCGGCTCGGGCGAGGTCCCGTAGCGGCTCAGCGTCCTCCCCGGTCACGCCGTAGAGGTCGAGCAGCAGCTTGAGATCGGTGAGCCGGATCCCGGACTGGCCGAGCTCCAATCGACTGATCTTGCTCGGGGCTGAGTCGATTACCGCAGCGGCCTCATCCTGGGTCTTGCCTGCCGCCTCTCGCGCTCGTTTGAGGGCATTGCCGAGGCGACGCCTCTGAATCGTCGGGGTGACCATGCGGCGAGTATCTCGCCCTTCCCGTCGCCGGTCCGACGACACGCCATGGGTTCCCAAACCAGAACCGACGCTCTAGCATCCTATTTTGGACTTCCAATTTGAGTTACCACTCCAAGCACGGGAGACCCGATGGCTCGACACGTGAAGACATACCTCGGCCAACTGCGGAAGCTCTGGTCGTTCAGGCGCCGTCGCGCGAGTCCACTCGACCGCTTAGGACCGGCGACCATCTATCCAGAGCGGGCAGGCGCATATCGCGTCGTGGGCGTGGCACGGGTGACCTACCTGCCGGAGCGGCCGTTGCTGACCCTCGCGGGCGAGTACCGGGCCGGGTACTGGTCATGACGGTGCGGCGGACACCTCAGCTGATCAAGCACTCCTGGTACGTCCTCGAATACCACCGGCATCACCGCTGCCCAGACTGCACGGCCAGCGCCTGGTGTCCGGAGGTTCAAGTCGCGCGGACTCGGCTCGCAGCATGGCATCGGTACCGGCAGCGGTAGCCGGGCTCAGGCCCGGCGACCTGGTCCGCCCCTCCCCGCTCTACCAGCGTGTCGACCCACCCCCAGCAGCGCAGGTCAGCTACCGATGCGCGGCGGGCTCGCAACTCATCCCCACACCCTGACCGGAGGTAGATCATCATGCCGGAGCCACGCAGGCAGGCGAGCCCTGTCGACCGGGAGGCGACCCGACGACTTCCCGCGCCACTTCCCGGCGAAGCACCCCGGGCCTGGGTCGGCGACCTGGTGCGCGACGAGGATGCCGCCGAGTCCGGCATCGTCACCGATGTCCTCGACGAAACGATCTGGGTGCTGCGACCAGAGTTCGGCTACGGGCTGTGGACCTGCGCGGATCCCGGCCGGTTGACCGTCATCACTCCCCGCGCGGAGCGGGTCGGCAAGCCCATGCAGGCGACTTCGCCGCAACTGTGCGGATCACCCGGAGATCACGCCCAGCGGGCCGGCCCCGGCCGGCGGTACGGCACGATGGGGTCATGAGTGCACGCGTACGGGCGCCGGAGTTGCGGGGTCGGGGTTGGCTGAACACCGGTGGGCGGGAACTGACCCTTGCCGACCTCCGCGGCAAGATCACCATTGCCGACTTCTGGACCTTCTGCTGCATCAACTGCCTGCACGTACTGGACGAACTGCGCCCGCTTGAGGAGAAGTACGCGGACGTCCTCGTCGTGATCGGGGTGCACTCGCCGAAGTTCGAGCACGAGAAGGACCCGGACGCCCTGGCCGCCGCCGTCGAGCGGTACGGGGTGCACCATCCCGTACTCGATGATCCTGACCTGGACATGTGGCAGCAGTACGCGGCCCGCGCCTGGCCGACCCTGGCGGTGATCGATCCTGAGGGTTACGTGGTGGCCACGATGGCCGGCGAGGGCCACGCCGAAGGGTTGGCCCGGCTGATCGACGACCTGATCGCCACCCATGAGGCCAAGGGCACCCTGCACCGGGGCGACGGCCCGTACGTCCCCCCGGCGGAACCGCAGACCACCCTGCGTTTCCCCGGCAAGATGGTGGTCGGCCCGGACGGCAACCTGTTGGTGTCGGACTCGGCCCGGCACCGGGTGGTCGAGTTGGCCCCGGACGGGGAGACCCTGCTGCGCACGATCGGCACCGGCAGCCGAGGTCGGGTCGACGGTACGGCCGAGGTCGCCACCTTCTCCGAGCCCCAGGGGCTGTGCCTGCTCCCGGAACACGCGGCCGAGGTCGCCGGATACGACCTGGTGGTCGCCGACACGGTCAACCACCTGCTGCGTGGGGTGCGCCTGAGCAGCGGTGAGGTGATCACCGTGGCCGGCACCGGGCGCCAGTGGCGTTCCACGGTCGACGACCACGCCCACGACGCCCTCTCCATCGACCTCTCCTCCCCCTGGGACCTGGCCTGGTACGACGACAAGGTCATCATCGCCATGGCCGGCATTCACCAGCTGTGGTGGTTCGATCCGATCAAGCGAACCGCCGGGATGTACGCCGGCACGACCGTCGAGGCGCTGCGGGACGGCCCGCTGGAGCAGGCGTGGCTGGCTCAGCCCTCCGGGTTGGCCGTCTCCGCCGACGGCGCCCGGCTCTGGGTGGCCGACAGTGAGACCAGTGCCCTGCGGTACGTCGAGGACGGCGTCATGGGTACGGCGGTCGGCCAGGGCCTGTTCGACTTCGGTCATGTGGACGGGCCGGCCAAGCAGGCGCTGCTCCAGCATCCGCTGGGGGTCTGCGCGCTGCCGGACGGCTCGGTGCTGATCGCCGACACCTACAACGGGGCGGTACGACGCTACGACCCGGCGACGGACCAGGTGTCGACCGTGGCCACCGACCTGGCCGAGCCGAGTGACCTGGCGCTCACCCCGGAGGGTGCGGTGCTGGTGGTGGAGTCCGCCGGGCACCGGATCACCCGGCTGGCCCCGGGCGCCCTCTCCGCCGCCGGCGCGAACACCGTCGACGGTCCTCGACACCGCACCGAACGCAAGCCGACCGAACTGGCGGCCGGCGAGGTGCTGCTGGACGTGATCTTCACTCCGGCGCCGGGCCAGAAGCTGGACGAGACGTACGGCCCCTCCACCCGGCTGGTGGTTTCCGCCTCCCCGCCGGAGCTGCTGGTGGAGGGGGCCGGCACCGGCACCGAACTGTCCCGGCGGCTGGTGCTCGCCGACTCGGTGACCGAGGGGGTGTTGCAGGTGACCGCCCAGGCGGCCACCTGCGACGCCGATGTGGAGCACGCGGCCTGCCACCTGACCCGACAGGACTGGGGCATACCGGTACGGGTGGCCGCCGAGGCCGCGACCCGTCTCCCCCTGGTGCTCCGTGGCCTGGACCCTGCGACGAGTGGTTAGGAGGGGACCCCTTATCTACCGCAGGCGTTAATAAGGTGCCCTTCCTTTCCCCTCAGGTGAAGGGGGTCGGGGTGGTCTTGGCGTCGACGAGGGCGGCGCGGACGAGTTCCGCGGCGGCCACCGCGCCGGGGCTGTCGCCGTGCAGGCAGATCGAGTCGACGACGCAGGGGACCACGCTGCCGTCGGTGGCGACCACGGTGCCTTCGGTGGCCATCCGGACGGCCCGTCGGGCCACCTCGTGCGGGTCGGTGACCAGGGCCTCGGGCGAGGTACGCGGCACCAGTTGACCGGTGGGCAGGTAGTTGCGGTCGGCGAACCCCTCGGCCACCACCCGCAGTCCCGCCCCCTGGGCCAGTTGGGCCAGCACCGAACCCGGCAGGCAGAGCACAGGCAGTTCGGGGTCGTAGTCGTTGACCGCGGCGACCACGGCCGCCGCCTGGGTCTCGTCCCGGGCCGCCGCGTGGTAGAGCGCGCCGTGCGGCTTGAGGTAGCGGACCCGGGTGCGGTACGGGCGGCAGAAGGCGTCCAGGGCCCCTAGTTGGTAGAGGATCTCGTCACGCAGCTCCGCGAACTCGTAGGCGATGTGCCGACGGCCGAATCCGGCCAGGTCGCGGTAGCCGACCTGGGCACCGATGGCGACCTGGCGCTGGGCTGCGGCGGCGCAGACCCGACGCATCGTCATCGGGTCACCGGCGTGGAAGCCGCAGGCGACATTCGCCGAGGTGACCAGGTCCAGCAGTGCCTCGTCGTCGCCGAGCTGCCAGACACCGAAGCCTTCACCGAGATCAGCGTTGAGGTCCATGGAATCTGACCGTAGTCCCTGGTCGGGCCTGGGCGAGGGGGGTCACCTCGTCCACCACGGCGATGACGGGATATCCACCCGTGGTGGGATGGTCGGCGAGGAAGATCAACGGTTGGCCGTCCGCCGGCACCTGGACCGCACCGAGCACGATTCCCTCGCTGGGCAGTTCCCCGGCCACCGCCCGGGTCAGCGGTGCGCCGGTCAGTCGGACCCCTACCCGGTTGCTCACCGGACTCACCGTGTACGCCGAGCCGTACAGCCGGTCCAGGGCCACCGGGTCGAACCAGTCGTGTCGTGGGCCGGGTCGGGCGGTGAGGTGCAGTTCCGTCGGAAGTGGCACCGGCAGGGTCAGGTCTACCGGGGCGGGTGGGCCGATCGGGACACCCAACGGCAGCCGGTCTCCGTCGCGCAGCGGCGCCGGTCCGAGTCCGGCCAGGGTGTCGGTGGCCCGGCTGCCCAGCACCGGGTCCACGGCGATGCCCCCGGCCACCGCCAGCCAGCAGCGCAGACCCCGTCGGGCCGGGCCGATCCGCAGCACCGCCCCGGCGGGTACGGCCAGGGGGCGACCGGTGTCGCCGGGCCGCTCGCCCACCCGCACCTCTACCTCGGCCCCCACGACGGCGACCGTGGTGGCCCGGGTGGGGCGCAGCGCGCAGCCGGTCATGGTGATCTCCAGCCCGGCCGCCGTCTCCGGGTTGCCGACCAGCCGGTTGGCCAGCCGCAACGCCTGGGGGTCCAGGGCGCCGGACCGGGGGACCCCCAGGTGCGCCCAGCCGGGCCGACCCAGGTCCTGCACGGTGGTCAGCGCGCCAGCGGTCAGCACCTCCAGTTCGCTCATGTCGGCACCAGGTGCACCCGGGCCCCGGGGGTCAGCCGGGCGGGCGGGTCGGCGCGCACATCGAACAGGGAGACCGTGGTACGCCCCACCAGCAGCCATCCGCCGGGCGAGGCGGTGGGATAGATCCCGGCGTACGGGCCGGCCAGGGCCACCGACCCGGCCGGTACCCGGGGTCGCGGCGTGGCCAGCCTGGGCACCGCCAGTTCTGGGGGAAGCCCGGTCAGGTAGCCGAATCCGGGTGCGAAGCCGCAGAACGCCACCCGGAACTCGGTCCGGCTCAGGCGGCGCACCACGGACGGCACCTCGGTGTGCCAGTGTGCGGCGACCCGGGGCAGGTCCGGCCCGTCGTAGGTCACCGGTATCTCGACCAGCTCCGCCTCGGCTGCCGTGGCTATCTCCGGTGCCGGGGTCCAGGTGCTGATGTCAGCGGCCGTGGCCGCCGGGTCCGGTACCCCGTCGAGCAGCACGGTGCTGGCCGCCGGGACGATCTCGGTGGCCAGCAGGTCACCGCGTTCCCGGCGGCGCCACAGTTCGGCTCGCCACCGCTGCACCAGGGCGGGATCCACCGGCCCGGTGGGGTCACTCCCGGCGGGGGGTGCGGTGAAGTCGAGGAGCAGGGCGTGCCTGCCCACCGGTCTGATCCGCATCCCGCCATCTTCGCCGACCGCAGGCCCGCCGGCCGTCTCGACCTGTCACCGGGGGGCGTGACCGGTGGCACTACCCGAAGGTAACCTACGGTGCCGTAACCTGAATGTCGTGACCACCTCAGCACCGTCCCGGCTCCGGCCGGTCGACATCGGGAAACCCCGGATGCGCGGCTGGCTGCACACGTACGCGTTCTTCGTCGCCGTGGTCTGCGGCATCGTGCTCTGCTCGATCGCCGCGACCCGACCCGGCTGGACACCCCTGGTCAGCTGCCTCGTCTACAGCCTCACCGTCTGCGGCCTCTTCGGCACCAGCGCGCTCTACCACCGTCGGGTGTGGTCCAAGCGCGGCTATGCGGTGATGCGGCGGATGGACCACTCGATGATCTTCCTGTTCATCGCCGGCACCTACACACCGTTCTGTCTGCTGCTGCTCGACAACCGCGCCACCGTGACCATGCTGGCGGTGGTCTGGAGCGGCGCGCTGGCCGGAGTGGCCCTGAAGATGGTCTGGCCGCACGTCTCGCGGTGGGTCTCCGCCCCGCTCTACCTGGCCCTGGGCTGGGCGGCGGTGGCGATCCTGCCGGACATCCTGCACCAGGGCGGGGTCACCGCGCTGGTGCTGCTCAGCGTCGGTGGGGCGATCTACAGCGTCGGGGCCGTCTTCTACGCCATGCGCAAGCCGAACCCGTGGCCCACGGTCTTCGGGCATCACGAGTTCTTCCACGCCTGCACCCTGGTGGCGGCGATCTGCCACCACATCGCCATCTACTTCGCCCTCTTCGCCTGACCGGGTACGCCGAGGGGGTTGGCGGGCGAGCCCACCAACCCCCGTCGGGTACCTGGATCAGACCGTGGGACCGGGTCGACGCACCTCGCGGTACTCCTGCACCACCCGGTCGTCCTGGACCGGGACGGCCCGGTCGGCGACCACCCGCTCCTGACGGACCGGGGTGACCACGGTCCGGCGGCGCGAGTTCCAGAAGTAGAGCGTCACGAGCAGGCCGGCAACCCCGGTGAGCATCAGCACCCAGCCGACGACGCTGAGGTTGAGCCAGCCGAGATCCGCCTCCACGGCGAACGCGAAGATCGCGCCGAGCGCGATCAGGAAGATACTGCCACCGATGCCCATCTGTCGTCTCCTCGGCTATCGAAGCTGGCATTCCACTTCGCCGCGGCCATCGATGAGGTTGCGGCACGCCTGACTTACCCCGGCACGGAGATCGCCAATCGGGCAAGCTGGGGCCATGAGGGACGTCCCGGCGCAGGAACGCACTCTGGTGCTGCTGCGACACGCCCAGGCGGAACCACCCACCACGGATGATCTGGACGTGCAGCGCCCGCTGTCCGCCCGGGGACGTGCCGACGCCAGAGCGGCCGGTGTCTGGCTGGCCCGGCACGGGCTGCTGCCGGAGGTGGTGCTCTGCTCGGCGGCGCTGCGGACCCGGCAGACCTGGCACGGGGTGCAGACGGGCCTGACCGGGTCGCCCCCGGAGGGTGGCCCGACCGGTCCGGTGCCGGCGGTCCGTTACGAACCGGAGGCGTACGAGGCGCACCCGCTGGACCTGTTGAGACTGGTACGCGGAGTCGAGCCGAGGGCTGGCACGGTGCTGCTGATCGCCCACAACCCGGGCATCTCCCTGCTGTCGGGGTTGCTCGACCCGCAGGGCGCCGATCCGGACGGGCTGCGCACCAGCGACCTGGTGGTGCACCGGACCACCCTGCCCTGGGCGGACCTGGCGCCGGGTACGGCCGCGATCAGCGCCCGACACACCGCCCGAGGCTGAACACGAAGGCGCCGAGTCAGCGGGCCGGATGGTCGGCTCCGCTGACTCAGCGCCTCGGTCACCTCAGCTCGGTGGCGCGGTGGGCGGCGGCGGATCGGGAGGGGGCGGCATCATCGCGGTCGGATGAGACAGCCGGTTCTCCTCCACGATCAGCGTCCTGGCCCGCTTGCGGCGGTCCTGCCAGAACCAGAGTGTGGTGAGCAGGACGCCCAGGCCGGCCAGGATGAACACCCAACCGACCGCGCGCAGGTCGACCCACCAGACGTTTGCCCGGATGGCGAAGGTCAGGATCGCACCGATGGCGATCAGGAAGATCCCACTACCAATGCCCATGTGCGCGGCACTCCCCCGTGCGGTTGCTCTGGGCGTACTTGACTGGCCCGCGATGGTTACCCGTCCGAGCCGGGGTTACCCGCGCCGCGCCGGGCGAACACCCCAGCCCACCGGGGGGATGAATCAGACGAACAGGTCGCATCTTCGCTGCCGGCCATCGACGGGCATGGGGTGGCCGGGCGATCGAACCGGTACCGGAACGCCGACGGCCGGCGGGCAGTACGCCCACCGGCCGTCCGAGCCGTTACCCGCAGATCAGAAGATCTCCTCCGGGAGGTCCATGATGTCCAGGTCGGTGCCCTCGATGATCCGCCGGTCGGCACCGATACGCGGCAGCACCTCCCGGGAGAAGAACCGGGCGGCGGCCACCTTGCCGGTGTAGAACGCCTTGTCCGCCGCCGAGACCTCCCCGGCCAGCGCCTTCAACGCCACGTCCGCCTGCTTCTGGAGCAGCCAGCCGACCACCAGGTCGCCGATCGCCAGCAGGAACCGCCGGCTGGCGAGCCCGACCTTGTAGAGGGCGCGGGTGTCGCCACCCTGCGCCTCACCCAGCCAGCCGGTCAGCACGCCGAGGATGTTCTGGATCTCGGCGAGTGCCTTGCCGAGCGCCTGGCGCTCCTGCTTGAGCTGGCCGTTGCCGCCCTCGGTGGTGATGAACTCCTGGATCTCGGCGGCCACCGCCATCAGGGCCTTGCCGTTGTCCCGGACGATCTTCCGGAAGATCAGGTCGAGGCTCTGGATCGCCGTGGTGCCCTCGTACAGGGTGTCGATCTTGGCGTCCCGGACGTACTGCTCCAGGGGGTAGTCCTGGAGGAAGCCGGAGCCACCGAAGGTCTGCAGGGACTCGTGCCCGAGCAGCTCGTACGCCCGCTCCGAGCCGACCCCCTTGACCAGGGGCAGCAGCAGGTCGTTGACCCGCTTGGCCAGCTTGGTGGCCTTCTCGTCACCGGCCGCCTCGGCGATGGCGACCTTGTCCTGCCAGGAGGCGGTGTAGCAGACCAGGGCCCGCAGACCCTCGGCGTACGACTTCTGGAGCAGCAGCGAGCGGCGTACGTCGGGGTGGTGGGTGATGGTCACCCGGGGGGCGGTCTTGTCCGTCGACTGGAGCAGGTCGGCGCCCTGCACCCGGTTCTTGGCGTACTCCAGGGCGTTCAGGTAGCCGGTGGAGAGGGTGGCGATCGCCTTGGTACCGACCAGCATCCGGGCGTACTCGATGATCATGAACATCTGCCGGATGCCGTCGTGCTTGTCGCCCATCAGCCAGCCCTTGGCGGGCACGCCGTGCTCGCCGAAGGTCAGCTCGCAGGTGTTGGAGACCTTCAGGCCCATCTTGTGCTCGACGTTGGTGGCGTAGACGCCGTTGCGCTCGCCCAGCTCGCCGGTCTCCTCGTCGAAGTGGTACTTCGGCACGACGAACAGCGACAGGCCCTTGGTGCCGGGGCCGCCCACGCCCTCCACGCCGACCGGGCGGGCCAGCACGTAGTGGACGATGTTGTCGCTCAGGTCGTGCTCACCGGAGGTGATGAAGCGCTTCACGCCCTCGATGTGCCAGGTGCCGTCCGGCTGCGGGATGGCCCGGGCCCGGCCGGCGCCCACGTCCGAGCCGGCGTCCGGCTCGGTGAGCACCATCGTCGAGCCCCACTGCTTGTCGACGAAGAGCTTGGCCCACTTCTTCTGCCGCTCGGTGCCCTCGACCCGTAGCACGTGCGCGAAGGACGGGCCGGAGGCGTACATCCAGATCGGGGCGTTCGAGCCGAGCACCAGCTCGGCGAGGGCCCACCAGAGCATCCGGGGGGCGTTGCTGCCGTCCAGTTCCGCGGGGAGGTCCAGCCGCCAGAACTCGGAGTCCATGAACGCCTGGTACGACTTCTTGAACGACTCCGGCAGCGGCACGGTGTGGGTGGCCGGGTCGAAGACCGGTGGGTTGCGGTCGCTGTCGGTGTAGCTGGCGGCCAGATCCTCGCGGGCCAGGCGGTCCATCTCGGCGAGGAAGGTACGCGCCGTGTCGACGTCGAGTTCGGTGTACGGCTCCTGGCCGAACGCCCGGTCCGCCCCGAACACCTCGAACAGGTTGAACTCGAGGTCCCGAAGGTTGCTCTTGTAGTGGGTCATGCCGCTGGCCCCGCTTCCGGACAGGTGTTACCGATCAGTAACCCCGACTGTATTACTCGCGGGTAGACAGCGACAAGTCGCTCGCCGAAGTGACGGCAATTACACACCCGTCCGGTCAGCTCTCGGCCGCACCGACCTCCCAGCTCGGTACGACCGCGGTCACCCCGCTGGAAGTGCCCGTGTACTCCATCAACACCAGCGCGATGTCGTCGTCCAGTCGACCGTGCACCCACTCCTTGAGGGCGGTCTCCAGGGACGCCAGGCCGTCGGCGACCGTCCCGTGCCCCAGCAGCCGCCAGGCCCGGTCCGCAGTCGGGAAGAACTCGCCGTCCCGGCGGGCCTCACCCAGGCCGTCGGTGAACAACAGCAGCCGGTCGCCCGGCTCCAGCCGCTCCACCCGGGGACGGACCACCGGCATGAACCCCAACGGCGGGGCGGGGGCGGGGGGTTCCAGCGGGATCACCGCACCACCGCGCAACAGCAGCGGAGCGGGATGCCCGCAGTTGACGATGGTCAGGGTGCCGCCACGCTCCTCCACCAGGGCCGCGGTGACGAAGTCCTCGTCGCCGACATTGCGGGCCACCGCGCGATCCAGGTCCGCCACCACGGCCCGCAGATCGGCCCGCTCGTAGGCCACATGACGGTACGAGCCCAGCACGATGCTGGCCAGCCGGACCGCCTCCAGCCCCTTACCGCGTACGTCGCCGATGATCATGCGTACGCCGTACGGGGTGTCGATCGCCTCGTACAGGTCACCGCCGATCTCCGCCCGGGCGGTGGAGGAGATGTAGCGCCCGGCCACCGACAGGGTGCCCACCCGGGGGCCCAGGGGACGCAGCACCGCCTGCTGGGCGACCATCGCCAGCTTGGACAACTCCGCGATCTGCTTGTCCTGTCGCTCCCGCACGGAGGCCACCGCGGCGGCGATGCCGGTGCCCACCACGATGCCGGCCACCCCCACCGCAGCCGGCAGCGACATCATCCGCTCGGCCAGCGCGAAGCCGGCCCCGAGCAGGGCGGCCACCGCACCCACCCCGAGCACCACCCGCCAGGAGGCCAACGCGGCGGCCAGGAAGGGTGCGGCCACCATCAGGGCGACATAGTTCGCCGCGTGGCCGTCGGCCAACTCCAAGGTGGAGACGATCGCGAGCAGAACGAGGGCCGCGCCGAGGCCGGCGCGGGATCCGGGGCTCAGCGGGCTATGGCCCGGCTGGAGGAGTCGCGTGCGTACGTCCGACAGCATGCCTGATTGATATGACCGAAAGCACGAACCTGGCCCCTCGTACGAGCAGGATCTGTCCACCAGGATCGCGGCTCAGAGCCGATCGCCGTCCGGCACCGGCTCAGCCGAGCACCTCGTACCGGACTTCGATGTGTCCCAGGTCGAGCGATGCTATCTGGGCGAAGGCCGCCCGGGACAGGTCCAGGCATCGACCGGCGATGAAGGGACCACGGTCGTTGATCCGGACGGTGACCGACTTGCCGTTGGCCGGATTGGTCACCCTGACCTTGGAGTTGAACGGCAGGGTCTTGTGCGCGGCGGTCAGTTCCGCCGGGTTGAAGGTCTCGCCGTTGGCCGTCATCTGGCCCTGCCAGTAGAACGACGCGCCGCACGATCCCGTCTCCACCACCGGCCGGGCGGTGGTCTTCTTGGCGGTGGGGGTCGGCTTCGTGCTGGGAGTCGCCTTGGGGGTACGCGGCTTGCTCCGCGAGGGTGCCTGCGCGGTACGGCTCGGTGTCGGGCTGGCGGTCACCGTCGGCGAGGCGCTGGCGCTGGGACTCGGCGAGCCGCTCGCCGCCGCCGAGGCGGCCGGGGTCGGCGGGAGGTCGATCGCCACCGGCTCGGAGCCGGCGGTCAACCGGACGGCGCCGACGGTGCCGCCGACAGCGAGGGCGACGGCCACCACCGCGCTGGCCGCGATGCCGGCCGGCGAGGTGATCCTGCGGGTACGGGGGTGCTTGGCTGTCACCGGCCCGGTCCTTTCCTCAGCGGAGCAAATCGGGTCGGACCATAACGAGAGAAGCACTTCGGAAGTCAACGTGATCATGGTGGTATAGCCGGAATTGCGGCGATACCTGAAGCCGATCATCCGACCCGCGATCGGCCGGGCGGCCCGCCGCCCCAGGCGACCACGGCGCAGGATAGAAGGATGTCCGCCGAGCTCAGCCAGCGTCTCGTCGAGTTGTTCCGCTGGGTCGATCCGGGCCCGCAGGCAAGTCACCTGGTCAGCGACGTCTCCGGCTGGTGGCGGGACCCCCAGGTCCTCGCCGAACTGGGCCCCGCCCTGGTCGCACCCTTCCGGGCCGCCCGCCCCACCGTGGTCCTCGCCCCGGCGGTCACCGGGTTCCTGCTCGGCCCACTGGCCGCCACCGCCCTGGGTGTCGGTTTCGTACCGGCCCACAAGCCGGGCGACGGACGGCTACCGGCCGGGCCGCTGACCTGGGCGCAGAGCCCACCCGACTTCCGTGGCCGACGGGTCGACCTGGGGGTGTCGAGCCGGCACCTGGGCGCGGGTGATCGGGTGCTGGTGGTGGACGACTGGGTGGCCACCGGGGCCCAGGTGCGGGCCCTCTACGACATCTGCACCACCCTGGGCGCGGAACCCCTGGGCACCTCCGCCGTGGTCGCCGACTGCCCACCCGCCGTCGCCACCGCCCTGCGCATCCACACCCTCACCACCCTGCCGGGGTGAAGCGGCTCTGCTCAGCGGACGAAGCCCTCGACGACCGTGCAGACCCGGCCGAGAGCCTCGGCGGAGTGGGCCAGCGGCCCCGGCACCATCAACGCGTGATCGGCCGCCGGGATCTCCAACACGTGCGGGGTCAGCCGCCGGGCGGTCGCGCCGTCCCAGGAGGAGTCGGCCGTACCCCCGACCAGGATGAACGGGGCGGTGGCCCGGCGCAGCGCGTCGATCAACTCGCCACGGTGCAGCAGCGGGGTGAGCCAGATGGCGGGCAACCCCCGCGCCGCCGCCAACGGCGCGGCCAGGGTGCCGAGCGACTTCCCGACCAGCAGGTCCGTGCGTTCGGTCAGGGCCGGGGACACCTGGTCACAGACCCACCGGCCGATGGTGTCCACATCGAAGTCCTCCGGCACCTGCCAGGAGATCCCGTCCAGTCCGAAACCGGCCCGCCGCAGCGCCTCACCCAGGTAGAGAAAGAGTGGGTACCGGGTGTCGTAGCCACGGCCCGGAATGAGCACCGCACGTCGGTCCGCCATGGCCATCTCCTTCGTATCGGGTGTCGACCGTACCGTCGAAGCAGCCGCATCGGCACGGCCGAAGCGACACCGCCGCCCGACCGCCCGGTCGGGCGGTAACCTCGGCAGGATGTGGCCACGGATCGGCGGACTGCGCACCCTAGCTCTCGGCACCCCCGGTGAGCTGCGAACCAGCCTCAACACCCTGGTGTTGAACGGGGTGAAGACCGCGACCGCCGGCCTGCTCGACGAGTACGCCACAGAGGGCGAGGAACTCGAACACGTCGGCGAGCGGCTGGTCCTCGTCGACGACCACGACGCGCTGGTGGGCGTCGTCCAGGTGACCGATGTGCAGATGTACCGCTTCGCCGAGGTGCCCTGGGACTTCGCCCGCGCCGAGGGCGAGGGCGACCGCTCGATCGAGGAGTGGCGGGCCGGTCACGCCGCCTACTGGGCCCGCGTCGGCACCCCGGTCACCGACGACACCCAGATCGTCTGCATCCGCTTCCGTCTGGTCAGCGCCGGAGAGGGCGGCATCGCCACCGGCGACCTGAGCACCTGAGCCCCGCCACCGGAGACCACGTCGGCAAGCCAATCGCCGTCGACCTCAACCCTCACCGCCCCAACTGGCGTCTAACCAGGCGAGGGGGTGGGCATGACCGACACGTTCCACGAATTCGTGGTGCAACGCTCACCGGCGCTGTCCCGAACGGCCTACCTGCTCACCGGGGACCACCAACTCGCCGAGGATCTGTTGCAGACCGCCCTGGCCAGCTCGTATCGGCACTGGCGGCGGATCCACGACGGCGACCCCGAGGCGTACGTGCGGCGGGTCATGTACCACCAGCAGGTCTCCTGGTGGCGTCGACGGCGGCCCTCCGAACGGCTGGAGTCACAGCCTCCCGAGGTGGCTAAAGACGATCACTCCGAGGCGACCGCGCTGCGGCTGAGTGTGGTCGCCGCGCTGCGCCAGCTCACCCCGCGCCAGCGGGCCGTGGTCGTGCTGCGGTTCTACGAGGATCTGACCGAGGCGCAGGTCGCAGCGGCACTCGGCTGTTCGGTCGGCACCGTGAAACGGCACAGCCACGACGCGGTTCGGCGACTGCGTGCCATCGCCCCCGAACTGGTCGAGGCGACGGTGGAGAGGAGCCCACGATGACCGCCCGTCTTCGCGAGGTGCTGCACGACGCCGCCGTCGACGTACCTGCGTACCCGGTCTACGAGCAGGCGCTCGCCACCGTCCGCCGCCGTCGGCGTCGCACCCGGCTCACCGCCGCAGCAGCCCTGGTGGTGGTCGCCCTGATCACAGCGGTGCTGCCGTCGGCGCGTACGCCTTCGGTCGGCCCGGCGGCCGGCGTGGACGCCGCGCTACCCGACCGCGTCGGCCTGCCACCCATCGGCACCCTGCACGCCACCGACCGGCCGCGACTCGGGCCTGCCTCGGTGATCTTCACCGGTCAGGCCCCCAGGTTGATCCGGGCCAGCGAGGGCAGCAACATCGCGGTCGTCAGCGCGAATTCCGACCGCTACCGGACCATCAAAGGCGAGAGCGGGGCGCAGGCCGGCGAGGACACCCTGTTGTCGCCCGACGGCCACCAGGTCGCCTTCCGCACCTCCGGCGTGCGGGTCGTCGACCTGACCACCACCCGCAGTCGTACGGTGACCAGCGGCGTGCCCGACAGCCTCCAGACCGAACCGGCGGCCTGGTCGCCAGACGGACGGGCGCTGGTGGTACGGGACACCGTGCCGGCCAACCCACAGCGCAGTGCCTACCGGACGGTCCTGAGCCTCGTCTGGTTGGACGGCAACCGACGGATCCGACTCGCCGACGAGTACGAGGCATCGATCTCTCCGGTCGCGTTCACTCCGGACGGCACCCGACTCGCGTTCCAGACCGACCGGACGGTGACCATCACCGACCTGGCTGGGCGGCAGCTTGCCGCATTCCCCCTCGCACCCGACACGGAACTGGCCGGCAAGGGTGCGTGGAGCACCGACGGCCGGTCGTTGACGGTGACCCGACGCGACGCCGACAGGTGGGCTCTCCGACAGGTCGACGCGACCACCGGCCGCGACCTCGGCGCGCTGGAACTGCCCACTGTCTCGGGAGTCACCGCCATCCGGCTGCTGGGCTGGGCGGCCGACGGATCAGCGCGGGTCGTCGCCTATCTACCCGCACCCACCGCGCCCGGCGCGTTCGACCGGCCGCTCGACATGGAGCAACGACTGGCGTACGGCAATGTCGACACCGTCCAGGTTCTGGCCCTCGACCGCGGCGCCGAGTCCGCGACCATCCTGCTCACCGCACCGGCGGACGTCGTCGCGATCGACGTCGCCGAGCGGGTGATCCAGGGTGGTCTCACCCGCGCCGCGAACCCACCGCTCGGTGTCGGTCCACGACTCTGGTACTGGGCCGTCGTCGGCACGATCGCGATCGCCGTCGTCGTCGCATACCTCAACCGGGCCGCGCTGATGCTGTGGTGGGGCAACCGGAAGGCCCGCCGGGCGTCCTCAGCCCCGCAGTTGCGGTAGGAGGCGGGTGGCAACATCAGCCAGGATCGCCTCGTCACCGGCGTACCAGCTGCTCTCCCGGGGCCAGTGGGTGATCACGTCGGTGAAGCCCAACTCGGCCGCCCGCCCGACCTGGTCGGCGAAGAACTGGGCGCTGCTCAGCGAGAAGACCGGAGCCGCGTCCAACGAGAGGTAGCGGTCCAGATCGGCCGGGTCACGTCCCTGCTCCGCCAGCACCGAGTCGAACCGGGCCACCGTCTCGGCCACCCCCGCCCACCAGGCATCAAGGTCGTCATCATCGGTGCCGATGGTCACCCAACCCTGGCCGTACCGAGCGGCCAGTCGCATCGAACGGGTCCCGTTGGCGGCGACCACGAACGGCACCCGGGGCTGCTGTACGCAACCCGGGTTGTTACGGGCGTCGACCGCCGCGAACCAGTCGCCGCGCCAGGTCGTACCGTCGTTGCGAAGGATCCCGTCGAGCAGCTCGGTGAACTCGCCGAACCGGTCCACCCGCTGCCGTGGCGGCAGGGTCTCGCCGCCGAGCACCGCCGAGTCGAAGCCGATGCCGCCCGCGCCGATCCCGAGCAGCACCCGCCCCTCGGAGACGTCGTCGAGCGCCGTCACCTGCCGGGCGAAGGCGGCCGGATGTCGGAAGTTGGGCGAGGCCACCAGGGTCCCGAGCCGGATCCGGGAGGTCACCGTCGCGGCGGCGGTCAGCGTGGCCATCGAGTCGAACCAGGGCCCGTCCACCAGATCCCGCCAGCCCAGATGGTCGTACGTCCAGGCGTGGTCGAACCCCCACTCGTCGGCCTGCTGCCAGCGGTGCCGGGCCACCGACCAGCGCTGGTCGGGCAGAATCACGATGCCAATCCGCATGATCACCAGAGTACGGCGAGGGGCGGCCCTACTTGCGGTCCCGTCGCGAAACCCAGAAGCCGGCGACCGCCGCCGCGGCGAGCGGCACCAGGCAGCACAGGCTGAGAATGAACAGTTGCCACGGTTTGATCGCTCCCACGGCCGCAGCGTATCGACCGTCGGCCACCTACGGGGTCCGGTGGTCGACCGAGCCAACGCTCATCTCGTTCCGGCGTGTCGGCCCGGTTGCTGTCCTTCTGGTAGTTGCCTGGCCCAGCCGATGAAGCGTCCGTGCAGTGCACCAGCCGGCGCCCAGGGCATGTCCTCGGCGGCCTGGACAAGACAGACACCGAGGTAGAGGGCCAGCGACACCGGCGCACCGGCATACTCCGCCCGTAGCTCCCGCCGCCGCGTCGGACACGGCCACGGCAGGTCACAGCCACCACAGCTCCAGATCGGCAACACCGGACCGTGCGTGCTCACCGCACGCCCTCCAGGAACCGGGCCACGCTCGCGCGCGCCTGCCGGCTGGTCGCCCACTCCACCTGCCAGCACGGGTACGGCACCAGCCGCGCCCACCACACCCGGCAACCCGCACACATGCCATCGAGCCCACGAACGTGTACGGCGAGAATCTGGCGCTCCGGCCCGCCGGTCACTGCTCACCCTCCTGCGGCCAGTGACCACGGTTGATCGGAATCCGGTGCCGGGCACTGCATGGCAGGTCGGCACCGCAGCGGCAAATGCGCCGCCAGTGCTGCCAGGACCACACCGGCCGATGCCGCCGCGCGAACGTCAACGCGGTAGCGGAGAGATACTCGTCGTACGAGACGCGCCGCACATAACCTCCCTCGCCGATCACGAGGGCGCTGTTGCCGCCACCCTCTGATTGCGGGGGACGCGGCGGCCAGGCGTTGATCGCACCGCCCGCCGCATCCCGTGAGCGGAAAGCTACGGCCGGTGGCGAGGCGGAATGGGTAAGGTTCCTACCCCTGGGTCACGGCACGAGCCCGACCTTGACCGCGAGGTCACGGGCGTCGTCTCGGATGGAACGCGGCCCGTCGAGCAGGTCCAGGGTGATCTGGCGGGCGTACCCGTTGAAGCGGATCGTCTCCGGAGCCGACTCGTACGCCTTCCGCAGCGTCGCCACGGTCGCTTCCTTGTCGTCCTTGCCGTAGTACGCCCGCGCGACCTCGATGAGATGACGTGCCCGACGCGGCCTCGACGGGATCGCCGCCGCGTCATGTCGATCAGCCTGCCGCACCGCCTCGCCGGATTTCTGCAGCTCCACCGCCACGGTCACCGCATGCGCGCCCATGATGACCTGGGAGAACGACGTCTGCGGCTGGTAGAAGCCTTTCGGTAGGCGCTGGGCCACCTGGTCCGCACGGTCCCAGTACCGCCAGGCCCGCCCTTCCTCACCGGCACGAGCAGCGGTGTACGCGGCTTCGAAGTTCAACGCACCCCACAAGGCCAGCAGATTCGTGCTTCCATCGGCCGCCCGCGACTCCAGCGCCGACAGCACGTCCAGGGTCACCGCCATCGCGGTATCCCAGTCTCCGGCGTCCCGATGCACCTGACACAGGAACCACCCCGCACACGCGATCGCCTCCGGATCACCGGACTCCTGCGCCGCCACCATCGCCCGATCCGCCACCCGCCAGAGCAGCTCGGCAGCGGGCTGGTACGCGATGAACATCTGTGCCAGCCCGAGCGTCTCCGCCAACAGGGCCTGTGCCTGCCGCCGCTGGTCACCCTCGTACGCCAACACGGCCCGCTGCCCGTCGCGCAGCAACCCCGGCAACAACCCGCCCAGCACCGTACGGTGATCCGACGCCTGATGCCGCGCCCGCCACGCCACCGCAAGCCTCTCCCTCAGACCAGCCAACGACTCCGCCGAAGTGTCACCGGTAAGCGGGATGCGGTTCACGGCGTCCCGAACCGACGCCAGCGCCGGATGCTCCGGCCCGTTGACCGTCGCAGACCGGTCACCCAGTTCCACGGCCAACACCGACACGTCGATCTTCAGGGCACGCGCGATCCGATCCAGCATGTGAATGCGCGGCGGCAGAATCCGATCGGTCTCCACCGCCTTGACCCACTCGGCGCTACGCCCCACCAGGCCACCGAGCACCGCACGAGTCTTCCCGGACCGCTCCCGGTAGACCTTCAACCGCTGCCCGAACGTCAACTCCGGCAAGGAATCCACCCGGAACCTCCTCGCGTAGCGCGGCGAAGACCACCGACCCATCGGCCGCAATCACCACGCTACCGACAGGCAAGCCACCCCATAACCCCTCACACGCCGGGGTTCCCAGCGTCAGCAAAAGCGCAGTGACAATCTCGGCCGCCAAACGCCGTCACCGAACGACGCCAGAATGTCGCCTATGATCAGGCCATATAACGGTAATCTGGCTGTTTGTCCGGCGACATTTAGGCGACATGCCGCTATGGTTGGCGCTCATGACCGTCCCGAACACCGCCCTGCGCGCCGTCCGCACCGGAATGCGCATGAGCCAGGACGACTTCGCCCGCGCCCTTCAGGCCGCCGGCCACCGCGTCGGCGAGCCCAACGACGCCAACAAGAGACTCGTCCAGCGATGGGAGTCCGGCGCGATCACCGCGCCACGACCGGTCTACGCCCGCGCGCTGGAGGTCGTCACCGGCCTACCCATCTCGCTACTCGGCTTCGCCGCCGTACCCAACGAGCACGTAGCCGACGATCAACACGGTGGCCACGACCTGACCTCTCCCATGTCCGACCTGGCCACGCCGACGCCAAGCGCCAGAGCATCCACGGTCCACAGGTCCTACGAAGGTGTCTGGCTCAGTCGCTACCAGTACTACTCCAGCGGCCGGGGAGACTCCTTCGCCGGGCAACACTTCCTGGTCATGCTCCAGCACGGCGACCGGCTGACCGCGCGCAGCCTGCCCGGCTCGGCGTCATCGTCTCTGTCACTCGACCTGACCGTGGACGGTGCCGTGCTCACCGGCACCTGGGTCGAGCAGACCGACCCAGCCGGCTACTACCGGGGCGCCCGATATCACGGAGCGATCCAACTACTCGCCGAGCCCACCGGTCGACGGATGGCCGGAAAGTGGGTCGGATTCGGCAAGGACATGGACGTCAACACCGGCCCATGGGAGCTCATCTTCCGCGACGCCTCCACCTCGAAGGCAACCCTCGACCGGTACAACACGTCAGCTGAATAGGGGGTGGCCGCCGAAGTCGGCACCGACCTTGACCGCGAGGTCACGGGCGTCATCTCAGCGGCAAACACGCGAACTGCGGTTTCACCTGGACAGGTCAGCCGTCCGGATCAGCTACTGGCTCGCGCCCCAGACCCGGGTGGTACTGCTGACCGTGTTCCGCAAGTCCCGCCAGGTCGAACGCGCCGAGGTCATGCGGGCCATCGCCGCCCAGCAGACATGCGAGCTGGGGCATGAGGAACATGCGCCGGCAACCGAAATCTTCGAGCGGAAATGGCAATAAAGCACAACCGAAAGGCGGAAGGGCATGATGAAACGTCACTCTCGCTGGGAACGCACCGGTGCCGAGCAGCACAACTCCGCCTACGAGGAGGCACGGGCAGCGCTCCTGCTCGGACAGATGGTCCACGACCGTCGCACCGAACTGGGGCTTACACAGGGCGAACTCGCCGAGCGCGCCGGGGTGACGCAGCCCCAGCTGTCACGCCTGGAATCAGGCGGTGCCACACCCACCGTGCCGCTGCTGGCCAGACTCGCGGCAGCACTCGACGCAGAACTCGACATCGCCTTTCGGCCCCACCGCGACGCCGCCTGAAGCGCTCGGCGCCGATTTCACGTCGCGGTGCAGTCCGGGTCAGCCGGCCAGCAAGGGAGTGAGGTGCTTCGCGTTGCCGGAGAGAGCTTCGGCCGGACCTGCAGGCTGCGACGGAAGCCGAGGTAGTGATCGGAACGATTGGGGCTCAGGTCAGGAACGTTGTCCTGACCTGAGCCTTGATCGTGGAGCGGGTGACGGGAGTCGAACCCGCACTGTCAGCCCTCGCACAAGCTCCCGGCATCGCCATTACCCGCGATTCCGCTAATCTGCGAATCTCTGTCAGCCCTCCCCAAGGCGGCGCTACCTGCGCCGCCATCAGGGCGGCGGCGCAGAAGTCGATGGAGAGCCGGGACTGGTTCGATCACAGATTCGGCATGTTGTTGATCGGCAGGCCCTCGCCGTAGCGATGACCCTCCCCGGTCAGAATCTGCGCCCCGTGCTCCAGCGACGCCAGCACCGTCGTGGCCAAGTCGACCCGACTGGTCATTCCCAGCCAGTACGACAGCTCCAACCAGTCCTCGCCCCACGTGGGCAGCACCGCGCAGGCATCCATCGTCAGCAGTGCGTGGAGGTCCTTCCGGTCCTTCGAATCGGCCACCAGCTTCAAGGCTTCAGCCACGGTGACGGCGGTGACGCCGAAGCGCTGCCGGTCGGTGACGACCTCGCCTACTGGTTCCACGGCGTGGATCGACCCCGCTACGTACCCCAGCAGCGCCGAGCGGTCCAGCATGAGGGTGACCGGGGGCAGTTCGTCCTCGGGGGTCACGCGGCCGACGCCGACTGGTCCCCGTCGGCCTGCTCCTGCTCCATGTGCTGGCGGACCCGCTCGCGGACCGCCGCGAATCGCTCCGCAGGCCACTCGGCCTGCACCGCGTACCGGCGGGCGCGGGCGGCGGCCATGCCCTCCGAGGTCACCGTCACCCCGCGGCGAGTCTGCTCGTCATGGAACTGCTCCCACGCCCTCTGGGCGCGCACGGCGCCGGTCACGTAGGCGCTCGCCTTGCCCGGGCCCTGCTGCTCCAACGTCTCAGCCACATCCTGAGGGACGGAGATCGACAGCTTCTTCACCCTGGTCATACCGGTCAGCGTACTCCGGTAGCACCTTCCTGGTGCCCAGCAACACCCGGCCACACGGCGGCCGTGCGGCAGACTTGGGCCTCGTGCCAACTCCGCCGTTGATTCGCAAGGTTCGATTCGAGGTCGGTCCGTGGGGCCAGGGTCCCGACCCGGCACGCGAGTTATTGCCGTATGTCGACAATGTGAGCCTGGTGGACTTGGTCTCGGGCTTCGAGCACGCGGCCGGTCACGATGTGCCCGGAGCGTATGCCGGGATCGTTCTCGATCACTTCAACTTCGGCGACCTGAGTGCCTACCTCACCGGACGATCGGACTCGGCCTACCGCGGGAAAGGCGTGATCGCCCTACTCGGTTGCGACTGCGGCGAGGTCGGCTGCTGGCCTCTGGAAGCTCAGGTGATTACCACTGAGGAATCGGTGATCTGGCGTGGCTTCTCCCAGCCCTACCGGCCCCAGCGCGACTATGGGGATTTCGGTCCATTCGTGTTCCGTCGGAACCAGTACGAACAAGCAGTTCGCGGGGCGGTGGCCGCCAGCCTTCGCCCATCCCCCTAATGGGTGCCGCGATGGGGGTGTCTCGGCTGGATCCGCTGCGGCGTCGGGTAACCGCCCCATCGCCCGCCAGCCGCCGGCAGCCGGCTTGTCCTCCGTCTGCTGATGCGCGACACGGGTCCGCCAACTGATGTGCGACGCCCTACCCGCACTGATCGCGGGCTAGATCCCGATGTCCGAGAACCGGCATATGCGTGACGGAGGCCGTAGGGTGCCACTGTGACCGAGTTCCACCCGGTGAGGCTGGTGGCCATCTCGCTGGACTGTCCCGACCCTCAGCGGCTTGCCGACTTCTACCGGGCACTGCTTGGAGGCCGCCAGTTGTGGGCGAAGGAGTCCAGCGTCGGAATCGAGGTTCACGGCGCTGTGCTGGTAGCACAACAGGTCGCCTGTTACGTCCCCCCGGTCTGGCCGGGAACGGCGATCGTGCACCTCGACTTCACCGCCGACGATCTCCGGATGGCTGAGGAACGGGCGGTAGCGCTCGGAGCCACGCTGCCGGAGCAGCCCGACCCACGGTGGCGGGTACTGCTCGATCCAGCCGGCCATCCGTTCTGCCTGACACCGTTCACACCGGAATCGGTGGCCTGACCGCTGCTCCACAACCTTGCTTGAGTGTTCATCGGAAGAGTCACACTCGGTAGGCGATCATCGGCAGATCTGCGGTCAGGCGGACTCGGGGCGGACGATGAGTGTCACGTCGCTGCTGGTCGCGATCACCACGGTACGGCCGGACGGGGAGAAGCCGGCGGCGCGCAGTTCGGAGTAGTCGGAATGGAAGACGTGCCACCAGGTGGTGCCCGGTGGGCCGTTACAGGCACCACCGTCGCCGGACAGCAGGACGCGATGGTTCGGCCACTCGGGCGCCACCACGTCGATGGTCCAGCCATCGTCGGTCGTGGCGTGCAGGCCGCCGCCGAACAACCCGGCGATGCGTACTCGGGTGCCCGCAAGCACGCCGATGCCCGGACAGGCCAGGTCTGGCCCGGACGGTGACGCGTCATCGGGGTCAGGGTGACGGTCCCGCGCGACCTTCGCACCCGTTGTAGCGTCGATCAGGCCGAGGCCCTCCATCGAGACAACCATCAACAGGTCGACGTCGGTCTCCGGGTGAACACCGAAACCCACCCCTTGCAGTCCGCCCACCGGTATACAGCGCCGCGTCTGGTCGAGGTACCGCCATGGCTCGGGCGGCGCGACGACCGGGGCGGACAGGAACTTCGCCCGCAGCTGCTGTTGGTAGTCCGAAAGCATCCCGTTGTCCTACCACGCAGACG
Organism: Micromonospora sp. DT229; assembly: GCF_049844505.1. NCBI lineage: Bacteria > Bacillati > Actinomycetota > Actinomycetes > Micromonosporales > Micromonosporaceae > Micromonospora > Micromonospora sp. DT229. The sequence continues at coordinate 68,534 of NZ_JBNCLD010000001.1, read as the reverse complement.
GCCGGACAGCAGGGGTCGGGCACGTAGCAGTCACGGTCAGCTTGGCTGGCTGTCGGTCGTTCCGCGAGGCATGTAGCCAAGGCCGCCGCCCTGTGCGACGGGTCAGCGTTGGTCAAAGGTACAAGGATCCCAAACTCACCTGCGGGTGATGAGCCGGAGCGGTTGTCCGCTTCCTCGCCTGAAGCCCCGCCCCTGGTACTAAATTCGCTTTCATGCCCATCCCGGACACAACGGCATGAAGGAGACATAGTGATCTCGCGAAGGCAGTTGCTGATCGCAGGTGCCGGCAGCGCAGTCCTGCTGGTCGCTCCGCGTGGGGCATGGGCGGCGCCCATTCGGCTGGCGCAGCCGATACTCGATCCCACGACCATCCAGAAGTACGTGACGGAGTTGCTGATCCCGCCAGCCATGCCACCGGCGCGCAAGCACGGCAAGCACAAGATCGAGGAGTATCTGATCGGGGTGCGGCAGTTCTCGCAACAGGTCCTGCCACCGGGTCTGCCAAGCACGACGGTCTGGGGCTACGGCTCGGCCGTGCACAAGGGGACTTTCAGCTTCCCGTCGTTCACGATCAACGCTCGGGTGGATCACCCGGTGCGGGTGACTTGGATCAACCAGCTGGTCGACAAGCGGGGGAAGTTCCTGCCGCACCTGCTGCCGGTCGACCCAACCCTGCACTGGGCCAACCCCCCGGGCGGGATCGCCGGACGGGACTCCATGCCCACGTTCACCGAGACGCCCGGCCCGTACATCGGTCCCGTGCCGATGGTCGTCCACCTGCACGGCGGGCACAGCCGGGAAGAGAGCGATGGGTACCCGGAGGCGTGGTATCTGCCGAGAGCGAAGAATATCCCCGCCGGCTTCGCGACGGTGGGCAGCTTCTATGACGAGTTCCGGCGGAAGTTCGAGCGGCGACACGGGATCGAGTGGAAGCCGGGGACCGCCACCTTCCACTACGACAACGACCAGCGAGCGACCACCGAGTGGTTCCACGATCACACCCTGGGCATGACCCGGCAGAACGTGTACGCAGGCCCGGCCGGCTTCTACCTTCTCCGGGGCGGCAAGTCGGACCTGCCCCCCGGCGTCCTGCCCGGTCCCGCCCCCGCGATCGGTGACAAGCCCGGCACCCGCTACTACGAGATCCCGCTGGCCATCCAGGACCGGTCGTTCGACCCGGACGGGTCGCTCTTCTACCCGGGCACGCGGGCGTTCTCTGGCGACTGCACCAATCCGGCCGACTACATCCCGAATGGCGACGTGCCGCCGATCTGGAACCCCGAGTTCTTCGCGAACACGATGGTGGTCAACGGGCGGACGTGGCCGAAGCTCAAGGTCGAGAAGCGACGGTACCGGCTGCGCCTGCTCAACGGCTGCAACTCGCGCTTCCTCGTCCTGAAGATCGCGGCGAACCCGACAGCCCCGCGACCTGCCGCCGTGGCCCTGCCGATGTGGCTGATTGGCACCGACGGCGGCTTCCTGCCCAAGCCGGTGCGGCTCGATCAGATCCTGCTCGGCAATGCCCAGCGGGCGGATGTGATCGTGGACTTCACCGACGTGCCGGCAGGCACTGAGCTGTTCCTCATCAACGAGGGGCCGGACGGGCCGTTCACCGGAGTGCCTGCCGACGACGGGTTCGCGGACGTCAACACGACCGGACAGGTGATGAAGTTCGTCGTCGGGCCCCGGATCGGTGCGGACAAGAGCGTCCCGCCGGATCAGCTCCGCCTGCCCAAGTTCACGCCCCTGGGCACGGCGACCAACACCCGCCGGCTCTCGCTCAACGAGCAGGTTTCCTCAACCGATTGCGGCCCGATCGCGGCCCTGCTCGGCACCGTCACGGCCGTACCGCTGCGGTGGGACGATCCGATCACCGAGAACCCGGTACTCAATTCCACCGAGATCTGGGAGCTCGACAACCGGACGATGGACGCGCACCCTATCCACGTCCACGAGATCCAGTTCCAAGTGGTCGGTCGCGGAGCCGACGGCAACCAGCCGCCGAGCGCGCAGGAGAGCGGCTTCCTCGACACCGTGATCGCCCTGCCGGGTGAGATCACCCGGATCAAGGCTTTCTTCGATCTGCCCGGCCGTTACGTGTGGCACTGCCACATCCTGGAGCACGAGGACAACGAGATGATGCGGCCGTACTTCGTCGGGCGGCCGAAGGGTGGACCGGCAACTGGTGACGGTGGTCGCGCCAGTGGCCCCAACGTGGCGGCCGCCATCGCCGGAGCGGCGGGGCTGTCCGCCGCCGCCATCGGCGCTGCCGCGCTGGCGGCCACCTCACGGAAACCGGACACAGCCACCCCGATTTAGAGCGGATCGACCAGCCGATGTTCAGCAGGAACGCATTCGCGCACCGGTCGCGGCAATGTAGTTGGTCTGGCGTCAGTCGGCGAGCCCGGCGATGGTTCGCAGCGCCGCGACATGCTTCTCGTACGCCGCTGCCCCTTCGCCGGTCAGTGCCAGCCAGGTACGCGGTCGCCGGCCGACGCGCCCCTTCTCGACGTGGACGTAGCTCGCTTTCTCCAGCAGTGCCACCTGCTTGGAGAGCATCGCGTCGCTGATCTCCACGCTGTCGCGTACCGCGGCGAACTCAGCGCGCTGAACGCCAGCGAGCGCGGCGACGATCGAGAACCGGACCGCGTGGGTCAACAGCTCGTCCAGATCGCGGCGCGGATGGGTGAGGCCTCCCGTACGCGCCGCATCACTGTCGCGTCCGTGGCTCATGCGCGCTGCTCCCGCAAGGCTCCGATGAGCATGGGCAGTGCGACCATTGCGCTGGCAGGCAGCCAGTATGTCAAGTCTCCCGATGTCTTGTCGGTGCCCACTGCCAGCGCTACGCCGTAGAAGGCAAAGCTGCCAGCCCAGTACGGGCTGATGCGCTGGCGTGTGCCGGCAAGGTGGGCGAGGCGGCGGCGTTCCCACATTGTCATGGCTACGGCCAGGGCCCCCCACGCCACGAAGACGGCACTCTTCAACAGCTTCGACTCGGTGAGACCGACGGCAGCCGTGACCAGACCGATGCCAACCCCGAAGACGGTGAGTTTTGTGCTGGCCCAGCGCGCTCGTGCCCGCAGCCGTTGAGACGCGCCGGCGGCGGAGCGTATCGCGTCACGGGCCGCTTCGGGTGTCATCTCGCCATCCATGCATACCACCCTGGCACATACTTGCCAGATCGGCAAGTTAATGCCGAATAGGAAACTGCGCCAGAGCGGCCGGAACCTCTGGCGCAGCGCGAGCCTGCGCGACATCATGGCGCGGATGGGGCACGACAGCCCGCGTGCGGCCCTGATCTACCAGCACGCCAACCGGGAGGCCGACCAGGGCATCGCCGACGCGATCGAAAGGCGGTCAAGGCTGCCCAGCGCAAGCCGAGCAAGCGCAAGGTCAAGCGGGTTGCCCCGTGAATACCGACCATGGCGCGCCCGGCGGGTGCCGAGGAGTGGAGCAGGCATGTCGACCGAACCGGAACCGGGCCTCGCGCCCGAGGACGCGAGACCCCGCAAGACCAAGGTCGAACCCATCATGATGGGTTCCATGGATGTCACCAAGGACGGGCGGATCTGGCGGATCGGTACGGCCCGCGACATCGGCTGGATCGCTGGCAAAACCACGGAAGGCTTGTCGATCACTACAGCGATACCGCCGGTGTTCGACGCCTACGCCACCTTCTACCCGCCCGACGGCGTGAGTGTCGAAGCCCATGAACGCGCTGTGATCGACGTACTCACCCAGCACACCCCTGACCAGCCCTGGTGGCTGGGCTATCTGGACACGGGTGCCCACAACGTCGTCTTCCCCCTCGCGCAGAAGGTGTCCCTCTACTGGAACTGGCCCTATGTGCTGGTCGAAGCCGGACCCGAACAAGCCCTCACCTGGCGGACCGGCCACATGCGCGCCGGCAATGGCTCGTTACCCGATCTGTTCTTCCCTGCAGATCACTCCTGGCTCGTCTCCGCCCTCTGGGACGACATATGGACCGACATCGGCGGGACCACCACACTGATCACCGCCCTGCACGACAATCCGCTGGTCAACGCCCGCCGGGTCGGGACCGACGAAGACGCCCTTCCGCCAGGACTCACGCGCGACTAGTCACACGCACAACTAACAGTGCTGGCGGATCCCCTCGCCGGGCAAGCCCGGCGGCAAGAAGGACAAGAAGCGGCCGACCGACCCGGGCAGGGCCAGCAGGAAGCAGGGCTAATGGCACGCTGCGTGATCCTTGACCTTGGAACATTGAAGGCCCTGACCGGGACTCGCGTCCTGATCAGGGCCTTCACGGTGGAGCGGGTGACGGGAATCGAACCCGCACTGTCAGCTTGGGAAGCTGATGTTCTGCCATTGAACTACACCCGCAAGCGGGACCACTGTACCTGAGTCGACTGCCCTGGTGCACCCAGGCACCCCGATCCGCCCTCCGACCGCCGGGCCGACCCTCCGGGCGGCAAGATGTTTCAGGCCAGCAACATATGCCCATTCTCAAATCTATCGATGGGTTGTAACGTCTGCCTCACGTTTTCCGCACGGCGCGACACAACCCCCCGGTCGCGTCGACAGAAAGAGGTGGGCTTATGGGACTCCGTCCCGTCCTGCTGCACCGGCGTCTCGCCGGTATCGCATCGACGTCGCTGGCCGTGACGCTCGGCCTGGTAACGGTCGGCGCGCTGCCGGCCGCCACCATCTCCGCCAGCCCGGCGATGGCCGCCGGGCACGCGCACGCGCACGCCGACGAGGAGTGCGCCGACCAGACGGGCAGTGCGGCCCGGGTCCGTGATGGCGGTGTCCTCGCGCACGACCCGAACGAGTTGACCAAGAGCCAGGTCCTCCAGCGGGAGGCCGAGTTCGCCGACCTGCTCCAGGAGCGGGCCAAGCGGGTCGGTCAGCGTAACCTCGGCACCCAGGCCGCCGCCGCGTCGGTCACCATCCCGGTCGTGGTGCACGTGATCCGGCGCGACACCACCCGGGCCGGCGGAAACATCCCCGACTCGATGATCCAGTCTCAGATCAACGTGCTCAACCAGGCGTTCAGCGGGGCGTCCGGTGGGGCGGCGACCGCCTTCGCCTTCCAGTTGCAGAGCATCAACCGGGTCACCAACACCTCCTGGTACCCGATCCGGCAGGGCACCACCGCCGAGCGGCAGATGAAGACCCAGTTGCGGGTCGGCGGCAAGAACACCCTCAACATCTACCTGGGGGCGCTGAGCAACAACCTGCTCGGTTGGGCGACCTTCCCGCAGCGCACGCTGAACAGCATGGACGGGGTGGTGGTGCTGAGCGAGTCGCTGCCCGGCGGCACGGCCACCAACTACAACCAGGGCGACACCGGCACCCACGAGGTCGGTCACTGGCTGAACCTGTACCACACCTTCCAGGGTGGCTGCTCCGGCTCGGGTGACCAGGTCTCGGACACCCCGGCGGAGGCTTCCCCGGCCAGCGGCTGCCCGACCGGTCGGGACACCTGCTCCGCCCCGGGCCTCGACCCGATCACCAACTTCATGGACTACTCGTACGACTCCTGCATGTACCAGTTCACGCCGGGCCAGGCCAGCCGCATGATCAGCGCCTGGAACACCTACCGAGCCTCCTGACGCCAGCCCTTCAGCACGTACCGCCTCCGGTGCCGGTCCCGTTCGACGGGGCCGGCACCGGATGGTGTCAGGCCGCGCAGCGGGCGCGGCGGGCGGAGTGGGCCGCCAGGGAGGCGGGCCGCTGGGCCTGGGGGGCGGTGGTCGCCGGGTCCAGCCAGACCTGGACGGCCGGCACCCCGCCGTGCGCGCCGGGCACCTCCGGGTTGGCGTGGCCGCGGCGGCTGAGCATCGCCACCTCGATGGTGAACTCGAACAGCCGCCAGTCGACCTGCGGCGCGGCGCGGGCGGCAAGCGCCAGGCGGGCCACGGTGGCGTCGTCCGTCACCGGCCAGGCCCGACCGGCGACGTAGGCCTCGTCGTCGCTCTCCTCCGGCGGGAAGGAGTGCAGGGCATAGCGCCCGTCGCGTTCCAGGTCACGCCGCTTCGGCGAGTCGATCACGAAGCAGTAGAGACCGTCATCGGTGATCACCGGGGAGACCGGGTGCACCCGGGGCCCGCCGTCGGGGCGGACCGTGGCCAGGTAGCCGAAGCCCGGGCCGTACTGCTGCATAAGAAGGCGGATCGCGTCGGCGAGTCGGGGCTCGTCGGCGGCGAATTCGGACCAGGAAGCCATGCCGACATCTTATCGAACATACGTTCTAGACAGGTAGCGCGACACGCAGGTCAGCCATATCGGTATGGTGTGGCGATGCTGCTCTCCGACCGCGACCTGGTCTCCGAGATCAAGGCGGGCACCCTCGCCCTGGAGCCCTTCGAGCCCACCTTGGTGCAGCCCTCCAGCATCGACGTACGCCTGGACAAGCTGTTCCGGGTCTTCAACAACCACCTCTACACCCACATCGACCCGGCGACCCGGCAGGACGACCTGACCTCCCCGGTTGAGGTGCCCGACGGCGAGCCCTTCGTGCTGCACCCGGGCGAGTTCGTGCTCGCCTCCACCCTGGAGGTCATCTCCCTGGGTGACCAGCTCGCCGGGCGGCTGGAGGGCAAGTCCAGCCTGGGTCGGCTGGGTCTGCTGACCCACTCCACCGCGGGCTTCATCGACCCCGGCTTCTCCGGGCACGTCACGCTGGAGCTGTCCAACGTGGCGAACCTGCCGATCACCCTCTGGCCCGGCATGAAGATCGGTCAGCTCTGCATCTTCCGGCTCTCCTCGCCGGCCGAGCACCCGTACGGGTCGGCCGTCTACGGCTCCCGTTACCAGGGCCAGCGCGGCCCGACGCCGAGCCGGGCCTGGCAGAACTGGCGCACCTGGCCGACCCGCTGACCTCAGCCGGGCCGACCGAAGCTGTGGACGGGGCTGCTCTCCATCCGTTTCATCTTCACCGGCTGACCGGCGCGGGAGGCGTGCACCACCCAGCCGTCGCCGACGTACATGCCGACGTGGTGCAGATCCCGGTAGTAGAAGACCAGGTCACCCGGGCGTAGGGCGCTGCGGGCGACCGACCGGGTCACCTGACGCTGCCGGGCCGCGTTGTGCGGCAGGGCCACCCCGGCCCGCGCCCACGCGGCCAGCATCAGACCGGAGCAGTCGTACGCGTCAGGTCCCTCGGCTCCCCAGGAGTACGGCTTGCCGATCTGGGCGCAGGCGAACTTCACCGCCACCCCGGCCGCCTCGCCCGGATAGTCGGCCGGACAGGGCGCGGGTCGCAGCGGGCCGCCACCACCCCGGCCGTACGCCCGCAGGCGCAGCCGCTGCAACCGGTCGATCTCGGCGTCGATCTGGCGTCGCTTCCCCGCGAGGGCGACCTCCGTACGGATCAACTCGCCGATGGCCACGTCCAGCCGGGCCTTGGCGGCGGCGAGTTCGTCGCGTAGCGCGCTAGCCTGCCGTACGGCCTGCTGCTGGTGGTGGGCGTACCGGTCGAGCAGGCCGATCTGCTCCACGAGCTCGCCGGGCGACCGCCTGCTGCCCAACAGCGCGTTGACGGCACCGACCGTGTCACCCATGTACGCCCGTGCCGCCAGGGCACCGACCTGGGCCATCGCCTCGTCGACCTGGCGCTGGAGGGGAGCTATGCGGGCGGCCAGGGAGTCCGCCTCCCGGCGCTTGCCGGCCAGGTCCTGCCGGGTGGCGTTGTGCCGTTCGATGAGTGGTTCCAGCCGGTTCCAGTCCGCGTCGATCTGGCGCTCGATGGCGTCGACCGACGGGTCGGCGTGGGCCGCCGTGGCGCCGCCGGTGAGGATGACGGCGGTCGCGGACAGGGCGGCGAGTGCGGTGGTGCAGCGGTACCAGTGGGATCGCGGCGCAGCCGTCACCGGGCCGGGCGTCGTCGCCCGGGGTGACGGTGGCCGCGGGGCATGGTGTGCCACCGGGCTCCCAACTCCTTCTTCCCCATACCGCCTACCGGGTTAGCTGACGGGTTCGGGCGGGAAGGGGGCGCCCTACCGCGCGGATCGCGGATTCACCCCGGGTACCTGGGTCCCCGGCTCGCACAGGCGACTCGGCGGTGTCGGACCGTCACCACCCCGGATGGGCGGAACTGCCATCGGGCCGACAATTGCCCAGCTTAGGGACGACCTCCGTCGATACACAACAGATCCACGCCGTGACGCAGGGTGTCCAGATCCGACAAAAGAGCAGGGCCCCCGATCTCTTGACCGAGAGCCCTGCTGATGTTCCTGTGCGATCCCTCAGCCGGGTCGACGGAAGCCGGCGACCGGCATGGTGGTGATCGGAGAGACGTTCACCGGTTTACCCGCTCTGGGCGCGTGCACCATTTGATTGTTGCCCAGATAGAGGCCGACGTGACTGAGGTCACTGCGGAAGAAGACCAGATCGCCGGGGCGGGCTTCGGCCCTGGAGATGGCCTTGCCCTCGTTCCACTGGGCGCCGGTGAAGTGCGTCAGGTAGATGCCGGCGGCCTTGTACGCGTACTGGGTCAGGCCGGAGCAGTCGAACGAGTTCGGGCCGGTGGCCCCCCAGACGTACGGCTTGCCGACCTGGGCGCAGGCAACCTTGATCGCGGTCCGGGCCGCCTCGCTGACCACCCCGTTGATGGTCGGGCAGTTGGTGGTCCTGACCGTGGTCACCGGCAGGGACCGCTCAAGCTGCTTGATCTTGGCGTCGATCTGCTTCTTCTTCGCCGCCAGCTGCTTTTCCTTGGTCTCCTGGTCGGCGATCAGCGCGTCGAGCTTGGCCTTCTGGTCGTCGTACTTCTTGCGGACCTTCATCACGCCCTCAAGCTGCTGCCGCTCGTACGCGGCCAGCCGCTCCAGCAGCGCCATCTGCTCGCCCAGCATGTCCGGCTTGGCGTTCAGCAGCACCGCGCCGAGTTCCTGGGAGGGCCCGTTGACGTAGTACCGGGAGGCCAGGTCGGCCACCCGGTTCATGGCCAGCTCGGCCTCCAGGGCCAGGGGCTGGATCTTCTTCTGCAGGTCACCGGCCTTCTTGCGGTTGACCCTCAGCTGCGACCGCACCTTGTTGTACTGCTCGATGGTGGGCTCAAGCTGCTGCCACTGCTTGTCGATCTGGCGCTCGATCTCCTCCACCGAGGGTTCCGCGTACGCGGGGGCGGCGATCAGGCCGGCGCCGACCGCGGCGGCGGCCACCAGCACGACCAGGCGGTGCGCAGCTCTCCGTAGGCCACCTGGACGGCGCGGCCATCCCGGTGCAGGACGATGGAGGGGCATGGTTGCCACCGGCAGCGACTCCTTTGCAACCGACCGCCGGGCGTCCCGCGAGCGGTTGAGGGGCGAGACAGACGACCCGCGGCGGTCGGTGCCCAACATTAGGGAAGGCGCGGTGCGGAATCAAGGCGACCAACGGTCGATTCACGTTTGCGCGACCAACCGCACACAAAGGGTGTCGATCATTTCGTTATAGTCACGCACGTCAATTTAAATAATGAGGTACGGCGGGCCACATCGGGCCCGCCGTACCTCGTACGGTCAAGTGCTGGTCAGCCGGCGACCGGCTCGCTCTCCTCGACGCCCCGACCCTGCTCGGGCCGGACCGACCGCAGTAGGACACTCGCCACATCGACCACCTCGACCTGCTCGCCGGCGCCCTTGCCGTTCACCCCGTCGGTGAGCATCGTCGAGCAGAACGGGCAGCCGACCGCGATGGTCCGCGCCCCGGTCGACATGGCCTCCTCGACCCGGTCCACGTTGATCCGCTTGCCGATCCGCTCCTCCATCCACATCCGGGCGCCACCGGCACCGCAGCAGAAGGAACGCTCGCTGTTCCGCGGCATCTCGGTGATCTCGGCGCCGACCGCGCTGCCCAGCACCTCGCGCGGCGGGGTGAAGATCCGATTGTGCCGGCCCAGGTAGCACGGGTCGTGGTAGGTGACCCCGCCGTCCACCGGCTGCACCGGGGTGAGCTTGCCGGTGGCGACCAGGTGGGCCAGCAGCTGGGTGTGGTGCACCACCTCGAACTCCCCGCCGAGCTGGCCGTACTCGTTGCCCAGGGTGTTGAAGCAGTGCGGGCAGGTTGCGACGATCTTGCGCTTGGCCTTCTCCCGGCCCTCGAAGGCCTCGTTGAGGGTCTCCACGTTCTGCTGGGCGAGCATCTGGAAGACGAACTCGTTACCGATCCGGCGAGCCGGGTCACCCGAGCAGGTCTCGCCCTCGCCGAGGATGGCGAAGGAGACCCCCGCCTCGTTCAGCAGGGTGGCCACCGCCCGGGTGGTCTTCTTGGCCCGGTCCTCGAACGCACCGGCACAACCCACCCAGAACAGGTACTCGAAGTCCTCCACCTCGCCGACCCGGGGAACCTCGAAGTCCAGACCCTTGGTCCAGTCCTCGCGGGTGTTCTGCGGGGCACCCCAGGGGTTGCCCTTGTTCTCCAGGTTGCGCAGCATCACCCCGGCCTCGGAGGGGAAGCTGGACTCGATGAGCACCTGGTAACGCCGCATGTCGACGATGTGGTCGATGTGCTCGATGTCCACCGGGCACTGTTCGACGCAGGCGCCACAGGTGGTGCACGACCAGAGCACGTCCGGGTCGATCACGCCGCCGGCCTCGGCGTCGCCGATCAGGGGCTTGTCCGCCTCGGCCAGGGCCAGCACGTCGAGGTGGGCCAACTGGGCCGCGGTGGCCTTCTCCTCACCGGTGAGGTCCTTGCCGCCACCGGCCAGCAGGTAGGGCGCCTTCGCGTACGCGTGGTCGCGCAGGCTCAGCACCAGCAGCTTCGGCGACAGCGGCTTGCCGGTGTTCCAGGCCGGGCACTGCGACTGGCACCGGCCGCACTCCGTGCAGGTGCTGAAGTCCAGCAGGCCCTTCCAGGTGAACTGCTCGACGTGGGCCACCCCGAACTGGTCGGACTCGGGGTCGGCCTCCTCGAAGTCCAGCGGCTTGCCGTCGCTCATCATCGGCCGCAGGGCACCGAGACCGGAGCCGGCCGACCCGGGCTTGCGCTTGAAGAAGATGTTGGGGAAGGCCAGGAAGCGGTGCCAGGCCACGCCCATGGTGACGTTCAGCGAGATCACGATGAGCCAGGTCATCGAGATGGCGATCTTGATCAGGGCTGCCACACTGACCCCGGACTCCCAGTCCGGCAGCACCGAGCCGACCGCGTGGCTGAGCGGGGTGGCCCAGGTCGGGTACTCGAAGTGGTCCGTGGCCACCTTGAAGCCCCGGATCAGGAAACCCATGATCAGCACGGCGAGGACGATCGCCTCGACGAAGTAGCCCTGCCACATCGTCGACCCGGTGAATCGCGACCGGCGGCCGGCCCGGTTCGGCCGGTTGGCCACCCGGATGGCGATCAGCACCAGGATCCCGACGATGCCGAGGATGCCGATCCACTCGGTGACCAGACCGTAGAGCGCCCACCCGCCGACCAGGGGCAGCCCACCGGTCGGGGACACCACCTCGAAGTAGGCCTCAAGCACCAGCAGCGACAGCACGATGAAGCCGACCATCACCACCCAGTGCGCGGCACCCACCACACTCCAGCGCAGCATCCGGGTGTGCCCGGCGGTCTCCGCGAGCATGGTCCTGGTGCGGCTGGCCTTGTCACCGAACCGGGACGGGTCGGGCTGACCCAGCCGGATCACGGCCGTCATCTGCATGACCGCGCGTACCGCAAGCCACACCGCGACAGCGGTGATGGCGGCCGCGAGGATCGTGGTGACGATCTGGACGCTGCCCATCGAGTTGGCCTCCCGGTCTGCTGCCTGGCGAGCGGCTGGGCGACCGGAGTCCGAGTCAAGGGTGCGTACGCGATCTCACCGCTGCCGCACCTGGAACCGGACCCGTCGATGACCTTCCCGCTCGGTCATGCAGTGCAGCCTACGCGCAAGGTTACCCAGCAGTAACGTGAGTCTTCTCGCACCGTGGGCCGCGCCGCCCTGCGCACACCTTAGGAGGCGATCGCAGCGACCGCACGGCCGGGCCTCGACACGTCACCGACCGTGATCGGATGACCCGGGGGTCAGCGCCAGCGGGACAGCAGGATCAGGGAGCCGACCATGGCACCGAAACCCACCGCCAGGTTCCAGTACCCCAGCTCCGCGACGGGGTACTCCTGCTCGGAGAGGTAGTAGACCACCAACCAGCCGATGCCGAAGACGATCAGCGACACGGCGGTGACCGGCAGCCAGAGAGGGCTGGGCTTACGCGTCGCCGCCGTCGCCGTCGGGCGGACGTCCGTGGGCGGGGTGTACACCTTCTTCTTACGGACCTGAGACTTGGGCACGACGCTCTCCAGAGGGGTTACGACCTCGTCCGGCCTGCAACCGGGCGCGAGGGCGACGGTCCATGGCCAATAATGTTCGAGAGCTAGCGTAGTCCGGAAGCCCCGCTCAATCCACGAATGGGGCCAGACCCGTTGCCGGACGCCCCGGCAGCGGACGGCGGAACAAGGGCCGTCACGACCGTACGGGTACGGTCGCCGGAGCCGAGGACAGGGGGACGGTCGTGGAGTACACGTCCGGCGCGGCCTCGTGGCAGAAGGTGCTGCGACGCCTCGTCGCCGGCCTGCTGCGGCGTGGACGGCGGCGACGTCCTGGCTGGTCAATCGGGGTACCGCTGATCGCCGCCGCTGCCGGCCTGCTCTTCACCACCACGGCCACCACCGCCGGCGGCACCGCCCTGCGCGAGGACCGCCGCCCTCAGCTCACCGAGTTGATCGAGGACCGCAGAGACCGGGTGGCCGCTAACGAACAGTTGGCCGGGACCCTGCGCCGGGAGGTCGAAAATCGTACGAACGACCTGGCGAACTCGGACACTCCGATCAAGGAGCAGCAGGAGCGGGCCGCCGAGAACCTGGCCGCCGCCGGCTTCACCGCCCTCACCGGGCCCGGATTGACTGTCGAACTCGACGACGCCCCACAGCTCAGCAAACTCCCCGAGGGGGCCAGCAACGACGACCTCGTCGTGCACCAGGGCGATGTGCAGGCGGTGGTGAACGCACTCTGGGCCGGCGGCGCGGAGGCCATGTCAATCATGAATGTCCGCGTTCTGGCTACCAGCGCGGTACGCTGCGTGGGTAACACCCTGCTGCTGCACGGCCGGGTGTACTCCCCACCTTTCAAGATCGTGGCAATTGGCGATCCCGGCGCGCTTCGGCAGGCCCTCGCCGCTTCCGAGGGAGTCCGGTGGTTCAGGAACGCGGTGGAAAACTACCAACTCGGCTACTCCGAGCACGCCTCCACGGTCACCGTGCCCGCATTCGAGGACTCCACCACTCTGCGCTCGGCGACCGTGCCGGAGTGAGGCCCTCATGAGCAAGCGGATCGCCGAGCAGAGGGCCGGGGCCGAAGCACCGTCATGAGCGAGCGTCCCCAAGGTCGACACCACGACCAGGCTGACGAGGCCACCGCCTTCCTGCCTAGGATCGAACGCACCGAGCCGACCCCGCCCCCGGCCCGCCCGACTGGTGCCTGGCCCGATCCGGTGCCGCCGCGTCCGACGACACCGGCACGTAGCGAGGGCGCGGCGCAGGTGACCGGCGTACCGCTGCCCTCCGGCCAGCCGGACATTCCGGTCGGGCCGACCCCGTGGCGGACGGCCTTCGAACCCAGCCGACCCCCCGACCAGGGCCCCCAGCGCAGCCAACCGCAGACCGCGCAGCAGCACCACCGTCAGCCACCGCCAGCCGGGCAGGGGTTCGGACCACCCGCACCGGCCGGGCAGCCCGACCGCCAGCCACCCCCGGCCGGGCAGGGGTTCGGGCCACCGGCACCGGCCGGACCTCGGGCGGCACCGCCACCCCAGGCCCCGCCACAATCCCAGACCCCGCCGCCCCCCGGGTACCGCTCTCCGGTGGAGGCACCCACCGCCCACCAGCAGCTCTTCGGCGGTACGCCTGCGCCGCAGCGCCCGCAGAGCGGCCCGTCGGCATCGCACGGCCCGCAGAGCGGCCCGTCGGCATCGCACGGCCCGCAGCCGCCCGGCGGGCACCAACGGCCCACCACACCGCTCCGCCCCGGCGAGGCTGGCGGACCGCAGCGTCCCGCCCCGGATCCGGCTGGCTGGTCCACCGAGGGCCCGACCGCACTGATCCCCAAGATCAAAGACTCCGCCACCGGCCCGACCCCGCCAGGGCCCCACCAGCGGCCCGGGGCACCGTCGAGCCACCCGGCCGGACCCCACCAGCAGTCCGCCCCGCCGCCGAACCACTCGGCAGGGCCTCACCAGCAGCCCGGACCGGTGCCACCGAAGCACCCGGCGGGACCCAGCCAGCAGCCTGGCCCGGTGCCGCCGAGCCATCCGGCGGGGCCCTCAGCGGCGGACCAGCAGCGAGCGGCTCGGAGCGGGCCGCAGCAGCAGACCGGCCCGACCGGGACCGATGAGGCGGCCACCGCCCTGATTCCGGCCGTCAACGGCGTACGGCCGGGAGCGCCGACCGCGACGGATTCGACCGCCCTGATGGGTGCGGTGCCCCGGGCACCGAAGGTCGAAGTGCCCGAGGGTGCCGACCAGCAGAGCGAGCCGCCCAAGCCTCGCCGGGGCGACCGGGTGGTGCAGTTGCGACCGGAGCAGACCGGTGAGGGCTACAAGAGCGTCTACTCCGAGCTGACCCGGCCCTCCTTCTGGTCCCGGGTCCGCACCGGCCTGCGTTTCGGTGGCGAGCTGCTGATCACCTTCGGTCTGGTGGTGTTGCTCTTCGCCGGGTACGAGATCTGGGGTAAGTCCGCGATCGTGGACGCCCATCAGGACGAGTTGAGCCAGCAGTTGGCCCAGGCCTGGGCGCCGGAGACCGACCCGACGGTCGCTGCCCCGGCCAGTCCCTCCGCCTCCGCCTCGCCCAAGCCGCCGGTGCAGGGCAAGCCCATCGCCGGTCTCTACATTCCGAAGTTCGACAAGGAATGGATCGTGGTGGAGGGCGTGACCCAGAAGGACATCCGGTACGCCCCGGGCCACTATCCGGACAGCGTCATGCCGGGTCAGGTGGGCAACTTCTCCGTCGCCGGGCACCGCAACCGGGCCACCTTCTGGCGGCTGGACGAGCTTCGCAAGGGCGATCCGATCATCGTCCAGAGCCGTGACGAGTGGTACGTCTACCAGGTGACCGAGAATCTGATCGTCAAGCCGCACCAGGTCGAGGTGGTGGCCCCGGTTCCCGGGCGACCCGGGGCGAAGCCGACGAAGAAGATGCTCACCCTGACCACCTGCAACCCGAAGTTCGACAACTACGAGCGCCTGATCATCCATGCGGAGTTGACGCGTACCCAGTCCAAGGACCAGGGGCGCCCGGCTGAGCTGGGGGCCTGATGTACGCCTGGATCTGGCGCAAGCTGCCCTTCGGGCTGCCCGGCAAGCTCATCGGCAGCCTGCTGCTCGTGACCACGGCGGTGGCCCTGCTCTGGTACGTGATCTTCCCCTGGGCCGGGCCACTGCTCCCCTTCACCGGCGAGGACGTGCAGGTCACCCAGCAGGACTCCGAGATACCGGGCACCCCTGGTGAGGTCGAGCCCGGCACCGAGCCCGGCACCGGGCCCGGCGAGGAGGCCCCGCCGGGCGACGAACACGACCTGCCGTACGACACCGACCGGAACAACACCCCACCCCCTGACGAGGACGAGTGAGACCGATGCGCGTCCTGGTGATCGACAACTACGATTCCTTCGTTTTCAACCTGGTCCAGTACCTGGGCCAGCTCGGCGTGGACTGCGAGGTACGGCGCAACGACGAGATCGACCTGGCCGAGGTGGGCCGACTCGGCCGAGCCGGGTTGCTGCTCTCGCCCGGCCCGGGTAGCCCGGATCGGGCCGGCATCTGCCTGGAGGTCATCCGCGAGTACGCCGGCAAGCTGCCCATCTTCGGGGTCTGCCTGGGCCACCAGGCGATCGGTGAGGCGTTCGGCGCCACCGTCACCCGGGCCCCGGAGTTGCTGCACGGCAAGACCTCGCAGGTCCACCACGACAACAGTGGGGTCCTCGCCGGGCTGCCCGACCCGTTCACCGCGACCCGTTACCACTCCCTGGCGGTGCTCCGCGAGACCCTGCCGGAGGAGCTGGAGGTCACCGGCTGGACCGAGTCCGGCATCGTGATGGCGATGCGGCACCGCACCCTGCCGATCGAGGGTGTCCAGTTCCACCCCGAGTCGGTGCTCACCGAGGGCGGCCATCTGATGTTGGCCAACTGGCTGGCCACCTGTGGTCACCGTGAGGCGTTGGACCGCGCCCCGGAACTGGCCGCCGAGGTCGACGCCCGCCGCCTGGCCGCCTTCGCCACCAGCTGAGCCGAGAGGCCGGGCAGGTCCGCCGCAGTGCCAGGTTGGTCCCTCAGCGGGTCAGTGCGTCCCTGACGCCAGGGTGAGCCGGGGAGTCGACTGCGGCGGGGCGGTTTCGGATCGCATCCCAGGCAGCCTTGCCACTGGCGAAGTAGTCCCGTACCGCCTTCTCCGCTAGCAGGCCCGCCCCGCAGCCGGAGCAGCGGGCGGGCACCCCGTCGGCCTCCACACCGAGCTGCCGACAGAGGGTCACCGCCCGGGACAGGTGGTAGGACTGGGTCACGATCAGGGCCCGCTGCACCCCGTACACCTCCCGGGCACGGCGACAGCTGTCGTAGGTGTCCAGGCCGTAGGGGTCGGCGACGACCCGCTGCGGATCGACCCCCAGCCGCTCGGTGAGGTGTGCGGTCATCGCCGCCGTCTCGTCACCGGAGGCACCGTTCCCGTCGCCCGAGACGAGTACGACCTGGGCCCGTTGTCGATGTACCAGCTCCGCGGCGGTCTCCAGCCGGCCCGCCAACCGGATGCCCGGCTGACGCCCCTCCTCGGTCACCGCCGTGCCCAGGACGATCACCACCTCCACGGTCGGGGCCTCGTCGACGGCATGGATGTGGCCGTACGCGGTGGCGGTCGTCCACATCCAGGGCAGGCTGGTGAGCAGGAGGGCGATCAGCCCCAGGACGGTCACCCGGCGCACGAGGCGCCGCCGACTCACCCCGCCCATCGGCGACTCATCCGGCCTGTCGGGTCCGCTCAGTCGACGGGTAGGCGGAAGGGCGGGACGCCCGGCCACACCTGACCGGTGTCGCCACTGCCGCCACCGCTGCCACCACCGTCATCGTCCGGCGGCGGGGTGGTCGGCTCCCCGGTCGGCGGGGTCGGGGTCGGAGGGTCGTCGTCCTCCGGCTCCGGCACCGATACGACGATCGTCACCTTGGTGCCCTTGGTCCGCTGGCTGCCGGCGTTCGGGTTCTGGTCGGTCACCCGGCCGGCCCGGTCGGCGGGTACCTCCGGGCCGATCTCCACATTCCACTCGAAGCCGGCGTTCTCCAGTTCCCGCTTCGCGTCGGCCTCGGTGAGGTTCTCCACGTTGGGCACCCGGGCCACGTTGCCCTTGGAGACGGTGAGGGTGACCACGGTGTTCTCGGCGACCTTCGTGCCTTCCTTGGGGTCGACCTCGAGCACCAGGCCGGCGGCGTCGGCGCTGTTCTTCTCCACGACCTTGACCCGGAGCTTGCGCTCCTCGACGCGCAAGGTGGCGCTGTCGACCTTGCTGCCGACGAGGCCCTCCGGAACGGTCGCCTCCGGCTTGCCGCCGCAGAGCCGCACGGTGACCGTGCTGTTCGGGGCGACCCTTTCTCCGGCGGGCGGGGTCTGGGTGGTCACCCGGCCCTTGCGGCAGTCCGAGGTGAACTCGTCGTCACCCCGCACCGGCTGAAGGCCGTCCGCCTCCAGCCGGGCGAACGCCTCCTGCTGGGTCATCCCACTGAGGGTGGGGACCGGCACCTCCTCGGCCGCCCGGTTATTGAACAGCAGCGCGGCCACCAGGGCGATCACGGCCAGCACCCCGAGGGCGGCGAACATGGCGATCAACCAGGATGAGGCGCGCCGCTGACGGGGGTCGCCCACCCGGGCCGGGATCTGGCGGGTCTGGGTGGCCCCCGCCGAGGGGTAGCCCGGACCACCGGCCGCGGACATCGGCACGGTCTCGTCCTCGCGCAGCACCGGGGTGGCCATCACCGGCCGACCCGCCGCCGCCCGAAGCAGATCCGCACGCATCTCGCCGGCGCTCTGGTAGCGGTTGAGGGGGTTCTTCGACAGCGCCTTGAGCACGATCGCGTCGACCGCCGGGTTGACCTCCGGGTTGAGATCGCTCGGGGTCGGCGGGGCCTCCCGCACGTGCTGGTACGCGACACTGACCGGGCTGTCGCCGACGAAGGGCGGATGCCCGCAGAGCAGCTCGAACAGCACACAACCGGCGGCGTACACGTCGGAGCGGGCGTCGACGGCCTCGCCGCGGGCCTGCTCCGGGGAGAGGTACTGCGCGGTACCGATGACCGCGCTGGTCTGGGTCATCGTGGTGGCGCCGCTGGCCAGGGCACGGGCGATGCCGAAGTCCATCACCTTGACCTGGCCGGTCTGGGTGAGCATCACGTTGCCGGGCTTGATGTCGCGGTGGATGATGCCGTGCCGGTGGCTGAAGTCCAGGGCGGCGCAGATGTCGGCGCAGATCTCCAGGGCCCGCCGGGGTTGCAGTCGCCCCTCGGCGCCGAGCACCTCTTTGAGGGTGCGCCCGTTGACGAACTCCATCACGATGAACGGAAGGGTCTCGCCGGTGGGTGCCTGTTCCTCACCGGTGTCGTAGACCGCGACGATCGCCGGATGGTTCAGGGAGGCGGCGTTCTGGGCCTCCCGACGAAACCGCATCTGGAAGGTGGCGTCCCGAGCGAGGTCCGTGCGGAGCATCTTGATCGCGACGTCGCGGCCGAGCCGAAGGTCACGACCTCGGTGCACCTCGGCCATGCCGCCATACCCGAGCAGCTCGCCGACCTGATACCTGCCACCGAGCAGGCGGGCCTGCGCTGTCATCGCGTCCGTCGTCCTTCGCTCGTCATCGTCTCGTAGCCCGCTCGGGGCTGATCCAGTCGACGGTACGCCGTCCGGGCCGGATCGTCTTGTCCGTCGGGCCCCAGCGCGCCGGACGTCACCGACTGCACGGACCCCACTACCGGCATGCTGCTGTTGAGGCTGTCCCGCAGCCTGTAGGAAACCACGCCCGAACAGACCACGACCAGTGTGCCCAGCAGGATGGCCAGGAACACCATGCCGGGCCGTGACCGCCTGGGTGCGGGCCGCGACTGACCGACCTGCGGGGCGTACGCCGGGGGAACCGGAGCTGCACCGCGTGGATAGCCGGTCACCGCCGGTGCCACCGTCGTCGGACGGGGCTGGGCGACCGGCTGCCGCCCGGCGACCGGCCGGTGACCCGCCGCCGGAGGATGCGCTGCGGCCGGGCGACGGTTGACGGCCGGCGGCCGAGGTCCGGCGGGCGAGTGGGAGGCCGCCTGCGGCCGGGGTGCCGCGGGCGAGTGAGGGGCCGCCGGTGGGCGGGGCGGCTGCGGCGCCGGCACCTGGGCCCGTCCGGGAGGCGGTGCCGCCGGGGGCCGACCCGGGGCCGGTGAGGCCGGCGCCGCCGAGATGGGGGCCGACCCACCGGGGCGCGCCTGCCGGGACAGGGCCGCCTTCAACTGCCGGGCGACCCCGGCCAGCATGGCGGCGCTGGCCCAGCGGTCCTTCGGATCCTTGGCCATCGCCCGCTCGACGAGCGCGCAGACCTGCGGCGGAATGTCCGAGGGCAGCTGCCGGGGGGTCTCCCGGACGTGCCGCATGGCGATGTCCAGCGGGTTGTCGCCCTCGAACGGCCGACGCCCGGCGAGACACTGGTAGGCGACCACCCCGAGGGCGTACACGTCGGAGGCGGGGGTGGCTACCTGACCGGTGGCCTGCTCCGGCGAGATGTACGAGGCGGTGCCGAGCACGGAACCGGCTGCGGTGAGCTGACCCACCAGCTCGGAGCGGGCGATGCCGAAGTCGGTGAGCACCAGGGTGCCGTTGGGGCGGACCAGCAGGTTGCCGGGCTTCACGTCCCGGTGCACGATCCCCTTGACGTGGGCGGCGTGCAGGGCGTCGGCGGCCTGCGCGACCAGCGCCATCGTCCGGGCCGGGGTGAGTCGACCGACCCGGCTGAGGGTGGCCGACAGGGGATCGCCCTCGATGTACTCCATCACCAGGAAGGCGATCTGCTGGTCGCTGCCGAAGTCGTAGACGTCGACCACCCCCGGGTGGTTGATCGTCGCCATGGTCCGGGCCTCGCCCCGGAACCGCTCGGCGAAACCCGGCTCGTCCAGCAACGCCGGGAGCAGGCTCTTGACCGCGACCGTACGCCCCAGCACCTGGTCGGTGCCGCGCCAGACGTCACCCATGCCGCCGCTGGCGATCCGCTCGTCCAGGCGGTACCGGTTGCCTAGCTGTACTCCCGGACTGAGCATGTCAGCGCCCCCCGGGGTCGGCGATGGCGGCGCGCATGATCTGGCCGGCGATCCGGGCGGCCTCGGCGCTGCCGCCGCTGCCCGCCTCCTCCAGCACGACGCAGACCGCCGAGACGGGGTTGCCGTCGGAGTCCAGTGCGAAGCCGATGAACCAGCCGTGGTCGGGCCGGTCCGGCGCGGACTGCGCGGTACCGGTCTTGCCCCCCACGGTGTAGCCGTTGATCTGGGCGTTGCGCCCGGTGCCGTTGCGCACCACGCTGACCATCATGTCCCGCAGGTCGGCGGCGACCTGACCGCTGACCGAGCGGCGCAACTCGCGCGGGTTGGCGGTGTCGTAGACCGTGGTGCGATCCGGCGCGAGCAGCTGACGCACCAGGTACGGCCGCATCTGGCTGCCGTTGTTGGCCACCGCCGCCGCGATCATGGCCCCTTCCAGCGGGGTCATCCGCACGTCCCGCTGCCCGATGGAGGACTGGGCCAGTGCGGCCGGGTCGGGGCCGCCGTCCGGGTTCTCCATGCTGCCGGTGCGGCTGGCCGCGACGCCCTGACCACCCTCGCCGAGCCGGCCCACGGTCAGGTCCTCCTGCTCGAAGCCGAAGTCCTGGGCCTTCTTCTTGATCACATCGGGGCCGAGCTGCACCCCCAGCTTGGCGAAGCCGGTGTTGCAGGAGTCGGTGACCGCCTTCATCAGGGTCACCTCCGCCTGGGGGCAGATCGAGGGCGCCGCGTTGGTGATCGACTGACCGGAGGTGGGCGGGGTGTAGCTGGGGCCCGCCGAGATGTTGGTGTCCTTGCCGATGCCGTTCTCCAACGCGGCGGCGGCCACCACGATCTTGAAGGTGGAACCGGGTGGCAGCACCTCCCCGAGGGCCCGGTTGCGCAGCGGACGGGACCGATCCTGATCCAGCTTGTTGTACGCCGCCGTCGCCTCGCGGGTGTTGTGGCTGGCCAGCGAGTTCGGGTCGAAGCTGGGCATGGAGACCATGGCCTGCACGGCCCCGGTACGCGGATCGATCGCGATCGCCGCCCCCTTGCTGGCCCCCCGGTTGTTGTTGCGCAACTGGTCGTACGCGACGTCCTGAGCACGCGGGGAGAGGGTGAGCAGCACGTTGCCACCGGCGGTGCGGTTGCCGGTGAACATGTCCTTGATCCGGTTGGCGAAGAGCTTGTCGCTGGTGCCGGCCAGGAAGTCGTTCTCGGACCGCTCGATGCCGGTGTCGGCGAGGTTGACCGGCTTGTAGCCGAGCACATGGGCGTACTTCGCCCCGCCGGGGTAGGTACGCAGGAAGGTCAGCTTGCCGTCGGTCTCCTTGCTGACCGCCAGGGCGGTGCCACCGGCCTCGATGTTGCCCCGGCGACGCTCGTACTCGGCCAACTGGACCCGGGTGTTGTAGTCGCTGGTGCGGTACTCGTCGGCCTTGTACCCCTGAACCCAGTTCAGGTTGGCGAAGAGCAGACCGAACAGGACGATGACGACGACACCGACCCGGCGCAGGGGTGCGTTCACGGCTTGATCACCTCCGTGGGGGCACCGTGCAACTGCTCGGGCGGGCCCCCGGTCGGTCGGTTCACCTTGCCGCCGCCGGTGACCGGCCGACGACCGGCGTCGGAGACCCGCAGCAGCACCGCGATGAGCAGCCAGTTCGCCATCAGCGAGGAGCCACCGGCGGACAGGAAGGGGGTGGTCTGACCGGTCAGCGGGATGAGCTTGCTGATCCCGCCGACGATCACGAAGACCTGCAACGCCAGGGTGAAGGCCAGGCCACCGGCGAGCAGCTTGCCGAAGGAGTCCCGCACCGCCAGGCCGGCCCGCAGCCCCCGCTCCACGATCAGCAGGTAGATCACCAGCAGGGCGGAGAGCCCGAACAGGCCGATCTCCTCACCGATCCCGGCGAAGATGAAGTCGTTCTGCACCTCGGGCAGCTCCGTCGGCTGGCCGCCGCCCGGCCCGGCCCCGAACAACCCACCGGTGCCCAGGGCCAGCAGCCCCTGCACCAACTGGTAGCCCTCGTGGTACGGCTTGGCGAAGGGATCGAGCCAGATGTCGGCCCGGACGGAGAAGTTGAGGAAAGGTCCACCGACCGTACTGCCGAGCACGTACGCCAGGTAGGCGCCGCCGAAGAACAGGACCAGACCGATGAGCAGCCAACTGACCCGTTCGGTGGCGATGTAGACCGTCGCCACGAACATGCCGAAGTAGAGCAGGGAGGTGCCCAGGTCCTTCTGGAAGATCAACACCAGCAGGCTGATCACCCAGACCACCAGCACCGGACCGAGGTCACGGCCGCGCGGGAAGTCGATGCCGAGGAACCGGTGACTGGCCAGCGAGAGCACCTCGCGCTTGCGGACCAGGTAGTAGGCGAAGAAGGCCAGCAGGGCCAGCTTGGCGAACTCACCGGGCTGGATGGAGAAGCTGCCGATGCGGATCCAGAGCTTCGCACCGTTGATCTCGGAAATGCTGTCCGGCAGCACCGCCGGGATCATGACCAGGACGATGCCGGCCAGCCCCAGGGTGTACGCGTACCGCGAGATCGAGCGGTGGTCGCGCACCAGGGCCAGCAGACCGGCCGCGAGCAGCACCGACAGCAGGGTCCAGGCCAGTTGCCGGCCACCGGTACCGGCGAAGATGGCCAGGTCGGCGCGCTCCTCCGGGTCGGCGTAGGCCAGGTCCAGTCGGCGCAGGAAGCCGACCCCCAGGCCGTTGAGCAGCGCCACCGCCGGCAGCAGTGCCGGGTCGGCGTGCGGGGCCAGGAACCGGATCACCACATGGATGCCGAGGAACACGGCGGTGAGCACCGCGGCCGGCACCCAGAAGTTCGGGGTCACCGTGTCGAGCACGTTCGCCTCGACCATCGCGCTGTACGCGGCGACCAGCACCATGGCCAGCAGCAGCAGCGACAGTTCGGCGTTACGTCGGGACCGGGCCAGGCGTACGCCGGGTCGCTCGCCCGCGTTGGCGGGCGAGGATGCCGGAGTGGCCGCTGCGGTCACGATCGTCCTCGGGTCGGAAGCCGACGCCTACTCGGGCGACCGGCAGGCCGCCGGGTCGACCGTGGGCGTGAAGGCATCGGCGGGCGGGGCGTCCGGTGTGCTCACCGGCGGGGCAAGGGAACTGCTGTCGGGTGCCGGCGAACCGCTGGCGGCCCGACTCGGCGGAGCGCTCGGCGCCGGGGAGAAGAAGTCCGCCGTGGGGTCGGTGCTCGGGGTCGAGGTGGGCGGGCAGAGCGGCTTCAGGTTGACGTTCGTCGGGCTGTCCATGGTCAGCTCCGCCAGCCGGCGCTCCGCGTCCGGCCTGCTCCTGGCCGGAATGCCCTGCTTGACCTGCTCCTGAGCGGCGAGGGTGAGGTCGTCCAGCCGAGCGGTGCTGGTGGAATGCACCGAGGAGAGATCCATCCCGGCGATCTCGCCCTGGATGCCCTGGAACACGGCCACCTGGCCGTCGTCGGTCGCCCCGACGTAGTACTGCCGCTGGGTGTATTCGTACCCGGCGAAGACCCCACCCCCGATGATCACCAGGAGGGCGGCCGTCATCGCCAGGGCACGCAGCGGACGGCGGCGGGCCTCCGGCTCGTCGTCGTCTCCGGCCGGCTCCTCCGGCGCGGGCGGCCGGGGAGCCGACAGCGCCGAGGCGCGGGCCGCCGGGGTGGAGACGTCCGCCGAGGTCGCCATGCCCCGGTCCCGGGCAGCCGCACCGCCGACGATCGGGGCGGCCTCGACGATGTCGCGGTCGGTGGCGTCGGCGATGATCACGGTGATGTTGTCCGGACCGCCGCCGCGCAGGGCCAGTTGGACGAGCCGCTCGACGCACTGCTGCGGGTCGGCGTACTCGCGCATCGTCTCGGCGATGGTCTCCGCACTGACCACCCCGGACAGTCCGTCCGAGCAGATCAGGTAGCGGTCCCCGGGCAACACCTGGCGGACGGAGTACTCCGGGTCGATGTCCCGACCGTCGAGGGCCCGGGTCAGCAGCGACCGCTGAGGGTGGCTGCTGGCCTCCTCCGGGCTGATCCGACCCTCGTCGACGAGCATCTGGACGTAGGTGTCGTCCTTGGTGATCTGGTTGAAATCACCGTCACGCAGCAGATAGGCGCGCGAGTCACCGATGTGGACCATCCCCAGCTTGCTGCCGGAGAAGAGGGTCGCGGTGAGTGTGGTGCCCATCCCCTCCAACTGCGGGTTGGCGTCCACTGTCTCGCGGAGCTGTTGGTTGGCGGTGCCCACGGCGGAACGTAACGCGTCGACGAGGGCATCCCCAGGGACGTCCTCGTCGAGCGGCGCCATGGCACCGATGACGATGTTGCTGGCGACGTCACCGGCGGCCATACCGCCCATGCCGTCGGCGACGGCGAGTAGCCGCGGTCCGGCGTAGACGGAATCCTGGTTGCCGTCTCGGATCAGACCGCGGTCGCTGTGGGCCGCATAGCGCAGGGTCAGAGTCATGGCCGTAATTCGAGAGAGGTGCGGCCGATCCGGATCGGCACGCCAAGGGGTACGGGGGTCGGTCCGGTGACCTTAGCGCGATCGAGGTACGTCCCGTTAGTCGAACCGAGGTCTTCGACGAACCACTGCCCGTCACGGGGCGCCAGCCGGGCGTGTCGCGCCGAGGCGTAATCGTCGGTGATGACGAGGGTGGAGTCCTCGGCCCGACCGATGGTTATCTGAGCCTCACCCAACGTGATCCTGGTGCCGGCGAGTTGGCCGGCGGTCACGACCAGTTGATGCGCCGCCCGCCCCCGCTTCACCTTCGCCGGCTTCGCCGTCGCCTGGCCGGTCGACGCACCGACCATGCGGGGCGCGGCCACCAGCCGACCGGACCGGGCCCCGGCGAAGAGATCCCGCCGGATGACGCCGACCACCGTGAACACGAAAATCCACAGCAGGACGAGGAATCCGAACCGGGCGACGGTGATGACGAGTTCCGGCAAGGCGGATCAGCCGTCCACGCGGAAGGTGAGGGTGGTGGTACCGAGCTGGATCATGTCGCCGGGGTTCAGCGCCACGGCGGAGACCCGCTGGCCGTTGACCATGGTGCCGTTGGTGGAACCGAGGTCGGTCAGCACGACCTGCCCACCGTCGAAGTCCAGCCGGGCGTGTCGGCGGGAGATGCCGACGTCCGGCAGGCGCAGATTGGCCTGGTCGCCACGACCGATCACGGTCGACCCCATCTGGAGCGGGTAGGTGCGGCCGTCGCCGGAGACCAGTCGCACGTTCCGACCGCCGCTGTGCGCAGGCGGCGGACCGTAGCCACCACCCTGGTCGTAGGCGGGGTAACCGGGGGGACCGGCGTCGTAGCCCGGGGCGGCTACCGGGGCGACCTCGCCACCGGTGTAGACCTCGGCGGTGACCCGGAACATACCGGTGTCCAGCC
Organism: Micromonospora sp. DT229; assembly: GCF_049844505.1. NCBI lineage: Bacteria > Bacillati > Actinomycetota > Actinomycetes > Micromonosporales > Micromonosporaceae > Micromonospora > Micromonospora sp. DT229. Next base: position 42,896 of record NZ_JBNCLD010000001.1, on the reverse strand, counting down.
CTTCGCCGCGCTCGATCTCGACGATCACGTCGCCGTAGACCGTCCACGCCTGCTCGCCGATGAACTCCGCCTGCGACTGGGCCAGTTCCTGGGCCAGCGCGGCGGCGTACGGCGCCAGCCGACTGTGGTCGTAGGGCGAGAGATCGATCACGTAGCGGTTGGGCACCAACGTGCGCCCGCCAGCCAGGATGGCCTTGTGCGCCTCGGCCTCCCGCTGCATGGCGTTGAGGATCTCCACGGGGTGCACGACCCCTTTGAAGACCTTGGCGAAAGCTCCTTCGACCAGGCCTTCCAGACGCTTCTCGAAGCGTTGCAGCACGCTCACCGGCTCCTCCTCGGGTCCCGAGGACATGATGGTATCCGTCCAGAGCGCACGCAGCTCACACGCCGCTCGGCCGGCAGGCCAGGCCTCGTTCGGACGGCTCAGGATTGTCGTGCTACTCTTTCGTCCGCCACGAACGGTAACCGCTGGAAGCAGCGAACGCCATTCGCGGCGAAGACCGGAGCCACGTAGCATTGCCGAGGCCCCGCTGGCGACAGCGGAGTCGGCGTTTACTACGCTGACCGAGGTCATGCCACGGGGAAGTGGCGGAATGGCAGACGCGCACGGTTCAGGTCCGTGTGTCCGAAAGGACGTGGGGGTTCAACTCCCCCCTTCCCCACCAGTCGACGAGGCCTCGCGAATTCGCGGGGCCTCGCTGCTTATCGGGCATACCGAATGTCACGCTATGCTTCGCTGGTTTCTGCCTCCAACGGACCAGGAGTGGCTCGTGAGTGTCGCATTCGTGACCGGCTCGGGCGGGTTGATCGGCTCTGAGGCGGTCCGGCACTTCGCCGGCCTGGGTCTCGACGTGGTCGGCATCGACAACGACATGCGGCAGGAGTTCTTCGGCGAGGAGGCGTCCACCGCGTGGAACGTACGTCGGCTCACCGACGAACTGGGCGAGGCGTACTCGCACCACAGCATCGACATCCGTGACCGCAGCGCCCTGGGTGCGCTGTTCCAGCGGTACGGCCGGGACATCGTGGTGGTGATCCACACCGCCGCCCAGCCCTCGCACGACTGGGCGGTACGCGATCCGTTCACCGACTTCGACGTCAACGCCGCGGGCACCCTCAACGTGCTGCAGAACGTCCGGGAACACTGCATCGAGGCGCCGATCATCCACTGTTCGACCAACAAGGTCTACGGCGACCGGCCGAACAGCCTGCCCCTGGTCGAGTTGGCCACCCGCTGGGAGATCGAGCCGGGGCACCCGTACGAGCGGGGTATCCGGGAGGACATGTCGATCGACGCCTGCCTGCACTCCATCTTCGGGGCCTCCAAGGTCGCGGCGGATGTGATGGTGCAGGAGTACGGCCGGTATTTCGGGATGAAGACGGCCTGCTTCCGAGGCGGCACCCTGACCGGGCCGGCCCACTCCGCCACGGAGTTGCACGGTTTCCTCGGGTACGTGATGCGGGCCAACATGGAGCGCCGCACCTACAAGATCTTCGGCTACCAGGGCAAGCAGGTCCGGGACGCCATCCACAGCTCGGACGTGGTCTCCGCCTTCGAGGCCTTCTTCCGCAACCCCCGCTCGGCAGCGGTCTACAACCTCGGTGGCGGCCGACACTCCAACATCTCCAACCGGGAGGCGTTCGCGCTGGCCGAGCAGATCACCGGCCAGGAGATGATCACCGAGTACGTCGAGGCCAACCGGATCGGCGACCACAAGTGGTGGATCGGCTCCAACGAGGCCTTCCAGGCCGACTACCCGGACTGGAAGCAGGTCTACGACGTACCCATGATCATGCGAGAGATCTACGAGGCCAACGTGGACAAGTGGGTCCCGGCTGACAACGGCGAGGTCCGGTCGTGAGCAAGCGCAACGTGCTCGGCGTCCTGGTCGACGCCACCGACTATGCGACCGCGACCGAGCAGGTCGTGGCCGCCGCCCAGGAGCGCCGCCCGCTGGCGCTGACCGCGCTCGCCGTGCACGGGGTGATGACCGGGGTGCTGGACCCGGCGCACAACGCCCGGTTGAACTCCTTCGACCTGGTGACCCCGGACGGCCAGCCGGTGCGCTGGGCGCTGAATCTGCTGCACGGGGCGGGCCTCACCGATCGGGTCTACGGGCCTCAGCTGACCCTGCATGTGCTGTCCCGCTGCGCCGACGAGGGCCTGCCGGTCTACCTGTACGGCTCGACGGAGGAGACCCTGGCTCGGCTGATCCCCGAACTGGAGCGGATGTTCCCGGCCCTCAAGATCGCCGGGGTGGAGCCCTCCAAGTTCCGTGCCGTGCAGCCGGGGGAGGACGTGGAGATCGCCGACCGGATCAGGGCCAGCGGGGCCCGGCTCGTCCTGGTCGGCCTGGGCTGCCCCCGCCAGGAGATCTTCACGTACGCGATGCGTCCGCTGCTGGACATGCCCTTGATGGCCGTCGGCGCGGCCTTCGACTACCACGCCGGGCTGCTGCGCCAGCCCCCGCCGTGGATGCAGCGGGCCGGGCTGGAGTGGTTCTGGCGGCTCGGCCTGGAGCCGAAGCGGTTGTGGCGGCGGTACGTGATCCTCAACCCGGCCTACCTGAGCCGGTTGTTCGCACAGAAGGTCGGGCTGTGGAAGGCCCGGCCGCCCGCGCCGGCCACCGAGCGACCGACCGGTTTCGCGGTCTGACCGCACGCCCGGAGATTGACGACGATCGGGCCCCCGACCGCTTGGTCGAGGGCCCGATGTCGTACGAGGGTCAGAGGTTGAGGGTCCAGGTGTTGAGGTAGCCGGTGTCAGCGCGGTAGACGTCGCGCACCTGGAGGCGCCAGGTGCCGTTCGCCGCCTCGCTGGACAGGTTCACCGTGTAGGTGGTGTTCACGTTGTCCGTGCTGTCCGAGCTGCTGCTGTTCTTCAGCCGGTAGGACGAGCCGTCCGGGGCGAGCAGGTCGATGACCAGGTCGCCACGGTAGGTGTGCACGATGTTCACCGCGACGGTGGAGCTGGACGAGGCGTTCCGGTTGCAGCCGGAGATGATGATCGAGCTGGTCACCGCCGAGCCGGCGTCCGGGATCGAGACGTCGGTGCCGTTGGTGCCGGAGCAGCTGCCGCTACCGCTGCCGGTCACCGTCAGCGTGTAGGTGGCGGTCTTGGTGCCGGAGGCCGCGCTACCGGTGATGGTCACCGGGTACGTGCCGGCCGGCGTGCTGGCCGAGGTGCTGATGGTCAGCGCCGAGGACCCGCCCGAGGTGACCGTGGCCGGGCTGAACGAGGCGGAGGCCCCGGACGGCAGGCCGCTGGCCGAGAGGCTGACCGACTGGGCCGAGCCGTTGGTGGTGGCGGTGGACACCGTGGCGGTCGCCGAACCGCCCGGCGCGACCGAACCCGAGGTCGGCGACACCGAGACCGAGAAGTCGTTGGTCGGCGGCGGGGTGCTGCCGTTGACCACGTAGAGCAGCTGGTTGGGGGTACCGGTGCCGACGTTGCTGATCACGTTCGGGGTGGAGTTGTTGACCAGGTAGTCCCGCACCTGCTGGTTGCTCCAGGACGGGTTGGCCGAGAGCACCAGGGCGGCGGCACCGGCGACGTGCGGCGAGGCCATCGAGGTACCGCTGATGGTGTTCGTCGAGGTGTCGTTGGTGATCCACGGGGCCGTGATGCTCACGCCGGGTGCCAGGATGTCGACGCAGGTGCCGAAGTTGGAGAAGCTCGCGGCGGCGTCGTTGTTCTGGGTGGCACCGACGGTGATCGCCGGTGCGGTCCGGGCCGGGGAGTAGTTGCAGGCGTTCTGCCGCTGGCCGAGGCTGTTGCCGTTACCGGCGGCCACCACGAAGGTGACGCCGGAGTTGATCGAGTTGATCACCGCGTTGTCGAGCGTGGTGTTCGCCCCGCCGCCGAGGCTCATGTTGGCCACGGCGGGCTTGACCGCGTTCGCGGTGACCCAGTCGACGCCGGCGATGACCCCGGCGTTGGTGCCGCTGCCGGAGCAGTTGAGCACCTTGACGGCCACCAGTCGGGTCGCCTTGGCCACGCCGTACGCGGTGCCGCCGACCGTGCCGGCGACGTGGGTGCCGTGGCCGTTGCAGTCGGTGTTGTTGGAGTCGACCGCGTTGGTGCCCCAGGTCGCCCGGCCACCGAAGTCCGAGTGGGAGGTCCGGATGCCGGTGTCGATGATGTACGACGTCACGTTCGAGGCCGTGTTGGGGTACGTGTAGGAGCTGTTCAGCGGCAGGTTGCGCTGGTCGATGCGGTCCAGGCCCCAGGACGGCGGGTTGGTCTGGGTGGCCGCGAGCTGCACGGTGTGGTTCTGCTCGACGTACGCCACCGCCGGATCCGCCGCGATCCGGGCCGCCGCCTTGGCGCTGATCCGCAGCTCGGCGCCCCGGATGGCGGTGCTGTAGGTGCGGGCCGTGGCTCCACCGTGACGGCGCAGCAGGCGTTCCACCGAGGAGCCGACCGCGGTACGGCTCACCTCGCTGTCCTTGAACACGACGATGTAGCTGTCTTTGACGGCGGTGGCGCCGCCGGCGCTTCGGATGGTGCCGACCGGTTCGGCGGCCATGGCCGGCGTCGCTGCCGCCACCATCGCCAGCGCAGCCAAGCCGACGAAAACGGACCTTTGTGGAAGAGCCATCTTCCTACTACCTCCCTCTGATCGACAGCCTTCGTCGCCTGCTCGGGACAGCTAGATCGAAGGACGCCGATCAAGAAGAGGGTAGTTCCAGGTGTTCCACCAGATAAACATGTCGGATCACCCATAACACGAAGCGATGGTTCCCCCTACGGGTACGGGTACGGGAGCAACCGGGGACCAACCCGGATTCGGCGGCGCGAAAAACGGGCAAGGCTGACAGGTATGCAGAACCACTTGGTCCTCCTGCTCCCGGTCGCAGTCGTCTGGTGGGCCGCCGGCTACCTCGCGGAGGGGCTGCCCCGGATGAGGCACGCGCGCGGGCTGCGCCGACACGCCGGCTGGCTGCTCGGATTGACCCTGGTCGGGCTCGGTCTGACGGTGGCTCTGCCGATCGCCGGCCTGACCACCGCCGGTGCCACCCTGGCCGACCGGGCCGCCGGTGGCCTGGCCCTGGCCGCCCTGCCTGCGCTGACGGTGGCGATCTGCACCGTACGCCGGGTGCGTCGACTCCGGGCCGGAGCGGGGGCACTGGCCGTCGCCCCTCAGACCCCGGCCCCGCACGGGCTCCGGGCCGCCGCCGCCCATCCGATGATCGGGCTGCCGTTGCAGGTGACCGGCCTGACCCTGCTGCCCGCACTGATCGCGGCCAGCGGCGTCGGTCAGTTCTTCGGCCCCGGCGCCACCGGCCCGGCGGTCACCGTCGGAGTGTTGGGCGTGGTGGCCATCGGGGTCCGCCACGCGCTGCGGCACAACCGGCTCGCCGAGCGGGCCATGCCGCAGCGGTCCGCCAGCTCACCGAGCCCGGCCGGCGCCCTGCACGTATAGCAGCTCCAGGATCGCCCGGGTCGCCTCGAACCAGCGGTCGAGCCAGCCCGGAGGCGGCACACTGCCCCTCGGCGGCAACTCCAACAGCAGACCGCGCAGCAGCGGATGATCCGCCAGGGAGCCCTCGTCCATCGTCGACCAGCCGGCCGCCGGGAAGGACGGCTCGGTGAGCGGATTGGGGTCCAGCGACGGCAGGGTGAGCGGCGAGGCCGCCGGCTCGCCCGTCGGGCTGGCCTCCCGCCCAGGGTGTTCGGTGTCCGTCGAGACCACCTCGGTCAACACGGTGTCCCGCCGAGCCCCACGATATTTCCCACCGAATCGCTCCGGCTTGCCCGGCCCGTTGGTGAGGTTGTCCGACCCGATACTCGTCATCCGTCTCGCCTGCCTCGTTCGGATACCCGCCCTGCTCGGGGGGATGTCGACCAGCGCGTACCGAGAGGTACAACGAGACGGGCTCGAAGTGGCGACGGCAGCCGCGCCGACCGTCGGCATGAACTGGTCCCCGACCGGACATGCCGATCGGGGACCAGTCACTACTACGGGATCAGTCCCGTCCGAAGACGCCGTCCCGTGTGCCGGCGACGAAGGCGCGCCAGCCACCCGGGGCGAAGACCAGGGCCGGTCCGGCCTTGTCCTTCGAATCCCGGACGCCGACCGCCCCGGTCACATACGCCACCTCAACGCAGTTGTCACAGTTCGGCCCGCTCTTCGAGCTCTTGAACCAGTGCGCCTGCGTCAGGTTCACGGGGAATCCTTGCGTCGCCATTTCCACAGCGGCTCCTCTGCCAGTTTTGCGATGTACCCGACGGACTCCTCCGGACGCATGGCCGCTGCTCGAATGTGATCGAAGATGAAGTTGTACTTCTGTAGCTCGTCGCTCTTCTCCAGGAAGAGCCCACCCGTGGCGTTCTCCGCGTACACGACATCCGGATCACCGGGTTCAGGGAAGCCCAGGATCGTGAAGGTGCCGTCCATGCCGGCGTGAGCTCCCACCTCGAAGGGCAGGACCTGCAACGTCACGTTCGGCAACCGGGCTACCTCCACCAACCGCTGGAGCTGAGCGCGCATCACCGCGTCCCCGCCCACCGGACGGCTCATCACCGCCTCATCGAGCACCACCCACAGATCGACCGGATCGTCCTGCGTCAACAACGACTGACGACCGAGTCGGACACGCACTCGTTGCCGCACCTGTTCCGCGGTGAAGTCAGGGCGGGCCGCCCGGATCATCGCGTTGGCGTAATCCTCGGTCTCCAGCAGACCCGGAACGACCTGCTGTTCGTACGCACGGATCGAACTGGCCGCGGCCTCCAGGCCCACGTACGCCCCGACCAGAACCGTGCTGTACGGATGCCACCATCCCTTCTGCCGCGCCTCCCGCGCGATCTGCACCAACTCGTCGCTCTCGGCACCGACCACCCCGTAGATGCGGAGCATGTCCCGAACGTCCCGGGGGGTCGCGGTGGTGTGGCCGGTCTCGATCCGGGAGATCTTCGACGCCGAGCACTCCAGTTGCTCGGCGACCGCCTCGATGGTGATTCCGGCCGTCTCGCGCTGGCGACGAAGCTCTGCGCCGAGTCGGCGTCGCCGGATGGTCGGACTACGCCGCTCACTCACGGTGTCACCTTCCGCCTCGACGCGCCGCTGCATGCCGCCCGCCTGGGGCGCGCAATCCATGGGGCGGCGGACGTTCGCGGCAAGGGTGGAACCGGTCCTCGACCGGCCGCGACGGGCGAAACCGGTCCCAGTGTGCCGTTCGGGTGGTGGAACGTTCAAGCGTCGTTTCGCGCGAGCCGCTCACGTATCGGCAAAAGTCGACATGCAACTTGCATGAAGCATGACCCTGATGCAGTCTGTCCGTATGACCCAGGCTACGCACCGTTTCGATCCAGTCTCCCCCTGTGATCATCACGGTGCGATCGGAGGCGGTGGCGTCAGCCGCTTTCCGTGACAGCCGAGACATGACGGGACCGGTGGCGACCAGCACCGCTCGACCCGTCAACGTCACGCACCGGCGTAGAGACACGACCTCCGCGCCGGGAGTTCGCACTGCCCCCCACAGCCTTGCCGGCCTTCTCCGCCGGCCGATCCTTCAGGAGCCCATGTGCTTCCCCGCTCCGGTGACGTACTGCACGTGAACAGCGCGGCCAGCGTCCAGTTCACCAAGCCCATCCACTTCCGGGTCATCCGGGTGCTGGACCGGCCGACCTACGACGGCTGGCTCTGGCTGGAAGGCTACGAGTTGAACGCGGTGGGAGACGCGGTCAACCGCCGGTCCATCTTCGTCAAGCGGGAAGGGCTGCGACTGCTTCAGGCCGCCCCGCAGCCGCTGCCGCACACCGTCCGCGCGCTGCGCCGGCCCGTGAGCCGGACCCCGATTCGTACGGGCTGAGCAGCCGATCCACGACGGGCTGAGCCTTCGGAACATCCGCCGAGGGGCACACCGGCATCATAGAATCGGTGTGCCCACCCCGGCACCTCTCCACCGCGCGTCCAGGGCCCTGAACCTGGGATGGCCATGGTCAATCTGTCCGCGCGGCGGCCCCATCGGTCCCGTATCGCCTACGCCTTCGGAATCCTGGCACTGCTAGGTGCCGCCGCCACTCTGGCGGTGCTGGTCCGGGATCCCGCCCTGTCGTCGACTCGGCTGGCCGAGCCGGTGCCCGCCCCCGAGATCACGGTGGTGGAAGCCACCCCGACGGCGGGCTCACCACCCACCTGGGACGAGTACACCGACGAGGGCTCCGCCGTGCCGCCCGAGGGCTCGGCCACCCTGCCCGGCGGCGCCGAACCCTCCGCCGGGCACCGGGCGGGCCGGACCGGTCACACCGTCGGCGAGCACAGCGCCGACGAACTCAGTCGGTCGCTGTTCTGGTCAGGGGTGTTCGGGCTGGCCATCTCCCTGGCCGGGCTGGGGCTGGTGGGTACCAGACGACGCCAGTGGTGAGCGCACCGACGGTCACCTCGTGGGGCTGGCCGTGGCCGTCGGCTCAGTGGTCGTCGGTTCAGTGGTCGGCTCGGTGCTCGGCGGCCCAGAGGTCGGTGTCGACGGGCTCGGACCGGCCGTGGCGACCACCAACCTGACCACGTCGCCCGACTCGACGGGATCACCCGCCCCCGGGTCGGTGGCGATCACCGTTCCCGCCGGTTGGTCCGACGGGCGGTACTCCACCTGGGGTTCGAGGTCCAGCCGGTCCAGCAAGGCCCGGGCCGCCCCTTCGGTGAGGCCGACGAGTGGGGGCAGCGGCAGGGTGGTCGACGCCGCGCTGGTCGTCGGCGCGGCCGAGGGCGACCGGGTGGGTGACGGCGAGTCGCTCGTGGGTACCGCCGAGGTCGTCGGCTGCGGCGAGGGCGGGCCGGAGTCGCCCTCGTCGACCGCCTGACGCGCCAGCCACAGCCCTGTCCCGAGCAGCGCGAGGAGCAGCAACAGGGCGATGCCCCAGGCGATCGGCAGCCACCAGCGCCGCCCGGCCGGGTCGTCGCCGTACCACTCGCCGGCGGCCAGGTCGCGGTCCTGACCAGGACCCACCGGCGGTACCTCGGCCCGTCCCGACCATGGCTCGGACCGCCGCACCGGGGGCACCGGTACGGTCGGGTCCGCCGCTGTGGATCCAGGGGTGCCGCCCAGGATGGCGGTCTGGTCGGGATCTGCGGCGGACGGGGGCAGAGGACGGGTGTGGTCGGGATCTGCGGCGGACGGAGGAAACGGACGTGTCTGGTCGTCCGGCTGCTCCTCGCCCCGCTCGCTCATCTCGACATCCCCACCCTGGTCAACCTAGCGCCTCCGCAGGCCATCGGCCGGCATCAGCGTGTCGGGTGCCCGGTCACTGCGAATCCGGGCTCTCCTCCTGGGTCCCGCAGAGGAGGCGCACCTCATCGTTCCACCGGCCGAGGGTGCCGCCGGCAGGTTCCTGGGCGTTGACCGTGCCGTCCACCCCGGCCGGATGGCGGGGGTCGAATCCGTAGCGCAGGAGGTCGGCCGCCGCCGCCCGGCAGTCCTTCCCCATCACGTTCGGCACCTCGGTCGGCGGTGGCGCCCCGATCACATTGATCACCACGACGGCACCGAGTTTCACCGGGCTGCCGGCCTCCGGATCGGTACTCGACACCCGGGCATCGTCCCCGCTGCCGAAGACGAATTTCCAGCTCAGTCCGAGCACGCGCACCTCGTCCCGGGCGTTGACGAAGTCCATCCCGACCAGGTCCGGCACGGTCAACCCGGTCGGACTCGGTGCACCGGCGGTGGTCGGCGCGGAGGTCACCGGGGGCTGCTCGTCCGGTGTCGGCGCCCCCGGTTCCGGCGTGGTGGGGCTGTGGCTTGCCTCGGCGACGAGGGGCGGCGTTGTCGTCCGCTGCCGGTCGCCGGCTAGCCCCCAGCCGACGGCGGCTCCGATCACCACGAGCAGCACCGTCACCAGGCCGCCACCGATCACCAGTGTCGTCCGGTCGGAGTGGGCGTCAGTCTGCTCCGGCCGCCCCTGCGTATCGTCCCCCGTCATCGCCCCCACCGCCCAATCATCGGCGTCTGTGACCGCCGATGCCAGGCACCGTCGGTCACCTTAACCCTCCGGTACGGCGCACGACTCGCCGCTACGAGCACAGGAGGTTACGCTGCCCGGCATGGCCAGACAGGGCTGGGGAGGATCGATAGCCACCGCAGCCGGCGTAGCCGCCGGCGCCGGTGCCGCCCAACTGGGTTTCGGGTACGGGCTGGGCATTCTGAACTGGGCACCGGCCGATCCGACGGCCGGCACGGCGGCCTGGGTGGCCAGTCTGATCTGGGCCACCTGGATCGCCGCCAACTCGACGATTGTCGGTGCGGTCTGTGCGCAACGGCTCCGCGAGCGGCACCCCAGCCCGGCCGACCTGACCTCGACAGCCGACCCGGGTCGACCCTCGCGGACCGGCCGGCGCTCCGGTGACGGCGCGTGGTGGGTCGCGTTGGCCGGGGCCGCCGCCCTGGGCGCACTGATCACCGTGCTGCTGGTCGCGGTACCCGCCCGGGTCGCGGTGGTACCGGACACCCCCGCGCCACGGAACATGGCCGCCGGGTACGCCGCAGTCGGCGTACTGGTGGGCGCGTTGGTGGCCCTCTGGGCGCTGCGGTGTCGGGCGGCAGCCACAAATGTGATCGCCACCGCCGGCTGGTTGTGGCTGCTCGCGGTCGTCGCCGTGGTCGACTCCGTGCTCGCCGGTCGGGGTCTGACCACCGCCCAGTTGGGCATCTGGCAGCTCAGTTCCGACAGTGACCAGTTCTGGATCCGGGACTACTTCTACTGGCCCGGTGCCATCCTCTCGCTCGGTTCGGCACTGGTGATCGGTGCCCTGGCCGCCTGGCGGGGCGTACGCGACTCCGATCGGCGGGTCGGCGCCACCGCCTCCGGTGCGGCCGGCCCACTGCTGGTGGCGATCGCCTACTTCCTCGCCGTACCGAGGTTGACGGCGATCAGCCCCGAGCAGGTGTCCGCCCACCTCATCGCCCCGTACGCGGCGATAGTCGGAGTCGGGGGTTCCGTCCTGGTCGCCGCGCTTGCGCAGCGGGCCACCCGCCGCAGGTCGGACCAGTCGGCCGCCGATCAGCCACCCATCCCGCCGCTGCCTCGGCAGCGTGCCGGGGACGACAGCATGGCCCCCGGGGTCACCGACGAGCCGGCCAGAAACAACAGCCCCGGCGAGCCGACCGGGGACAGCACCGGTGCGGCCGGGGACATCCCTGGTGTGGCTGACGGCGAGCCCACTGGGTCGGATGGGCAGGCCGGGGCGGATGGGCAGGCCGGGGCGGATGGGCAGGCCGGGGCGGAGCCTGCGGAGCCTGCGGAGATCACCTCCGGCGGGGCCCGGGAGGGGTCGGATGCGCCCCTCGGGGCCGAGCGGTCACCGGACGGGCCGCAGACCCGGAGTGGACCTGCCCGGCCCTCGCGGCGAACCCGCTGAGGTCAGTCGATCGGCCAGGTGTGCACCGGTTCGTTGCTGCCCTGCAACTCGGCGTAGCGCTGAAGCATGTGGTGCAGGGCGGCCCGCCGGTCCAGGCCCCGTTGCCGCTGGGCGGCCCACACGGTCGCGGTCTGCCAGGCCGCACCGTTACGGCCGGTATGACAGCGCTGCTCGATGATGCCGAGCAGTCGGTCGCGTTCGGCCGGGGCCACCCCGAAGCCGTCCAGCCCGGCGGAGGCGACGGGCAACAACACGTCGAGGACCAACTTGGTCACCGGCACCTCACCGAGGCGGGGCCAGTGCAGGACTGCGTCCATGCCCCGTCGGGCGGCGGCGTGGAAGTTCTCCTCGGCGGAGCTGAAGGTGAGCTGGCTCCAGATCGGACGGTCGGCCTCGGCCAGGCCCCGGACCAGCCCGAAGTAGAAGGCGGCGTTGGCCAGCATGTCGACCACGGTGGGCCCGGCCGGCAGCACCCGGTTCTCGACCCGCAGATGTGGGCGCCCGTTCATGATGTCGTACACCGGGCGGTTCCAGCGGTAGACGGTGCCGTTGTGCAGTCTCAGCTCGGCGAGTTCGGGCACCCCCCCGGCGTGCAGGACCTCTACCGGGTCCTCGCTCTCGCAGATGGGCAGTAGCGGCGGGAAGTAGCGGACGTTCTCCTCGAAGAGGTCGAAGATCGAGGTGATCCAGCGTTCCCCGAACCACACCCGGGGTCGTACCCCTTGTGCCTTCAACTCGTCCGGGCGGGTGTCGGTGGCCTGTTCGAACAGGGCGATCCTGGTCTCCGCCCAGAGTTGCCGGCCGTACAGGAAGGGCGAGTTGGCACCCACCGCCACCTGCGCTCCGGCGATCGCCTGGGAGGCGTTCCAGTAGTCGGCGAAGCTGTCCGGTGCCACCTGGAGGTGGAACTGGAGACTCGTGCAGGCCGCTTCGGGGGCGATGGAGTCGGTGTGCGTGCGCAGCCGCTCCACCCCGCGGATGTCCAGTTCGATGTCCTCACCCCGCGCACCGACGATCTGGTCGTTGAGCACCCGGTAACGCTCGTTCGTGGACAGATTGTCGGCGACCAGATGCCCCTCGGTCAGGGTGGGCAGGATGCCGACCAGGACGATCCGGGTGTCCGAGCGGGACGCTTGCTCACCCGCCCGATTGAGGCTGCCCAGCAGGCCCCGCTCGTAGTCGGCGAAGCCGTCACCGGAGATCAGTCTCGGACTCGCGTTCAGCTCCAGGTTGAACTGTCCCAGCTCGGTCTGGAACAGCGGATCGGCGATGGCGGCGAGGATCTCCTCGTTGCGCATGGCGGGTTCGGCCGCCGAGTCGACCAGGTTCAGCTCGATCTCCAACCCGGTCATCGGCCGGTCGGCGTCGAAGCCGAAGTCGTCGAGCATCAGGGCGAAGACATCCAGGCAGCGGCGGACCTTCTGCCGGTAGAGGACCCGATCCTCACGGGAGAACGTGGCTCGGTCGACATCCCTGCCCATGTGTTCCTCCCGGGGCGCGACGCGACGGAACCGGTGCCGTTCCGCAGCGCAGTGTGAACCATACTCGTTGACGCGCCGAACCTGGCTGCCCCGAACATCGGTTCCCTGCCGCAGTCCACCGCCCAGCCACGCCGCTCTGACCAGCGGCGGGCCAGATCGGACGCGCTAGAGAACTTCCTACCCAGCCGGGCCGTCGCGGCCAACGGTCCAACTGACGAACAATCTGTGACATTCAGCATCGGCCCCCGTGGTTGCCACCGGCGTCCACATGGCTGGCCCGGCATCCCGCGTGGTTGTCCCGGCATGTCGCCGACACGTACCACCGGTGGCAGCGCGACGCGGTGGACAGAGCCGACAGACCCGCGCGAGCTTCAGCGCGGGCCTGTCGGCAGGTGTCAGGATCAGGCCTGGCGGACGCCCTCGCCCTCGATCTCGATCTTGATCTTCTTGCCGACCAGGACGCCACCGGACTCCAGGGCGACGTTCCAGGTCAGGCCGAACTCCTCCCGGTCGATCTCGGTGCTCGCCGAGAAGCCGAAGATGTCCGTGCCGAAGGGGCTGCGACCGACACCCTCGAACTCGACCTTGAGGTCGACCGGGCGGGTCACGTCCTTGATGGTGAGCTCACCGGCGAGGACGAACTCGTTGCCGCTGTGGGACTTCACCCCGATGCTGCGGTACTCCAGGGTGGCGAACTTCTCGACGTCGAGGAACTCCGGGCTGCGCAGGTGTGCGTCCCGGTCGGCCTGCGCGGTGGTGATGCTGGCCGCCTGGATGGTCGCGCTGACGGTCGACTCCAGCGGCTCCTCGGCGATCGTGATGGTCGCGGTGGCCTCGGTGAACTCACCCCGCACCTTGGAGACCATCATGTGCCGGGCCAGGAAGCCGACCCGCTTGTGCGCAGCGTCCAGCAGGTAGGTGCCGGCCGCCGGGATGGTCAGGCCGTTCCACTCGCGGGTAACCGACTCGGTGCTGGTCATGGGAACTTCCTCCAGGATATTGTTCGGCAGGTCAATGACTGACTCAGCAACTATACTCTCAACAATATTCCGTGTGTCAAGTACTGATAGGATGGCCTGGTGAACCCGAACGTGTTCAACGACTCACGCATCACCGCTGTCGGCCTCCTCTTCGAGGTGCACGCCGGGCTGTCGGCACGATTCGCCGCGCAGCTGGAAGAACACGGGCTTTCCTCGGTCGAGTTCGAGGTGCTCACCCGACTGACCCGCTCGCCCGACAACCAACTGAGAATGACCGACCTCGCCGCCCAGACCTCGCTGTCCACCAGCGGCGTGACCCGGGTGGTCGACCGGATGGAGCGCGACGGCCTGATCGTCCGGCAGGCCTGCCCCTCCGACCGACGTAGCTCCTTCGCCGTGGTGACGCCAGCCGGCCTGCGTCGACTCGATGAATGCCTGCCCGGCCACCTCCAACTCATCGAGGACTGGTTCACCGGCCAACTGGATCCGGCAGCACTGAGCGCACTGCTCGACGGTTTGCGCCGGGTACGAGACGCGGTGCATCCCTGCGCGACCGCCGGCAGCGATGACCCTGTCCGTGCGGAGGACACCAGCTCCACCGAGCGTTGATCATCGCTTGACCGTGGCTGCTGATCAACCCCCGCTGCGAACTAGCGGTGTTCAGCCGACCAGCCCACGGTGACAGCAGCGGCAGAAAAGGCGGCAGAATCGACCGATCAAACGGGGATAGACCATCAAATCCGACAGATGGCCTATCCCCGTCTCGCTAGTCTCGGGTCCGCGGGGGCGTGCAGGGGGGTGCCGGCGCGGGCGATGAGCGAGGGGTGACAACAGGGGGCTTCCTCGTCCGCGCCACCACCCCCCGTCGCCGCGACCGATCGCGGTCCCTCGGCGACTCCTCCCCGGCGGCCTCACCCGCACCGGCCAGCGCCGCCACCTCCAGCGCCGCCCGGGCGCGTAGTTCCGGGTCGGCATCAGCGGTACCCGGATCGGCCAGCAGCCGGGACAGCCACTGCCGCCCCGCGGCTTCCTGCCCGCAGCGCCGCCACCAGGGCGGCAGGCTAGCCGCCAGACGCAGGGCGGTGCCGGGATCGTCGACTGCGGCGTACGCCAGCGCGGCATCGATGTCCCCGCGAACCTCGTCGAGTAGACAGGCCTCGGTGTCGACCAGTCCCGCCACGGTGCGCTCCACGAACCGCGCGATCACCCGGGCGTGCCGACGACGGATGACGGTCGACTCACCGGCGCCGGAGGCGCGCTCCAGGGCGTAGTCCCGGACCGCGTCGAGCAACCGGAAGCGCAGCGGTGCATCCCCGCGAATGTTCAGCAGCCCCAGTTCCAGGAACCGGTCGAGCAACCGTACGGGGTCGGCGGTGATGGCGGTGCCGGTGAGCATCTCCTCGGCCAGTTCGAGCGACCACCGGTTGCCGAACGCGGCGAACCGCCGCAGCGCCGCACGTTCCTCGTCGTCGAGCAGTCGGTAGCTGGCCGCCACCGCGTCGCGCAGTGTCTCCTGCACCGGTGCGTGGGCCTCGCCCCGCCGCACCTGCCCGCCCTGCCAGCCGCTGCGGACAGCCAGGTCCAGATCCAGCACCCGGTCGCCGTACCGGTCCAGCAGTTCGGTCAGGCTGAGCAGTCGACCGCGCGCCGCCATCAGTTCGATGGCCAGTGGCAGCCCGCCGGTTCGTCGTACCAGGGTGGCCAGGGCAGGCAGCTCCTCGGTAGCCGGTGGTTCCCGGCGGACCTGCGCCAGTCGGGCGGTGAACAGGGCCACCGCAGGACAGGCCGCCAGGGTCGCCGGATCGATGACCTCCGGCGCCGGCACCTCCAGGGGCGAGACCGGTCGGACCCATTCCTCCGGCAGCCCCAGGGGATGCCGACTGGTGATCAGTACACGCAGGGAGGGCGCCGCCTCGGCGAGGCGGGGCACCGTCCGGACCACCGACTCGGGGGCCCGTTCGGCCGCGTCCACCAACAGCAACCCCGGACGATCGCCGATCCGGGCGGCCAGGTCCGCGACCCGGACGGCCCCGAAGACCCCCAGCACGGCGGCGAGCACCTCGGCGACATCCGATCCGGCGCCGAGGTGAACCCCGCGGGCCTCCCCAGGGAGTACGGCATGACCGACGGCCAGGGCCAGCGCGGTCTTTCCGACCCCGGCCAGGCCCACCAGGCTGATCGTCTGAGGGCCGTGCGGCTCGGTCAGCAGGGCCACCAGCTCGGCCAGGTCGCGCTCCCGCCCGATCAGCTCGGGTGGTGGCGGGATGGGTGTCGGGGTACCGGGGCCGACCGGGTCGTCACCGGCTCCCCGAGCGGCGGCCACGAAGGTCGTCCGGGCGGCACCGGTCAGTCCCAGAGCACCCGCGAGCAGCTCGATCGTGGTCCGTTGCGGACGCAGGGAGCGTCCCCGTTCCAGGTCCCGGACCGTCCGTACGCCGACACCGGCCCGGGCCGCGAGTTCGGCCTGGGTCAGGCCGGCGGCTCGACGGTGGCCGCGCAGCAGTTGCGCGAGGTCGGACGGCTCGGCCGAGGCCGAGAAGGGATCATGACCCAGCGTCATGGCCACGGACATTACGGGCCAGGACCGACAGCCGGCACGCGAGCGTCAGCCACCCGACCGGTCGATGCGGAAAGCCGACAGGACGAGCCGGGGTCAGCCGCGCAGGGCCAGCGTCAGGACCGGTGGCCCGTCGAGCCCTGGTCCCGGCTGCCCGGCTCGGCTCACATCCCCAGGTCCCGCGCGATGATCATGCGCTGCACCTCGGAGGTACCCTCGCCGATTTCCAGGATCTTGGAGTCCCGCCAGAACCGGGCCACCGGGTACTCGTTCATGAAGCCGTACCCGCCGTGGATCTGGGTCGCCTCC
Source organism: Micromonospora sp. DT229 (assembly GCF_049844505.1). Taxonomy (NCBI): domain Bacteria; kingdom Bacillati; phylum Actinomycetota; class Actinomycetes; order Micromonosporales; family Micromonosporaceae; genus Micromonospora; species Micromonospora sp. DT229. Next base: position 26,209 of record NZ_JBNCLD010000001.1, on the reverse strand, counting down.
CGGGCGTTGTCCACCGCGATCGTGCTGGCGTGCAGCTTGGCGATCGCCGCCTGCCGCTTGAACGGCTCCCCGGCCAACATCCGGGCCGCCGCGTCGTAGTACGCCAGGCGGGCGGTGTGCGCCTTCATCTCCATGTCGGCGACCTTGAACTGGATCGCCTGGTAGTTGCCGATCGGCTGACCGAAGGCCTGCCGCTCGCCGGCGTACTTGATCGACTCGTCGACACAGCCCTGAGCGAGCCCCACGGCCAGGGCGGCGATGGCGATCCGACCCTCGTCGAGGATGCGCAGGAACTGGGCGAAGCCCCGGCCCCGCTCGCCGAGCAGGTTCTCCGCCGGCACCCGGCAGTCGTCGAAGGTCAACTCGTGGGTGTCCGAGGCGGTCCACCCGACCTTGGAGTAGCCGGGGGCGACCGTGAAGCCCGGGGTGCCGCTCGGCACGATGATGGTGGACAGTTCCTTGGCGCCGTCGGGTCGGGTGCCGGTGACGGCGGTGACGGTGACCATGACGGTGATGTCCGTGCCCGAGTTCGTGATGAACGCCTTCGAGCCGTTGATCACCCACTCGTCGCCGTCCAGCACGGCCCGGGTCTCGGTGCCCCCGGCGTCCGAGCCGGTGCCCGGCTCGGTCAGCCCGAACCCGGCCAGCGCCTCGCCGCTGAGCAGCTTCGGCAGCCAGCGGGCCTTCTGCTCCTCGGTACCGAACCGGTAGATCGGCATCGCGCCCAGGGAGACCGCCGCCTCCAGGGTGATCGCCACGCTGGAGTCGACCCGGGCCAGCTCCTCCAACGCCAGGCAGAGGGCGAAGTAGTCGCCGCCCATCCCGCCGTACTCCTCGCTGAAGGGCAGGCCGAACAGGCCCATCTTGCCCATCTGCCGGATGACCTCGTACGGGAAGGTGTGCTGCTCGTAGTGCTCGGCGATGACCGGCGCGACCACCTCGCGGGCGAAGTCCCGCACGCTGTCGCGCAGCGCCTGGTGCTCCTCGGAGAGCCGGAAGTCCATCGGTTCCTCCTGTGTGGACGGTCGTCGGGCGCTTGTGGCGCCGCCGACGGTGCCGGTGCTGACTGATGCGGATACGCCGGTTCAGACGGGGGTGACGCCGTGCCGACGCCGGGAGAAGTGCCGGTCCTTGCTCCGGGCGGCGGTGAAGCGGCGAATCAGTTCGGCGCGCAACTCGTGCGGCTCGACGATCGTGTCGATGACGAGTTCACTGGCCAACCGGACGATGTCGATGTCCTGCTCGTACTCGGCGCGCTTGGCGGCGACGAAGGCAGCCCGCTCGGCCTCGTCCTCGATCGCGGCGATCTTGTTCGCGTACACCGCGTTGACCGCGGCCTCCGCGCCCATCACCGCGATCTTCGCGGTGGGCAGGGCGATGGTGGCGTCCGGCTCGAAGCCCGGCCCGGCCATGGCGTACAGACCGGCGCCGTACGCCTTGCGGACCACCACACAGATCTTGGGTACGGTCGCCTCGGAGATCGCTGTGATCATCTTTGCGCCGTGCCGGATGATGCCCTGCTTCTCCACCGCGCTGCCGACCATGAAGCCGGGCACGTCGGACAGGAACAGCAGCGGCACGTTGAAGGCGTCGCAGAGCTGCACGAACCGGCTGGCCTTGTCGGCCGAGTCGACGAAGAGCACCCCGCCCTTGAACATCGAGTTGTTGCCGACCACGCCGACGACCTCGCCGTTCAGCCGACCGAACCCGATGGTCAACTCCTTGGCCCAGAGGGCCTGGATCTCGAAGAAGGAATCCTCGTCCAGCAGGCCCTTGACGTACCGCCGCATGTCGAAGGCCTGCCGCTCGCTGGCCGGCACCAGCGCGGCCAGGTCCGCCTTGGCGGGCGCGGCGACCGGCTCCGCGGTCGGGGGCTGCTGGGTCCAGTTCGCCGGCAGGTACGACAGGTAACGCCTGACCACCTCGAGGGCCTCGGCCTCGGTCTTGCAGAGGAAATGCCCGACGCCCGACTCGGCGCAGTGCACCTTGGCCCCGCCCATCGCCTCCAGGGTGGTCTTCTCCCCGGTGACCATCTCGACCATCCGGTCGGAGCCGAGGTACATGCTGGCGTTGCCGTCCACCATGGCCACCACGTCGCAGAAGGCCGGAATGTACGCCCCACCGGCCGCGCTCGGCCCGAACAGTGCGCAGACCTGAGGAATCGAGCCGGAGGCGCGTACCTGATTCCAGAAGATCTTGCCGGCACCCCGTCGGCCCGGGAACAGCTCCACCTGGTCGGTGATCCGCGCTCCGGCCGAGTCGACCAGGTAGACCATCGGGACGCCGGTGTCGTACGCCCGCTCGATGATCCGAATGATCTTCTCGACGGTACGCGCACCCCAACTGCCGGCCTTGACGGTGGAATCGTTGGCCATCAGGCAGACCTGACGCCCGTCGATGGTGGCCGTGCCGGTCACCACCCCGTCGGCGGGCAGCCCCTCGGCGAGGGCGTTGGCGAAGAGTCCATCCTCGACGAAGGAACCCTCGTCGACCAGCAGCGCCACCCGCTCCCGGGCGAACAGCTTGCCCTTGGCCGCGTTCGCCGCGTGATACTTCTCCGCACCGCCGGCCCGAACCCGCTTGCCGAGTTGCTCCAGCGCCCCACCGTCAACCGTCACCACGGCTCCCCACCCCAGCCGACCTGAACGATCGTTAATCTACCCCACTCCACCCACCCCCCACCACGCCTCACCCACCCCCATCCCCACCCCGCCCCCGCCCCATCCCCGCGATCTTGCACTTTGTGTCGCCCATATACGCCTTTCATAGCGATATGCGGCGACCAAAACTGCAAGATCGCGGGGGAGGGCGGGGCGGGCGGGGCGGGGCGGGCGGGGCGGGGCGGGGCGGGGCGGGGCGGGGTGGGCGGGGCGGGGCGGGGCGGGGCGGGGCGGGGTGGGTTTAGGGGTGGGGGGTCAGGTGGGTGCGGGGGCCGGCGCGGAGGACGCCGGAGGGGAGGCGGCGGGCGGTGAGTTCCTCGGCCAGTTTGGCGGCCTCGATCAGGGCATCCAGGTCGATGCCGGTGTCGATGCCCATGTCGTGCAGCATGTGCACCGCCTCCTCAGTGGCCAGGTTTCCGCTGGCGCCGGGGGCGTACGGGCAGCCACCCAGGCCACCGACGCTGGCGTCGAACTCGGTGATCCCGAACTCCAACGCGGTCAACAGGTTCGCCAGGGCGGTACCCCGGGTGTTGTGGAAGTGCAGTAGCACCGGGATGTCCGCGTTGCGCTCGCGTACGGCGGCTAGCAGGTCACGGACCCGTCGGGGGGTACCCATGCCGGTGGTGTCGCCGAAGGCGACCCGGTCGGCGCCGTCGCGGACCACCCGGTCCACGATGGCCGCCACCCGGCCGGGGTCGATGTCCCCCTCGTACGGGCAACCGAAGCTGGTAGCGATGATGACCTCGGCGGTGGCGCCGGCACCGTGCAGCAGGTCGATCAGTTCGGCGATGTCGTCGAGCGACTCGTCCGTGCCACGGTTGACGTTGCGCCGGTTGTGGGTGTCACTGGCGGAGACGACGACCTCGATCTCGGTGAACCCGGCGGTCAGGGCCCGCTGGGCACCCCGGGTGTTGGGGACCAGCGCCGAATAGTTCACCCCGTCGACCTTCGCCGCCCGTTGCCACACCTCGTCGGCGTCGGCCATCTGCGGGATCGCCTTCGGGTGCACGAACGACACCGCCTCGATCCGCCGTACCCCGGTGCGGGACAGCGTATCGAGCAGCCGCACCTTCGCCTCGGTCGGAATCGGCTCCTCGTTCTGGAGCCCGTCACGCGGTCCAACCTCCCGGATGGACACAAACCCCGGCAGTTCCGTCATCCTGGCCACCTCACTGTGACACCCATCGAACCTTGCTTTCTTTCCCAGCATCCCACCCCACCCATCCCGCACCTGTTGATCAAGAGGTTTGCGTCGTGAATCGGCCTCGGCCCGACGCAAACCTCTTGATCAACGGGGCTATCCGGGCGGGCGGGGGCGCAGGGGCGGGGGCGCGGGGGTTAGCGCATGCGGGTTATCAGGGTGGTGTCGTAGGTGCCGGAGGTGAACTCCTGGTTGTCCAGGAGTTCGGTGAAGAAGGGGAGGTTGTTCTTGGGGCCGGACAGGGCGAATTCGGCCACGGCGGTGCGGGCGCGGGCGATCGCCTCGGAGCGGGTGTCGGCGTACACGATGAGCTTGGCCATCAGGCTGTCGTAGAAGGGGGTGACCGTGTTCCCCTCGACGTAGCCGGAGTCGACGCGTACCCCCTCGCCGGTGGGCTCCACCCAGGTCTTGATCACCCCTGGGCCGGGCAGGAACCGCTTCGGGTCCTCGGCGTTGATCCGCAACTCGATGGCGTGGCCGCGCGGGCTCAGCGCGTCCGGGTCGAAGGTGGGCGGCAGACCGGCGGCCACCCGCAGCTGCTCCTCGACCAGGTCCAGGCCGTAGACCAACTCGGTGACCGGGTGCTCCACCTGGAGCCGGGTGTTCATCTCCAGGAAGAAGAACTCGTCGGTACCCGGGACCAGCAGGCACTCCACCGTGCCGGCGTTGCGGTAGCCGACCGCCTCACCGGCCCGTACCGCCGCGGCCAGCAGTCGCTCCCGCAGCTGCGGCGACACCGCCGGGGAGGGCGACTCCTCGACCAGCTTCTGGTTGCGGCGCTGCACGGAACACTCCCGCTCACCGAGGGCCACCACCCGGCCGTCGGCCAGCCCCAGGATCTGCACCTCGACGTGCCGTACCCGGGGGAAGTAGCGCTCGATCAACACCGAGCCGTCGCCGAACATCCGCTCCGCGAACGCGCGCACCTTGTCGTACTCGGTGCGCAGGGCGCTCTCGTCGGCGGCCACCCCCATGCCCATGCCGCCACCTCCGGCGGCGGCCTTCACCATGACCGGGTACCCGATCTCGTTCGCAGCCGCGACCGCCGCCGTCAGGTCGGCCGCCGGCTCGGTGGTGCCGGGGGCGACCGGAACCCCGGCGGCGGCCATCAGGTTCCGCGCATTGATCTTGTCGCCCATCGCGCTGATCGCGTCCGCCCCCGGTCCGACCCAGACCAGGCCCTTGGCCTCGACGGTACGGGCGAAGTCGGCGTTCTCCGACAGGAAGCCGTAGCCGGGGTGGATGGCCTGGGCCCCGGTCGAGGCGGCGGCGGCGAGGATCGCCTCGGTGTTGCGGTAACTCTGCGCCGGGTTGGCGGGCCCTACACAGACCGCCTCGTCGGCCTCCCGCACGAACGGCAGATCGGCGTCTGCCTCGGAATACACCGCGATCGCGCGTACGCCGAGCCGCCTGGCGGTACGGATGATCCGGCGGGCGATCTCGCCCCGGTTGGCGACCAGCAACGACTCGATCATGGGTCCTCCGAGCGTCCAGATGGTGGGAACGCATGCTAGGCAGCCCCACCGCCCCGGAGCAAGGAAGGGTCCCCGCTCAACGCTTTCGGTAGAGCAAGGGCACCTGCCGGAGATGGAAAGCCGCCCACGCCCAGTTGCGGGCGGAGCGGGAGACCTCAGGCCGGTCCGGTGGGGGCCAGCAGCGCGGCCAGGCTGGCGGCGCGCAGCAGTTCGGCACGGCGGCGGCGGTCCACCTCGCCACCGAGGAAGGGGGTGGAGTTCATCAGGCCGAAGGCGGCGTGCGCCAACACCCGCGCCTCCCCGTCGGGCAGCCCGTCGTGCAGCGCGGTCAGCACGGTGACCCACTCCTCCACGTAGAGCCGCTGGAGGCGCCGGATGCGCCGTCGGGGCTCCTCGGGCAGCCGGTCCAACTCGTGCAGGTGCAACGCGATGACTGCGGGATTGGCCAATGCGAAGTCGACATGAAAATCGATCAACGATTCCAGGGCGGCACGTGGATCGCCCGGGTGGCCGGCGGCGCGCTGACGACCTCCGTCGAGCAGTTCCTCGCTCACCGGCACCAGCGCGGCGACCAGCATCGCCTCCTTGCCGGCGAAGTGGTGGTAGAGGGCTGGGCCGGTCACCCCGGCCGCCGCGCCGATGTCGTCCATCGACACCCCGTGGTAGCCGCGGGAGGCGAACAGCCCCACCGCGATCTCCAGGATCTCGTCCTTGCGGGACCGGCGCCGCCCCGTCCCCGTGGCCCCGCTGTTCGCGCCGCGGGCCCGCTGCTCCACCGTCACCGGGCAAGCCTAGACCGAGGCCGATGACCGGGGGCAGGCTTGGTTACCCGCCAGTCCGCCTGCCGGGAACGCCCACTCGGTGATACCCGCCGACAATCGATCACGAACAGCACCCACACCAGCTCAAAGGGCAGATCGGCCGCTGAAGTTGCCAAACAGCCCGCCCGGCAACCTCAACGATCAATCTGGCGGGTCAGGTCGGGTTCGGGCCCTTAACGACGGGGGCACGGACCAGATTGCCCCATTCGGTCCAGGAGCCGTCGTAGTTGCGAACCTGGGGGTAGCCGAGCAGGTGGCGCAGCACGAACCAGGTGTGGCTGGAGCGTTCCCCGATCCGGCAGTACGCGATCACGTCGTCGTCCGGGCTCAACCCGAGTTGGTCGGCGTAGATGGCGCGCAGTTCCTCGGCCGACTTGAAGGTGCCGTCGTCGTTGGCGGCGGACTTCCACGGCTTGCTCACCGCACCCGGGATGTGTCCACCCCGCAGCGCACCCTCCTGCGGGTAGTCCGGCATGTGCAGCATCTCGCCGGTGTACTCGCCCGGCGAACGCACATCCACCAACGGGCGGCCCGCCGCGACGTGCGCCGCGACCTCCTCGCGGAACGCCCGCACCGGCGCGTCGTCGCGCTGCGGGACCGGGTACTGCGCCCGCGGCCGGTTCGGCTTGTCGCGGGTCAACTCCCGCCCCTCGGCGACCCACTTCTGTCGCCCACCATCGAGCAGGCGCGCGTCCGAGTGGCCGAAAAGCGTGAAAACCCAGAGGGCGTACGCGGCCCACCAGTTGAAGTTGTCGCCGTAGAAGACCACCGTGTCGTCACGGCCGATGCCCTTGGCGGCGCAGAGTTCGGCGAACCGTTCGGCATCCAGATAGTCGCGGGTCACCTGGTCGTTCAACTCCAGATGCCAGTCGACCTTCACGGCACCGGGAATGTGCCCGGTGTCATACAGCAGCACGTCCTCGTCGGATTCGACGACGACCAGACCCTCGTCGTGCAGATGCTCGGCCAGCCACTCGGTGGTGACCAGCCGCTGGGGATCGGCGTAGGACTGGAGTCGGGGATCGGGATCATTCGGCACAGGCATGATCCCCAAGGTACCCAGTCGCGGGCTGCCGGGTGGCCGCTCCGGTGACGGGACAGGCGGCCGGGCCCAGCCGAATATCGTCGGTAATGACACTTGCCGATCGATCGGAAGGTTCCGCTGTGGCTGTTGGTCGTCGCTGGCTGTCACGAACGGTGGCCGCCACATTGCTCGTCCTTGCCAGTACGGCTCTCCCCGCTGGTCCCGCCGCTGCCGTGGACCCGGAGCCGAAGTTCGACTTCGATCTGACCAGTACGACGGCTCCGCTGGGGGTCGAGAAGAAGCGAATCTATCTCAGGTTCACCAACCTGACGACTGACGAGACCCCGACCGCGTGGCAGCTCGATGTCGGTCCCACCCGCTTGGATCCGTGGCAACCGGCCACCATCGAATGGCCGGAGCCGGGCAACAGAAGCGGGGAGTGCGACGGTGAGCCCGATCGTTTCTACTGCTTCATCTCCGCTTCCACGAATCAGGGGCTCATACCGGGACCCGGTGAGACGGTGGAGATTCCACTCACCATGTACATCCGCGAGAAGAACGAGCCGTACGAGGACACGTTCTCGGTCACAGTGCACGCATACTGGGGAGACGTGAGGTCACCCGACGTCAGAAAGACGTTCCCGATCAAGGTCGTCGACGATGCCGAGGCTGACCTGTCGGTGATTGCCCCGGACGTGAAGCAGTCCGTGCGGATAGCGGCGGACGGCAAGCTCGAAGCGACCGGGCCGCTGAACCCGGGCGAGACGGCCGCAGTGCGCTACCGGATCGTCAACCAGGGCCGGAAGGCGGTCAGCGGGGTCAAGGTCACCCTAAGCCTGCCCGAGGGCACCGCCTTCACCCAGCCGCCCGAGGAGTGCGCGGTCGACGAGGACGGACGCTCGGCGGTCTGCACCTATGACAGCCTGGCCCTCGTACCGGTCGCCGAGGACACCGACCCCAAGGACGACATCCACTCCGCGGTCGAACTGCACAATCTGGTGACCGTGCCGGCCGCCACCTTGGCCCCGGTCACCTTCAAGGGCGGGACCGTACAGGTCGAGGGCCTGACCGAGGAGGTCGTCGCCAAGTCCGACCGGGTGCGTACCAAGCTGCCGGCGAACGCCGTGGCCGTACCGGCGGCGGATGTGGATGCCAGCGACAACCAGGACGGTTTCTCCGTCGTGGTCGCCGCCCCCCGCAGCGGCGGGGACGACGGCGGCAACGGGGGCGGGGGTGAACTGCCGATCACCGGGGCACAGACCACCCTGATCGCCGGAATCGGCCTGGTCCTGCTGGCCGGTGGGGGCCTCATGCTGCTGCTCACCCGACGCCGCAACCGCCTACCGCACGCCTAGGCGCCCCTGGCGCCACCCGTCTGATAGGAAGTCGTCGTGCCGACGGCTTCCTGATCAGCTAGGCGGCTGTGACGAGAAAGGACCGAGCAGGGGGCGTTTGGCGGTCCGGGTGTCACCGGAGGAACGGCCGGTGATACGGCGCTTGATCCAGGGGGCCAGGTGCTGTCCGGCCCAGCGCAGGTCGGCCGCCCGAGCGGAGAGCCAGGGCGTCGGCTGCGGGGAGGGCGGTACGAGCAACCACTGCTCGTCACAGCCGACCCCGAGGGCGGCGAGCACCTGACCGGCGACCCGACGGTGACCGGCCGGGGACAGGTGCAGCCGGTCGGTGCTCCACAGCATCGGGTTCAGGTAGGTGTCGTCGGCGTACAGGTCGACCAGGATGGCGCCGTGCCGTTCGGCGGTCTCGCCGACCGCGCGGTTGAGCAGGGTGACCCGGGGGGCGATGAACCGCTGCCCGGGCAGTCGGGCCATCACGTCGGCGAACCGGAACAGCAGCACGTCGGCGCCGTCCGCCCGCAGCCGGCCCACCACCTGGTCGAAGCGTTCGACCAGCGCGTCCGGGTCGAAGGTACGGCGCAGCACGTCGTTGCCACCGGCCGCGAAGCTGATCAGGTCGGGCTTCATCGCCAACGCCATTGGCACCTGCTCGGCCACCACGTTCGGGAAGGTGCGACCCCGGATGGCCAGGTTGGCGTACCGGAAGTCGGGGCCGGCCTCGGCGGCCAGTCGGGTGGCGACCAGATCGGCCCAGCCCCGGAGGGAGCCGTCCGGGTACGGGTCGTCCAGACCTTCGGTGAAGCTGTCCCCGACCGCGACATAGCTACCCCAGCGCACCACTGCTCCTTCAGAGGAAGGGAAGGAAGGGCCCCTTGTTAACGCCTGCGGTATAGGAAGGGCCCCTTCTTAACGTCGCAGAGTCTGGCACCAGACCGGCACCCCCGGCTGCCCCTGACGGCTGATCGTGGCGGACGTCATCGCCCCCGCCAACCGAGTACGCTCGCTGCTCGTGACGGCGGAGCTTGCCATGATCTCCATCTCGGCCGGGCAGGTGACGCTGTCGGACCGACGTACCCAGCGGCGCTGGTCGGTGCGGCTCCAGCCGTACGACATCGCTGCCGTCCCGGTCACCCAGGAGCAGTACGCGCAGGTCACCGGCGAGCGCCCCAGCGCGGCTGCCGGCGACCGGCTTCCCGTCGAGAGCGTTTCCTGGTGGGACGCGATCCGCTTCTGCAACGCCCTGTCCCAGCGAAAGGGCCTGACACCGGCGTACCGGATCGACGGCGAGCGGGTCGACTGGAACGTCAACGCTGACGGGTACCGGCTGCCGACCGAGGCCGAGTGGGAGTACGCCTGCCGGGCCGACACGACCGGCCCCCGGTACGGGCCGCTGGACGAGATCGCCTGGTATCGCGGCAACTCCGCCGAGCGGATTCACGAGGTGGCCGGCAAGCAGCCCAACGCCTGGGGCCTGTACGACATGTTGGGCAATGTGTGGGACTGGTGCTGGGACGTCTACGACGCCGAGGTCTACGGCAGCTACCGGGTGCTGCGCGGCGGCGGCTGGTTCGACGAGCAGTGGAGTTGCCGCGCCTCCGTACGCCGTCGCAGCCATCCGACGTTCACTGTCGACGATGTCGGTTTCCGGGTGGCCCGCTGGGCATTCCGCTGACCGTTGCGGGGCCGCCCCGTCCCATGTGGTGTGAGGCGGCCCCTGGGCAGCCCCACCCCGTCCCCGATGGATGGGAGCAAGACCGCTACGTGACATTCTGCTGATCTCACGACTACGGTCGGAAGGCACACGCGCGTGCCGGGGTGATCCCCACGCCGGCTCGGGAACCCCGTGGGAGCGGCCGACAGATCGTGGAGGCACTGTGGAATCGGAGCCGACCGCCGAACTGATTCGGGCCCAGCTGCGCAGGCTGCGGCTGGCCGCCGGGATGACCCAGGAGGATTTCGGCAAGCTGGTGCACTTCTCCGGCTCCCAGATCTCCGCCATCGAGCTGGGACAACGCCCGTTCGACCGACTCTTCCTCAAGCGCGCCGACGAGGTGCTCGACAGCGATGGCCTGCTGTTGGGGTTGCTGCGCATCGCCGAGCTGCACGGTCAACCGAGCTGGCTGCGGCCGTGGCTGGATGCCGAACGCGCCGCCCGCCAGCTGCGTTGCTATCACCCCACCCTGGTGCCAGGTCTGTTGCAGATCGAGCACTACGCCCGAGCGGTGATCCGCGCCGATGATCTGCTCAGCGACGACGAGGTGGAGCGGCGACTGGCGGTACGGATGGATCGGCAGGCCATCCTGACCCGGCCCGATCCGCCGATGCTGGTCGCGGTGATCGAGGAGACGACGCTCCGCCGGGCCGACGAGAGCTTCCGGGGCATCATGATCCAGCAGATCAACCACCTGCTCGACTGCGTGAAACGCGGCGGTGTGCTGGTGCACGTGATCCCCGTCGAGGTGAGCGTGCATGTCGGCCACGCCGGCCCGCTGACCCTGGCCCGCGGTGTCGAGGGCGAGTGGGTCGGACACCTGGAGAACCATGTCGGTGGCGCGACCATCGACAAGAACGAGGAGATGGCAACTGTGCTGGCGAGGTGGGAGGGCATCCGCAGCGTCGCCCTGCCCAAGGCGCAGTCCGAGCTGCTGATGAAGGAAGTGATGGACTCGTGGACGATCTGACCGGGGCGACCTGGCGCAAGTCGAGCCGCAGCGCCAGCGGCGAGTGCGTCGAGGTCGCCGACAACCTGCCGGGCGTGATCGGCGTACGCGACAGCAAGGACATCACCGGCCCGGTGCTCACCTTCGACCCAGCCACCTGGCGTCGCTTCATCGCCTTCACCAAACGCCCCTGATCCACGAAGGTGCCCTTCCCGCATACGTCCGTGGGCGACCTCCGGTGTCGCCTGCTGACGACTCCACCGGTTCGGGCTCGCGCCGTACCCTGAGGCCGTGGCCGGTCGTGCGAGGGAGCAGGCGTGCCGCCCCTGGGTAGTCGATCTCCTGCTCGGTGTGGGTGTCACCGTCGTCGTTTCGATCGTGATCAGCGCCAACGAGGGTGGCCGACACGGGCCGGTAGGGGTCGCCTACCTGTGGGCCGTCGGCCTCGGGGCGCTGATGCTGGCCCGTCGCCGCTACCCGGTGCCGGTGCTCGCCGTGACGGTGCTGGGCCTGTGCGCCTACTACGCCGTCGGCTACCCGGCGATCGGCTTGGCCGTGCCGGTCGCCGCCGCCCTCTTCTCCGCCGCCGAGTACGGCCGACTCGCCGCCGCCGTCACCGCCGCCGTGCTGGTCACCGTGGTCTCGGTGGTCTTCCGTCTGGCCGAGGGGCAGGACTTCTCCTTCGTGGTCGGCTACGAGTTGGCCGGGCACCTGCTGTTGATGGGGGCGGCGATCGCTCTCGGCGACAGCGTGCGGTCCCGCCGGGCGGCGCAGGCGGACGCCCGGCGGATCGCCGAACTGACCGCCGCGCGGTACCGGCAGGAGGCGCACACCCGTATCCAGCACGAACGGATGGCCATCGCCCGGGACCTGCACGATTCTCTGGGTCACACCGTGTCGGTGATCGCCCTGCACGCCGATGTGGCTCGGGAGGCGTTGGGCCGGGACGAGGCCGCCGCCCGCTCGGCGCTGGAGCTGATCCGGTCGGCGGCCGGCCGCAGCCTGGTCGACCTGCGGCGCACGGTGACCCTGCTCCGCTCGCCGGACGACCAGCGCCGCACGGTCGTCTCGCTGGCCAACCTCGACGCGGTCACCCAGGCGGCCGGCGCCGCCGGGTTCGACGTCGACCTCCGGGTCGACCTCGACATCCCCGTCCCGGGTCCGGTGGAGGCCGCCGCCTTCCGGATCGTGCAGGAGGCGATCACCAATGTCGTACGACACTCCGCCGGCAGCCGGGTCGAGATCCGGGTACGCCAGGACGAGCACCGCCTGACCCTGTCGGTCACCGACACCGGCGCCGACGCCCCAGCCGACGCGGAACTCGAAGCACCAAAGGCAGGCACCCCCGGGCACGGCATCGTCGGGATGCGGGAGCGGGCCGAGAGCCTGGGGGGTCGGCTGACCGCCGACCCGGTGCCGGGGGGTTTCGCCGTCCACGCCGAACTTCCGCTGGTCGGGCCGGCATGACCAGGGTGCTGATCGTCGACGACCAGGATCTGGTCCGGGCCGGCATCCGTACCCTGCTGTCGGCCGATCCGCGGATCGAGGTGGTCGGGGAGGCCGCCGACGGGCGGTCCGGGCTGCGCCTGGCCCGGCAGCATCGGCCCGATGTCGTACTCATGGACATCCGGATGCCGGTGCTGGACGGCCTGGCCGCGACCGCGGCGATCCGGGCCGACGAGCAGTTGGCCGCCACCCGGGTGCTGATCCTGACCACCTTCGACGACGAGGAGGACATCATCGAGGCGGTCAGCCTGGGCGCCGCCGGGTACCTGTTGAAGGACACCCCCTCGGAGGAGCTGCGCCGGGCGGTGCTGACGGCGGCGGCGGGCGGGAACCTGTTGTCCCCCTCGGTCACCCGCCGGGTGATGGAACGGCTGGCCGCCGCACCCCGACCGGCCCGCCCCGATCCTCGGCTGGCCGTGCTGACCGAGCGGGAGCGGGCCGTGCTGGCCCGGGTCGGGTTGGGGGAGACGAACGACGAGATCGGCCGTGCCCTGTTCATCAGTCCGGCGACCGCCCGCACCTATGTGAGTCGCCTGCTGACCAAGCTGAACGCCCGGGACCGGACGGCCCTGGCGGTGATCGCGCATCGGGCCGGACTCAGCGAACCCTAGTACCCAATGCGTTCGCCGAGACCGCCCCTGCGGTCGTACCCTGCGGCAATGCTGCTACGGATGTCCACCACCCTGCTCCGGACCCTGCGCGAGGACCCGGCCGAGGCGGAGGTGCCGAGCCATCGGCTGCTGCTGCGCGCCGGCTACCTGCGGCGGGCCGCGCCGGGCGGCTACACCTGGCTGCCGCTGGGCAAGCTGGTGCTGGACCGGGTCACCGAGATCGTCCGGGCCGAGATGACCGCGATCGGTGGCCAGGAGGTGCACTTCCCGGCGCTGCTGCCGGCGGAGCCGTACCGCACCAGCGGACGGTGGACGGAGTACGGCGACGACATCTTCACCCTGGCCGACCGGCGCGGGGCCGAGCACCTGCTCGCGCCGACCCATGAGGAGATGGCCGCGTTGCTGGTGAAGGACCTGTTCACCTCGTACCGGGATCTCCCGATGGCGCTGTTCCAGATCCAGACCAAGTTCCGGGACGAGGCCCGTCCCCGGGCCGGGCTGCTGCGCGGACGCGAGTTCCTGATGAAGGACGCGTACTCCTTCGACCTGGACGACGAGGGCCTGCGGGCGGCGTACGACCGGCACCGCGCGGCGTACCGGAAGATCTTCGACCGGCTGGGCCTGGACTACACCGTGGTGCATGCCGTGTCCGGGGCGATGGGGGGTTCCGCCTCGGAGGAGTTCCTGGCGGCCACCCCGGTCGGGGAGGACACCTACGTGGGCTGCACCGACTGTGCCTACGCGGCCAACACCGAGGCGGTGACCACCCCGGCACCCCCGGCCGGTGACCCGCACCGGCAGCCTGCCGCCGAGGTGCACGACACCCCGGAGACGCCGACCATCGCCGGCCTGGTCGCCCTGGCCAACGACCGGGCCCTGGCCGGTCGGACCGACTGGACCGCCGCCGACACCTTGAAGAACGTGGTGCTGACCCTGCGTCGTCCGGGTGCCGAGGATGCGGAACTCCTCGTGGTCGGGGTGCCGGGCGACCGGGAGGTGGACCTGAAGCGGTTGGCCGCCGCGCTGTCCCCCACCACTGTGGACATCTTCGACGGCTGGGACGACCATCCCGAGTTGGTTCGTGGCTACCTCGGCCCGCAGGTGCTCGACAAGCTGGGCATCCGTTACCTGGTCGATCCCCGGGTGGTGCCGGGGACGGCCTGGCTGACCGGCGCCAACGAACCGGGCCGGCACGCCACCGATGTGGTGTGCGGCCGGGACTTCACCCCCGACGGCACGGTCGAGGCCGTCGAGGTACGCGCCGGTGACCCCTGCCCGGCCTGCGCCCAGGGTCGGCTGACGATGCGCCGGGGCATCGAGATCGGGCACATCTTCCAGCTGGGCCGCCGTTACACCGACGCCTTCGCCGTCGACGTACTCGGACCGCAGGGCAAGCCGGTGCGCCTGACCATGGGCTGCTACGGCATCGGGGTGTCCCGGGCGGTGGCGGCCATCGCCGAACAGCACCACGATGAGCGGGGACTGGTCTGGCCCAGGTCGGTGGCACCCTGCGATGTGCATCTGGTGGCGGCGGGCAAGGGTCCGCAGTTGGAGGCGGCCCTCGACCTCGGTGCCCGGCTGTCCGCGGCCGGTCTGCGGGTGTTGGTGGACGACCGGACCGGGGTCTCGGCCGGGGTGAAGTTCACCGACGCCGAGCTGATCGGCATCCCGCGCACCGTCGTGGTCGGCCGCCGCCTGGCCGAGGGGTACGTCGAAGTACGCGACCGGGCCACCGGCGAGCGCACCGAACTGCCGCTGGCCGACCTGCTCCCCCATCTGACGGTGAGCGGTGAGCGTGTCCCGGATGGGGTGTAGTAGCCGGAGAACGGGGTACCGCATTCTGATCGACCTAATGTTCTCTGGAGGCTCTCATGTCCGACTATCGCGTCGCCGACGTGATGACCCGACAGGTCATCTACCTGTCGGCGGAAACCACTCTCGACGAGGCGGCCCGGGTGATGAAGGAAGCCGACATCGGTGACGTCGTCGTCACCGAGGGCGCCACCCTCGCCGGACTGCTCACCGACCGCGACATCGTGGTCCGGGCGGTGGCCGCCAACAGCGACCCCACCAGTACGACGATCGGTTCGATCACCACCCGCGAGGTGGTGATGATCGAGCAGAACTGCTCGGCCGGTGACGCGGCGGCCCTGATGCGCGAACGGGGCGTACGCCGGGTGCTGGTCTGCGATGCCGAACGCAAGCTGGTCGGCATCATCTCCCTCGGCGACCTGGCCGTGCAGTTCGACCCCCAGTCCGCCCTCGGGCAGATCAGCGAGCAGGCCCCCACCCTGTGACCGGGGTACGCCGGTAGCCTGGCGGAATGCCCGAGATGCCGAGCAAGCTGGCCGAGATCGTGGACGAGTTCGCCGCCGCGCCACGGGACGTGGTGCTGGAGATGCTGCTGGAGTACTCCGAGGCGGTGCCGCCGCTGCCCGCCGGCCAGGAGGGCCACGAAGGCATGGAGCAGGTGCCGGAGTGTCAGACCCCCTTCTTCCTCCGCGCCGAGGTGACCCCCGAGGGCACGGTACGGACCTTGTTCGACTGCCCGCCGGAGGCGCCGACCACTCGGGCCTTCGCCGGCATCCTCGCCGAAGGGCTGGCCGGGGCCACTCCTGAGCAGGTGCTCGCCGTGCCGGACGACCTGTACCAGCGGATGGGTCTGGCGCAGGCGATCACCCCGCTGCGGGTGCGGGGCGGCACCGCCATCCTGGGCCGACTCAAGCGGCAGGTGCGGGAACAGATCGCCGGACCGAGGGGTTGACCCGGGTTATGGAGATCGACATCTACGCCGACGTGGTCTGCCCCTGGTGCTGGATCGGTCGGCGGAAGCTGGACCTGGCCCTGGCCTCCTACGAAGGCTCGGTCACCGTCCGGCAGCGGCCCTTCCAGCTCGATTCGACCCCGGTGACCGAGCCCAGGCCGCTACTGGAGGCGCTGAGCGGGAAGTTCGGCGGACCGGATCGGGTCCGGCAGATGGTCGACCGGGTAGCCGGGATCGGCGCGGACCTGGGGTTGGATTTCCGTTTCGACCGGGCGATCGCGGCCAACACCTTCGACGCGCACCGGCTGATCGACTGGGCCGGGGAGCGGGGCCGCGGGGACGAGATGGTCGAGGTGCTGCACCGCGCCCACTTCACCGACGGTGTGGACATCGGGTCCACCGAGGCCCTGGCCACCCTGGCCGCCGAGGTGGGCCTGGACGGCACCGAGGCCCGCAGCTTCCTCGACTCCGACCGCGGAGTCGCCGAACTCACCGCCGAACTGGATGCCGCCCGCCAGATGGGGGTGACCAGCGTGCCCGCCTTCGTGTTCGCCGGGAAGTACGTCGTCGCTGGCGCCCAGGATCCGGCCACCCTGCTGGCCGCCCTCGCCGAGGTCGAACAGCGCGAGGTCGAACAGCGCGAGGCCGCCGGCAACTGAACCGCCCGATGTTTCACGTGCAACAACATCGAGCAGCATCAGTCTCTAGACCGGCTTGGCCAGATCCTCCACCACCCGCGCGTTCGGCAGGGTGGCCAGCGCCGCACCGGGCAACGCGATCTTGCTGTGCCGCACCCCGGACCCGATGATGACGTACGGCGCGGCCACCACCCGCGCGTCGACCAGGATCGGCCACTGCGCCGGCAGGCCGATCGGGGTGATCCCGCCGTACTCCATGCCGGTCAACTCGACCGCGTCGGTCATCGGGGCGAAGCTGGCCTTGCGTACGTCCAGTGCCCGCCGGACCACCCCGTTGACGTCCACCCGGGTGGTGGCGAGCACCAGGCAGGCCGCGTACCGGGTCACGCCCTCCCGCTTGCCGGCGACCACCACACAGTTGGCCGACTCGTCCAGCCCCACCTCGTACGCGGCACAGAACTGCGCGGTGTCGGCGAGTTCGGCGTCGATCGGTGCGACCAGCACCGAGTCGACCTCCACGGCGTCGGCGGGCCAGGCGGCCAGCGCGGCGGCCACCGGCGCGGCCAGCAGATCGGGGCGGGTACGGGCAGGCTCGGTCTTCAACGTTCCCATCACAGCTGAGATCGTCGCATCCGCCGCAGGTCACGCCACCGGCAGCCGCCCCGAATCACCCGGTCACCCGGAACCGACCAGGGGGTCTCAGCCGTTGCTGAGGAAGCCGTGCTTGTGCAGCAGGGCCCGATCCCGGGCCGCGGCCATCTCCTCGGCCCGCTGGGTCTGCACCCTGCGCATCTCGACGTCCTCAATGGCATGTCGGACGGCCAACCGGATCACCCCGTACAGGAAGACGAACCCACAGACGTACAGAACGCTGGTGACGACGAACGTGAGCATGATTCGACCGTAGGTCGGGCCGCCCGGGGACCAGGCCCACCTCGACGCCGTTCCCCCGAAGGTGTCACCGCGCCAAGTCGACGAGGGTGAACAGGAAGAACAGCGCGATCACCGCCTCGCTGACGATCCACGAGTGGGTGTCCGCCCAGGTCCTGATCCTGGGTAACACCACCCGGGCCCGGCCTCCCAGCAGCAGCAGGGCGAGCAGGGGCAGGGCTAGCAGGGTCAAGGTGAGCAGCACGAACGGCAGCAGGTGCCACCAGCTCTGATCATGGCGGGCGGCGGTCGCACCGACCGCGATCATCGTCAGACCGTCGGTCGGCATGGCCAGAAACAGCAGCAGACCGACCCGGAAGGCGTACCCGGGGCTGGCGTGCTGAAGTCGACCCATCCAGCTCGGCGGACCCCGGTGACGAAGCAGGAACACCGCGATCGCCAGCACCACCAGCAGCCCGAGGACGAGCCAGTCGATGGCCCGTTCCACACCGTCGCGTGCCGTCCCGGTCGAGAACCTGATCCGGAACAGCCGCAGGGCCGCCCAGGCCAGGGTCGTACCGCCACCCACCACGATCGCCGCACCGGCCAGATAGCCCAACGAGGCGGCCCGGGGTCGGTCGGACGAGGCGAAGAAGACCGCCGCCACCAACTGGGTGCCGGCGATCATGACCACCGCCAGCGGCAGCAAGGTCAGGAAGCTCATCGGTAGCCGATCACCGCCGGACCCACCGGCCAGCACTCATCCAGACCTCCCCGTGCCCGTCGTCATCCGGCATTCCACCCACCGAACCGGCTCATGCCCACCCGAACCGGAAAACTTCCCCCACCCGGACGGGCATAAGGGACGCCCCGGCGGGAAGCCAGGCCGCCGGGCACGACCGGCAGGAGGCGCGATGCGGTACGGCAGAAGCAACGGAAGGCTGACCAATTACCCGATCCGTCCCGTCCGTCGATGACATCGCTCGGCGGGCTCCTCCGCCGCCTCCGGCCACCGGTCGACGTACCGCTGGTGCACGATGTCGCCCGGGACGCCAGCGCCACCGTCAGCAGGTTCGCCCGCACCATCGGGTTGAGCAGCCGCCGGGTCTGGTCCCGGCCGGGACGCCACCACATCGAGGTGCACGGGGTCTGCCAGGACGGTGGCGACGTCCTGGCCCGCCAGGTGGAGACGGCGCTGCAACGGATACCCGGCGTGCAGTGGGCCCGGGTCAACGCCCCCTCCGGCCGGGTCATCGTCGCCATCGACACACCCGGGCCGAAGGTACGCGAACTCATCGCCGTCATCGCCCGCACCGAACGCGCCAGCCCGCACGAGCCGGACCCGGAGATCCCACCCCCGCAACCGCCCGGGGAGGGACCCCGAACCGCCCGTACCCTCGGCGCCCTGGCCTCCGACGCCCTGGGCCTGACCATCTCCGCGGCCACCCGCATCCTGCCCATCACCCCGATCCCCGCCGAGGTGGCCGGGCTGCTCGGCGCCGTGGACCTGCACCCCAGGCTGCACACCCTGGCCGGACTGGGCATCCGCAGCGACCCCCGCGCCGACCTGCTGTTCCCCCTGGCCGAGGCGGTGGTGCAGGGCCTCGCCGGTGGCTGGACCGGCATCGTCCTGGACGGGGCCCAACGGGTCGTGCAGTGGGGCGAAGGGCTGGCCCAACTACGTGCCTGGGAGAAGGCCGAGCCCCGACTGACCGGCGAACCCGATCGGGCCGTCGCCCGTAACCCGGACGGTGAGCGCCCCTGCCCGAAGCCGGACAGCACGGTCGACCAGTACAAGATCCGGATGCTCGGCGCCGGGGTGGCGGCCTTCGCCGCGGCCAGCCCGGTGATCGGCCCGAAACGGGCCGCCGCGCTGGGCCTGTCCGCCCTACCCAAGGCCCCCGGCAGCGGTCGTGAAGGCTACGGCGCCCAACTCGGCCGGATCCTGGCCAAGCGCGGGGTCATCGCCATGGACCGAAGCGTGCTGCGCGAACTCGACCGGATCGACACCCTGGTGCTGGACACCCGGGTCCTCGGCACCGACCGAGGCGTGCTGGCCGACCTGGCCCCGCTGCCCGGCGCCGACATCTCCCAGGTGGCCACCCGGGCGTTCGCCCTGTTCGAGCCGGACGCTCCCGACGAGGTACGCCGACGCGACGGCTGGCAGCTCGGCCCGCTGGACCGACTCGACGCCCACGACCCCGGCGACACCGAGGAGAGCCGCCGGCTGCGCCAGCGGGGCGGCAACCTGCTCGGCCTGGCCCAGGGCGACACCCTGGCAGCGGTACTGCGGGTGGAACCGGAACCCGCCCCGGGGGTGGACAGCCTGCCGGCGGTCGCCCGGCAGGCCGGACTGCGGCTCATCATGGCCGGCGAAGACGCGCAGCGGCACACCTCCGCCGACGCCCTGCTGCCCGGGGGTGACCAACTGGCCGCCTCGATCCGCCGGTTGCAGCGCGAAGGCGCCATGGTCATGCTCGTCTCCGGCGACCGGGCGGCACTGGCCGCAGCAGACTGCGGCCTGGGCGTGGCCGACCCGCAGTCCCTGCCGCCCTGGGGCGCCCACCTGCTGATCGGCACCGACCTGCGGATCGCCGCCCTGATCATCGAAGCCGCCGGGGTGGCCCGCCGGATGACCGCACAGAACCTGCGCGTCGGCCTGGCCGGCACCGGTCTCGGCGCCCTGAGCGCACTGACCGCCGAGCGTGCCGCCCTTCCCATTCGCACCCTGGCCGCCGTCAACGGCGCGTCCGCCCTGGCCTTCGGTCACGGGGTGTGGCGGGCCTCCCGGCTCTCCGAACATGCCGAGACACCCGCCCCGGCGATCACCGCCTGGCACCTGATGCCGGTGCCGACCGTCCTGGACCAGCTCGGCAGCAGCCCGGACGGGTTGACCGACGCCGAGGCCGAACAGCGCCAGGCCGCCGGTCCCGCCGAGGCCGCCGGGCCGGGCGGACTGCTCCGCGCGGTCGCCGACGAACTGGTCAACCCGCTGACCCCGGTCCTCATCGCCGGGGCGGCCCTGTCGGCCAACTTCGGCTCCCTGGTAGACGCGGCCCTGGTCGGCGGAGTCGTCGGCGGCTCCGCCCTGATCGGCGCCGTGCACCAGCGCAACACCGAGAAGTCACTGGCCCAACTGCTGTCCCGGTCGGCCGTCACCGCCCGGGTCCGCCGCTCCGGCACCGAACGGGTGGTACCCGCCGAGGACCTCGTACCCGGTGACGTGATCGTGCTGGAATCCGGCGACGCCGTACCGGCCGACTGCCGGGTGCTGGAATCCGTCGGCCTGGAGGCCGACGAGTCCTCCCTGACCGGCGAGTCCCTACCGGTGGCCAAGACCGACCAGCCGGTGGTCGCCGCAGCCGTCGCCGAACGCCGATCGATGCTCTACGAGGGAACCACCATCGCCGCCGGACAGGGCACCGCCGTGGTGGTGGCCATCGGCACCGACACCGAAGCCGGACGCAGCCTGGCCCTGGCCCGCCAGGCACCACCGGCCAGCGGAGTCGAAGCCCGACTGGGCAACCTGACCCGCGCCGCGCTCCCCCTGGCCGTCGGATCGGCGGTCGCGGTGGTCGGTGCCGGACTGCTGCGCGGCGTACCCCTGGCCCAGACGGCCGCGACCGCCGCGAACCTGGCCGTGGCCTCGGTGCCCGAGGGGCTGCCCTTCCTGGTCAGCGCCGCCCAACTGGCCGCCGCACGGCGACTGGCCGGGCACGGCGCGCTGGTCCGCAACCCGCGCACCATCGAGGCCCTGGGCCGGGTCGACGTGCTCTGCTTCGACAAGACCGGCACCCTCACCGAAGGACACCTGGTGCTGGCCGGGGTCGGCGATGCGGACGGCTACGCCCGCCCGGACGAACTCGACGACCGGTTGCGGCGGACCCTGGCGGCGGCGTTGCGCGCCACCCCCACCGCAGATGATCCGGAAGAGTTGGCCATGCAGACCGACCGGGCGGTGCTGCAGGGTGCCCGCGCCGTCGGGGTGGGCGAGCAGGAGGCGGCCCCGGACTGGCAGGCGGCGGGCGGGCTGCCCTTCGAGCCCTCCCGGGGCTACCACGCCAGCGTCGGCAAGACCCAGGGCCGACTGCTGCTGAGCGTGAAGGGCGCACCCGAGCAGGTGCTGCCCCGGTGCGCCAACCACCGCACCGGGGGTCGGGAGGAGCCCTTGGACGAGGCCGGTCGAGCCGACCTCCAACGGCAGCTCAGCGAACGCGCCGGAGCCGGACACCGGATCCTCGCCGTCGCCGAATGCATCGTCGGCGACCCCGCCATCACCGACGACGAGGTGACCGGCCTGACCTTCACCGGATTCCTGGCCATCGCCGACGGGGTACGCGCCAGTGCCGCGCCGGCCGTGCACCGCATCCGGCAGGCCGGGGTGCACACCATCATGATCACCGGTGATCATCCGGCCACCGCCGAGGCGATCGCCGCCACCATCAGCGACGGCGCCGCCCAGCGGGTTGTCACCGCCACCGAACTCGACCACCTCGACGACGAGGCCCTGGCCGACCGGCTGACCGCAACCGACGTGGTGGCCCGCTGCACCCCGACCCACAAGGTCCGGATCATCCAGGCGTTGCAGAAGCGCGGGCGGACCGTGGCGATGACCGGTGACGGCGCCAACGACGCCCCCGCGATCCGGCTGGCCGACGTGGGCATAGCCCTCGGCCAACGAGGAACTCCGGCCGCCCGGGCCGCCGCCGACCTGGTCGTCACCGACGACCGGCTGGAGACCATCATCGCCACCCTGGTCGAAGGACGCGCGATGTGGTCCTCGGTACGCCACGCCCTGAGCATCCTGGTCGGCGGCAACCTCGGCGAGATCGCCTTCAGCGTGCTGACCGCCGCCGCCACCGGCCAGGCCGCCCTCAACGGACGCCAACTGCTCCTGGTCAACCTGCTCACCGACATGGCACCCGCGATGGCCATCG
This sequence comes from Micromonospora sp. DT229, assembly GCF_049844505.1. Taxonomy (NCBI): domain Bacteria; kingdom Bacillati; phylum Actinomycetota; class Actinomycetes; order Micromonosporales; family Micromonosporaceae; genus Micromonospora; species Micromonospora sp. DT229. The sequence goes on along the minus strand of NZ_JBNCLD010000001.1, from coordinate 3,690 downwards.
CCGTCCGGCCACCCGCCGCCGAACACGCCGACGACATGCTGCGCGAGGGACCGGACACCTCCCTCGGCCAGACCATGACCAAGGAGATCGGGCTGCGGGCGGCAGCCACCACGCTGGGCGCGACCGCCGGCTGGACGTTGGCCCGCTACACCGGTCGCCGCCGCCGCGCCGGCACCGTCGCCCTGGTCTCCCTGGTCGGTACGCAACTCGGGCAGACCGTGCTGGCCGGCGGCACCAGCCCCACCGTGCTCGCCTCCACGGCCGTCTCGTTCGGCGCACTGGCCGCGGTGGTGCAGACCCCCGGATTGAGCCAGTTCTTCGGGTGCACCCCCCTAGGCCCGGTCGGATGGACCATCGCCACCGGTTCCGCTCTCGGCGCCACCCTGGCCAACGGTGCCATGACCAAGTTGGTCGCCCGGCTGCCCCGAATCGACGGCCCACACCTAAGCCCGGCGGAGCACTCTGATCCGACCGCGCAGTCAGGCTCGACTGAGCAGTCTGATCCGGCGGGGCAGTCTGATCCGGCGGGGCAGTCCGGTTCGGCAGGGTCGGGGTCCTGACGCGGGGTCAGGGGGTGGGAGCCCAGGTGGCGGCGGCCCGGCGCAGCCGGTCGTTGACCGCCCGACCGACACCGGTCTCCGGCACCGGCTCGGCGACGATCTCCCCGACCCCGGCCGCGTCCAACCGGTGCAGCGCCTCGAACAACCGCGCCGCCGCCTCGGTCAGATCACCCGAGGGTGAGAGGACCTCCACCGCCGCCCAGTCACCCGCCGGCCGATCCCGGAACGCCAGGTACCCCCGCCCCGTCCCCACCTGCTCGGTGGCGGTCCCGTCGAGGACCCCGGCAGCACCCGACAGCCGCAACGGCGTACGCGGGGCGTAGTGCGCGGCAAGGGTGCCCGGCGCCACCGGCTGCCCCGAACTACCCGGACGGATCGTGACCGGGCCGGTGACCTTCTCCAACTCCTCGACCGGCAAGGCGCCCAGACGCAGCACCACCGGCCGTTCCCCCCGGGCGTCCACGATCGTCGACTCGATCCCGCACCGGGTCGGCCCACCGTCGAGCACCACGTCCACGGCGGCGCCCAGCCCGCGTACCACGTGCTCGGCCCGGGTCGGGCTGAGCTGACCGAACCGGTTGGCGCTGGGCGCGGCCACCGGCACCCCGGCCGCCGCGATCAACCGCCGCGCGTACTCGTTGTCCGGCACCCGTACCGCCATGGTCGCCAGCCCGGAGGTGACGATCGGCGGCACCACCTCCGGCCGGTCCACGATCAGGGTCAACGGCCCCGGCCAGAACCGCGCCGCCAAGGCGGCCACCGCCGGCGGCACCGACCCGACCAGCGGCTCCAGATCGGCCACCTCCGCCAGATGGGTGATCAACGGATCGAAGCTGGGTCGCGCTTTCGCCTCGAAAATCCGGGCCGCCGCCCGCGCGTCCAACGCGTTCGCCCCCAGGCCGTAGACGGTCTCGGTGGGAAAGGCCACCAACCCGCCGGTACGCAGCACGGACGCCGCCTCGGCGAGATCACCGTCGGCGGGCAGGACACGAGGAGAGGCGCTGTTCACGCCCCCGACGCTAGCCGGTGGCCGGTCGCCCGGCGCCGCACCCCCGACCCCCTTCATCACATCCGCTGCCACCACCGGTGGACTCCCAGGTCACCTCAGGGCCGACCCACGATCAGTCGCAGCGAGCCGTGGAAGGTCGGCTGACTGCGCAGATGCCCGTACCTGGCCTCCCAGGTCCCCGAGTCGAGGTCGGCCCGCAGCCGCTCCACCGCCCGGCTCGTCGCCGCCTCGTCGACGAACCCCCACGCCGACTGGGCGGCCCGCACCGCCGGATCGAGCAACTGTTCCGGGCGGGCGTAGTAGGCCTCCGTGAAACCGTCCACACAGTCGACTGGGATCGGCACCTCGACGACCTCCACCTGGGAGCCGATGGCCTCCCTGATACTGCTGATCGCCGGGTAACGGCGGCGCTCCACCGCGATCAACTCCGGGGCGTACTCGGCCAGCCAGAAGCGATCCAGGGCCGTACCGTCGAAGGTGAGCACCACCACCGGGCCCCGCGCGACCCGACGAATCTCGGCCAGGCCCCGGGCGGTGTCCGCCCACTGGTGCACGGTGACGGTCGCCATCGCCGCGTCGAAGGCGTCATCGTCGAACGGAATGGACTCGGCAGCGGCGGCCAACGCCGGCACCACCGTCGCCGGCCGCTGACCACGCATCCGGGCCGAGGGCTCGATCGCCACCAGGTACCGGTCGGTGGGCTCGTAGGAACCGGCCCCCGCCCCCACATTCAGCACCGTACGGGCCGCACCCAACGCGGTGTGGATCAGCGCCGCGATCCGTGGATCGGTGCGCCGCTGCACCGCGTACCCCTCGCCCTTGGTCTCGTAGTCGAAGTCACCCGCGCCACCACTCATGCGGGCACGCTAAACCCGCACCTCCGGGTACGGGTCAAGTCCGCCCACGACCTTGACCCGTACCCAGGGGTGCGGGTTTAGCATCGGATCGTGCGGGTGGGGGAGCTGGCGCGCCGAACCGGAACGACCATCCGAGCCCTGCGGTACTACGAGTCCGTCGGGCTGGTCGTCCCCCGCCGTCTCGGCAACGGCTACCGCGAGTACGACCCCATCGCGGTCCGCCTGGTAGCCCAGATCCGGGAACTCACGGCCCTCGGACTCAGCGTCGAGGAGACCCGACCCTTCGTCGAATCCATCGCCGCCGGAGCCGACGAGGCCGATGTCTGCGCCGCCGCTCTGGCCACCTATCGCGGCACCGTCACCGCACTTCAGGAACGCATCGGCAAACTGACCGCACAACGCGACGCCCTCAACGCCCGGCTGGACGCGGCAGCCAGCCACCTCGTACCCGCCGCCCGGTCACCCCTCGGCACCGACCCACACGACCTGATCGGCCGCCTTCTGCCAGCACTGCACTTCTACGCCACCGACGGCCGCCCCGTCGACCTGTCCACCCTCGGCCCGGGACGCAGCGTCATCTTCGTCTACCCCCTCACCGGCCGCCCCGGCCTGGACCTGCCGAACAGCCTGCTGGAGGTGACCGGCGCACTGCGGGACACCGAGCAACCGGCCTGGTTCCGCGACCACCACGCCGAACTCCGCACCGCCGGGGCCGACCGGGTCTACGGGCTGTCCGCACAGTCCACCGGCTACCAGCGGGAACTCGTACACCGGCTGAGGCTGCCGTACCCCCTGATCCCGGACCCACGACTCACCCTGGCCGCCACCCTCGGCCTGCCCACCTTCACCGCCGGCGACATGACCCTGTACGAACGACTCACCCTGATCGTCGCCGACGACGTGATCGAGCACGTCTTCCACCCGATCCGCTACCCGGCGGCACACGCCCTGGACGTCATGCGCTGGCTCACCAAGAAACGCATGAATCGCACTCGACGAACCGAACGACCTCGCCCATAGACTCGGATGATGGTGATCGGGCAGGGCAGCAGACCCCGGTGGCTGATCAGTGTCGCGGCCGTCGCTGTCGTCTCTGTCGCCCTGGCCGCGGGCCTGATCATCGGCTTCACCCTCCCGCCCACCGCCAACACCAGCGACCTGCCGCAGTCGATCACCGTGAACGGCGCTGGGCCTGACCCGGTTTGACGGACATCCCAGCTCAGAGGGGCTGTGTGCTCCTCGGGAGGATGTTCATCATGGAAGG